>CAXMOP010000085.1:0-4650 GCA_964195155.1 uncultured Kiloniellales bacterium | reverse complement strand
GGCACCGTCGCCATCGTCGCCGGCACTGCGGTCAGCGCACTCAGCGTCTATCTGTATCAGGTGATCGCGGCGCGCACCCTCGGATCGGAGCTCTTCGCATCGATCGGCGTCATGTGGACGATCTCGTTCCTGGTGTTCACCGTGCTGAATATCCCGGTCGAGCAGTACGTGACCAGGCGGCTCACCCTTGGCGGTGGCCGGTGGCTACCGGATCGCGACGCGATCCTGATCGTGGCAACGCCGTTGCTGGCCGGTATCGTCATCGGGGCCGTATTCGTTGCCGCCACGCTCGACCGGTTCTTCGCGGGGTCGTCCGGGTTCGTTGTCGCAGCAGTAGCCATTCTGATCTCCCGGGGCTTGCTGACGGTTGGTCGGGCGTTTCTGGCGGGTCGGCGCCGATTCACTGCGTACGGCGCGATCGTTGCCCTCGAGGGCGTGGTCCTGGTGGCGCTGGCCATCGGGGTCGCCGCCACATCCGCTTCGGCCTTGGCCTTTGTCGCCATCCTGGCGATCTCGCCACTGGTCGTTGTGCTAGCCCGACCGCTAGCGACCACCACTACCGAGATGCCGATGCTTGCGGACAGCATCCCAGCCGGTGCCGGGTTCCTCGGCGCCCTGATCGTGGCGACCGCGGCGTCTCAAATCATCCTCGCCGCCGAGCCCGTCATCGTCAGCTTCGTGGGCGGTACCGCAACGGCGGTCTCGGTGGTCTTCGTCACGTTCACCCTGTTTCGGGGCCCGGTGACGTCTGCCTACAACCTGATTGCCAGGGTGCTGCCCGACTTCACGGTGATGGCCTCCGCCGGGGACGATCACCGGCTCAAAGTGTGGGCCGAGCGCATTGGGATTGCCGGGGTTGCGCTCGCCGCGTTGTTTGGCGCCGGCGGCTGGGTCCTCGGACCGATCGTCGTCGAAGTGCTCTACGGCGCCGAGTTCGCGCCCCCGTCGGTGGTCTCCGGGCTTGCCGCCGCCGCAGTTGGCTTCGCCCTCGCCTCGCTGTTCTTGAACCAGATTTTCGTCGCCAGAGGAGAGACCGGGAGACTGGCCGTGATCTGGTTGCTGGCGCTCCTCGCCGCAACAGTCGCCCTGTTCGTCTCGACCGCCGAACCGATGATCAGGGTGGCGACTGCCTTTCTCGTCGGAGAGGCCGCCGCCCTGGCGCTACTGGTCGGCGTGTCGGTGTTCGCCCACCGCCGTCGGGCTTGATCCCGGTCGTCGAGAACGGAACGGGCCGAGCCACCGATCCAGCCGCGCGGTGTGGGGGAGTACCGCGTCGCGCAATCGGTGGTCGCGAACCAGCGGATGCCGGAGTCCTTGCACGGTGAGTGCTCCGTTGTCGTAGGAGTTGGCGGTCCACTCTGCTTCGAGGCCCTCGGCGTTCATGTCCGCCAGGCGGCGCACATGCCACCCAATGTCAGAATCGGCGTACATCACGTTGTGCCTGCGCCCGAGTTCGGCCCGGTTGATGAATCGATCGCGGGCGCGGATCGGAGCGTGCAGGACGACCACATCGGTCGCCGGTCGCTCCTCACCGGCGTACCCAGTCGCCGAGTGGTTTCCGAGGGCGATGGTCAGCGAGGGCGTTGGCCTCAGGATCAGCTTGGGCGGGTAGGTAATCTCCACGAACCCGATCTTCTGTTCCTCGACGAGGCGCTTGGCGTCCTCATGGCGCCCCGAGGCTTGCGCCCGATAGATCATCGTGACCAGGCTCGTCGGGTGGTCGTGGAGCACTGCGGCCGACTGGACGAAGTTGTCTACCTGGCAGACGAGGGCCCCCGCATCCGAACCATCGAGCGCGACTTTCAGCGACCGGGTCGGGGTCCACCAGAACTCGTCCGCGTCGATCGGAACCACCCAGTCCGCACCGTGTCGGAACGCCTCCCGGGCGAGCTCCGTCACCATCTCATTCTGCCGGTACGGTCCATCATCGGTCGTCCACTTCACCGATGGATCACGCTCGGCCATCGCTGTGATCACCTCGACGGTTCCGTCCTGCGAGCCGTTGTCGAGGATCCGGAATTCGTCGACGCCGAGTGCGCGGTGATGGGCGATGTTCGTTGCCAAGACGTGTTGTTCGTTGCGGACGGTCATCACCGCGGTGATCTTCATGCGCTCCCCATTCCCCTTAGGACGTGTCTCCCCTTGGTGCGTGTCTCGAAATTACTGAGGCGGTCTCCCGATCGACGAGTAGCGCAGCCCCGCCGCGTTGGCCTCGATTGGGTCGAGCAGGTTCCGCAGATCTACCAATACCGGTTGGGCGGCAAGCTCGATGATCCGGGCCAGGTCCAGTTTGGCGAACTCGGGCCATTCGGTGGCGATGACCACTGCGTCTGCTCCGGTGATGGCGTCGTAGGGGTCCTCGAAGTACTCGGCAGCCGGCAGAAGGCTGCGTGCCGCTTCGATGCCTTCGGGGTCGGTCACTTTGACCGTTGCGCCGTGGCCGATCAGTCCGCGAACGATGTCCACTGCCGGGCTTTCCCGAAGATCGTCGGTGCCGGCCTTGAAGGTGATGCCGAGCACCGCAATAGTGGCATCGGCGAGGGGGCCCTCGACTGCGGCGGCGACCCTGGCGATCATCTGGCGTTTTCGCTCGGCATTGACGTCGATGGCGGCGGCAACGACTCGAGACGAAACGCCGAGGGCGCGTCCGGTGAACAGCAGGGCCTCGGTGTCCTTCGGCAGACACGACCCGCCGAAACCCGGCCCGGCCTGGAGGAACGCAGGGCCGATTCTCGGGTCAAGGCCGATCCCGAGGGCCACGTCGTCGATATCGGCCCCGGTTTCCTCGCTGAGGTCGGCCAACTCGTTGATGAACGACAGCTTGATGGCCAGGAATGCGTTCGCGCCGTATTTGATCAATTCGGCGGTGGCGGTGTCGGTGAAGAGCGCATCGATGGTCTCATCGTTGGCAAGGAGCGGCTCGTAGATCCGCCGCATCGTGGTCAGGGCGCGTTCGCTGTCGGCGCCGACGACGAGGCGATCGGGGCGGAGGAAGTCCTGGACCGCCCTTCCTTGCTGGAGAAACTCCGGGTTGGCCACCACGTCGAGGTCGAGGCCGGGTCGGAGACGCTCCAGCGACTCACGCGACCTTGCAGTGGTCCCCACCGGCACGGTCGACTTGATGACCACCGCAATGCCCGGCTGCAGCGTCGGGGCGATCTGTTCCAGAGCGGCATCGACGTAGGACAGGTCGGCGCGCCCGCTGGCGCTGGTCGGGCTCCCGACGGTGACGAACACGGCATCTGCGGCGCTGGTGGCGCTGGCGTGGTCGGAGCCGAACCGGAGCAGGCCCGCTGCGGTCCCCTCGGTGATCAGCTCGGCGAGGCCGGGCTCGAAGATGGGGACCACGCCGTTGTTGAGGTTGGCAATCTGATCCTTGTCGATGTCGACCCCGGTGACGTCGTGGCCGAGGTGGGAGAACGCGGCGGCCGCGGTGAGCCCGACGTAGCCGGTACCGATGACGGCGATATTCAATGAGTCCATTCCCCCATCGAGTCTAGGCGACCGGGAGTCGGCTCCGATAAAGAACTAGTCATGTCAGGATGGGGTTACTTAGTCCCTGTGTCGGTGGTGCCGATAGCAGGGTGAGA
The DNA here is from genome assembly GCA_964195155.1 of uncultured Kiloniellales bacterium. Lineage (GTDB taxonomy): Bacteria > Actinomycetota > Acidimicrobiia > Spongiisociales > UBA5794 > JACZST01. The sequence continues at coordinate 1,060 of CAXMOP010000085.1, read as the reverse complement.
CGTTCGGCCAGGAGATCCCCATGCGACCCGTGACGAGAAATCTGTTTGTGCTGATCCTGGTGTGGCTGCTCACCGCGGCGATCCCTGCCCTGGCTGCCGACCCTGACACGGTGGGGGTGGTGGATCAGTCGAGCGGGGTGTGGTCGTTGCGGGATGGCGATGGGGACACGTTCACGTTCTTCTATGGCAACCCCGGTGATGTGCCGTTTGCGGGGGATTGGGATTGTGACGGGGTCGATACCCCGGGGTTGTATCGCCAGTCGGACGGGTTCGTGTATCTGCGCAACGCCAACTCTCAGGGGAATGCCGACATCACCTTCTTCTTCGGGAATCCGGGGGATGTCCCGATTGCGGGGGACTTCAACAACAACGGGTGCGACACGGTGTCGATCTACCGGCCGTCCCAATCCCGGGTGTTCATCGTCAACGAGCTCGGCGAGGACGGCGGTGGTCTTGGCCAGGCGGAGCTGGATTACGTCTTCGGGAACCCGGGCGATACGCCGTTCACGGGTGATTTCAATGATGACGGGACCGACACGGTGGGGCTGTATCGGCAGAGTACCGGCGAGATGTATTTCCGCAACTCCCACACCCAGGGCAACGCCAACTTCGATTTCTTCTATGGCAACCCCGGTGACCGGTTTGTCGGTGGCGACTGGACCGCCGATGGGACCGATACCCCGGGGGTGTTCCGGCCCGCTAGTGCCTTCTTCCATCTGAAGCACACCAACACCCAGGGCAACGCAGACGAGTCCTTCGCCTACGGCACCGCCAACTCCTATTCGGTCGCCGGCAAGTGGGGCGACATCCCCGCCATCCCCGACATCGGGATCTCCCAGGTCGCCGGCGGGCTCAGCCAACCCGTCGCCGCGGTCGCCCCCGACGACGACGACCGGCTCTTCATCGTCGAGCGGACCGGTGCCATCAAGATCCTCGAGAACGGCGCCGTGAAGCCAACGGCGTTCCTCAACGTCCAGGACGTCTCGGTGTCCGGCGACGGTGGGCTTATGGGGCTCGCCTTCCACCCCAACTATGCGGTCAACGGGCGCTTCTTCGTCCA
>CAXMOP010000084.1:0-2173 GCA_964195155.1 uncultured Kiloniellales bacterium | reverse complement strand
GGAACGACTGCGTCAGATCGGGGTCAGCCTGGGCGTCGACCGCGAACTCCTCGTTCTCGAGTCGTCCAGACGGGGCCGGAGGGGTTCGAGGCGGACCCGTAGCGAGCAAGCTTTCATCGGGGTTTTGCTGCATCCGGTCGGCTGGACTCGACCACACCTGCAACCCTGCGGTAACCCCAGGGCTTCGGCCTTCCAGATCCTGTACAACGATCCAGTACTGACCATCGGGGACCTCGCCCAAGTCAAGGGACCAGGTGCCGTCGTCGCCAACGGTGACAACCTGATCTGCCGCCGACCCTTGACGTGCTTGCGGGGCACGGTACTCCCCACCGAAAGCAAAGTCGGGGGTACCGATGAGGGGATCGAGCGTGCCCCAACTAGACCCCTGCAGATCCACAATGAGCTGACTGCCCGGCTCGCCGGTGCCAGACACCGTATGGAAAGCCTGGGTGAGCGGCCTCGTCCCGAGACTGTCGACCGAATACGGGGGCCCGGCGGGAAGTGAGTCCGACATGCTGCCCTATCTTACGAGAACATCGTCCCTCCCGCCGGAGCACGTGAACCATCGACCGGAAACGAAACCCACCGGATCGTGCGAAGGTGGAGGATGCCACGGCTCGCTCTCACCATGATCGTGCGCGACGAGGCGCATGTGATCGAGAGATGCCTCACGTCTGCTCGTCCGCTCATCGACAGTTACGTGATCTGCGACACGGGCTCGTCGGACGACACGGTGGAGCGCATCGAACGAGCACTCGCCGACCTTCCGGGTGTGATTCACCATCGCCCGTGGGTTGACTTCGGGCACAACCGCACCGAACTCGCAGCACTGTCCGCAGGCGTCGCCGACCACCAACTCCTCCTCGATGCCGACATGACGGTGGAGCTCGACGGCAAGCTCCAACCGCTCGACAGTGGCGTGGCCTACCTCTGCCGCCATCGAGGCGAGGTCGACTATCTCGCCCCTCGCTTCGTCGATGGCTCCCTGCCGTGGCGTTGGGTCGGCTCGACCCACGAACACCTCGACTGTGCCGAGCCCTTCCGACAGGAGCTCCTCGATGGTGTGGCGATCGTCCACCACGGCGACGGCGCGGCCGACGGAGGCCGCCGTTTCGTGCGTGATCGGGCTCTTCTCGAACGCGATCTCGCCACCGACCCCGACAACCCGCGCACGATCTTCTACCTGGGACTGGTGCTGCTTGGTCTTGGTCACCTCGATCGTGCCCGCGAGTTCCTCGATCGCCGGGTGAAAAGCGGGGCTGAGCCAGTGGACGAACGGTTCCATGCGGCCGTCCGCTGCGCCGAGATCGACATCAGCCTCGGTGACGAAGCCACGGCCGCAGCACGAAGAGCCATCGGGGTCGACCCGGAGCGCGCGGAGGGGTGGCTCGTTCTCGCGTGGGCATGGCGGGCTCGGGGCCGACTCGGCCGGGCGCGACGAGCCGCACAGCGGGCGCGCTCATGCGAGCCGCCGCCACTCGCTTCATTTGTCCGACCGGGCGCCTCGGGCTGGATGGCTGATCTGGAGCTGGCCCGGTGTGCCCACGCAGGAGGCAGGAGCAGCGCGGCGATCGCCGCGACAGCCCGAGTCCTAGCCGCCCCCGACGCCCCGGGCCCGGCGCGAACGGCGGCCCACGATCTCGGCGGGCCTGTCGGGACAGCAAGGACCCGGGCGCGATCCGATCGTCGTCGACGCGTCCCCCGTCTCGCGACCAGCGCAGCCTGGCGAATCGAGCTCGACTGCATTCCTCGCTGGCGGGTTACCAATCCGTCGATCACCGCCACCGCGAACGGACCGATGATCGCACTGAAGCTCACCAATGCAGGGTCCGACGGCGGGCGATACCGCTTCGACGACCGGACCAACCGCTTCCGGACGCTCGGTGCAGTGATCGACCTCGACCACGAGCTCGGAGTACGCGGGGTCCGGCCGGTGCACGACCCGGCAACGACAATCCCACCGGTCAGCTCGCACGCCACCGGGACCGAAGATCTCCGCCCGATCGAAATCGATGGGCGGAGGCTTGCCATCGGATGGGCGCGGGAGTTCGGCCGGCAAGGAGTGCTCGGGCCCGTCATGATCGATCTGCGGTCCCAAACCGCGATCCGGTTGCCACAGCCGGACCCGTACCGGCACGAGAAGAATTGGATGCCCTTCGTCCGCGACGGTCGA
>CAXMOP010000083.1:0-32165 GCA_964195155.1 uncultured Kiloniellales bacterium | reverse complement strand
CCCCTCCCACCAGCCGAGGCCGGGAATCAGCGTGTTGTAGACCCCGGCACTGAACCAGGTGAAGGCGATCCCGAGGACGGTCAGCAGGACGATCTCGCCGATGGTCAGCTTCAGGATGGAGTCGACGACCTGGCCGTAGTCGATGAACTGAGGCAGGAAGACAACGAAGATCAGGAACAGGACAACTCCGACGAGGATCAGCTCGCGTATTGCCTTCTTCCGGTTCTCCTTGGCGTCCTCCTCCGGCGTGTGCTCGGGTGCGACTCGGACATCGTCTGCTGGATCGTGGCTCTCGCTCGTCATCTCAACTCCCAACGTATCGGGTGCGTCCTTTGGGAACTACGGGCCAAGCTGTGGGTTCCTGTGCCTGGCCGATCTACCAGGGTGCTCTGCTCCTTCACGATCCACGCGCTTCTCTCTCGGGCTCCGGTAGAGCCGCAACCAGATCGGCGATGTCCCCGAACACTTCGACGTATGAGACGCTCCTTGCCAGGTCGAGCGCCTCGTCACCGTCGATCAGCAGAACCCGACCCTTCCTCATCGATTCGCCGAGTTTCGGTATGGCCTCGATCAGCGGGCGACCGGGCAGGCCTCGCTCCACAACCACCACGTCTGGCCGAAACGCCCTGCAGTAGCTGACCAGTTCGGCGGTCGAGGTGGCGGTGGCGACGATGGTGACCGTGTCGAGGCCGTTGAGGGCGAGGAACAGCGCGGTCTTCACCTCTCTGCTGTGGACGGCAACTACCAGGCGCATCGTGTGTCCATCACGTGGCGGGCGCATCCGAGACGGCGTCCGGCGTGCCCTCTGAGGACGCGTCGCGGATACGCTCCTCGCCAGGCCGCAGCCACAGCCACAGCACGACGAACGACAGACCGGCCGCCACCGCAGCCATCCAGTTGACTGCGTTGAAACCGAACTGGTCGGCAAGGAAACCGCCAATGAGGCTGCCGACGAAGCTGCCGGTGGCACTGGCGGCGATGACCCACCCGCTCGCTGCTCCCGCGGGGAACTTGGCGTAGCGCACCGCCAGATTTGGCTGGGCAAGCCGCACGAACGGCGCCGCGTTGTACATGAGCTGCATGAAGGCAGCGCCGAGCAGCAGATTGTTCCCGGTTGCGAGGCCGGCGACCGCCATCCCAACGCCTGCGGCGAAACGGGCGATGATGCCGGCAGTGAATGGTGAGAACCCTCCGCTGCGCGCCATCCAGCGCCCTGCGGGGAAGAAGAGGATGATATTCAAGAGGCCAGCGAGCCCGATCATCGTCGAAGTCATCTGCTCGCTCATGCCGTAGACGTTTGGCATGATGTTGGCGATCTGAGAATTCACCCCGTTGTTGGCGACCGATGACAAGGTGAGGACCAGGAGGTAGACGCCGAAGAGGGAGAAGAACACCTGCTTGAGGGAGGCTTTGCGTGCTTCCTTCACCGCCTCCGAGCCGCCCTCTCCCGCAGCGATCGCCGCTTGCAACCGACGGTTTGGATCGGTGGAGGTGAGCCAGACAATCACGAAGGCAACAGCCATCACTCCGGCCCCGAGCCAGAAGCGCTGTGTGAAAGTCCAGCCGGCGACCGCGGCAAGCAGCAGGCCACCGACGAGCTGCCCGGTAGGCATCATCAATGAGAACGTGGTCAGCTGCTTGGCCTCGACGGCCTGGGGAAGCCTGGCACCGACGATGAACACCGGGCCCACCGCAGACACCGCGGCGATGCCGACGCCCATGACGATGGCGTCGATGGCGAACAGCTCGGTGTTCTCAGACGAAAGCGCCAGCATGACGAAGGCAACTGCCATCCCGCCGACGCCAAGTACCAGGAGCAAACGATGCGCCGAGTACTTGTCGGCGAACGTCCCCAGGGCCGGTCCGAGCAAGGCGCCGAGGGCGATGATCGCCATAACCACACCGGCTGCAGAGACGTCGCCGGTGATTTCCTTGACGAACGGCGGGATGAGCAGTGACACGAAGGCGCTGTAGCCCGCCCCCATGGCGAAGTTGGACACCATCCACCATTCGAACGTCTTTGGCCGGGCCGTGCTGTTAGCCGGTGCCGTCATGTCTCCTCCAAGTGGCTCGCCGGGGTCTGCTCAGCGCATGCCACCGCCGCTGGCGTCGGCCATCTGCGCCATCACCGCATCGAGGTTGAACGCGGCGGGGTCCTGCCTCGGTGGAAAGTCCTTGAACGACTTGATCTGCTCGGCGGCAAGCGCCGTCATCGGGTACAACACAAACAGGTGCTCGAGGAACCAATTCCAATAGGAGTTCGCGTTCTCGTCTGCCCGCTCGAACGGGTCGCGGCGCAGGTTGAAGATCTTCGGCATGCGCAAAGCGACAAACGGCTCTGCCCAAACCAGCATCTGTTTGGCGCGTTGCTCGTAGAAGACCACCTTCCAATCTCCGTAGCGGAGGGCGGCGATCAACCCGTCGTCGTTGGTGTAGAAGAACCACTCCCGCGGCGACTCATCGGCCTCCCCCTTCAGATAGGGGAGGGTGTTGTAACCGTCGATGTGGACCCGGAAGTGCTTGTCTCCGGCCTGATGGCCAGCCTTCAGTTCCTTGACGATGTCCGGCTGGCCGGCGGCGGCGAGGAAGGTCGGCAGCCACTCCTGGTGGGTGACGATGCCGTTGAGCGTCGTACCCGCCGCGAATTTCCCGGGCCAGCGGGCAAACGCCGGCACTCGATAAGCGCCCTCCCAGTTCGAGTTCTTCTCGCTCCGCCACGGGGTGATGCCCCCATCGGGCCAGGCGTTGTAGTGCGGCCCGTTGTCGGTCGAATACACAACGATGGTGTTCTCGGCGATGCCAAGCTCGTCCAGGAGGTCGAGCAGCTGCCCGACGTGGCCGTCATGCTCCACCATGGCGTCGTTATAGAAGCCCTGTCCGGAGAGGCCCTCTGACTCCTCCTTGAGCCGGGTCCACATGTGCATTCGGGTCGCGTTCCACCAGACAAAGAAGGGTGTCTCCGAATCGTGGGCATCGCGGATGAACTGCTCTGCGCGGTCGGTGACGTCGTCGTCGACGGTCTCCATCCGTTTCTTCGTCAATGGGCCGGTGTCCTCGATGCGGCCATCGGCAAACGTGTGCATCACCCCGCGCGGACCGAACTGCTCCCGGAACGCTGGGTCCTTTGGATAGTCGGGGTGCTCAGGCTCGTCCTCGGCGTTGAGGTGGTAGAGGTTCCCGTAGAACTCATCAAAGCCGTGGTTGGTCGGCAGGAACTCGTCGAGGTCGCCGAGGTGGTTCTTTCCGAACTGACCGGTGGCATAGCCGAGCGGTTTCAGTAGCTCAGCAATGGTGGGGTCCTCTGCCTGCAACCCGATGGTCGATCCCGGCATCCCGACCTTGGTGAGCCCGGTTCGAATCGGGTTTTGCCCGGTGATGAACGAGGCACGGCCGGCGGTGCAACTCTGCTGGGCGTAGTAGTCGGTGAACTCAACGCCCTCACGGGCGATGCGGTCGATGTTGGGCGTCTCGTAGCCCATCGCCCCCTTGTTGTTGTGGCTGATGTTGTACCAGCCGATGTCGTCGCCCCACAGAACCAGGATGTTCGGCTTGTCGATCGCCATCGTCTACCCCTTTCCGGGTCCGGTAGGGCGAACGTACCGAGCGGTGCCGGACGCGGCTACGGGCCAGGTTGTGGGTTGTGCGACCTGTTGGATTTATCAGGTCCCGATGCGGTCAAAGGTCGATCAGGCCCTCGCGGGCGGCAATGCTCACCGCTTCGGTCCTGGTCTTCGCCCCAAGCTTGTCGAGGATATTGTGCACGTGAAAGTTGACCGTCGACACGCTGATGATCAGCCGATCGGCGATCTGAGGGTTGGTCAGCCCGCGTCCCACAAGCGCCAGGATCTCCTGCTCGCGTTCGGTCAGGCGGACCCCGTACTCGTCATCGGATCGATCGACGAGTGCCCGCATCGCCTCCTGTGCCACCACGCCTCTGCCCTCGTTGGCCATGCGGATCGCGGAGATGAGCTCCTCCTCCTCGGCGTCCTTGAACAGGTACCCGATTGCGCCGGCCTCGAGCGCTCTCTTGGCCAATGACTCGTCATCGAAGCTGGTGAGCGCCACGATCTGCACCTCGGGAAAACGATTTCGGATCTCCGCTATTGCAGTCGGCCCATCCATGACCGGCATCTTGAGGTCCATCAGCACGACGTCGGGATGGAGAGCGGCGACCTGTTCGATCGCCTCCTCGCCGTTGCCGGCTTCCCCAACGAGCTCGAGATCGTCCGTGACGGAAATGAAGGTGCGGAGGCCCTTGCGGACCACCTTGTGGTCGTCGACGACGAGGACGCGGGTGGGCTCAGCCATGCGCAGGATCGCTCCACGTCACGTCGACCGTGGTACCGGCGTCTCGCTCGCTGGTGACGGCGAGGTCGGCCCCGATGTCACTCGCCCGCTCTCGCATGATGTCAAGACCCATGTGGTCCGAGGAGACCTCGGCGGGGTCGAACCCATACCCATCGTCGGTCACAGACAGATGGACACGGCCGTCATTCCCGGTCAGGCCGACGACAAGGCTGCTGGCATTGGCGTGTTTGGCCACGTTGTTCATTGCTTCCTGAGCGATCCGGTACAGGGCAAGATGCACGTCGGGAGGAAGGTCGCGGTTGACGTCGGTATGCACATTCGCGGGAATGTCGTGGCGTGCTGCGAGCCCGTCCGTGAGCTGGGTGACGAGCGTGTTCAGGTCGGTGTCGGCGATCGTATGTGGGCGAAGCTCCCTGAGCAGGGTCCGCATCTCGGCCAGGGCGCCGCGCGTGAGGCGCTGCAGCTCGTCGGTGCTCCGACCCGCCATTTCCGGATCGCTGCGCCATAGCCTGGGAAGACTCCCCGCGATCAGGTTGATTGAGAAGAGGAGCTGGGTAACGACATCGTGAAGATCGCGGGCGAGCCGGCTTCGCTCCGCGTTCGCTGCCTGTTCCTCGGCCTGTTCTACCAACTGTTCCTGTGCTTCCTGCAGTCGGGAGGTACGGCCAACGACCATCGACTCGAGGCTGGCCTCGTAATCCCGCAGCTCCTCTTCGGTCTCAATCACGATATTCGCCTGAGAGAGGCTCATCACCAGAACGAAGCCGAGGAACCCAAAGTCCGAAAGCCAAACGAAGTCGATCACATCGAGCACCACCAGGTTCTCTTGGATGATCGTGAAGACGAACCAGGCGATCCCGATCGCGAGGATGACGGCGTCGCGCCGGTCTCCCCGACGGAATTGAATGACATCAGCGACGATGATGTAGACGACCACCGCAAGAAGAGCAAGCAGATAGAGCGATAGGAGCGGGGGGTCCTCTCCCTCGTTCATGAGCAGGGTCTCGCCCCAGGGGAGTGTGACCTGCCCGACCCCGGCGGAGACATCGACGACGAGGTCTGGGAAAAAGACGCTGGCGACCGCAACGATGGCAAACGCTCCGGTGATCGCCACCAGCAGCACCCTCGGCCGCACCGAGGTATAGGCGGCAACAAACCATCCGAGGAGAGAGAACCCGATCGCGGCAAAGAACGTCGATACCTGAGCCGCTGTGGCGTACTGGTCGACGGTGTCGGCCAGGTAGCCGGCCCGCGCCGCCATGATCGCGGCTGCGTACGCCAGCGAAAAGAAGGCGAACACGAGATTCAGCCTTCGATGTGACGTGCGCCGCAGCCCGACGAAGAAATAGAGGATCCCAAAGGCGAGGGACAGGCCTGCGGCGACAGCGATCGCAGTGGTGAAGTACATCGCTCCGAGACCCCCTCTTCGGTTCGCCAACGAAAGGCTAGAGAGGCCGCCAGCGTGATGCGAAAACCACCTGATAGATCAGCCAGGTCAGCCAACCCACAACCTCGCCGGTAGCCGTCGAGCCCCCACTTCGTTACGTTCGTCACCTGATGGCGCAGCCCGACTACTTCGCCAGAGACCGGGTCTTCTGGTTCCGGATGGGTCGCGCGGTGTTGATCGGCGCCCTCGCTGGTCTCGCCGCAATGGCCTTCACCCAAGTGGTCCGCATCGGGACCGAGCTCATCTGGCCAGAGGAAGTCGATTATGGCTGGCTCGGCGGAGAGCCGTGGTGGCTGCTCCTTCTCGGGCTGACCGGCCTGATCGTCGGCGTGCTGCGTGGGGCGCTGCACGTGCCAGACGATCTGCGGGGCTCACTCGGCATCATCCAGGAGGGGGCGGTTGACCGCAGCACGGCCCTTCCGGCTATCGGCATCTCCATCGTATCCCTGGTCGGCGGCGCGAGCCTTGGGCCCTTCGACGGCGGCGTCCGCTCGGGAGCGACCATCGGTGACTGGTTTTCAACGATTCGCAAGTTACCGGACCGCGAAATCCAGGTGAACACGTTGAGCGGCATCAACGGCTCTCTCGGCGGCCTGCTCACCGCCCCGATCCTGGTCACGCTGCTCGTCACCGAGCTGCGATGGCCGGAGCGGCACAACCTCTACCGCGTCCTTCTCCCAGGTCTCACCGCTTCGATCTTCGGGTTCGCGGTGATGTTCGCCATCGTCGGCGACACCTTCCTTGGCGTCTTTGCGTTGCCGGGATACGAGGTGCGATTCTGGCACTTCGGTCTCGCGGTCATCCTTGGCTTTGTGGCTGCTGCGCTGTCGTGGGCCCTTGGGATCTGCGTGTTCGTCATCCGACGCTGGATCGTTCCACTGCTGTCCAACCAGATCGCACGATCGACGACCGGCGGCCTCGCCCTCGGTGGCATTGCCATCCTGTTTCCACTCACCCTTGCCTCAGGAAAGAGTCAGCTGGGCGTTGCCATCGAGAACGTCGAGACGATCGGTGCGCTGCTACTGGTCGGCGTGGTGGCGGCAAAGATCGTCGCAGTCGCCATCAGCCTCACTACCGGGTTCATCGGCGGACCGGTGATGCCGACACTGTTCATCGGCGGTACTGCCGGCCTTGCCGTTCACGCGCTCATCCCGGAGATCCCGATCGCTCTTGCCTTTTCCTGCATGCTCGTCGCAGTGCCGGGAGTCTCGATCGGCGCCCCGTTCAGCATGGTGTTTCTCGCCGCCCTGACTGTTGGGGTTGGGGCGGTGGAAACAGCTCCGGCTGCGGTAGCCGTGCTCACCGCCTACACCCTCAACTCCGGGCTTGGCTGGTTCGGGCTGCCCGCAGAGCAGGCCGTCGTCGATATCGACGAGGTGAGCGTACAGAGCGAGCTGTTCGAGATGGGCGGCGAAGCGCAGTCTGGGGAGGAGTCGTAAACCGACGTTGGCGTCACCGAGTGCTGCTAGCTTCGGCAGGCTGATGACTGCAACGACCGATTCCATGGTTCAGATCCCCGCCGGCGAATTCGCCATGGGGTCAAACGAGTTCTACCCGGATGAGGCGCCGGTGCGGCGAGTGGCGGTCGAAGGGTTTTCGATCGATGCGCACCATGTCACCAACGACGAGTTCTCCGACTTCATCGACGCCACCGGATACGTCACGATGGCTGAGCGGGCCCCGGAACCCGAGCTCTATCCGGGTGCCAAAGCGGAAGATCTCGTCCCGGGATCGCTCGTCTTCACGATGAGCGATGGTCCGGTCGACTTGCGGAACTACGGAAACTGGTGGCGATGGACACGCGGGGCGCAGTGGCGGAACCCCACCGGACCCGAATCGACCCTCGATGGCCTGAGCGATCACCCGGTCGTGCACGTGGCGTATGAGGACGTTATCTCCTACCTGGACTGGGCCGGCGGAGCATTGGTGAGCGAGGCGGAATGGGAGTTTGCGGCCCGCGGCGGCCTCGACGAGAAGCGGTTTGTGTGGGGCGATGACGACCCGCAGGAAAGCGAGCCGGTGGCCAACACGTGGCAAGGGCGCTTCCCGTACGAGAACACGGAAGTCGACGGCTTCACGAGGACCTCACCGGTCGGCACGTTCCCACCCAACGGGTATGGGCTCTACGACATGGCAGGAAACGTCTGGGAATGGACAAACGACTGGTACACCGATAAGCCGGGGACGCTTGTCGAAAACTCGTGTTGTGCACCGGTCGATCCGCGGGGCGGGCGAGAGGAAGACAGCCTCGATCCCAACCAGCCGGAGACACCGATCCCCCGCAAGGTGATCAAGGGCGGCTCGCACCTGTGCACGCCGCAGTACTGCTACCGGTACCGGCCGGCCGCTCGCCAGCCCCAGATGCTCGACACGTCGACGAGCCACCTCGGGTTCCGTCGGATCGTCCGCTGACCTGACAGTCCGGACAGGTGGCGAACTCACAGGGTTGCCCGTAGCCGCAACCGAAGCGCGCGAATACGCTCGCCACATGAAGACGGTCTTCCGAACCAGGTACCTCAGCGTGGTCGCGGTCCTATTCGGAGCCGTCGGCGCGGTGCTGATGTTTGTCATCGGGGCGGTTTCGACGGTGGACGCCATCGTTTCCTACCTCGGTGGCCACGAAGACAAGGCCTTCAGCAGCGACGCCGCGCTCGCGGCCACCGTCGAGCTTGTCTCTGCCCTTGACCAGTTCCTGCTCGGACTCGTCCTGTTGGTTTTTGCCTATGGCGTGTACAGCCTGTGGGTCGTTGCCGACGCCGAGGCCTGGGATGAGGAGCGCACCCGGCTTCGGGCTCCCGACTGGCTCAACGTCACCAGCGTCACCGACCTCAAAGTGAAACTGCTCGAGGTCATCACGGTCCTCCTCGCAGTGCTCTTCCTCAAGGGTGTGCTCCTCAATCCAGAGATCGTCTTTGCCGACCTCGTGGTCCCGATCGCCGTCGTCCTCTTCGCCTTGACGGTGTGGCTGATCCGGAGGGCCGAGACGCACTGAAAGGGCCCACGATCGCACCGATCGCGGGCCCTGTTCTCAGACGTTGATGTGACTACTCGCTTGCGGCCAGCACCCCGAGGGACACCAAAGCCAGCGGGCTGAGGAAGTCCTGGGCGAGCATCAACCCACCGGAGGCTGCCACTGCATCACGCAGCGGGATGGCCCAGGTGTGCTCGATGGCCAGGAGCATGGCGCCCCCGCCGGCCGGGATGGCGTCGGCGAGCGCGAGAATGTTCTGCTCATCGATGCCGTACTCGTAGTTCTCGGCTGCAGCGACGGCGCCGGCGATCGCACCGACTTCTGCCCCCTCGACGCCGCCGGCACCGAGGCCAACCAGGGCGCCAACCCAGGCGCCGTACGTCATTGCTTCCTCTTCGCTCAGGTCGCTGGCCTCGGCGGCGAGGATGGTGCCGTCGACATCCTTGTACACACCGAGAACGTCGATGACCTTGATGTGGCCGGCGTCGGACGCGTCGACGAGTGCACCAAGCACCGATCCGTCGAGCTTTGGATCGGCAAAGCCGACGGCGATGATCTGAATCGGTCCAATTTCCATTGAGGTCTCTCCTTTTTGAGGCCGTTTTTCGGCCACGCAGGGGGGGAGTGTATGGACCCGGGGATGAGTATCCACCCCCCCGGCCTTGACAATGAACAGACATCGGTGGACGCTGCATCGATGTCGTGGACCGAAGATGACATCCCCGACCTGAAGGGGCATGTGGCCGTGGTGACCGGTGCCAACGGTGGGCTCGGCCTCGAGACCACCAGGGCGCTTGCCGCCAAGGGCGCCACTGTGGTGATGGGCGCTCGGAACCAGGAGAAAGCGAAACAGGCCGAGCAGAGGATCCTCGACGAGCACCCCGGCGCGACACTCGACAATCGCCCCCTCGACCTGGCGTCTCTCGCCTCGGTCAAGGCTTTCTCCGATGGAGTCCTCGTCGACTACGACGCCATCGACCTGCTGGTCAACAATGCCGGCGTCATGGCCACCGCAGAGATGCAGACCGCCGATGGCTTCGAGCTGCAGTTCGGCACCAATCATCTCGGCCACTTCGCCCTGACCGCTCGTTTGATGCCCGCGCTGCTCCGTGCACCGATGGGCCGTGTCGTGACGGTCACCAGCACCGCTCGATACCGCGGCCGGCCGGTCGACCCGGAAAACCCGCACCTCAAGGACGCCTATGACCCGTGGGGTGCCTACGGGCAGTCGAAGATCGCCAACATTCAGTTCGCCGTCGAGCTCAACCGGCGGCTGGTCGCCGCCAATGCAACGGTCTCGAGCCTGGCCGCCGACCCCGGGTTCACCGACACCAACCTGCAGAAGGAGAGCGTCCGTCTCAGCGGTGGCGAGCGCGGGTCACGATTCTTCGCAGCCGTGACCCCGATCATCGGCATGGCCCCGGCCCGCGGCGCCCTCCCCCAGCTACGCGCCGCAACCGACACCCAGGCCGGCGGCGGAGAGCTGTATACGCCGCGCTGGATATCGTCCGGACCACCGATCCGGCGGAGAATCGGTTCCCGGTTCTTGGACCCGCAGAGTGCGGAAACACTGTGGGAGGTCTCCGAGCGCGAGACGGGAGTTGAATTCGACGTGGCGAGGATGGTCGACGAGGGGTGAGCGTCGCCAAACGCGTCCTGCTGTGGCCGATGGCCGCGATCTACATCGTCAGCGGCATGATTCACTTCATCGATGCCGACGCCTACATCGCGATCATGCCTGGATATCTGCCGTGGCATAGCCAGCTCGTGTTTCTCTCCGGAGTGGCCGAGCTGACGCTTGGGATCGGCGTGCTCGTTCCGGCTACCAGGATGGTTGCGGCGTGGGGAATCATCCTGTTGCTGATCGTCATCTTCCCGGCCAACCTCTCGGTGGCGATGAACGACCTGGCCTATGTCGGCGATGAGCCGAGCACCCTGCTCAACTGGCTCCGGCTCCCCTTCCAGCTGGTGTTGATCGCCTGGGCCTACTGGTACACGAAGCCCGATGTCACCGAGCCGGTAGGGTCGCCGTCATGAGCACCGTCTGTGCCGGCTGCAGCACCGAGGATTCGGGGCGCTGATGCGCGCCGTGGTGTGTCGGGAGTTCGGTTCGATCGATCGGCTCGAGCTCGGCGAGCTCCCCGACCCAACGCCCGGCCCCGGCGAGGTGGTGGTCGAGGTTTCGATCGCGGCGATGAACTTCCCGGACATCCTGATCGTGGAAGGCACCTACCAGTTCCGACCCGACCCTCCGTTCTCCCCCGGACTCGAGGGAACCGGGACCATCGCAGCGGTCGGTGCCGGGGTAACCCTCGCCGTCGGGTCGCCCGTGGTGGCGGCGGTCACTCACGGGGCCTTCGCCGAGCGCTGGCTGGTGCCGGCAACCGGCGTCCTCCCGTTTCCCAACGGCCTCACCGAGGAGCAGGCTGCCGGGTTCGCCATCGCCTACGGGACCGCCCATCACGCCCTCCGCCATCGAGGGCAGCTCGCCAAAGGGGAGACCTTGCTCGTGCTCGGCGCCGCCGGTGGTGTCGGGAGCGCAGCGGTGGAGCTTGGAGCTGGCATGGGCGCGACGGTGATCGCCGCCGCGTCCTCCGCTGAGAAGCTCGCCTACGCGGTGAGCCGCGGCGCCAGCCACACCATCAACTACCGAGAACAGGACCTGAAGACCGCCGTTCGGGAAATCACCGAGGGCCGCGGCGCCGACGTCATATTCGACCCCGTCGGCGGCGATCTCACCGAATCCGCATTTCGTTCGATCGCGTGGAACGGGCGGCATCTGGTGGTCGGCTTCGCCGCCGGAGACATCCCGGCGATCCCGCTCAACCTCGCCCTGTTGAAAGGGTCATCGATCGTGGGCGTGTACTGGGGGAACTGGCGGACGAGGGAGCCGCACGCTGCCGCCGAGAGCGTCGCCGAGCTCTACCGGCTGGCGGAGACCGGAGAGATCGACCCGCCGATCAGCGGCGTCTTCGCACTGGACCATTTCCAGGACGCCTACGCATCGCTCGTCGACCGGACCGCGATGGGAAAGGTCCTGCTCCAAATCGCTGAGTAGCCGCTGCGAGCCCTGGGCTCGTAGCGGTCATATGTCCCGCCGCGAGCCCGCGGAATCTCACACGTCGCCGAGATCCGTCACACCCAGATGAGACGATCCATTGATGAACGCCGACCGATTCATACACGACCTCAGCGTCACCCAGGGCGGGGCGATTCGCCTCGACCAGGCACTCGACGCCGGAATGTCTCGTGACCAGGTGCGATACCGGCTTCGGTCGGGGCGGTGGTCAAACTTGCTCCGTGGCTCGTATCTCGTCACGGCCATGGCGACGATCGACGATCACCTCCGAGCGGCTATCGCGTCGCTTCCCGGAGCCGTCATCGCACACGAATCCGCCGCCGAGCGACATCGGCTCTCGTACGTGCAGCGTGGTTTGGCGACCGTGTTGGTGCACTCTCAGACAACGCACGAATTCCCCGGAGTCATGGTCCGACGGTGCCACGACCTCAACGAGGACCACGTCGAGGTGATGGATGGACTCCCCGTCACGACCGTTGCCAGAACCATCGTCGATCTTGCCGCGATTCTCAGC
Source organism: uncultured Kiloniellales bacterium (assembly GCA_964195155.1). Classification (GTDB taxonomy): domain Bacteria; phylum Actinomycetota; class Acidimicrobiia; order Spongiisociales; family UBA5794; genus JACZST01. Next base: position 19,846 of record CAXMOP010000083.1, on the reverse strand, counting down.
GAGAGAAACGTCGCAGCACTCCTCGATGACGCCGTGGCAGCAAAGACCACATCCGTAGCGGATGTGGCAGCCGTTGCATCGGCCGTCGGCCGCGCCGGCAAGCCGGGCACCCAGGCAATACGCTCACTGCTCGAGGAGCGGATCGGACCCGCCAAACGGGGTACCCGCCTTGAGCAGAAGGGAAACGCCCTGCTCCAGATCATTGAGGAGCACACTGCCGAGATCGAATACCCCATCCCTTGGCGACCCGAGAACCGATACGACGCCGCCTATCCGTCCCACCGGCTCGCCATCGAATGGGACTCGAGAAGGTGGCACACCCAGGCTGCAGCCTTTCAGCGCGATCGCATCCGCGATCGGGAGGCGATCCTTCATGGGTGGCGGATACTCCGCTTCACGTGGGAAGACGTCGTCCGACGACCCGGCGATGTCGTTTCCACCGTGCGCAGGGCGCTCGCCGAAGACGGCTAACCGCTTCGTCCCCCAAACCGTGGGCCCACAGGGGCGCATATGGCCGCTACGAGCCCTGGGCTCGTAGCGGCTTTGAACCGAAATGGGGGATGGGAACGTATGTATGGGGACGGGAGTTTGTGGCCGTAAGCAAATGCTCATAGAGGGGGTAGTGTCTGACGATGAGAAAGGGTATGCAGCGTCGAATCGTCGCCGTCGTAGCAGCCCTCGGGATGCTGTTGGCTGCGTGCAGTGCAGGTACTTCAAGCACGCAGTCGATATCTGACGCCGACCAACTGACCCGGATCGACCTTCCCTCCGACTGGGAGCACTACTCAAACGAGGCCCTGGCCGGGATTCCCGATACGCCGTTCGTGGTGCAGCTCACTGGAGCCGAGATGCCGATCGTGTCTCGCTTCGCCTTCGACGCAGCGCCGATCCCCACGACCCAGAACCTGCTCCTTCCGATCTCGCAGGCCGACTTCCCGGTTGGCAGCTCGGTGGTTCGGCGGATCTCGCCCGACGTCAGAGACTTCGTCTCCCGGTACCTCCTCACCGAAGCCGTCGTGCCCTACCACGGCGCCTCCGCCTCGGAAGAGGTGATGAAGCAGGACATCGACCTCGGTGACGACCACCAGGGTGTCCAGGTGGTCGTGGTGTACCGCGACGCCGAAACCGATCTGGACGCTGGGGTGTTCATGATCTCCGCAACCAATCCCGAGGTTACGACGCTCTACCAGGTGGCGATTGGCTGCTCCCTGGAATGCTTCGAGACCTACGCCCCAGAAATAACCGCTGTCGTCGATTCATGGCTGGTGAATACCCGTGGCTGAAACAACCGTCTACGAAGGCATCAAGGTCGAAACGCGTAAGAGGGCGGCGATGTTCGACCGCCTCAGGGTCCTGCTCATCATCGGGCTGTTCTTGTTCATCCTGGTGTCCTACCAGCTCTCGCCGCCGTTCATCGGCTGGAGCGAAGCGCTCGACATCGCACTGAGCACCGGGATCGGTGTCGTGTTTGTCGGGATCTTGGCATTCGAAGTCCTTCGCCAGATCCACTACTACATCTCCGAGAAGTGGGCCCGGTACAACAGCTTCTGGAAGGAGAAGGTCTTCGGCGGCAGCGACCGGGTCACCCGGAAGTGGATGAACGACTGGACGCGGTACCGCATCGCCAGGTTCTTCAAGATCTTTATCTTCCTGATGGTCATCGGATTCGGCGTGATGATCATCGTCGATGGAGTCAACAACCCGATCGACGGTCTGCTTGCCATCCCCGGTCTCATCGGCCAATACGCCTTCTTCCTCGCCTACGGCGTCTTCATCGTTGGAATCATGATCCTTCAGTTCGGGGCCATCTTTTGGGTCCTCAGTCGCGGCGGCATTGACGTGGTGTTCCCGGAGGACATCGAGACCCGATTCGATGCGGTATGGGGCCAGGATCACGTCCTCGAACTGATCAAAGAGAACGTCGCCTTCCTGGAGAAGCCAGACGAAATCGAAGCCAAGGGCGGGTACATCCCGGGTGGCATCCTGCTCTGGGGTCCTCCCGGGACCGGAAAGACCCTCATGGCGGAGGCCATCGCCGGCGAAATCGGATCGCCGTTCGTCTTTGTCGATCCCGGCGCATTCATCGTGATGTTCATGGGGGTTGGCATTCTCAAGGTGAAGCGTCTGTTCCGGAAACTGCGCAAGCTATCGCTCCAGCACGGTGGAGTCATCGTGTTCTTCGACGAGGCGGACTCGCTGGGAAGCCGTGGATCCCTGGCCGGCCAGGGCGCCGGAGGGCCGTTCCAGTTCGAGGGCTCTGCGGACGCCCTGGCATGCAATGGGCTCGGCTATCTCTCCAACCAGAGCCGTCACCAGGTGCTCGACTCGATGGGCCTAATCGGCCGATCGGATGCACCCGAACTACCACCGCGTTGGCTCGATCGGATCATGATGGGCATGGGCGGAGGAGGCGGCGGCGGCGGCGGGATGGGAACGCTCCAGGCCCTGCTCACCGAGATCTCGGGGCTGAAGAAGCCCCGCGGCCTGTCGAACAAGTTCCGGCGCGTGCTGGGGATCAAGCCGAAGCCGCCCCCCAAGTACCGCATCCTCATCATGATGGCCACGAACATGCCGAACACGCTCGATGAGGCGCTGCTCCGGCCGGGTCGAATCGATCGAATCTTCAAGGTGGGGTATCCATCGAAAGAAGGCCGCCTGGAGACCTTCCGCGGCTATCTGAAGAAGGTGAAGCACACGCTCACCGAGGAGCAGATCGACCGGTTGGCCACGATGACACCGTATTACTCGGGGGCCAAGATCAAGGACCTGGTCAACGAGGGCCTGATCCTCGCCATCCGCGACGATCGAGACACGATGAACTGGACCGACGTTTGGCAGGCCCGATCACTGAAGGAGCTCGGCCCACCAGAAGACGTCGAGTACATCGAGCGAGAGCGCAACGCGGTGGCGATCCACGAGGCGGGACATGCCGTAGCCGCGCATCTGTTGCGCTCACATCGCATGATCGACCTGGTCTCGATCGAGAAGCGAGCAACCGCGCTCGGAATGGTCGCTTCCCTCGACATCGAGGACCGCGTCACGCAGTGGAACACCGAGATGGAGATCGACGTGAAGGTGTCGCTGGCATCACTCGCGGCAGAGAAGATGTTCTTCGGCGGAGACAACTCCTCCGGTGTGTCTTCCGACCTGCGCGCTGCAACCAATCTCACCGCTCTCATGGAGGGAGTGTTCGGGATGGGTGACGGGATCACGTCGCTTGCAGGGCTTCCCGAGCACGTCATCACCCAGACTCCCGATCCGACCGACAAGGTCGTCGGCCGCATGTCGGACCGCATCGAGACACGGCTCAAGCAGTTGTACGACGAGGTGTACGAGCTCCTCGAGGAGCACCGTGACGATCTGGTGCGGCTGGCCCTGGTGCTCGAAGAGAAGAAGACGATCTCCGGCGAGGAAGTCACCGAGGTGATGGGCACCGAGTCCGGCTCGTGGACTGCGCATCAGCCTGAGGGCTTCGCCGCTACCGACATCGACAAGATGCGAGCGAGCGTTACCCACCATTCGCCGTCGGGTAACGGGGGATCGCGCGGACCCGCCGGCAACGGCGGCGCCACCGTGCCAGAAACCGTCACCGGGAATGGCGAGGTAGAACCGGCAGCGTCGCACCGAGGTGATGTCGGTGCCAGGGGGCCGGACGGCAACGGCGACTGAGCGAACTCTCAGCCGACGAAGCCGGGTGGGGCAATCTGATCGGCGGCGCAGTCAACCGCGAGTGGACGCGCCGACGGGCCATCACCGCCGCGGATCAGGTCGAGGGAGTCTCCGGTGATCATGATGAAGTTCGTCCCGTCTCCCACCGGGACGAACTGCGCATCAGGCGGAGAAACCGGCAATGCCAGCTCGTCGATATCGCCTGTGTCGACGTTCCACAGCAGGATGTTTCCCACTGCGGGCTGGTGATAGGCGATCTGGGATTCGGTGTGCCAGCCAATGGCGACCAACCCTGACGGCAGATCGCCGCCTGCGGGAGGTACCACGAGCTCCGGCTTCCCGTTCAGGTCGAGCAGGGAGAAGCGGACAACCTCGGCGTTGCCCGACTCGTCGAACTGCGCGGTGCCAACGAGGGTGCGGACGTGCGACGGCGACGAGATGGCAAAGATGGGAAGCGGGAAGTCGACCCGCTCGGCGTCTCGAGGCGACCAGAACCACGCAACCCGGCCCTCCTCCGGCTCGACCGCAAAGATGGCGCCCTGAAGACCGGATTCTTCCGACCGGTCGGCATAGACCAACACCAGGCCGGCCTGTGATCCGAGCACCCAGCGGCCGTCCCAGCCCTCGACGTCGAAGTCGACGGCCGCCTCGGGGTTGGCGACGTTCACGAGGCGGTCCGGCTCACCCTCCTCGAGGGTATAGACGCCACCAGCGGCCGGCGTCCACGCCGCCGGTGGTGTCGTGGATTGCAGGCTCAGCCAGGCGCCCTCAATCGCATCCACGGCGTACAGGCTCCCGTCCACGGACACCACGGCGGTCAACGCAGATTCCAGCGTGCCGCTGGAGCCCACTGTGGTTGCGTCCTGGAGGACGACCGCGGTCTGAACCCCGATCCCCATCATCGGCCCGCCCGTGCCGTCCAAGAGCTCGACGAGCTCGACGTCGGCCTCGACGGGTCCATTTCCAGACCGGGTGACGCTGACGGTGACCGTATCGCCGACTTCGTTGGACCTGATGATCGCGATGAAGTCTCCGGACTCGGCCACCCCGACGCCGTCGACGTGGGTGATCACGTCGCCAATCTGGAGCAGCGCGCTGACCGGCATGTCGGGCTCAACGCTGACTACCTCGACCCCCATCCCGGTGCCCATCGCCAGACGGCACACCGGGCCGGCGCCAATGTCGGGAACGGTGACCCGGCCAACCACGCTCGTCGGCACCGAAAACGCCGCAGTCTCCCGCTCGCCGCCGCCGCAGGCAGCAGCGACCAGCGCAACCACGATCATCGCAGTGGCGGGGCGCTTCATGACCCGAGAATAAACGAGATAGGCGCTACGGACTCCAAGGCTCGACCGATTCGGCGATTTCGACGGCCCGTTCCCTCGAGGAAGCTCCTTCGAGCCGGATCGTGATCTCGCCGACTTCCCACAGAAGGGTCGGAGCGGCAAGGCGCCCCCGATCCTCGCCCACATTTCCATCTCGGTCGACGAAAAACACCGCGTGCGGCCCATCGCCGATCCAGATCGCGGGTTCGCCGTTCACGATGGCCGGCTCGACCTCGGTCTCGACGCCAACCTGTTTGAGGATTGCCGGCTCCAGGTCCCCGACGAACTGGGTCAGCAGCAGCGTCGTTCCGTCGTCGTCGTAGATGAGGGTCACTCTGCCGGCATCGTCGACGAACACGCCGCCCGGATCGCCCAGCTCAGCGGCGACCAGAGGAGTAAAGGCAATCGATGGATCCTCGAGCGTCGCCGGGTCACCGATCAGGACCCCCGGTGGCAATTGCGCCACCGAATCGACCGCCTGGCTGCGTTCGATCGTGACGCCACGGATACCCAGCCAGGCGGTCACGCGATCGCGAACAGCGGGAACCAGCATCGTGACGAGGGCGAATACCAGGATGACGGCCGCAACCGCCCACCACACCGGCAGTCGCCGCCGATCGGGTGGCACAACGAAATCGGGAGTCGGCGGGTAGTCGATCGCCTCTCCCAGATCGAGAAGGGCTGCTTCGATGCCGCTCATGCCTGCTCCTCCTCGATCAAGCGGTCCGAGAGACGCTCGAGCGCCCGGGCGAGACGGGACTTGACCGTTCCCTCTGCGATCGACAATGCCGCGGCGGTCTCGGAAACCGGGAGCTCGAGGAAGTACCGGTAGGCGATGATCTCCCGATCCTGCGAGGGCAGCTCTTCGACGGCTTCGAGCAGGTGACGGCGAGCCTCATCGATCAGCACCCAATCCGCAGGGTCCGACTCCGAAACGTGGATGCTCGAAACGGCCCGGAGCCGCAGGTTCTCATGCCGCCGATTTGATCGGATACGGTTGCGCGCCTCATTCGTCACGATGCGGAGCAGCCATGGACGGAACGGCGCGCCGATCTTGAATCCGCCCAGAGCGCGGTAGGCCTTGGTGAACGCCTCCTGGCAGGCATCGTCGGCGTCGGCGGCATTACGTGTCACGAGATACGCAGCCCGGAAGGCGAGATCGGAATAGCGACGGATGAGGGTGCCATACGCAGTCTCATCCCCGCCCCTTGCCGCATCGATCAGCTGCGATTCGTTCAGCCGACTTCCTCCGAGGTGCCAAGTGAATATTCCGCTCCGTCGCTGAGGCTACGGCTACCCCGGTGCCTGACGACGACTCCGATGGCTCCAACTCCAAGGGCCGCAAGGCCGACGGCAACGGGAACCAACATGCCAGCGCTCTCGTCCCCTTCAACCGCGGCCGCCGGTGCCGCGGCCGCCAGGCTGGTACTTGGTGTCTTGGGAGCTGGTGTCTTGGGAGCTGGTGTCTTGGAAGCTGGTGTCTTGACGCCAGTCGCGATGGCCGTGCCAACCGTGATCTCACCAACCGGGTACGGCGCGAAGTGCAACCTGGCCGACGCGGCGTCGGCATTCTCCGTGATCAACAGGCCTTGCTCGACCTCCAGGGTCCATGTCCCCACCGGCAGTCTTCCGACCGATGCGACGTAGTGGCCTTCCATTCCCACAGGCTCAGCCTCAAAGAAAACCACCGCGTCTGAATTGTCGTTGGTAAAGCGAAGTCCCGCACCCTCGACTGCAACCGGATGGTTCCCATGCTGGAGAACGGTGAAGCCGATCAACCAGCTGCCACCCTCGGTGAACTCCGGAAGTGCCTCGTCGAATTCCGTGGTGGCCCAGCCGCCGGCAAATGCGGTTCCCGCAACCAGGATCGCGACGATGCCGCCCGCGAACATCGCCTGGGCAAATCGTTTCATGGAACTCTCCCTCTGTTGGTTCTCCCCTGATACACGGCGAGGGTCGATCTGGTTCCATCGCAGCAAAGCCTCGGTATCGTTGGCCGCATCACGCGAGCGGAGGATTGCCGTCGCCACAAAGAAGAAGTCGAGCGCCCCACCGGAAACGCCCGAGCGCTACGACCGGCTCGTCGAAGCCGCCGGGTTCGACGCAACGACTGCGGTGTTCCTCGTCGAACCCAGGGTTCAGGTCAGCGTATGCGACGACTGGAACGCTGGGTTCGTGTTGGTGGCGCTCCAGTGATTGGCATCCTCGGGGCGATGACGGCGGAGATCCAGCAGATCGGCGAACTGCTCGACGACCCGAATACCTCCGAAGCCGGCGGGCGTGAGTACCTGACCGGCACCGTTGACGATCAACAGGCGGTCGTCGCCATCTCCGGATTCGGCAAAGTGGCGGCAGCCTCAACCGTGACGACGATGCTCGACCTATTTGAGCCCGACAGCATTGTGTTCACGGGGGTCGCCGGAGGCCTCCACTCAAAGGTCGCTCGAGGTGACGTCGTGGTGGCTGAGGCCCTCGTTCAGCACGATTTCGACGCAAGCCCGATCGTGCCCCGTTTTGTGATCCCATCGTTGCAGATCGACCGGATCCCGACCGACCCGATCCTCACCGACCGGGCCGCGGCCTCGGCGGCCATGCTCAGTGGCGCCACCGTGCATCGTGGGCTCGTGCTGTCGGGTGATCACTTCATTGACTCCGCTGCCGACCGGGCTCGCCTTCGATCGCTGTTTGATGACGCCCTGGCGGTGGAGATGGAGGGCGCCGCCGTCGCTCAGGTGTGCGCCGAGCGCAAGGTGCCGTTTGCGGTGATCCGCGTGATCTCAGACACCGCCGATGAGGCGGCGGCCTCCGACTTTCTCGAGTTCGTCGCAGACCAGGCGGCGCCAATACTCGCCACCATCGTCGCCGGGATGGTGTCGAGATGACCCCCAGCGAAGAGCCGGTGCTCGGCGGGGTCCAGGAACTCGGTCATGTCGTCCTCTACGTACGTGACCTGGATCGCTCGGTCGAGTTCTATCGCGCCGTTCTCGGCTGGCGACAGCTCGGTGCTCCGGCGAGCCTTGGTCGGCTCCCGATCGCAATGTTCTCCGGAGGGCGCACCCACCACGAGCTGCTGTTGATCGAGGTGGGACACGACGCCACGCCGATACCTCCGGGCCGCCGGATCGGGATGTACCACTTCGGGTTGAAGGTCGGCGACTCGGACGAAGAGCTGCGAGCCGCCCTTGGCCGGCTTCAGGAGGCAGGCGTCGTGGTGATGGGCGCCACGGATCATGGGGTCACCCACAGTCTCTATCTGGCTGACCCCGACGGCAACGAGATCGAGCTCTACATCGACGTCCCGGACGTGGAGTGGAACTTCGAGACGATCGCCGCTCCACCGCGACCGCTTCGGCTGTAGCTCCCACGTATCGGGTGCGTCTAGAACCTCGGTATCCGAGGTCGCAGACGTACGCGACGGAAATTAGTCGCCGCCCTCCGGGCTGCTCGTCGTGCGCTGCCCGGCTACGGCGGATCGCCCGACGTGGACAGATCGTCCATCTCGAGTTGCAGCTTGGCGATCGTCGTGTTGCGCACCGTGTCGCGCACGATCTGCTCGACGCCCCCACCCGTGGGCTTGATCTTCTCTTTCGGCAGCCAGAAGGCAACGAGCGCCCCAAGGAGAGCAACGATCCCGCCGACGATGATGGCGGCCTGGAACCCGTCGATCGTCGCCGTGTCATACACCGTGCCTACGGCGTCCTGCACCTCGGGCGGGGCGGCGGTCAAATCCTCCGCAACGGTTTCGGGGTCGGCCGAGGTGAGCCCGTTGGTAAGCGCCTCCTCCACGGCGGGCTTGTTCTCTTCGGAGATCGCCGTGCTGGACTCCACCTGGTTACCGATTGAGGCGAGGGCCACACTGAGGATCACCGAGCCGACGATCGCGGTCCCCAACGCCATCCCGAGGTTCTGCGCGGTGCCCTGCAGCCCGGACGCCTCACTGGCTTCCTTGGACTCGACGCCGCTCAGGATGAGGTTTGGCAGCTGCCCGGCGATCAGGCCGATGGCGATACCAGCGATCAGCAGGCCGAGCGCCAGGTCCGAGCTCTCGGTCGCGGTCTCCAGCGATCCGGCGAGGATGAAGCCACCGACGAAGAGCAGCACCAGGCCTCCCTGGATGATGTACCTGGGGTAGATGCGCTGCCCAAGCGACGGGGTCGTCATCGAGGTGGCCAGGACGCCGATCGAGAGCGGCAGCAGGGTCAACCCAGTCTGGAAGGCGTCGAAACCAAGCACCGCCTGGGTGAACAACGGGACGAGGAAGAGCAGACCGGCCTGGGCGAAGGTCTGGGTCGACAGCACCGGGAGCCCGGCGCTGATTGTGCGGTGGCGGAAGATCGAAGGGTGGACCAGCACCGGCTGGCCCGCCGACTCCTGTCTTCTGATCCACCATACGAAGACACCGATGAGCGCCAGGCCCGAGGCCATCATCGCCCAGACGAGCGGGTCGCTCCAGCCCCGGCTGGAGGTCTGCAACACGCCAAGGACGAAAAGTCCAAGACCGAGGACGGAAAGGACCACTCCGACCCCGTCGAGCTTGGGCTTGGGAATCACCGGCGGGGCGTCCTTAAGCAGGCCGGAGGAGGCAAGCACGACGACCACGATGACGGCCTCGATGGCGAAGGCGACCCTCCAGCTGGCGTTCGTGGTGAGCCAGCCGCCGACGAGCGGCCCGAAGGCGGCGCCTGCTGCTGCTACACCCCAAAGAACACCGTACGCCGATGCCCGACGCGCTCCGGTGTAGTTGGCGCGAATCAAGGTGTTGATCGCCGGGACGATGAGCGCCGACCCCAGTCCCTCGAGGACCGACCACCCGATGATGAGCATGCCGATCGTCTGGGAGAAGGCCGTGATCGTAGTCCCGATGCCGTAGATCACCAGCCCGATGCGAAAGGCGCGCTTCGAGCCCCAGATGTCGCCGAGTTTGCCCCCGGTGAGCATGAACGAGGCCATAGTCAGCGTGTACAGGGTGATGGCGGCCTGGACCTCGCCGACGGTCGAGTCGAGATCCTCCACCACCGCCGAGATGGAGACGTTCATCACCGTTGTGTCGATGACGTAGATGAACATCGCCGCCGACAGGATGACCAGCACGACGTTTCCTCCGGCGGAGCTGGTTTGTTGGTCCTCAGTCATCTCTGCCCATGGTCAGCGACGCCTGCAACCTAGCGAAAGAACTGGGAACCCTGCCGGGGCCCTCCTAACGTCTCATGGTCAGCATGTACCGACGAGTAATCACCGTCATCGCCGCGGCCGGCATTTTCCTCGCGGCCTGCGGCGGGGCGCGGGTCGACGGCGGAGTGACGGTTATCGACGGCGCCTGGCAACTCGAGTCCGGGACCCTTGACGGCAATCCCGTCCCGATGGTTCCCGGCTACCGCATTACCTTCAACGCCGCCGGGTCCGGGTTCGGCGGTACCGCGGCATGCAACGGGTATGGGGGGCTGTTTGGCATCGAGGCCTGGGAGTTGTCGCTCAGTCAGCTGAACATCACCGAGATGGCGTGCATCCCTGAGGTGATGGAGTCCGAGGCGGCGTACATCCTCGCCATCCAGCGGGTCAATCTGGCCGGCCTCGACGGTGAGGCGCTGGTGCTCTCGGGACCCGGGGTGGAGCTGAGATACGTCCTGCTGCCACCGGTTCCGGAGGAAGCGCTGATCGGGACCATTTGGGTCCTGGAGGGCCTGATCGCCGGCGATAGCATCGGCTCTGTGGTTGGGGAGAACCTCACTCTCGAACTGCGAGATGACGGAACGCTGACTGCCTTGACCGGTTGTCGCACCCTCACGGGAACGTACGTCCTCGTCGGCGACCAGATCCAGACTCCGGAGCTCGGGGCCGAAGGGGAGTGCACCGCTGAGCTAACGGCGCAGGACAGCCGAGTCGTCACCGTCTTGGAGGGTGGCTTCACCGTGGAGATCGACGGGAACAGCCTCACCCTCACCGCTTCGGGTAATGAAGGGCTGCAATACCGGTCGGGCTAGCGTTCTCGGCTCTGTCCGATGATCCGCGCCTGGAACTCCGCGCGGGGGTGCGACCGACTAGGTTCGTGTCTTCCGAGGAGGCACATGGATAGTTCTGTTCTCGACACCATCGTTGCTCTGTCTGTGCTGGTGTTTGTGGTCTCAAGCATGCTGGCTATGGGATTTGGGCTGACCATCCCTCAGATCATCGAGCCGTTGCGCAACTGGCGTCTCGTACTCATTGCACTCGCCATCAACTTCGTGGCGGTACCGGCTCTGGCGTACCTGATCGACCTTGTGCTCTCTCTCGACGAGAGCCTGTTCATCGGGCTGATCCTCATGGCCACCGCCGCCGGGGCACCGTTCCTCCCGAAACTGGCCCAGGTCGCCAAGGGGGATATGGCGTACTCCGTCGGCCTGATGGTGATGCTCATGGTGGTGACGGTGCTGTACATGCCGATCGCCCTGCCGCTGCTGCTCGAAGGCGTCGAGGTCGACGCCTGGGCCATCGCCTCATCGCTGATCTTCTTGATGATCCTGCCGATGGCCATCGGGCTCTTCTTCAAATGGCGCTACGAGGGGGTCGCAGACACGCTCGAGCCGCTGATGGGCCAGATCTCGACGTTTGCTATTGCCCTGATGGTCGTCGCGGGAATCATCGCCAACTGGGATTCGATCGTTGGGCTGATCGGTACCCGCGGCATCGTCGCCGCGGCAGTCCTCATCGTCGGCGGACTGGCAATGGGCTACCTGGGCGGCGGTTCGGATGCGGGGAAACGCTCGGTCCTCGGACTCGGCACCGGTCAGCGAAACCTGTCTGCTGCCCTGGTGGTGGCCGGGCAGAACTTCTCCGACGATCCGGACGTCCTGGCGTTCATCATCGTGGCCGGCATGATCGGGCTCATCATCCTGATGCTCGGCGCTGGAGAGTTTGGCCGTCGGGTTGAAGTGCCCGAATCGGCTTAGGAGGAAGCATGCCCGCGGCGCGCATCGAACATATCACCAAGGCCAACGCCGCCTTCCTTGCGTTCATCGATATCTGGGACCGGTATCGGCACGACGCCGACATCGCGGACTTTGCCTTTGGCAACCCACAGGAGATCGCGATCGATGGCTACGGCGCCGCCCTCGCCGCGGTTACCGATCCGAGCGACAAGCACCACTACGAGTACAAGCGATCGGAGGACGAGCCACGGCGTACGGTGGCCAAGCACCTCCGGGAATGGCGAGGCCAACGCTTCGAACCGGAAGACATTGCACTGACCCCGGGAGCGTTCGGCGCCATCGCGGTTGCGATGACGACGCTCGTCGATCCCGGGGACGAGGTCATCTTCTCGCTGCCGCCGTGGTTCTTCTACGAGTCGATGGTCGTGTCCGTGGGCGGCATTCCCGTCAAGGTCGGTGTTCGGGACGACAACTACGACCTCGACCTCGAGGCCATCGCCGCTGCGATCACCGATCAAACCCGATTGGTGATCGTCAACACGCCGCATAACCCGACCGGGCGCATCTACCCGCCGGACACGCTGCGGCGACTCGCCGAAATCCTCACGGAGGCCTCGGAGCGGTACGGTGCGCCGATCTATCTGCTCTCCGACGAGCCGTATGCCCGGCTGGTGTTCAGCGATGCCTCCTTCACCAGCCCCGCTCAGTACTACCCGAACACGCTCATCTCCTACAGCTACGGAAAGATCCTGCTGACTCCGGGCCAGCGCATCGGATGGTTGGCACTGGCGCCGGATATGCCGGAGCGCAAGGCAATGCGGGAAGCAATCTTCATGGCTCAGGTCGCCGGCGGCTGGCTTTTCCCAAGCGCCATCATGCAATACGCCATCGATGACCTCGAAAGCCTGTCGATCGACCTCGAAGAGCTCGAGCGCAAGCGTGACTGGCTGGTCGACGAGTTGACCGCCATGGGCTACGAACTGCGCTCACCCGAAGGCACCTTCTACCTGTGGGTTCGTTCGCCGGATCCCGACGACGTCGCGTTCGTGGAGAGGCTCGCCGAGAACAAGGTGCTGGTCCTTCCGGGCACGACCTGCGAGTCGCCTGGTCACTTCCGCATCTCGCTAACCGCGACACCCGACATGATCGAGCGCGCCCTGCCCGTGTTCCGCACGGCACAGGACGGGTAGCCTGGCGAAGATCAGCATGAGCGCTGCAGATATCTACCGGGTGACGCGGAGGACGTTCCTCACCGAGGTGAGCCGTGGTGTCTTCGCCGTCGTCATCCTCGGCACCGGGGTCGTCGCCGCCTGCTCCACCACGAACGACGAGCCGAGCACGACGTCGGGCGAGGAAACGCCGACGAGCGGCGCCGATCCCACGACCTCGACAACCGCTAAGGAACCCACCACCACTGAGGCCAGCGCTGCGGGTGGCGTCACCGTGCAGCGGATCGCCCTCGGCAACGTCGCTGCGTACCTGCTGGTGCGAGGCACCGAGGCGGTCATCGTCGACACCGGAAACCCCGGCGCCGCGGATGACATCGAGGCCGGGCTCAGCGAAGTCGGGCTCGGCTGGAGCGATGTCGGCAATGTGATTCTGACCCACCGCCACCCCGACCACGTCGGCAGCCTGGGCCCGGTGATGGACAACGCCGCGCAGGCCCTTGGCTACGCCGGCGAGGCCGACCTCCCAGTGATCAACGCTCCCCGACCGCTCAACCCCGTTGGTGACGGCGACACGGTATTCGGGCTCTCCATCATCGAAACGCCCGGCCATACCGAGGGCTCGATCAGCGTCTACGACCCGATTGCCGGCGTCCTTGTCGTCGGTGACGCCATGAACGGCAAGGGCGGCGGCGTTCCCGGCGATGCCAGCGGCGTCACCGGGGCCAACCCGCGGTTCACCAGCGACATGGATGTAGCCGCCGAGTCGATCAAGAAGCTGGCCGGCCTGGATTACGGGTCGCTCTACTTCGGCCACGGCGAGCCGCTCGAGGGCAACGCCTCTCAACTGGTTGCCGAGCTGGCCGGCGAGCTTTAAACGGAAACCTCAGGACCGTTCTGTGGGCTCGGAGCGTCATATAGGCGTCTGCGAACCCTGGGTTGGTGAACCCTGGGTTGGCGAACGCTGGCTATGCCTCGGCGTCTTCCCGCACCGCAGTCGCGCCGGGCCCGGCGAACACCTCGACGACGACCACGAGCGCGAGCACGACCGCTGCGGTAACAAGCACAAGCCAGCCGCTCGGGTTCGGGCCGAAGAGCACGAACAGCAGGCCGACCACGACGATGACACTCTGAATCGAGCGCTTCCACTCGGCGAGGAAAGCAATGAAGCCGGAAGGCGCTGCTCCGGTTGGCTGCCTCCAGCTTTCCATGGCGCCTGTCCCCCGTGATCGCATCGTCCGGGCACGAGGTGACGGGCCGCTCACCCAGGCGATGAGCCCCACAATGAGCGCGAGCACGATCAGCGCCCAGGTGCCGGCGGTCAGACGGGCCAGCGTCGTGTCCCATACCGCATATGCGGCATCTCGGGTGAGTTGGCTCTCGATGTCACCGAGAACCGCGTTCTGGCTGACGCGAAGAGCCGCAAGTGAGAGCAGCAGTGCGATCGCCGAGCCGAAGGCAAGGATGGCGACCATGCGCCGTCGATCCGACGTCGCCCATACCGCGCCGGCGAGGAGCACGAGAGCCAGCAAGGGGAGAAACCAGCCGGTTGTGCTCATGAACTGGGCGGCGCTCTGGGCCGTGGCGAGCTCGTCGCTCTGATAAATGACCACCGAGCCAAGCTCGACGTTCGCCTCGGGCAGGTCGAGGCCGGTCGCCTCGACCCGGTTCACGACTTCGGCCGCGATCTCATCGAGGTTGATGGACACCGCACCGTCCTCGGCCTCCAGCGCCCGATCGTTGCCGGAGAGCACTGCGCTCACCAGGATGTGACTAGTGCGGAGCGAAGCCGTCCACACGGTCGTGAACTGATCGGATTGGATGAGCTCCTGCGCAACCGTTGCAATCACCCTGGTGATGCCTTCGGTGATCGGGACGGTCAGCAGCCCAAGCTCATCCGGCAAGGTTTCGCCGACGAATCCCTCCACGTCCTGGCCCAGGACGATTTCGGTTGCGACGCGATCCGAGAGTGCCTCGGCAACCGCCTCATCCGAAGGAAGGGGCGCGAAGGTCGCGACGAACTGGTCTTCATTCTCGAGGGTGGTCTTCAACCACAACGCCTGAACCGCGGCGACGACGGCGATGATGGCAAGGACCGCGGTGATACCAGCGAGCACCTTCCTCCACATGGGATGGCCCCCTTGATTGGTGTCGACCTGGGCGCGTAGCGCCGCGTTCTCTTCCTGCAGCGCCGCGACCTGTGCGTCGTCGGTTAAATCGACGACTTCATCGGTCTCAGCCTGAACCTCGTCGGCCATGAGTGACTCCCTCTGTCTCACATGAGTCTAGGTGTCGGCTCGCGGCTCCAATTGAGCCCTGGCCCGAGCGGTCAGATCGGCAGCAGAATGACGGCAAATCCGATCACCGTGAAGATCCCGGCGGGCCTGCCGGCCTTCTGGAAGGAGAACGGCACCAACGAGTCGGTGAGCATCGCCAATACGCCTCCGGCTGCGAACGCCGCCGCCCCCGCACCAGTGGCGGTGCTGGAGCTGATGCCGATCGCGTACCCGATCAGCGCGGCCAGCGCACAGGCGAGGACGACGGCGCCCCACATCAATCCCGTCTTGACGATCGACCACCCTTGCTCGGCGAGATCGGCCGAGGGAGCCATTGCCTGCGGCACATTCGAGATCCACACCGCCGCCACCAGGGCGATGCTGATGGGATCGCCGGTGGTTACCACGATGCCGAAGATCAGCGATGACTGCGCAAATGCGGCGAGCAAGAAGGCCTCGAGCGCCATCAGCCGTCAACCGTGGCGAGCCGCCTTCTCAGATCTACGATCTCCGCGTAGTAACGATCCATTTCCGCGACGAACGCCTTCGAGTCCTCCTTGAGATCTTCGGAGATGTCCTTGTGGCGGAATCCAAACGCCTGGACGGCAAAGCGGGCGCCGCGGAAATAGTACGGGAGCATCTCCACCGGAAAGGCCTTGTCGCCGGGCTCCGGCGTCCCCGGTCTCGGGGCGCGTTGGGTCGTCGGGCCGAGGCCAAGCAGGCGCGCCTGTTCGAGCACATCGTCCTCGTGAAGCCGGTCGGCGTAGTCGCGCGAGTGGAACCGGAACACCTCTTTGCGGTCGGGATCCGCAATGATCATCGAGGCGAGAGCGATCTCGCGCTGATCCTTCGGATCGGCCACACCGAGTGGCTCAATCGCTCCGGACCGGTCGGGGTCGGAGAGGAGCGGATACGGAAGATCGAGTTTCTCCACCATCGCCGCCTGCTGACCCACCGAGTCGATCGAGATCGCAACGATACGGGTACCAACTTCGAGGAACTCGTCGTGTCGTGAAGCCAGGCTGACCAGCTGGCCGTGGCAATACGGTCACCAGTCGCCGCGGTTGAAGACGAGCAGGACCGCGGCGTCTCGATGGTCCGACAGGGTCCAGGGCTCGCCTGCCTGGTCGGACAGCGTGAAATCCACAAGCGTCATCGCATGGAGCATAGATCGCCGGGAGCCCGTCATTCAGGAAGGCACGAAGCCGGTGCGTGGTTGGAGCCGATATGAACCGCATCGTCCTTCTGATCGGCGCCATCGGCTTGGGGGCACTGACGATCTGGGCGTTCTGGCCGGGTGGTGCGAGTTTCGGGACCGCCGGAGTGCGAGCCGACCCCGGCGACGTCTACAACCCGGTCACGGCCGGCGAGCCGCTGCCGGACGGCTTCCGCCAGCTGCTGCCGCGAGACGCGATCAGGCCGGTGTACGAGCCGGAGTTCGCCTCAGCGGGACTCGTACGCTGGCCGGGCGGAACCCAGGTGATCGGAGTCACATCAGGCGACGAGGCAAAGGCATATCCGGTCAGCTTTCTCAACCGGCGAGAGATGGTGGTCGACTCCATCAACGGGATTCCGATCCTCGTCACCTGGTGACCGCTGTGCGGAACGGCGATGGTCCATCGCCGCCAGCTGGACGGCCAGACCCTGGTGTTCGGGGTCCATGGCGCCTTGTGGGGAAATGCGATGACCTGGTGGGATCACGACACCGGCAGCATCTGGAGCCAGCCCATCGGCGAGGCGATCGCAGGCCCGCGCAAGGGGGCGAAGCTTGAAGCGTTCCCGGTGAACTTCACCACCTGGGACGCCTGGCGCGGCGCCCACCCACAAACCCTGGCAATGGATGTCGAGGCCGGGATCACCGGATTCGACCTCGAGGAGATGCTGATCGTGGTCGATTTCGGCACCGAAGCAGCCGCCTACCCGGTTACCGATCTGCAGCGTCTCGGCGTCATCAACGACGAGGTGGCCGGGGTCAAGATCGCCGTCGTGAGCGATCCGGCCAATCCGGTTCGATGGAGCGTGCTGTCGCGCATGCTCGACGACCAGGTGGTCGATCTGGAGGTTCGGGACGGGCTACTCATCGACGTGGGCACCGGCTCGGTGTGGGATCCGGTGCGCGGCCTTGGCCGGGAGGGACCCCTGGCCGATGAGATCCTCGACTCGCTGCCGGGCTTCACCGTTTTCCCTGGCGACTATGCCACCTTCTTTCCCGATGGGCGGGTATGGAAACCCTGACCGCACGCACCTCGCGGGTGTTTCGCATCGACCAGAAGAACTGGCGCCGCCTTGCCGTCACCGGCACCCTCGCAGGGGCAGCATCGGTGGCGATCGGGGCCTATGGGCTCCTGGCCTTCGACCGCCTCGGCATCCAGGGAGTCGTCGAGCCAAAGTCGGCGGTGCGGCTGCTCCTGATCGGCTTCTACGGGTGGATGTGGCTGGCGGCCGCAGCCTGGGCGACCGGGCGGTTGGCACTCGGCATCCATTCAGAGTTCGTCCCGGTCCTACGGCTGTATGGGAACGCGCACCTGCCTCTGCTGTTCGTCGGGATCGCGATCCAGGTGTTTTCGGTGGTCGGCCGCACCCTGGGTCCGGCGCTGCTTGTCGCGGTGGTGGCCGTGTTGTTCTGGATGCCGATCATGCTGACTGGCGCTACCCGTGAGGCCTTCAGTGTCGATGTCCGGCGCGCCGCCCTGCTGGTGGCCGGGCCCTTCCTGGTGTGGCTGGTCACGGTCGGCCGATACCTTCTCACCCAGCTGGGCCACCTGCTGTGAAGCGGTTTCGGCGGGCGTACCGATAGGTGCCCGTCGTCTCGAGAGAAATGGATCCAGTTGTTTCCCGCTCTTGCCACTGCGTGGCGGGCCGCTCGGGGCCCCGGCTCCGCAAGCGGCCCCGCGGACACAAAGAGCGGATCGCCCCTATTTGCGGAGCCTCCTATGGTGACCTCCATGCAGATCCAGATCACCGACGAGGCACTCGACCTCGCCCGCAAGAAGGGCAGCTTCATCGCCCTCGACTTCATCACCCCCGTCGGCTGAGGAAAGCCGGCTGAGGTGTCGGTCGACACCAACACTCAGGGCAAGAACCTTGACCCGTATCGGCGCGTGCACCAAGGCGACGTGGAGTTCCTCGTCCCACGCAACCTCGCCAAGTGGGCGGCAAACGTCACCGTGGACACCAAGCGAACCCTGTTTGGCACCCGCTTCGTCGTCGAGGCAGGCCACGCCCACGGCCCCGGCTGACGACACACCTGAGCCCCGGTCGGGGCTCCCCAACCGCCGTTCTTGCGTAGCAGGAGCCGGTATACCGGACAGAGCTACGCAAGAACGGAATACATGGGACCGTGACCCGGCACGATGATCGTCGCCAGGCCCAGCACCCTGGCCCGGTGCTTCTCCAAAAGATCGGGGTCGGTGGCAAGACGGTCCTCGCCGGCTCCCTCATACACCCACAGGTGAGTCAGGGCCGCGACCCCATTTTCGGTGTCGACGAGGGTGGTGATGTCCTGCGGGGTGTGTCCGGGGGTCTCGAGCAGCCGCACCCCCGTCGAAAGCTGTACCCCCTCGGCGTGTCGTGGTGTCCACTGGTCGTGGTGGTAGATGGCCCAGTGGTCGTGGATGCGCACGTCGGGGAACAGGGCGATGTTGATCGTATGGTCCGGGTGGTGGTGGGAGATGATGACGTCGGTCACATCTTCGGGCGACACACCGTGCTCGGCGAGGGGATCGAGGATCGCACCGCGCGACGGCACCATCCCCGGGTCGACCACCGCCACCAGATCACCATCACGGATCAGGCTCACCGTGCTGGCAACACCTCCACCGCCGTATCCGTCGAACAACACATCGAGCTTCGCCATATACGGCACAATAGGGGGCGAGCGAGAGGAGCAACCGATGGCCTACAACCTGAAAGACCGCAGCTTCGTCAAGGAGATCGACTTCGAACCCGGGGAGCTGAGATTCCTCCTCGACCTATCCACCGCCCTCAAGAGCGCCAAGTACGCCGGGACCGAGACACCCCAACTCAAGGGCAAAGAGATCGCCCTGCTCTTCGAGAAGACCTCGACCAGGACCAGGGCCGCCTTCGAGGTCGCTGCGTTCGACCAGGGCGCCCATGTGACCTACTTCGATCCTGCCGGCTCCCAAATGGGTCACAAGGAATCCATCGCCGACACGGCGAGGGTGCTCGGTCGAATGTACGACGCCATCGAGTACCGCGGTGAGCGTCAGGAGGATGTCGAGGCCCTCGCCAAGTACGCCGGAGTCCCGGTCTACAACGGGCTCACCGACGAGTGGCACCCCACCCAGATGCTGGCTGACTTCCTGACCATGCATGAGGCCAGCGGCAGGGAGTACGCCGATCTCTCGTATGCCTTCATGGGCGACCTGCGCTTCAACATGGGCCTCTCCCACCTCGTCACGGCCGCGCTGCTTGGCGCTGATATCCGCTTGGTCGGACCGGCGGAGCTGGCGCCACCGGCGGATGTGTTCAAGATCGCTCAGGAC
>CAXMOP010000082.1:0-2639 GCA_964195155.1 uncultured Kiloniellales bacterium | reverse complement strand
TCCCGTCGATGGCGGGCGGCTGGTCTCGCTGAACGCCTAGCTGTCGGGTCGGATCACGACCACGGCACGGCGGGATTGGGAGACCACCCCCGCGGTGACACTGCCGGCAAAGACCCTGGTGAGACCCGACCGCCCGTGCGTACTCATCACGGCGGTGCCGTCGTCTCCGACGAATTCGGAGATGGCCCGGTGTGGGTTCTCCGACTGGATGACGGTGTGATGCATCTCGATGTCGGCAACGATGGCGAGTCGATGCTGGAGCTCCGCCACATACCGCTCCTCCAGGCCGGCAACGACACCGGAATGGTGTGCGGCCTCGGCGGCCTGAGCACCAGGGGACACCACCTCGACCAGCCACAGCGGGACCTCGAGCACAGCCGCCAGTTCGGCCGCCGGAACCGCAGCGGCTTCGGCGTGGTGGGATCCGTCCATCGGCGCAATAACCCGCTGTGTGGGCTGGCCCGGGTCCCGGTCGACCTTGGGCCCGACCATCAGCATGGGCCGACGCAGGGCGCTGGCTACCTCCTCGGCGACCGATCCCCAGTGCCCGCTGTGGAAGCGCACCGAACCCGCGGTGGCCATACACACCAGGTCGCCCGGCCCGGCGAGGTCGGCAATCTCGGTCGAAGGATTGGTGGCAACGGCCACCGCCGTGGTGAATTCGTCGTCGCCGAGATGCTCGGATGCGACGTCGACGAGCCACTTGGTCCTGGACTCGCGGTCCGCGAGGTTGGCAACGACGCTGACGACGCGGATCTCGTTGCCAAGCCGGCGTGCGATCCGGCCCGCCACCGGCACCGCACGGACGCTCCCCTCGCGGCCGTCCAGCGGTACGACGATCGGTGCCTCTGCCCATGACGCCATGCTTTCCTCCTTCGTCGCGGCCACTGTATCGGGAACGGCTCTGCGACAATGGCCCGATGAGCGATGACCGTGTTCGGGCCATGGTGATGCGCGGAGGTTCCTCGAAGGGGCTCTACTTTCTGGCGTCCGAGATCCCGGCCGATGAAACCGAACGCGACGACTTCCTCATGCGGGTTATGGGTACCCCGGACCCGCGCCAGATCGACGGCATGGGCGGTGCACATCCCCTCACCTCAAAGGCAGCGATCGTTTCTCTCTGCGACCACGGTGCTGCCGACGTGGACTATCTCTTCTTGCAAATTGGAGTCGACCGAGCCCTCGTCACCGACCGCCAGAACTGCGGCAACTTGCTCGCCGGCATTGGGCCGTTTGCCGTTGAACGAGGTTTGGTCGAAGGAATCGGCAACACGGCCACGGTGCGGATTCACATGCTCAACTCCGACGGGCACGCCGAGGCCACGTTCACGATGAGCGATGGGCAGCCCGTCTACGCCGGTGACACTGCCATCGCCGGGGTACCCGGTACCGCGGCGCCGATCACGCTTGACTTCGAGGACATCGCCGGGGGGTTCTGCGGCGATCTGCTCCCCACCGGCAATGTCGTCGACACGGTTGCGGAGGTTCCGGTGACCTTGATCGACAACGGGATGCCGGTCGTGGTGATGCGGGCCGCCGACGTCGGGATCACCGGCTACGAGTCGTGTGAGGAGCTCGAAAATAATGGGGAGCTCCTCAATCTGCTCGAAGAGATTCGCCTGAAGGCGGGGCCGATGATGAACCTCGGCGACGTGAGCGAGACCACGGTTCCCAAGCTGACGATGGTTGCCCCACCGAGAGCAGGCGGAGACCTGAGCACCCGGACGTTCATCCCCCACCGTTGCCATCAGGCAATCGGCGTGCTCGGGGCGGTTTCGGTGGCAACGGCGGCGCTGCTCGAAGGGTCACCAGCGTGGAAGGTGACCGAGCGCGATGCCGGCTCCGACGTCGTGACCCTGGAGCATCCGTCCGGCACCTTCGAAGCGGTCATCAACCTGTCCGAAGGGGGCTCGGGAGATGGCGGCTCGGGACATGGCATTGGACGATCCGGCATCGTTCGCACCGCCCGCAAACTCATGGACGGCGTCGTGTTCCCCCGCCAGTATTGAGCACCTTTGGCTCCCCCTCAGGCGGAGGCGCCGAGCAGAGCGAAGCGACTTCTTTGCCTCCCCCTCAGGGGGAGGTGCCGAGCGCCAGCGAGGCCGAGGGGGTCAAAGCGTATTCGCGACCACGCCTTGACCCCCCTCCCCGCCTACGGCGGGACTCCCCCCTGAGGGGGGAGCAAAGAAACGGCCACGGGTCCACCGCTTCACCCCCGACTCCTCTCGGGGAAGGTGCCGGGCGCAGCGAGGCGACTTCCTTGCCTCCCCCTCAGGGGGAGGTGCCGAGCGCAGCGAGGCGGAGGGGGTCAAGGCGTCATCGCGATCACGGTTTGACCCCCCTCCCCGCCTGCGGCGGGACTCCCCCCTGAGGGGGAGCAAAAGAGAAGGCTGCAACGGTGAGAACCCGATCGTCGCTATCGCGAAACACGACACCTCAGGGGGAGGTGCCGAGCGCCAGCGAGGCGACTTCTTTGCCGCCCCCTCAGGGGGAGGTGCCGAGCGCCAGCGAGGCGACTTCTTTGCCTCCCCCTCAGGGGGAGGTGCCGAGCGCCAGCCAGGCCGAGGGGGTCAAGGCGTCATCGCGATCACGGTTTGACCCCCCTCCCCGCCTGCGGCGGGACTCCCCCCTGAGGGGGA
>CAXMOP010000081.1:0-4215 GCA_964195155.1 uncultured Kiloniellales bacterium | reverse complement strand
GTAGGCGAATCACCGATCGATGACTCGGTGATCAGAGATCTGTATGAGGCGATGGTCACCGCCCGCAGCTTCGACCACAAGGCAACGGCGCTGCAGCGACAGGGCCGGCTTGCCACGTACGCACCGTACGAGGGTCAGGAGGCGGCCCAGATCGGCGCGGTTGCCATGCTGGAGCCCGGCGATTGGCTGGTGGCTTCCTACCGGGACGGCGCCGCCATGCAAAGCCGGGGCTATCCGTGGACCCAGCTGCTCCTCACCCGAACCGGCGACGAACGCGGCGGGCAGCCACCCGCCGGGGTGAACGTGCTGCCGCCGTCGATCACGGTGGGGGCGCACATGGTCCATGCCGTAGGGCTTGCTTGGGCAGAAAGCCTCAAAGGGACAGGTGCGGTGGCGATGACCATGTTTGGCGACGGGGCGACGTCGGAAGGCGATTTTCACGAAGCGATGAACTTCGCCGGTGTTTATCAGACGCCGACCATCTTCGTGTGCCAGAACAACGGCTGGGCGATCTCCATGCCAAGGGCCAGACAGACCGCATCCGCGACCATCGCTCAGAAGGCAGACGGATACGGGATGCCGGGGGAACTCGTCGACGGTAACGATGTGCTTGCCATGTACGATGCCGCGGCTCGAGCCGTTGACCGGGCGCGGCGAGGGGAGGGGCCAACCCTGATCGAGGCGCTGACACACCGGATCCGGGGGCATACCACTGCCGACGACGACGGGCGTTACCGATCTCCCGAGGAAACCGCCCGATGGGCAGTGCGGGACCCACTGGAGCGGGTGCGCCTCTACCTCGAGGCCGGAGGAATGTGGTCTCACAAGTGGCAGAAGGAGATCGAGTCCGCGGCAACGGCGGCAATCGAGGCCGCGGTGGAAGAGGCAGAGTCCCTCGAACCGTTTACCGCCGAGGAGATCTTCGACGCTATGTACGCCGAGGTGCCGCCACCGCTGGCCACCCAACGAAGAGGAGCAGCGGAGGCGGGCTTGGCATGACCGAGCTGAACATGGCGCAAGCCCTCAACGCCGCACTCGACCGCGCCCTCGCCGACGAGCGGGTCGTGCTCCTCGGCGAGGATGTCGGTCAAACCGGCGGCGTGTTCAGGGTCTCGGATGGGCTGCTCGAAAAACATGGAGCCGATCGGGTGATCGATACCCCAGTCTCAGAAGCAGGGATCGTTGGCGCCGCCTACGGCATGGCCATCGCCGGTCTCCGCCCCATCGCAGAGATCCAGTTCATGGGATTCAGCTACCCGGCATTCGACCAGATCATCAGCCACGTATCCCGAATCCGCAACCGTTCCAGACACCGGTTCACCGCTCCGCTCGTTGTCCGGGTGCCATACGGAGCGGGAATCGGGGCCGCCGAGCACCACAGCGAATCGACCGAAGCCCTGTACGCGCACGTCCCAGGTCTGAAGGTTGTCGTGCCGTCCAATCCGCACGATGCCTACGGCCTGCTGCTGGCTGCAGTCGACGACCCGGATCCTGTCATCTTCCTGGAGCCGATCCGGCTGTATCGCTCTGCCCGAGGCGAGGTTCCCGAAGAGCCGTATATCGTCCCCATCGGCACGGCGAAGGTAGAGAAGCCTGGCAGCGACGTCACCATCATCGCCTACGGCTCCATGATGCGCGAGGCCCGCGCCGCCGTGACCGAGCTCGCACACAGCGACATTGACGCCGAGCTGCTCGACCTTCGAACCATCGTCCCATTCGACAGCGAAACCGTTATGGAATCGGTCACCAGAACGGGACGCGCCGTTGTCGTGCACGAGGCACCGCGCACCGCCGGCTTCGGAGCCGAGATCGCCGCCCAGATCTACGAGCAGGTGTTCTACTCATTGCTGGCCCCGGTGGAGCGTGTAACCGGGTGGGACACCGTGGTCCCGCTTCGCAGAGCGGAGCAACACTACGTTCCTTCGGTCGGCCGGGTCGTGGCCGCGGTGCATCGCGTGATGGAGACGTAGCATGGCAAACCAGTTCCACCTCCCCGACATCGGGGAGGGACTGACCGAAGCGGTGGTCGTCTCCTGGCACGTGGCCGTTGGCGAAGCGGTGGCGCTCGACGAACCTCTCGTCGAGATCGAGACCGACAAGGCTGTCGTCGATATCCCTTCGCCGTTCGCCGGCACCCTTCTGCACCAGGGGGCGGGTGAGGGGGCGACGATGGAGGTGGATGCGTTGCTCGCCGTCATCGGCGAACCGGGCGAGACCTGGGCGGAGGAGCCCGACCGACCATCAGGCGCCGCGCCGCTCCCG
Organism: uncultured Kiloniellales bacterium; assembly: GCA_964195155.1. Lineage (GTDB taxonomy): Bacteria > Actinomycetota > Acidimicrobiia > Spongiisociales > UBA5794 > JACZST01. The sequence continues at coordinate 1,953 of CAXMOP010000081.1, read as the reverse complement.
ATCGTTGGATCGCTTGAGGAAGCGCCACCGGCGGCGCGTCCATCGCGCGCCCTAGCGTTGCCGATGGTGCGCAAGCTGGCGAAGGAGCTCGGCGTCGACCTGGCAACCGTCGAGGGGACGGGGCCCGGGGGCAGAATCACCGAAGACGACGTCCATAACGCCGGTGAGTCACGGCCGGTGCGCCGGGCCCCGATGAGCCCGGTGCGCAAGACCATTGCCGATCGGATGACCCGCTCGTGGCGGGAGATCCCGCACGTGACCACCTTCGGTGAGGCCCTGGCCCAACCGCTGCTCACCGCCAGGGATACGTTGGGCAAGCCGCCACTCGAAGCCCTGATCATCACTCGGGTTCTCCCGTTGCTTGCCGACCACCCGCTGTTCAATGCAGTCGTCGACGGCACCGACATCGTCGAACGAGGCTTCTACGACATCGGGTTCGCCGTCGACGCACCACAGGGCCTGCTCGTCGCCGTCGTCCACGACGCCGACCAGAAGTCCGTGGACGAGATCGGAAGCGAGGTCGTCCGCCTCGCCGACGCAGCACGGAGCCGTCGTCTGTCACCGGACGATGCCAGCGGGCAGACGTTCACCGTCTCCAACATCGGAGCGGTCGGCGGCAGGTTCGGAACCCCGATCATCCCGCTCGGCACCTCGGCAATCCTCTCCGTGGGCAGGGCCGACCCGCAGCCCGTCGTCGATGACGGGGAGATCGTGGTGGCACGCGTCTTCCCACTGAGCCTGTCCTACGACCACCGCCTCATCGACGGTGCCGAGGGGAGGTCGTTCATGGCGGACCTGATTGAGACAATGGAGCGCCCGTGACCCCTGAACCACCGGCACTGCGAACCCAGGGCTCGTAGGCCCGTTACCCGAGCATGGGAGCCCACGGTTCAGAGGAAGGGAGAGGGAGAGGCAGAGGTGACAGAGACGTTTGAGCCGGGGATCGGCTTCGCCGAGTCGCTGGATCGGGCCGACCCGCTGCGGCGATTCCGCGACCAATTCGCCATGCCGGTACCGAAGCGGGCTGCCGAGTCGACCTACCTCGATGGCGACTCGCTCGGTCTGCAACCTCGTGCCGCTCGCGACATGGTGCTCGCCGAACTCGACCGGTGGGCCGACAACGGCGGTCGGGGGCACTTCGAGACGGATCGTCCCTGGGTCCCGTACCACCAACTCCTGGCCGAGCCGATGGGCCGCCTCACCGGCGCTCTCCCCACAGAAGTGGTCACGATGAACGGGCTGACGGTGAACCTGCACCTCCTCATGGTGAGCTTCTACCGACCGACCGCCTCCCGGTACAAGATCCTCATCGAAGACCACGCCTTCCCCTCCGACCACTATGCGGTCGACTCCCAGATCCGGGCGCACGGTTTCGACCCTGCCCGCGCTCTAGTGACGGTGGAGCCCCGTCCCGGTGACGAGGCCCTGCGGACAGAGGACCTCATCGATGCCATCGACCGGCACGGCTCAGAGTTGGCGCTGGTGCTGCTGCCGGGCATCCAGTACTACACCGGGCAGGTGCTTCCGATGGTCGAGCTGGCAGCAGCGGCCCGGGGCGTAGGAGCGCTGATCGGCCTCGACCTGGCGCACGCGGTTGGCAACATCGAGCTTTCGCTTCACGAATGGGACATCGACTTCGCCGTCTGGTGCACCTACAAGTACCTGAACGCGGGACCAGGGGCGACCGGCGGCGCCTTTGTGCATGAGCGCCACCATGGAGATCCCGACCTACCCCGCTACAACGGCTGGTGGGGTCACGACCGGGCGACCCGATTTGAGATGGATACCGTGTTCCGGCCCATCCCAACAGCAGAGGCATGGTTGGTGAGCAACTCTCCGATCCTGGCCATGGCACCGCTGCTCGGGTCGCTCACCGTCTTCGAAGAGGCAGGGGGCATTGGTCCGCTACGCACCAAGTCCGAGATCATGATCCAATACATGGACTACCTACTG
>CAXMOP010000080.1:0-1643 GCA_964195155.1 uncultured Kiloniellales bacterium | reverse complement strand
GTCCGGCCACCGGGCCACCACGCAGGTCCCTCCGCTGCCCGCGGGTTCTGCGTCTTCAACAACATCGCCATCAGTGCGGCGGCGCTTGTCGCCGAAGGAGATCGTGTAGCGATCCTCGACTGGGACGTTCATCACGGGGATGGAACCCAACAAGCGTTCTACGACAGCGCAGATGTGTTGTACCTGTCTACCCACCAGTTCCCGTTCTATCCGGGCAGTGGCTGGATCGAGGAGACCGGCCAGGGCGCCGGTTCCGGTATGACGGTGAATGTCGCTCTCCCCGCCGGCTCGGCGGGTGACACCCTGGCCGACGCCGTCGACGAGATCTTTGAACCGGTTCTTCGGGACTTTGCGCCGAATTGGGTGTTGGTCAGTGCCGGATATGACGGTCACCGAGCAGACCCCCTCGCTGAGTTGAGGTTCGAGTCAGACGACTTTGGATGGGTGGCCGAGCGGTTGGTTTCTGGATACCGGGGTCGATCGATCGTCTTTCTGGAAGGCGGGTACGACCTTGGGGCGATTTCCGAGTCATCGGAGACAACCGTGAGAGGGATCGGTGGGGAGGCGTTCCTTCGACCGGACGGCGCGTCGTCTGCGCCCGCTCATGAGATGGTCCGACGGGCGCGTCAGGTCACCAGTCGTCACTGGAGCAATGTTCAAGGAGGGTGATATCCCTGCCGATATGTCGGGAGTCGACAAGGGACAGAGTGAGCAATCTTCCGACCATAGATGAGCTTCTCGCCGAGGTAGTCGCCAAGGGCGGATCAGACCTCCATTTGAAGCCGGGCGTTGCCCCGATGCTCCGCATCGACAGTCATCTCCAGCCTTTCGAGACGACCGCGCTCGACGAAGTAGCTGTCGAGCGGTATCTGGACGCGATCCTTCCCGATCGCCTCCGGGTCGAGTTCAAGGAACACCACGAGGCCGATTTCGCCTACGGCTTGGCATCCGGTGATCGCTTCCGTGTAAATGCCTTCCGTCAGCGCGGTTTGGTGACCATTGCTATCCGAGCGATTCGCAAACAGGCGGAATCCGTTGAAGAGCTCGGAATGCCTCCAGTGGTTAGTCGGCTCGCCGCAGAGTTGCGCGGCCTTGTACTCGTCACCGGCCCAACAGGTTCGGGCAAGTCGACCACGCTGTCTGCGGTCATCGACCTCATCAACCGGACACGTCGGGTGAACATAATCACGATTGAGGATCCGGTGGAGATGGTCCACGACGATCAGATGTCCTTGGTGAGCCAGCGCGAGGTGGGAGTCGACACAGCCGGATTTGGCGAGGCGATGCGCCGGGTATTGAGGCAGGATCCCGACGTGATCCTGGTGGGGGAGATGCGCGATGCCGAGACGGTCGACGCAGCCCTGAAGGCCGCTGAGACAGGCCATCTGGTGCTCTCGACCCTGCACACTCTCGATTCCGCCGAAACCATCAACCGGATTCTCGAGTTCTTCCCTGGTTCTCGCCAGAACCAGGTGAGAAGGATGCTCGCCGGAACCCTGCGCGGGATAATCAGTCAGCGCCTCTTGCCTCGCGCCGACGGCGAGGGTCGGGTACCTGCAGTCGAGGTCCTCATAAACACCGAGAGGGTCTCCGAACGAATTGCCGATCCTGCACTGACCCACGAGTTGCTCGAAGTGGTCTCC
>CAXMOP010000079.1:0-79304 GCA_964195155.1 uncultured Kiloniellales bacterium | reverse complement strand
TCAAGGTCTCGCATTTCGCGATCGTGCGTTTCTCGGTGTCGTCGAGAGCGAAATCTTCGTTTCTTCCCCCTGTTTCTCCACCCGCGGGGTGGTGTTCCCACCGCAGGCGGGGAGGGGGGTCGAGGCGTGGTCGCGACGACGCTTTGACCCCCTCCGCCTTGCTGACGCTCGGCACCTCCTCTAAGGGGGAGGCAAAGAGTCGCGCGGCACCTCCCCTGAGGGGGGAGGCGAGGAACGGCTCGGGTCTTGTCGTTCCTATGGCGCCATCCGGCGCGGGATCGCGTCCCGCCACACCGCGGTGGCCTCGGCGACGCTCATCAGATGGTTCGGGCCCTGATCGATCCAGTCTCCTCCGACGACGCCGAGGTGGCGCGTGGGAACATCGTCGATCTTGAGGTCGAAGCCCACTGGTGTCACCGCAACGAGACGAGAAGGCGCCTCGTCCAGCATCAGCGCTGCATCGCACTCCTCGAGGGTCACTCCGACTTGGGACAGGATGCAGATCTCGGCAATCGCCACCATCAACCCGCCCGCAGATACGTCGTGGAGAACCGGCGCCGCATCGGCAAGCCGTGTGGCGTGTGCCACGACCCGCCGGGCGACGTCGAAGTCGATCGCAGCGGGCCGGCCACCGAGGTGGTGACCAGCGACCCTCGATCCGGCGAGATCGGTACCGTCCTCTTGCCCGATCAGCCACACATCCATACCCGCCTCCGCACGGTCGAGTCGCGGTGGGTGGGCGGGCATCGGGTCGCAGAAGCCGAGCATCCCCACCACCGGCGTTGGGTAGATGTCGACGCCGTCGGTCTCGTTGTAGAAAGAGACATTGCCACCGACCACGGGTACCGCGAGCGCATCGCAAGCCGCCGCGATGCCTTCGACGGTCTCGACGAATTGCCACATGATCTCCGGCTTCTCAGGATTCCCGAAGTTCAGGTTGTCGACCAGGGCGTATGGCCGCGCGCCGGTGACCGCGACATTGAGCGCCGATTCAAAGACGATCCGCTCGGCTCCGCGGCGCGGGTCGAGGAAGCAACGGCTGGCGTCACCGTCGGTTGACACCGCCACGCCCTTCTCGGTCCCCTTGATGCGGATCAGCGAGCCGTCGTGGCCGGGCTCGACGATGGTTTGGAGAAACAGCATGTGGTCGTACTGCTGGTATATCGACGATCGATCGCCGAGTGCGGGGTCGTCGAGCAACCGGTGCAAGGTCGCGCCGAGATCGATCTGACCGGAAAGTCGGGGCGCGTCCGCCCAGATCGATTCGAGGTCGTCTGGTCGCTGCCGCCGGCGCTCGTAGCGCGGCGCACCTTCCGATAGCGATCCCGCCGGCACCGATGCCACCTCGACTCCATGATGGGTGACGCGCAACTTGCCCCCCTCGGTGATGGTTCCGATCGCCGATGCGCTGATGTCCCACTTGTCGGCGATGGCGAAGACCGCGTCGACGTCTCCCGGATCGACGATGGCCAGCATCCGCTCCTGTGACTCCGACATGAGGATCTCGGCTGCGGTCATCCCGGCCTCTCGGAGCGGCACCGCATCGAGGTCGACGTCCATGCCCAACCCACCGGCGGCGGCGGATTCTGCGGTGGCACAGGAGATCCCTGCTGCTCCGAGATCCTGGATGGCGGCGACCAGACCGGCGTCGTACAGCTCGAGACAGGCCTCGATCAACTTCTTCTCCTCGAACGGGTCGCCGACCTGCACCGACGGGCGTTTCCCTGTCGAGGTTTGGTCGAAGGCGGCTGAGGCGAGGATCGATGCTCCGCCGATCCCATCTCTGCCGGTTGACGAACCAAGCAGAATCGCAGCGTGTCCGACCGTGGCTGCCGCCCTCGTGACCAGCTGCTCCTCCTTCATCAACCCGAGGGCCATCACGTTGACCAGCGGGTTGGAGGAGAACCGGTCGGCGAATTCGATCTCTCCGCCAAGGGTCGGCACCCCGACGGCGTTGCCGTATCCCGCGATTCCCGAGACCACGCCGTCGAACAGATAGCGGTTATGTGCATCCTCGAGCGGCCCGAACCGCAACGGGTCCCAGACCGCAACCGGACGGGCACCCATGGTGAAAATGTCGCGGAGGATCCCGCCGACGCCGGTGGCCGCCCCCTGGTACGGCTCGACGAACGATGGGTGATTGTGCGACTCGATGCGCAGCGCTGCCAGCCACCCGTCTCCGAGGTCGACGACTCCGGCGTTCTCACCCGGACCGATCACCACCCACGGGTAGTCAGATCGGAAACGACCGAGCCACGCCCGCGACGACTTGTACGAGCAGTGCTCCGACCACATCACCGAGTACATGGCCAGCTCGGCGTCTTCGGGCGGCCGGTCGAGGATGCCGACGACGGCGTCGTACTCGTCGTCGGTCATCCCGAGCTGCCGGTGCTTTGACCCGATCACGCAGGGACCGCGGCCACCGAGGTCATGAACGCCTCGAGCAGGACGCGACCGTCGGAGGATCCGAGGATGCTTTCCGTCGCTCGTTCCGGATGCGGCATCACACCAACGACGTTGCCGGCGGGGCTTGCCAGCCCGGCGACCGTGGAGCCGTTGATGGTGTCGTCGGGCTCGCCTCGATCATCGACGTATCGCAAGACGACGCCTTCAGCGGTCTCCGCCGCGCCGACTACGAAGTTGCCCTCGTAGGAGTTGAGCGGGATGCGAAGCACCTGGCCGACCTCGGCGTTGGAGGTGAGCACGCTGTCTGTAGATTCCACCCGAACCAGAACGTGGCGGCAGATGAAGCGCAGATCCCGGTTGGCGACCATGGCGCCGGGAAGCAGCCCGGCCTCGGTGAGGATCTGAAACCCGTTGCAGATGCCGACGATCGGGGTACCTGCGGCGGCGTGCCGCTCGACCTCAGCCATGATCGGCGAGAAGCGGGCGATGGCGCCGGTGCGGAGATAGTCACCGTGGGCAAAGCCACCGGGAAGGATGATCCCGTCGGCGCCCGAGAGGTCGGTCTCCTTGTGGAACACGAGTTCTGCCTCCGCGCCAAGGGCGCGCAGGGCGTAAACGGCGTCGTGCTCACAGTTTGAGCCGGGAAAGACGATGACGGCGACCGTCATTCGACCCGCTCGACGGTGTAGTCCTCGATCACCGGGTTGGCCAGCAGACGCTCACACATCTCGGTGACCCGCTTCAGGGCTCTCTCCTCATCGTCGCCGGAGACCTCGACGGTCATGTCGCGGCCGAACCGCACCGACTCGACGTCGGCATATCCGAGCTCGCGCAGGGCGTGTGCCGTCGTCGCTCCCTCCGGATCGGCGATGCCGGCGCGGCGGGTGATCTGGACGCGGAACTTCATGGAGAGTCGCCGGTTGCGAATCGCCAGCCGCCGGTTGTTCCCGAGGAGTCGCCGAATGGGGTTCCGGTGAGTCGCTCGTAGGCCTCGATGTATCGGTCACGCGTCGCTTCAACGACTTCCCCGGGCAATGGAGGCGCGGGCGGGGTCTTGTCCCAGGCCTGCTCGTCGAGGAAGTCGCGGACCGGCTGCTTGTCGAAAGACGGAATGGTGGTTCCGGGCGTCCACGCCTCGGCGGGCCAGTATCGGGAGGAATCCGGGGTCAACACCTCGTCGATGAGGATGACCTCTCCGTCGGCGACGCCGAACTCGAATTTGGTGTCGGCCAGGATGATGCCCCGGGCCGCCGCCATATCGGCGCCCTGTACGTAGAGATCGATGCTGCGCTTGCGGAGGTCCTCGTAGGTTGTGTCTCCAACCAGACGGCGGGCTTCAACCTCGGTCAGATTCTCGTCATGGCCGCTTTCGGCTTTGGTCGCCGGGGTGAAGATCGGCTCCGGAAGCGGGCTGGCCTGGAGCAGACCGTCGGGCAGATGCTCGGTCGTCGGGCCACCCCCGGCCTCGTATTCCTGCCACGACGACCCGTACAGGTACCCGCGAACCACACACTCCATTGGGATGACCTCGGCCCTGCGCACCAGCATCGCCCGACCCAGGACCTCCTCCGGCACCTCGTCGGCGGAGATCAGGTGGTTTGGCGTGTCGAGGATCCCGAGCCAATGCACGGTGAGCCCGGTGAGCACCTTGCCCTTGTCGGGGATGGGTTGATCCAGCACCACGTCGAACGCAGAGATCCGATCGGTGGCAACGATCAGCAGCCGGTCATCGTCGACGGCATAGATCTCGCGCACCTTCCCCGAAGCAACGTGATCAAACCCCTGCACGGGCCGAGGATACCGACGACATCCCCCGACGCTGCGAACCCTGGGCTCGCAGCACCACCTGTCGGGTCTGTCAGCCCACGGTTCGCCGCCGCCAGGCGGTCACACCGCTAGGGCGGCGAGGCGATCGAAGACGACGCCGGCGTTGGCCAAGAAACGATCGTTCGAGAAGCACTCGGCGAGTTCCTCTTCGGTGAGGTCGCAGTCGGGGTCGGCGACCAGTCGCTCCTGCAGCGAGCCACCCTTGTCCCAGGTCTCCAACGCGTTGCGTTGCACAACGCGGTAGGCCTCGTCACGGCTGTGGTTCTTCTCGGTGAGAGCGAGCAGCACCGCCTGGGAATACACCAGCCCGCCCGTGGACTCCAGGTTGGCCGCCATGCGCTCGGTGTCGACCACGAGGCCGTCGATGATCTTGGTCATGCGGGCGATCGCGAAGTCGGCCAGCCCGGTCGCGTCCGGCAGTGCCACTCGCTCCGCGGCAGAGTGGCTGATGTCCCGCTCGTGCCACAGGGCCACATCCTCGAACCCGACGGTCGCGTATCCACGGAGCAGGCGGGCGATGCCGGTGATGTTCTCCGAGCCGATGGGGTTCCGCTTGTGTGGCATTGCCGATGACCCCTTCTGATCCTGGTCGAAGGCTTCGGAGACCTCTCTGACCTCGCTGCGCTGGAGGTGGCGGATCTCGGTGGCGAAACGCTCGAGCGAGGCGCCGGTGACGGCGATCGTGGCCAGGAACTCGGCATGACGGTCGCGGTGGGTGATCTGCGATGAGGCCGGCTCGATGGTGAGGCCAAGCTGCCCGCACACGTATGCCTCGATCGCGGGCGGAACGAATGCGTAGGTGCCGACGGCTCCTGAGATCTTTCCGACGGCGACGACATCACGGGCACGCCCCATCCGGTCATGGTCGCGGGCCACCTCGAACGCCCAGGTGGCCAGTTTGAGACCGAATGGCATCGGCTCAGCCCACACCCCGTGGGTCCTGCCGATCATCGGCGTGTCACGGAACTCGAACGCCCGGCGCTTCACGACCGCGAACAGCTCGCCGAGCCTGGCGAGCAGGAGGTCGGCGGCGTCGCGCATCATGACGCCAGAGGCGGTGTCGAGCACGTCGGATGACGTGAGTCCGTAGTGCACCCACTCGCTGCTGGCGGCTTCGGCGAGCAGATCGACGAAGGCGGCCAGGTCGTGGTGCGTGATCGCCTCCCGTTCTTTCCATGCCACGGGATCGACCGGCGGTGTCGAACGGACCGCAGCGGCGGACTCCGGAGGGGCGACACCCTCGGCGGCCCAGCCCTCCAGGGCGAGGGCCTCGATCTCCTTCCAGACCTCGAGCTTGTGCTCCTCGCTCCACACCGCAGCCATTTGCGGCAGCGAGTACCGCTCGATCATCCCTTGAGCCCGTCCCGATAGTCGGCAAGCGCCTTGGCGACGGTCTCGTCACCGATCGACAGCACCGCCGCTGCGAGATAGGCGGCATTGGCCGCGGAATCGACGGCGACGGTCGCCACCGGGACTCCGGTCGGCATCTGCACGGTCGACAGCAGCGCATCGAGCCCGCCGAGGGTGCCGGCGGCGATCGGCACCCCGATGACCGGCAGCGTTGAGTGGGCAGCGACAGCGCCTGCCAGGTGGGCGGCCTTGCCGGCCCCGCAGATGATGACCCCGTAGCCGGCCTGGCGAGCGCCCGAGGCAAAGTCGGCGACCTTCTCCGGCGTCCGGTGCGCCGACATCACGTGGACATCGTGCTCAACGCCGAGCTCCGTAAGGACCGCACCGGCGGGCTCCATCTTCTCCAGGTCCTTCTCCGAACCCATGAGGATGGCGACTTTGAGTCGAGAGTCCAGAGTCATGAGTCCAGAGTCCCGACCTTGAATTCTGGCTCCCGACTCTCGACTCTCGACTCTTGACTCACAGTCCGATGTCCTTTCTCATCTGCATTCCGGCAAACTCGATGTCCCCGGCCGCGGTATAGGCCGCGGTCCGCGCGGCATCCACGGTATCGCCGAGACCCACGACATTGAGGACTCTCCCGCCAGCAGTGACCAGCTGGTCGTCTGACCACTTGGTTCCCGCGTGGAAGACGAGGGCGTCGGAGCGCTCGGAAGCCTGTGCGGTGCCGGTGATGGGAAGACCCGTTTCGGGTGCTACCGGGTAGCCGGGGGCGGCCAGCACCACGTCGACCGCAGCGCCGTCCCGCCAACGAAGCGGTCGGTCGGGGAGTGCCCCGGAGGCGCCGGCGGCCAGCAACTCGAGCAGGTCCTCGTCGAGCCGCGGAAGCACGGCCTGCGCCTCCGGATCCCCCATCCTGCAGTTGAACTCGAGCACCTGTGTCCCCTCCTCGGTGAGTATCAGCCCGGCATAGAGAAAGCCGCGGTACGAGATGCCCTCGGCGGCGAGAACCGCAAGCACCGGCTCGATCACTCCCGAGATCGTGTGCCCGACCAGTCCATCGGGAAGATCCGCGACCGGGGAGAAGCTGCCCATGCCGCCGGTGTTCGGCCCTTCGTCGCCGTCGCGCAGCCGTTTGTAGTCGCGGGCCGGGGCAAGCGGCAGGGCGCGGACCCCGTCGACGAGAGCGAACACCGAGACCTCGCGTCCGTCGAGATGGTCTTCGATGACCACCGTCGATCCCGCGTCTCCGAAGGTGCCGGAGAGACAAGCCGCAGCCCATGCCTTCGCTGCATCGAGGTCGTCGGTGACGAGCACTCCCTTTCCGGCAGCCAGGCCGTCGGCCTTCACGACGTAGGGTGCATCGATGGAATCGAGATGTTGGGTGGCGGCGCCAACATCGACGAACACCTCGGCGGCGGCGGTGGCGACCCCGGCGCGTGCCATGACCCCCTTGGCGTGTGACTTCGACGCTTCGAGCCCAGCACCGGAGGCGGTGGGGCCGAACGCCGGCACTCCGGCCGCGTCCAGTGCATCGACCACGCCGGCAGCCAGTGGCGCCTCGGGGCCGATCACGACGAGGTCGACGCCGCGATCGGTGGCGAAGACGGCTACAGCTTCGGGATCGACCGGGTTGACGTCTGCGAGCGCGCCAAGCGAGGCGAGGCCAGGGTTCCCCGGCGCCGAGATCAGCTCGGTCAGCAGCGGGCTCTGTGCGAGCTTCCATCCGAGGGCGTGTTCACGCCCTCCTCCGCCGAGCAAGAGCACCCTCATGCGCTGCGCTTCAGCGTCGCATCCCGCGCCGGGCCGACCCCGACGGAAGTGACCGGTACCCCGGCAATCTCCTCGATGCGCTCGACGTACCGCTGCGCCGCCTTGGGGAGATCATCGAAGTCCCGGATCTCGGTGACGTCGGTCGACCATCCCTCGTGGTTCTCGTAGACCGGAGCGCAGTTGTACAGGACGCGCTGCTGGCGCGGGAGCTCTTCGTACCGCTCGCCAAGCGAGTCGTAGGCGATGCCGATCCGGAGCGTGTCGAAGTGCGAGAGCACGTCGAGCTTGGTGAGCGCGATCTCGGTGAGGCCGTTGACGCGTACGGCGTACTTCAGCGCAACGCCGTCGAGCCAGCCGCAGCGTCGCCTCCGGCCGGTCACGGTCCCGAACTCCCCGCCGATCTCAATCATCCGGTCGCCGATCTCGTCGTGGAGCTCGGTGGGGAACGGCCCGCTCCCCACCCGCGAGATGTATGCCTTGGCGACACCGATGATGTGGTCGATGTCGCGCGGGCCGATTCCGGATCCGGTAGCGGCCCCGCCTGCGGTCGGGTTCGACGAGGTCACGAATGGGTAGGTGCCGTGGTCGATGTCGAGCAGGGTCCCCTGTGCCCCCTCGAACAGGACGTTCTTCTCGTCGCGAATGGCTTGCCAGATGAGCAGCGACGTGTCGGCGACGAACTCCTGCATCAGGTCGGCGTATCGGAGGTAGTCGTCGTAGATCTCCTCGAAGTCGAGTGGCAGCTGGTTGTACACCTTCTGGAGCTGGCGGTTCTTGTCCTTCAGGTTGATCGAAAGCTTCTCGCGGAAGATCTTGGGATCGAAGAGGTCTTGGACCCGGATGCCGAAGCGGGAGTACTTGTCCTGGTACGCCGGCCCGATCCCCTTCTTGGTGGTGCCGATCTGCTGCTGGCCGAGGAAGCGCTCGAGCACCGCATCGAGCTTCTTGTGATACGGCATGATCACGTGGGCGTTGCCAGACACCTTGAGACGGGAGGGATCGATGCCACGCTCGATCAGCTCCTCCATTTCGCCGAGGAGGACCGCAGGGTCGATGACGGTGCCGTTCCCAATCACCGGGGTGACCGTCGGGTACAGGACGCCCGACGGGATCAGGCTGAGGGCAAACCGCTCGCCATCTACGACGATGGTATGGCCGGCGTTGTTGCCGCCCTGATACCGGACCACCATGTCGGCGGTCTCGGAATAGATGTCGGTGATCTTGCCCTTCCCCTCGTCACCCCACTGGGTGCCGAGGATCACCGAGGCCGGCATGGGAGCTCCTCTGCTCGTACACCGGAAGTTTAGGGGGGTGGTCGGTCATCCACCGGGTGAGGGCCCAGGTAAACCTGGTCGAGGAAGATGCACCCGGCGCGACCCGCGTCACTGGTCACGAGCGACCTCGCTCCCGTGAGTCTCGATGACTGGTCACATATCCGCCATATCGGTAGGCTCCCGCTCAATTCGAGTTTCCACCGGGACGGTTTATGGACGAGCGCATCGCCGCCAGGAAGGCGACCAAGGCCCCTTCGGGCACACCGATCGTGTTGGCGGAATCGGCGAAGCCGGCAATACGCACCGAGGCACTGCACTTCAACAGCGTGGGAGCCGAGGAATTCTGGGATCTCACCGACCTGGTGCGAGACGTGGTGAAGCGCTCCGAGGTCGGTCACGGGCAGGTCACCGTATACACGCCGCACACGACGACCTCGATCGTGATCAACGAATCCGAGACCGGCTTCCTCAACGACTTCCGCAGGTTGATCGATCACCTCGTGCCCTCCGAGGGCTACTACGAGCACGACGACCACGAGATCCGCACCGAGAACCTCCAAGAGGACGAGTTCCTCAACGGGCACTCCCACGTCCGTCAACTGCTGGTCGGCCAACCCTCGGTCACCGTACCGATCGTCGACGGCGAGCTGATCCTCGGCCGGTGGCAGCGCGTGCTCTTCATCGAGCTCGACCAGGCACGCGAGCGGAGGGTCTTCGTCCACGCCCAGGGGATCTAAGAGGGCGCTGAACAATGACGAGTGCTATGGGCCGCCGACTGCTCGAAGGTTGCGGTGTCTCGGTTTCTCCCGACCGCGACGGCCCGCTGGAGGATTGCTCAGCACCCTCTTAGCCGCTCGACACCCGTTGCACCCTCCTATGCGTTCGTCGCCTCGGAAGGCTCCTCGTCCGATGGCTTCAGTGCCCATGTTCCGGGACAGCCTTCGCAGTCTCGCCAGATCTGTTGCGGTGGCTCGCCGGCGACGAGCCGCTCGGCGTCTTCGCGCAGTAGGACGCCGATGAGCTCCCCCTGCGGGGTGGTGACCGTCACCAGCCTGGTTCCTCGTTTTGCCATGCGCTCGACGAGTGGCTGCAGGAGCGCGTCGGGTCGAACCGTGGTCGGCCCTGACTCCATTGCGTGCTCGACGGCGGCGGCACCGTCTGCCACCCAGGCCTTGCCACGAAGCCTTCCGACGACGATGCCCTCATCGTCCACCACGATGCACTCGTCCCATCCGGCATCGAATGTCCGGCGCCGCACTTCTTCGAGGTCTTCGTCGATGGCGCAGGTCGGGATGTCGGGGCGGGTGGCATCGGCGACGCGCTGGACGGGAGGGCTGTCGCCCTCGACGGGCAGCCCTGCGGCTCTCCAGTCGGCGATCCCGAGCACGTAGTCGTAGACCTGTCCGAATCCGATACTTTCGAGCCGGCCCGCGGCTCGTGGAGACATGTCTCACAACCCGTCGTGTCAGTACACCACCACCGGCTTGTCTCGCCGCAAGCCCGACACGGTGTCAGCGGTGAGATGGCGGAGCGGGATATTGATTGCGCCTGGGATGTGCTCCGCTCGGTACTCGTCGCCCGGGAGCACGTCGACGATCTGGGCGTCCCCTTCATCGATGAGACGCAGCAGGTCGGTACGGTCGATCGGCGTCACCATCGTGTCACCTCTCTCACTGTGGCGCAGTGCGGATCAATGTAGACCGTCAATCGGCTTGAAGGCTCAGGCACCAAGGACGGGGGTGGGGAGGAAGGCGAGCACGATGAACCAGATCCCAACTCCGATCAGTACGTAGCCGCTCCAGCGCTGCACCACATGGCCGGTCATACGGACGGGCCGCAGCGCATCGCTGCTCACCGAGGACACCACCACCGAAGCAGTGACGAGCAATGCGACGAAGACGAAGGCGGCAACAGCAAACCCGAGCATCGCTTTGGGGGATCCGATGACGAGGGCTTGCGCCGCCAGACCGGCGAGCAGCGGGCCGGTTCACCCAAATCCGGCGAGCAGGTACCCGAAGCCGTAGGCGAAATCGGCGCCTGCCGGGTTCCGCACTCTTGCAGGGTCGGTCATGCGCGCAGCCGATCCCGCAACCCGATCGAGCCACCGCATCCGGATGCCAAGCAACCGTGCCTGACGGAGCCCGAACAGGATGAGCAGCAGGCCTATGGAGAGTCGGAACACTCGCCCCGATGTCGAATCGAACTCGACAACACGTCCAAGAGCGGCACCACCGGCAACCATCGCCACCGCAAACAGACCAAGAAGCGCCGCAGCACCCGCTCCCACCCGGAGCGCGCTCGCCACCGCCACGGCGGTCGACTCGGTCGACTTGCGGGTGAGGAAGGTGAGCAGCAACGGGAACGAGCACGGAGAGAAGAATGCGGCGAACCCGGTTGCCGCCGCCAGCACCATCACCCCAGCGCCGACCCCGGGACTCGACTCGACGAAGGCAACGAAGCCCAAATATCCGGCGACCGCGACCACGACCAGCCCGACCGTGACGGCGCCGAATCGGGCCCGTGCCCTCCGCCGCAGTGTCGCCTCGTCCACGCTCAACCTCACGCGACTCGCCGGTCGTTGTTCGCACCGTACCGTTTCAAGCGGCGCGAGCTGGGAGAGAGCTGAACAATGACGCATGCCACGGGCGGCCGCCTGCTGGAGCGTTGCGATGACTCGGTTTCTCCCGACCGCGGCGGCCCGCTGGAGGATTACACAGCACCTCCTAGACGCTCGGGACCTGCTTCTCGGCCTTCGCGACGAGCTGTAGCAGGGCGTCGAGGTCGATGTCGTCGACCGTCTTGAAGTTGATCGCCGCCTTGCCCACCCTCGCCTTTCCCAGGCGGTCGGCGTATTGCTCCACCAGGTAGCCGTCGTCGTCGACTGCGTTCACGTAGACACTGATCGAGCCTTTTTGCGGTGCTAGTCCGACCATGAACCACTCGACGGCGCCTCCCGGTCGTTCATACGAGACGCTGGCATATCCGATGATGTGCTGGTCCGTACCGCCCCAGAACTTGCCTTCCCACATCGTCTTGGAATGGCTCGACATCACCTCGGAGATGGCGGCATCGAGATGCTCGACATCGGAACGGACCTCGTCGGGGAGCGAGGCGATGAACTCGGCCGGATCCGTTGGCGTCTGCTCCATCTGCCCTCCCAAAGCAGCATGTACGCTACCCGGCGCTCACACCGATACGTGCTGGTCGTCTCGACAGAAGTTGAACCTCCTTCCCGCTCTTGCCACTTCGTGGCAGGCCGCTCGGGCCCCGGCTCCACAAATGGCTTCGCCGACACAGAGCGGATCGACCTTATTTGGGGAGCCTTTGGGCGCTTCCCCAGTCCATTTCCAACCCGCGCCTGAGCGCGCTGAGGGCGTCCGAGCCGATCCGGCGGGAAAGTTCGGCTTCGAGCTCGGCAAAGGCCTCGAGGGCGATCGGAATCGATCGTTTCCCAGCCGCGGTCAGGACGATGAGCTTCGAGCGGCCGTCCTCCGGATCGTTCACGAGCTCTACCAGCCCGTGGTGTTGCAGACCCTTGACGAGCGTCTGCGCGGACTGCCTCGTGATCCCAAGACGCCTGGCGAGCTCTGCCGGTCGGGTTCCGCCGGCATCGAGGTAGGGGAACACCATCGACTCGGCCGTCGTGAGCTGGGCAAGCCCACGCTCGGCGAGCCGGTCGCGCAGCGCATCGTCGAACCAGCGGAACCGCTCCAGGAGTAGTCGGGCAAGATTCATGGAATTGTCAGTTTAGCTGACGAGTTGTTACCGTGAGACAGATCGTCAGAGAGCCTGACGACTATCGAAGGAGAGAACATGAGCACACAGCAGACCGAGACCGTCGTGATGACGATCGATGCGCCGCCAAGCCGGCTGAGCGAGGACCTCGCCAATCCAGGTTCGCACCTGGAGTGGGCCACCGAGTTCTTTGCGGGCGAAGCCGTGGATCAGGGCGACGGCACCTGGAGCATGAACGTTCCGCGCATGGGCGGACCGGTGATCTTCCGCACCGACGGTGCCACCGAGCTTGGTGTTATCGACATGTACATCGCCCCGGTGGGCGCACCGTTCGGGCCGCCGCTGCCGGTCCGAGTCGTCCCGAACGGTGACGGAGCCGACGTGCTCTTCACCCTGGCCAGGATCCCGGGCCAAACCGACGAAGAGTGGGACGAGGGCATCGCTTCGATGCAGCGGGAGTTGCTGAACCTGAAGGACCGTCACGAGTTCTGACGGTCGATCACTGCTGGGTCTGCTTCGGTGGCCCCGGCGAATCGACCGCCGCGGCGGCGCAGCCACCACTTCCAGACCTCGGCGACAAGGATGATCACAAAGGCGGTACTCGCCGCCATCGCCATGTGGGTGACTGACATTGGCACGGTCTTGAAGATCCGCTGCAGGAACGGCACGTATACCAGCGCAAGCTGGGTGGCGATGCCGATGGCGACCGCGCCAAGCATCGGCTTGTTCGAGAGCAGCCCAACGCTGAACAGGGATCGCTTCTCCGTGCGGACCTCGAGTGCCAGGGCGAGCTGGGCAAAGATCAATGTGGTGAACAGCACGGTCTGCCATGCCGAGTCGTCGAGGTTCCACAGCGTCACGCCGACGATCAGGGTCAACACCGCCATGAGGGTGCCGAAGCCGCCGATGTACGGGGTCACGCCGCCGCCGAAGATGGTCTCGGTGGCCGGCCTCGGCGCTCGATCCATGACATCGTCCTCGGGAGGCTCGACACCGAGCGCCAGCGCTGGGAGACCATCCGTGACCAGGTTCATCCACAGGATCTGGAGCGGAAGGAGCGGGATCGGCAGCCCGAGGAACGGCCCGACGATCATCACGGCAAGTTCGGAAGCGTTGCAGCTGAGCAGGTACTTGATGAACTTGCGGATGTTGTCGTAGATGACCCGCCCCTCTTCGACCGCGGCAACGATCGTGGCGAAGTTGTCGTCGAGCAGCACCATGTCCGCTGCCTGCTTGGCCACGTCGGTGCCGGTGATTCCCATGGCCACCCCGATGTCCGCTTGTTTCAGCGCTGGGGCGTCGTTGACCCCGTCCCCGGTCATGGCCGCCGACGCACCGTCGGCGCGATACGCGGCGATCAGCCGGAGCTTGTGCTCCGGCGACACCCTGGCGAAGACCGACGTGGCATGCGCGGCTTCTCGCAGTTCCTCGTCGGACATCGCGTCGATCTCGGACCCGACAACGAAGGCATCGTCATCGCTGATGCCGACCTGCCTGGCGATGTGGCGGGCCGTCAGCGGATGGTCGCCGGTGATCATGACTGGGCGGATGCCGGCCGCCTTGGCCTTTGCCACCGCCGCAGAAACCTCGACCCGTGGGGGATCCATGAGCCCGAAGAGCCCAACGAAGACGAGGTCCTGCTCGATGTCATCGTGTGCCGGCCGTTCCGAGCTTGCCCGCCCCGCGGTCGCCAGAACCCTGCTCCCGGTGCCGGCGAGGTCCTCGGCGGCTCCAACGATGCGGATACGCCACTCCTCGGTGAGCGGTTCGACTTGCCCCTCCACCAGCACCCGGTCGCTGGCCTCGAGCACCGCTTCCACCGCGCCCTTGGTCAGCGTGGCGTAGGCGGCGACGCCCTCCGGGACTGCGGCGAGTGCCACGAGAGACCCCGGAACGGTTTCGACGCGATGAACGGTGGTCATGCGCTTGCGGATCGAGTCGAACGGAACCTCGTCGATTCGCGGCAGATCGCGCTCGAGCTCAGGCTTTTCCAGCCCAAACTCGGCGGCGGCGACCACGAGCGCGGTCTCGGTGGGATCACCGATCGCGGTGATCTCTCCGCTGCTGGTCGACAGGACGGCGTCATTGGACAGTGCGCCAGTAAGCAGCGATGCCTGCAGGCTTGGGGCGATGGTGTCGGTGCCGAGGGAGTCCACCTGGAACGGCCCATGGGTTTGTCCGGAAAGCTCGAGTCTGCGATTGGCGACGTCGAGCACGGTCACCGTCATCCGGTTCTGGGTCAGCGTCCCGGTCTTGTCCGATGCGATGACCTCCACCGAGCCGAGGGTCTCTACTGCAGGCAGGGTACGGATCAGGGCCTGCCGAGCGAGCATGCGCTGGGCGCCAAGCGACAGGGCGATCGTGACCACCGCCGGCATCGCCTCGGGGATTGCGGCGACCGCCAGGCTCACCGAGGTCAACAGCATCACCTCGATGTCCTCTCCCTGGGCCAGGCCGATCACAAACACCAGACCCACGATGACGAGCGCAACGACGGCGAGCACCTTCGCCAACTGATCCAAACGCTGCTGCAAAGGGGTGCGCTCTTCTTCGATCCCCCGGATGAGATCGGCGATCTTGCCCAGCTCGGTCGACATGCCCGTGTCGGTAGTGAGCAGCATGCCGCGGCCCTTGGACACCGTCGTCCCCATGAACAGCACGTTGGAGCGGTCCGCCATGTCGCGCAGCGCGGGATGGACCGTCGACGCATCCTTGGGGACCGGCGCGGACTCCCCGGTCAGCGCTGCCTCTTCGACCTCGAGGCTCACAGACTCCAGCAGACGACCGTCGGCGGGAACCACGTTGCCGGTCTCGATGAGGACAGCATCGCCCGGAACCACCGCGGAGGCAGAGACCACGAACGGTTCGCCGCCACGGATGACCGTGACCTCCGGAACCGCCATCTTCTTCAACGCCGCCAGCGCCTCTTCTGCCTTTGACTCCTGCACGTAGCCCATGAGGGCGTTGAGCACGATGATCGCAAGGATGGCGACGAGCTCTACCCAGTCACCGAGAAACGCTGAGATCCCCGCCGCCGCAACCAGGATCAGCGTGAACAGGTCCCGGAACTGGGCCACGAAGATCTGCCACTTCGACCGCTTCCCGCCTTCTTCGAGCTCGTTCGGGCCGAACTCGGCGTAGCGGCGTTCCGCTTCCGGCTCGGAGATTCCTTCGCGCCCCGACCCGAGCCGCGCGGCAGCCTCGGCAGCGTCGAGCTGATACCAGGGTGGGCCGTCAAGGGTGGTGGTCATGGACCAGTAGCTAAGTAGCCAAGTAGAGAAGTAGCCAAGCGGGGATCTACTGCTCTACTTCGTTACTTCCTCAGAGCTCTCCCCACAAATCCTTTTCGGCGAGGTCGATGATCGTCCACGCCATCCCGAGGGCGCCGTCACGGATGGCCGCCTCACCATGAGGGGTCAGGGTGTGGGCGGCGAATTCCCGCTGGTGATTGGTTGCGGGCTCGGCGTGGATCGACAGCATCGGATGCAGCGACGGAACCTCGTAGGACACGTTGCCCATGTCGGTCGAGCCGGACCCGGACGGATCGAAGTCGGTTCCGCGCAGCATCGGCCGGCCAAGTGCCTCGGAGTTCGCCACATAGAGGTCCGCGATCACCGGATTCGGCACGATGTCGGTGTAGGGATGGCCGATCTCGTTGATCTCGACGCGGCATCCGGTAGCGATGGCGGCGGCATCGAAACAGGCGACGACCTTGGCGTACACCTCATCGAGCCGTTCCTTGGTCAGCGCCCGCACGTACCAGGCCATCTTGGTGTACTCCGGGATCACGTTGGGGGCGCCTCCCCCGTAGGTGATGGTGCCGTGGGTCTTATCGGTTGGGTATAGGGACTGGCGGAGGGTGGAGACGTTCACATAGGCTTGCACCGCGGCGTCGAGGGCATTGATCCCGAGCTGGGGCTCCGATGACGCATGGGAGGCCTTGCCGTGGAACTCCACGGTGATGTGGGCGATCGCCAGGAACTCCCGGTCGGCGACGTCGTTGTTCGACGGGTGGACCATGATCGACGCCGCCGCATCGGACCACGCCCCGGCATTGATCAGATCGACCTTCCCTCCGTACATCTCCTCCGCTGGAGTGCCGAGGACGGTGACGCGTATCCCGAGCTCGTCGGCCAGCGGCGCGAGGGCCACTCCGGCGCCTGCGGCCGAGGTGGCGATGATGTTGTGGCCGCAGGCATGTCCGACCTCAGGCAGGGCGTCGAGCTCGCAGCAAATGATGACCTCCGGCCCCGACGCCCCGACCCTTGCGGCGAACGCGGTGTCCAGGCCGTAGGCCGGGTATTCCACCGCGAACCCGTTGCCTTCAAGGAATTCGACCAGCTTCGCCGAGGTCTGCCGCTCCTCGAACGCCGTCTCAGGGTGCTCGTACATCCACCGCGACAGGTCACGGAGCTCATGCTCGACGCCATCGAAGGTCTCGGCCGCCGTCTCTTTCGCGCTCACGGGCACCTCCTCGTCGGACACTCGCTACTCGCGACTCGCGACTCGACGACTCGCGACTCGCGATTCGACCACTCGCGACTCGCAAACCGCGACTCGCGACTCGCGACTCGCGACTCGCGACTCAAGAGAGGCTACTCAACGAGGAATGCGACACGCCCGCTGAGGTTTGAAACCCTCGTACCATTGCCGTGCAAACGAAGGAAGGCACCTTGGCCGCGCTGTTGGCTTCTATCCCGTCGCCGCCGCAGAACACGATCGAGATCGGCCCGCTGACGATCCACTTCTACGGCATCCTCATCGCGATCGGTGTCATCGTTGCCGTGCTGGTCGGCAAGCGGCGCTACGCGCGGTTCGGTGGCGTTCCCGATCTCTTCGAACGGATCGCGATTTGGGCGGTGCTGATCGGATTCCTCGGCGCCCGTTTCGGCTATGTGCTCACCCACACCGGCGACTTCATTGACCGTCCCTGGGCGGTGTTGTTCATCTGGGAAGGCGGTCTTGCCCTCTATGGCGGGCTCACCGTCGGAGCGCTCGCCGCGATCTACCTGCTGAACCGCTGGGACGGAGACGTCTTCGCCTACGGCGACGCGGTCGCGGTGGGCATTCCGCTCGCCCAGGCGATCGGGCGATTTGGCAACTACTTCAACCAGGAGCTGTTCGGGACACCCTCAACGCTGCCGTGGGCGGTCGAGATCGGCGCCGGGCACCGCCCGACCGAGTACCTCCAGTTCGAGACATTCCATCCAACGTTCCTCTACGAGGCGCTATGGAACCTGCTGATCACCGTGCCGGTCATCCTGTGGCTCGAGCGGAAGGGAAAGCTGTCAAAAGGGGCTTCGTTCACCGTGTATGTCGTGGTGTACGGGACCATCCGTTTCCTCATGGAGCTGATCCGCACCGACACCACGTTCCGCTTGTTCGGGCTGAGCCGCAACGGATGGATCTCGGCACTTGCCGTCGTCGGGGGACTGGCCGCGCTCTACTGGTTCCAGAAGCGCGCCGAGCCACGGACGCTGGTGGGACCGCCGGTGTTCCTGGCACCCGGTGAGGCGACCACCGAGTCGCGAGTCGCGAGTCGCGAGCAGCGAGATCCAACTTCCGCGGAAGCCGACGGCGAAGAGAGCCCGCCCAAACGCGAGTAGCCCAGAGTCTTGAGCTCGGGCTCTCGACTCTGGACTCGCTACTCCGTCTCTGACTTAGTCGTCTCCGACGGCGTCGAGGTTTCGGAGCTGGTAGCGGCTCCGTCGCCTGAGCCATTGAACAGCTCGCCGATCGCACCAAGGGACCCCAGGATCCCGGCGGTCTCCATGGGAAGGAACAGCTTGGTGGCCTGCCCGTCCGCGATCTCGGTCAGCGTCTCCAGGTACTGAATCGCAATCAAGTCAGGCGTCGGATCACCGTTGTGGATGGCGGCGAACACCCGCTCTATTGCCTGGCCCTCACCCTCGGCGACGGTCAGCTTCTGGAACTTCTCGGCCGTGGCGACCTCCTTGATCGCCTGGGCCTGACCCTCGGCCTGCAGGATCTGCGACTGCTTCACGCCCTCGGCGCGGAGGATTTGCGATCGCTTCTCACCCTCTGCCTCGGTGACCACCGCACGGCGCTCGCGCTCCGCCTTCATCTGGCGGTGCATGGCCTGGGTGACGTCGGCCGGAGGATCGATGCGTTGGATCTCAACGCGCACGACGCGGGTTCCCCACACGTCGGTGGCCTCGTCGAGGATCTCCCGGAGTTCGGTGTTGATCGTCTCGCGCGACGTCAGTGCCGAATCGAGGTCCATGTCGCCGATGACGTTCCTCAGGTTGGTCTGTGCGAGCTTGGTGGCCGCCAGGATGAAGTTGGCGACGTTGTACTTCAGCTTCACCGGATCGGTGGCCTGGTAGTAGACGACGGCATCCACGGTCACCACCACGTTGTCCTTGGTGATGACCTCCTGGGGTGGCACATCCACGACCTGCTCGCGCATGTCCACCTTCGGCATCCGCTCGATGAAGGGCACGATCATGTTGAATCCCGGTCCCACCGTCTTGCGGTACCGACCGAAGCGCTCCACCAACCCCTGCTCGTGCTGCTGGACGATCTTGATCGCCATCGCCACATACACGACCAGCAGAAGGATGAACGCCCCAACTACGACTGCTGCTGCACCCATTTCATCTCCTTTCTATGACGGTACGCCTACTGCGGCTCGACGACGAGCCGAGTGCCACGCACCTCGGTAACCAGAACTTCCTCACCGACCGGGATCTCTTCGTCCTGGTTGGTGGTTGCCCGCCACTGCTCGGTCTCCATACGGACGCTCCCCGTTCCGGCGAGCCGGTTGACCGGCTCGAGGACGACGGCGCTCTTCCCGTGGTATCGGCCGGCTCCGGCCGGCTCGGTGCCGTCGCTTTGCTCCTCTTTGGCGAACCGTTGCAGGATTGCCAGGAACACCACGGAGATGACCACAAACGTCACCAGCTGCAGAGCAAACGGTACGCCGAGGAAGGCGAGGATGGCCGCGGCGGCCGCTCCCACGGCGAAGGGCAAAAGGAAGAACCCCGCGGTCAGCAGCTCGCCGATCCCAAGCAGAACGGCGGCTCCAACCCAGAGCCACGCCCATTGGTCGATGTCCACGGTGTCTCCTTTCGGTGCAAAGATTGCGAGGAGGCCGAACGCTCCGGCCATGATCCCAATCGTCAGCCAGATCCATCGCGATCCGCTCCGCGAACCGCCTTCGTCGGGCGCTGCGCTCTGGGGCGCGCCGCGGTAGATAGCCGCCCACTCCTCGGCGAATTCGTTGAGGTCGGTTCCCACGACGGCGTCGACCTCCTTGCCGGCGTTGCCGGCTGCGTCGAGGTGGGTCTGCAGCTCGGCGCGCATTTCGGCGATGGCGTCCGCAGGGACACCGGTGGACTCCCAGTAGCGCACACAACCAGCGAGGACCTGATCGATCGTGCGGTCAGTCATCCCCGACACCTCCATTCAATACCGACGTCACGCCGATGCTCAGCGCCTCCCATTCACCCGTCCAGCGCTCCAGATGCGATCGCCCGTCCTTGGCAAGGCGGTAGTACTTCCTTGGGGGACCGCTGCCATCGGTCTCGACGAAGTACCCGTCAACCAAGCCGGTCTTCTGCAGACGGGACAATGCCGGGTAGATGCTTCCCTCGCTGACCAGCCGGAGCCCTCGATCATCAAGCTTGGAGGCCATCTCGTAGCCGTAGCTTGGCTCCTCGGCGATCAGCGACAGCAGGCACATGTCCAGCACGCCCTTGAGCAGCTGCGAGCTGTGATCCACGTGATCCTCCGCTCGGGACCGCATCGTTTCGCGGTCTCCTGGGGTTCGCCATATATCTTGTAATGCAGAATATCATGGAATGCATGCAGAGTCAAGGGCCGTATCTCGATATGGCGATATCCTCATCGCCATGACCGTTCAAGAGACCCATCAGCGGCCAGGCCAGCGGCCCGGCAGAATCGCCACGACCGTTGCCATGTTCGCCGCCATCGGCGTCGCCGGCCTGTTCGCCCTGGCCCTGCTTCTGGGAAACCTGCCGTCGTTGGGCCTGCCGTCGTTCCTGGTCGGCGAGGAGTACCAGGATGTCGGGATCGTCGTCGTCGACGAGCTGCAAGAGCTTGCCGAGCTGACCACGGTGGAAATGGTCGAGACCACCACCATCGAGCGTGGTGACGACCACGGCATCCTCAACCTCGTGCTCGGGGACCGCGTCTACCTGTTCGCGGCGGCGAGGATCGGCGCCGGCGTCGATCTGGCACGCCTCGACGAGGACGCGATCACGGTCAACAACGAGACCGGAGTCCTCACCATCGAGGTGCCGAGAGCCGAGATCTTCTACGCATACCTCGACTCGAACAGCACCACCGTGCTCGACCGCGACACCGGGCTCCTCACGAAGGGTAACGACCAGCTCGAGTCGGCGACGCGAGCCGAGGCCGAGCGAATCCTGCAGGCGCAGGCCGTTGAGGCCGGCATCCTCGACCGTGCCCAGACGAGTGCCGACGATTTCCTCACCGGCTTTTTCACATCGATGGGTTACACCGGCGTCGTGGTGAAGACGGTCGGAAGCCAGTAGCCGCGAGCCCACAGTCGAGAGTCCAGAGCCAGTCGGCCTGTGGATAAGTAGCAGCAGCTACTCCGATCATCGTGCCTGCCAGGGATTTCCAGACTTGCGAAAACTTTCTCGCAACGCGCTAGTCACCCCCCCTAGGGTGCGCCTCGGGGGTCGCTCCTCGGAGTGACGGGCGCAAATTCAGTCCAGAACATTGGTGGCACATGCGCTCGAAACACGATCGTCTGCTCGATATGGCAGAGAGTCGTATCAGCCTCGGCGTCGATCTCGGCGTGATTCATCGTCGTCTCGAAGACAACGAGTTGAGCGATGCCACGATCACCCTCGATGGTCGCAGCCTCATCGACTTCAGCAGCTGCTCCTACCTCGGGCTCAATCGAGACCCCCGCCTCAAGGCAGGGGCCATCGACGCAGTGGAGCGATACGGGACGAGCTATTCGGCCTCACCCACCTACACCGCGATTCCGCTGTACGACACGCTCGAAGAGCGCCTCCGGGAGATGACCGGCGGAGCGGTCGCGGTGGCCCAGACCACAACGCTGGCCCACTTGGCGGCGCTGCCGGCCATGATCGGCCCCGAAGACCTGGTGTTGGTTGATGGCCGAGCCCACGATTCTGTCCATCTCGCAACGACAAACCTCCGTGGCAACGGAGTGACGGTCGAGTCGGTTGCGCATCGTGACCCGGTGTTCCTCGCCCATCGTCTCGCCGAGACCGCCGGGCATTACCACAGGGTCTGGTATCTGGCGGATGGCATCTACTCGATGTACGGGGATACGGCGCCGGTTGAGGACGTAGCGGCGCTCCAGGCCATCTACCCAAACCTCTATGCCTACTACGACGACGCCCACGGCTTTGGCTGGTCGGGCAAGCACGGTCGCGGCCATGTGCTGTCCCGAGTGCCGCTGAACGACCGCACAGTCATCGCCGCCGGATTCGCCAAGGCTTTCGGGTCGTTGGGGGCGGTGCTGATCTTTGGCGACGAGCAGCTCGCCCGCAGGGTCAGGCTGGTCGGCGGTCCGCTGACCTTCTCCGGGCCGGTTCCGCCCCCGGATTTGGGTTCCGCGGTGGCTTCCGCGGGGATTCACCTGTCTGACGAGCACGAAGAGATGCAAAACCACCTCCTATCGGACATCAACTTTTTGCGGTCCGAGATCGTGCGTTACAGCCTCCCGGTGGAGTCGATGGAGCCCACTCCAATCTGGTACGTCAGGATCGGCTCGCCCGCC
This sequence comes from uncultured Kiloniellales bacterium, assembly GCA_964195155.1. Taxonomy (GTDB): domain Bacteria; phylum Actinomycetota; class Acidimicrobiia; order Spongiisociales; family UBA5794; genus JACZST01. The sequence continues at coordinate 57,173 of CAXMOP010000079.1, read as the reverse complement.
CAGGCAGGTGAGATGATTCTCCGGTTGATGAACGAGGGCTTCTACCTCAGCATCGCCGCGTATCCGGCGGTTCCCGTCGGACAAGCCGGCGTACGCTTCAACCAGTCGCTGCATCACACTCGAGAGCAGCTCGTTGCGCTGCTCGATGCGCTCGCCCGCCACCTGCCAGAGGTGGGCGCCGAACCACACATCGTCATCGATTTGCGCGACGAGGCGCTTGCGCTCCTCGAGGGCGATGACGAAGTTCCGGACAGAGTCGAACACGCGGCCTCGCATCACCGGGTACGGCCGACACATCTGCCGTGAAGTTCGCGACGAACTTCGCTACACCCCTGCCTCCTTCGCGCCGATAGCGAACCCATGCGCTGGACTGAGGTGACGCGTTCCCGGTTTCCCCGGGTGCAAGCCCGCGTTCCCTGGCATGCCCTGGCCGCCTTCGTCGTGATTGCCGCCGCCATCGTCATCACGCTCACCCTCGAAGGAGACACCAGGCTCACGGCGGCCACCATTGGTATTTTCGCCGGCCTTACCGCCGCCGGATTTACCTTCCTCAGGAAGGCGAAGCTGGTTGCCAAGGAGGAGCGCCGGGCGTGGACGCTGGTCGGCGTCGGCCTGATCGTTGCCGCCATGGGCATCGTCGTCATCACCATCCAGTTCCTCATTACCGGTGATGCGCAGACCTTCGGACCACTCGATCTCTTTTTCCTGACCAGCTATATCCTGATCATCACCGGGTTCGCCTTGCTTCCCCACACGGCCGGCCATCGCCTGCAGAGAACGCGTATCGGTCTCGACGGGTTGATCGGCGCCATCTCGATCGCAACCCTGGCCTGGGTTCTCATTCTCGGCCGAATCGTCGCCGGGCTTGCCGAGTTGCCGATGCTGCAGCGTCTGATCGGATCGCTATACCCGCTGGTTGATGTGGCGATCGTCGTGATCATGATGATTGTGATCCTGCGCCGATCGAGTCACCGATTCGATCCGCGGCTGGTGTTGTTTGGGATCGCCGTCGTGTTGCAGACCGTCGGCGACGTCAGCGTCCTCGTGGGTGCTGTCGGCAACGACCTCGTCGAGTCCGAGCCCCTCTATGCGGTGTTCCTGCTCGCCGCCGCGGCATTTCTCGCTACCGCGCTCATCGTCGATATCGAGCCCGAGCAGCGAGAGTATGCAGAGCGAAGCACACCACTGTGGTCGCTGCTCGCCCCCTACACCGCAGCCGTTGCCATGTTGGTGGTCCTGGTTACCCGTCTTGCCGACTCCGAGCTCGACACGGGCGACCGAATTCTGCTGGTGGCTACGGCGATCGTCGCCGCCCTCGTGATCGGCCGCCAGGCGCTCGCCATTCGGGAGAACCGGGTGCTGGTCGAACACCAGCGGACCGCGCTCGTTTCGTCGATTTCTCACGAGCTGCGAACCCCGCTGACCGCCATGCTCGGCTTCTTGTCGGTGCTGCACTACAACGAGGTGAGCGGACCGGCCGAGCGCGCCGAGATGATCGGCGTCGTCCACCACCAGGCAAACTATTTGGCCAGAATCGTCCAGGACTTGCTGCTCCTTGCCGACGGCGACCCCGGCCAGATGGCGCTGACCATCGGCGCGGTCAACGTACGACGGACGGTCGAACATGCGTTGAATTCGACATCGATCAGCCACGACCGCGTTACGGTCGAGGCGACCAATGACCTCGTCGCTCACGTCGACGGCGAGCGGCTCGAGCAGGTGCTCGTCAACCTGATCACCAACGCCGATCGCTACGGCGGAGACCGGTGCATGATCCGGGTGATTCCACAGGGCGGAGCGCTGGTGATTGAGGTTCACGATGCCGGCCCGGGCGTGCCCAAGCGCCACGAGCTGGTCATCTGGGATCGCTTCGAGAGAGGCCCCAATCGCTACAACGCCTCGGTTCCCGGCACAGGGATCGGACTCGCGGTGGTGGCGGCGATCGCCGAGGCGCATGGGGGCTCTGTGGGGTACCGGCGCTCGGAAGCTCTCGGCGGCGGATGTTTCTGGATCGAGCTGCCGGGCCGGGTCGACACCGAGAAACCGCCGACCCGTCCGCTCGATCTGCGGCGCCCGGCGCTCGTCGAATTGGAGCAGTAGGAGTCGCGAGTCGCGAGAGTACGCGATGGGTGAGTCACCATGTCCAACACATCGATCGTTCGGCGTGTGGCAGCATCTCGAGCGTGTCGTTGTTTAATCAACCCGCGCGGGTGAGCGGTCAATGAATTTCGCGGAACGTGGCGGCTGGTGGGTGGTTGGTCAGCTGGCGCTGTTGGGCGTCTATGCGCTGGCAGTGGTCGGCACCGAGCCGGTGAGCGAAGGAATCGGGCTGGGGTTCGCCAGGAGCACGGGGCTTGCCCTGGCCAGCGTCGCCGTGGTGATTGGTGTGTGGTCGCTCATTCTGTTGCGACGCTCGCTTTCGATCTACCCGGCCCCGGTGAGCGATGCCGAGCTGATCCTGCGTGGTCCATACCGGTTGGTCCGCCACCCCATCTACCTGGCGGTGATCCTCGGCACCGTCGGTCTGGCACTGGCGACGCTCAACCCGACGGCGCTGATCGCCTCCCTCGTCTTCGTTCCCTTCTTCATGGCCAAATCCGGCCACGAGGAGGATCTGCTGGTCGAGCAGTACCCGGCGTATCGCGAGTATCGGTCCACCGTCTCCTACCGGTTGATTCCCTGGGTGTTGTGACAAGACGCATCGTTCGGCACCTCACGTGTCGCGATATGCCGTGGGCTATGTTTCTGGCTCTTCGCTGGCGCTCATCGCATGGAATGAGTCGCGTTCGGAACGGTTGAAGGGAGCTATGGCTACAGCAACCTGGAATGGCGAGGTCATCGCCGAGAGCGATGACACGATCATTGTCGAGGGCAATCATTACTTCCCGCCCGACTCGGTGAAAAGCGAGTACTTCGTCGACAGCACGGCACACACCGTGTGCCCGTGGAAGGGGCTCGCTTCGTACTACGACGTCACCGTCGAGGGGGACGTCAACCGAGGCGCGGCGTGGTACTACCCGGACCCATCGGCAGCTGCTGCCGAGATCGAGGGGTACATCGCCTTCTGGCGAGGAGTACAGGTCTCCGGATAGTCTCTGGCTCTGCCATACCGGAGCCTGCATGTACCCGCTGCGAATTGTCGAAACCGAACGAGATGGCTTCGACCAAACCGTGGTCGAGCTATGGCGCGAGGACGAGTTCATCGGCATGGTGTTCTGGGACGGCTCGGCGACGGTGGTGCAGATCTATCCCAATAGCGACGACGTCTTCGACCTCGAGCTGAATGACCTGGTCCGCGTGCTCGACACCGCCCAACGGATTGTGGATCCTTTTTCCTTCGATGAGGTGGAGGGACTCGTACAGCCCGGTGCTGGCGACAATTCCTGGGATGATGAAGACCCGTCGACCGCCGCCTTGGTCCAAGAGTTCGACCCTGAGGCCGTGCACCGCTCTGAGGACGGTGAAGGATTCTTCCCGGTATCGGTAGCCAAGGCGCTCATCGATCGCAGCAGCGAGCTCGGCCTCGCAGTCGTCGAGATGGAGGGATTCGATCTCATCTCCGGCGAGCTGAAGGCAAGGCCGGGCCTCGAGCTGATGGCTCGTCCGCCTGCCGAGGTCATGGGCTTTTCCGAGTTCAAGGCACAGGCCAACCAGACCGCGGCGATCACCCTGGGCAACTGGCCACAACGCGATTCGATGGTGATCGCCTTCGTCATCCAGCAGCCGGACGGCGAAACGATCGTCCTGTAGCCTCGAAGCCATGTACGAGTTCATCTTCCTTGCCTCCCCTTCAGCTTCAGGGGGAGGTGCCGAGCGCCAGCGAGGCGGAGGGGGTCAAGCCGGTCATGCGACCACGGTTTGACCCCCCTCCCCTCCCTCAACGAGGGCTCTTGCATCGGACTCATGTTGCCGTGCCGGCGATCGTTGCGATCCAAGAGCCCTCGTCGGTCGGGACTCCCCCCTTAGGGGGGAGCAAAGAGAACGCCGCGGTTGTGAGAGCCCGATCGTCGCACGGTCGCGACATACGACACCCCTGAGCGGGAGCAAGAAGACGAGCTACAGCCATGTTTGTTGGGCGGCTCTCAGGCTTGCTCGCCGCCTGACTGTGTGATCGCGCGTTCTCAGACCGAGAAGCGACTCGGGTTGCGTACGCTCCCAAGATGCGCGACCAGCTCGTCTACCTCATCCGTCACGGAGAGGTGCACAACCCCAAGGGAATTGTCTATGCAGACCTCGACGGCTACGAGCTCAGCGAGCTGGGCAGGGCCCAGGCCGCCGAGGCGGCGACGCGCCTGCCAAAGCGCCCGATCATCGTTTCTTCTCCGCTCCAGCGAGCTGTTGAAACCGCAGGGATCATCGCCGCCGCGGTCTCGGCATCGGTCGTGATCGACGATGAACTGACCGAGTGGTACCTCGGGCGGCGGTGGGCCGGACATGTTTGGGAGTCGCTCGACGATGACTTCCCGGGCGAGCTCACCGCCTACTTCGACCACCCCACCCGGCTCCCGTTCTCCGACGAGAGCCTCGAGGCACTGGCGACCCGTATTGCCGGACGGGTGCGCCGGCATCGAGAGGACGTCGTCGGCCCGCTGGTGATCGTCTCGCACCAGGATCCGATTCAGGCCGGACGCCTCGCGCTCACCGACAGGCCGCTTGGCGAGCTCCATCGGGACAAGCCGGGTCATTGTGCCGTCATCACCGTCGAGCAGGAGCGGGATGCCTGGCTGGAGCACGGGATGTGGGCTCCCCGTCAGGGTGCGCTATTCCCACCAGTCAACTCGTAGCATCGCTCCGTGCAACGGTTCACCGCTCCCATCGTCATCGCCGGGCTCCTGGCACTATCGATGCTGTCATTCTCGCTGGTCCTCATCGTCGACCCCGGTCCGTTCGCTCCGGGCTCTGCGCTGCTCATCGCTGTCGGGTCCTGGCTCTATGCGCTGATCGCCATCGCCGGGATGTTGTTGGTCCGGGCGCCGTGGGCTCGATGGCTCGGACTCGGCACGGCCACCGGCACGCTTGTTGTTGTGGCAATCATCGGGTTCGATTCCGGGTGGGTAGTGCCGGCGATCGGGACCGCATTGATCGCCATCCTGGGGCTGGCGGGGCCATGGCTCACCCGGTGGCTGCGGCAGCGGCCTGCAACCGGCCCCGAGCCGGCGGCGGTTGCGCTTCCCCTCGTCGCGATCGGGGCACCGGCGGTTGGGGGGATTGCCGCATGGGATGGCCTGGCGGCAGCCGTGGTCATTGCTGCGATTGTCGGACCGGTGTCCGCCTGGGCGTACGGCCGATCCTTCGCCTCAGGTCTGTGGGCCCTCCGCGTCGTCTATCCGATCGTTGCGGTGATCGCGGCGATCCAAATTGGATCGGCCGGTGCGGCGCTCATGGTCGCCCACGGCGCGGCCGTCGCGACCCTGTCGTGGTCGCCAGCTGCAGCGCGGGCGCAGCGGCCAGTTGCCGGGCCACTGCCGGCACCCCGGTCTCCCAAGCGCACACCGTGACCGGGCGGCTCACCACCGTCGGCATCTGCTTGGTCGGCGGGGTCGTGCCCGGCTTGCTGCTCGGCGGCATCAACGGAGCAATCCTGGGAGGAGTCCTCGGCGCCGTGATTGGCGTGGCAGCCGCCCGCTTCGAGGTCCGTATCGCGGTGGCGGCAGCGGTGACGGCCGGTGCGGTAACCGGTGCCTTCATCGGGAGGAGCGTGGTCGCCGTGATCTGCCTGCCCGACACCTGTGTCGGTCTCGAACTGATTGCTGCCATCCTCACCGGCATCGGCGCTTTCGTCGGGGTAGGGATCATCGCCGCGTTGGCAACACGCAGCTTCGAGGAGTTCCGCGAGGGCCACGAGAACCCGTAGTGCGTCATGCGTAGTGCGTACTGCGTGTGCGTGGTCCGAGTTACGCAGTACGCAGTACTCAGTACTTGCTAGGCAGCAGCGAAGATCAGTGCCACGTTGTGGCCACCGAAACCGAACGAGTTGCTCATCACCGTCGTCACCTTGGCCTCGCGAGCCTCGTTTGGCACATAGTCGAGATCGCATTCGGGGTCCGGCGTGGTGTAGTTGATCGTCGGCGGGATCACCCCTTCGCCGATCGTGAGCACGCTTGCGACTGCCTCGATCGCACCTGCGCCGCCGAGCAGGTGCCCGGTCATCGACTTCGTCGAAGAGGCAGGGATCCGGTAGGCGTCTTCTCCGAACACGGTCTTGATCGCCGCAGTCTCGGTGGCATCGTTCGCCTGGGTAGAGGTGCCATGGGCGTTGATCACCGACAGGTCTGCGGGATCCATGCGAGCGTGATCGAGTGCCGCCTTCATGGCCCGGGCCGCCCCATCACCACCCGGCCGCGGCAGGGTGACGTGATAAGCGTCGGCGGACATGCCATAGCCGACCAGCTCGGCGTACACGGTCGCGCCGCGGGCGAAGGCATGCTCTCGCTCCTCGAGGACGAGGGCGGCGCCGCCCTCCCCCATCACGAAACCATCACGGTCGGCGTCGAACGGGCGGCTGGCGCCGGACGGATCGTCGTTGTTCGTGCTCAGCGCTCTGGCCTGGGCGAAACCCGCCAGAGCGAACCGGGTTACCGATGCGTCGGCACCGCCAGCGACCATCACTTCTGCGGCGCCACGCTTGATGATCTCGCCGGCGTCACCGATGGCGTTTGCCGAAGCAGCACAAGCGGTCACCACCGTTGAGTTCGGTCCGTAGAGATTGAAGTCGATGGAAACCTGGCCGCCGGCGATGTTGCTGATGATCTTGGGAATCCCGTACGGAGTGAGCCGGTGCGGGCCGGTGTTGAGCAGAAGATCCACCTCGGACTCGAAGGTCTCGACACCGCCGATACCGGTACCGACCATGACGCCGGTCCGGTACGCCTCAGGATCATCCTCGTCGTACTCGATGCCGGCATCGGCCAGGGCATCGCGAGAGGCGACCCAGAAGAATTGTGAAAATCGGTCCATGCGACGCGCCTGCTGTTTCTTGAGGTACTCAGTGATCTCGAAGTCGACCACCTCGCCGGCGATCTGGGACCGCAGGTCGTCGACGTCGACACGCTCGACGCGGCGGATCCCCGAGGTGCCGCTCAGCAGGTTCTTCCACGATGCATCAACCGTACGACCCAGCGGGTTGATCGTCCCGAGACCGGTGACGACGACGCGACGATCTTCCATCGCTCCTCCTAGTTGAGCTTCTTGTCGACGAGATCGACGGCCTCGCCGACGGTCGTAATCTGCTCGGCTTCTTCGTCCGGGATCTTCACACCGAAGTTGTCCTCGAGGGCCATCAGAAGCTCGACGACACCGAGAGAGTCGACGTCGAGGTCTTCCTCGAACTTTGCGTCCAGCTCGATGGCGTCCCGATCGATTCCTAGCTCATCTACGAGCAGGTCGGTCAGCTTCGATTCGATCTCGGTACGGTCCATTGCTGTTTCTCCTTCGGCTACAGGGCGATCCCGCCGTCAACGACGAGGGTGTGACCCGTTACATAGGCGGCTTCGTCTGAGGAAAGATAGCCCACCGCCGCCGCCACTTCCTCTGGTTGCCCGAGGCGACCGACCGCGACACGCTCCGCAGCTGCGACGGTGACCCGATCTCCCAATGCCTCCGTCATATCGGTCTGGATGAAGCCCGGAGCGACCGCGTTGACGGTGATGCCCCGGCTGCCAACTTCTCTGGCCACGGACTTCGTGAAACCGATGACTGCGGCCTTCGAGGCCGCGTAGTTTGCCTGTCCGGGGTTCCCGGAAATCCCGGACACAGAGCTGAGGGAAATCACCCTTCCCCACCGGGCGCGCAGCATGGGCTTCAGCGCGGTCTTCGTCACCAGAAACACCGAACGCAGGTTGGTCTCGATGACATCGTCCCATGCCTCGAGGCTCATGCGAAGCAACAAGCCGTCACGGGTGATCCCCGCGTTGTTGACCAGGATCTCGACGGGGCCGAGCCGCTCGGTCACGATCTCGAACATTGCCGCCACATCATCGGGGTCGCCGACATCGGCCTGAACCGCGATCGCCGTGCCTCCCGCCTGTTCGATCGCCTCAACCACGGCCTGTGCAGCGTCCTTGTTCGCCGTGTAGTTGATCGCCACCTCGTGCCCGTGTGCTGCGAGTCGTTGCGAGATCGCCCGGCCGATGCCACGCGATCCCCCGGTCACCAGCGCTACGCGGCTCACGCGCTCCTGACCTTCTGGCGTTCCATGATGATCTCGAGCCCGGTCTTGTCGGTTGCCGGCAGCGAGGCATCGGTAGTCTCAATCGGCTCGATCCGGTCGCCCCAAACCAATGCGGCGGCGCCCCAGGTGAGCCCCGCACCGAATGCCACGAACACCACCTTGGCTCCGGGAAGGACCCGGCCCTCGTCGATCGCCTCGGACATAGCGATCGGAATCGATGCCGCAGACGTGTTTCCGTAGGAGGCGATGTTGGTGTACACCTTGGCCTCGTCGATGCCAAGGCGCCTCGTCGCCGCATCGATGATGCGCATGTTGGCCTGATGTGGGAAGACGATGTCAACGTCTTCCGTAGTCCATCCGGCGTCGGCGATGGCCTTCTCCGCGGCGGCGCTCATGCCCTTGACGGCGTTGCGGAATACCTCCCTGCCGTCCATGATCACGCGAATCGGGACCGGCGGCAGACCGATATAGGACGAGCCGACGCCCTGACAGGTGAGCGCATCGGCGATCGTCCCGTCCGATCCGACGTTGATCGAGTGGAGCCCCTCGTCGCCCTTGGCCGGTTCGATGACGGCCGCCCCTGCCCCGTCTCCGAACAACACTGCGGTCGAACGCTCTTCGAGGTCGAGGAACGGCGTTATGCGCTCCGACCCAATAAGCAGGATTCGCTCGGCGGCACCGGTAGCCAGCAGGCCGCTCGCCAGGTTGATGCCGTAGATGAATCCGGTACAACCGGCGTTGACATCGAGGGCGGCGGCGTTCTCCGCACCGAGCTTGGCCTGCACCAGGCAAGCCATGGCGGGGATCTGGCGGTCGCCGGTGCAGGTGGCGACCACGATGAAGTCGAGGTCCTCGGCGGTGATTCCGGCAGCGGCGAGGGCTCGCCGGCCCGCCAGCGTCGCCATATCGGAGTTTTCGACGTGGGATACCCGGCGCTCCTTGATCCCGGAGCGGGTGGTGATCCACTCGTCGCTCGTGTCCATAACCGAAGCGAGATCGTCGTTGGTCAGTACCGGGCCTGGGGTGCACCGGCCCCATCCCGTGATGGCTGCTGTCCGCATGGCGGCTCCTCCTGCTTCGTTCATTCTATGAACTCAACGGCTCCGACGATGTCGTCTATTTCGGACACCGTGAAAGTATGCGCGTCCGGGGCGCTGCGCCTGGCCAATCCCGCAGTCACGTTGCCCGGGCCGACGTGAATGAAGGCGTCGATCCCGTCCGCTCCCATGCGCTCGATCGACTCGGCGAACCGGACCGGGCTGGTCAGTTGGCTTTCGAGCTGCGCCGGTGGATCGGTCATGGGCGCGGCGCTCACGTTCGCATACACCGGGAAACGGCTTTCTGAGAACGTTGCCGACTCGAGTGCGGCCGCCAGTCGCTCCGCCGCCGGTGCCATGTACGGCGAGTGAAATGCTCCGGCGACATTGAGCGGGATGGCACGGCGAGCCCCGAACTCGGCGGCGTTGGCCACGAGCCACTCGATGTCCTCAACGCTGCCGGCCAGCACGACCTGACCTGGGGCGTTGACGTTGGCGACCCAAAGTTTTCCGCCATCGGCCCTGCGGTCCACGGCGGCCTGTTCTGCACCCTTGGCATCGACTCCCATGAGCGCAGCCATCGCCGAGTTCGCGGCGGCCGCGGCTTCGGCCATTGCCGCCCCTCGCTCGGCCACAAGGCCGAGACCATCGGTGAAGTCCAACGCCCCTGATGCCGCCAGGGCGGTGTACTCGCCAAGCGAGTGGCCAGCCGTAGCGGCAGGGTCGCGGGGCAGGGCGTCGCGCAGCACGTCCCACAACGCATAGGAGATGGCGTAGAGCGCCGGCTGGGCTCGATCCGTTTTCGTGAGCTCTTCCTCGGGACCCTCGGCAACGACCGATTCCAGCGACCAGCCAAGCGCCGCGTCCGCAGACCGGCCGATCAGATCAGAGCGCCGTTCGAACACGTCGGCTCCCATGCCGACGAACTGACTTCCCTGGCCGGGAAATAAAATGGCGAAGGTCTTCATCGGCTGTCCGGTCCGCTCGTCGATCGCTCGTTGAGTACGACTCTGCCACGGGGCAGGAGGTTTCGGCGAGCGCGCAGGCACGCGGCTGGGAAGAATTCTTTTCCTGCGACCTATGCCGTTGCCACGCGACGGGTTGTGTCACGGGGGCACGCCGCTGGTGGTGTAGGTGTGCCCGAGGCGACTCTTCCAGCGGTAGTCGCCACCCGGGATGGGGCGATGGCTCCACCCGTGGTGTCTGATGATGTGATGGTGACGGCACAGGGCCGCGAGGTCGCAGGCGCGGGTCTTGCCGCCCTGTGCCCACGGGACCCGGTGGTCGAGGTCGCAGTTCGTAGCGGGCATGCGGCAGCCGGGGAAGATGCAGGTACGGTCTCGCACCTCGATCATGCGTCGCATCGCGGCGCCGGGCCGACGTCGCGTCGTCCCCGTGGCAATGGGCTGCTCGGTCTCGGGATCGGTCACGACCCATTGCCATTGGCCGTCCCGTTGCTGCTTGGCGACCTGACGGGCGATGTCGGCGACGACAGGGCCATACCCGTTCAACTCCCCCGGAGCCTCACCGGTGCCGGTGAGCGTGTCGAGCGGGATCTGGATCTCGACGGCACCGCCGGCCCCGCCGTGGCGGGATCCGGTAAGCAGGTCGATGAACACGTCGGCCCGACGCTGATCCATAGTGCGGCGATCACCTCCGCCACCGAGCTCTCGAGCAAGGCGATTCACCCGGCGTGTCGCGGCAGCGACGCCGTGTGGCGGAAGGTTCAGCCCAAGCAGGTTGGCGGTGCCATCGCCGGTGGGCTCGGCAACGAGTGCGCGGTTCTCGACCGAGTAGTCGTAGCGCTCCTTGGCATCAGCCGGGTCTGCTTCGATGCAGAGCTTCTCCAGCCGCGCCCGAAGCTGGCCGGTAGTCAACCGAGGTGCGGCGTCGATGATCTCCTCGACGACCTTTCGCGCAGCCGCGTCGGGAAGGTGGATGGTGCCGTCGTTGATGAGCTTGGCGCGACGCCGATCGATCACCCCAGACGCGATTGCTTGCCACACCCGGGGCAACCGGTTGCGCAGCTGGATGGCGAAATGCAGCTCGACGTCTGAGGCGCGCCGAGTCCAGCCGAGCGCAGAGCCAATCTCGGCGGCGGCATCGTCGTGCACGCTCCCGAAGGTGTCGGATTCATCAATCGCGTCGAGGACGGCGGTCATGTCGCGATAGAGATGGGCGTCGTAGTGGGAACGCATCCGCTGGTGGGCTCGTAACACGGTGATTCGGTTGTGCGGGGAGACCCGATCAACATCGATGGTCGCCAGGAACGCGGCCAGTTCGATGCCCGGCTTCATCCGGTCCAAATCCCGTGGTACGGGCTCGTATCGAGTATCGAACATATGTTCGATCCTATCAAACTGGTGGGACAAGAACAAGGGGAAAAGGTCAATCCCTACACGGAATTCTGCGAATCGATCCGACCTGTTGCTGAGCAACTTGCGCAGCGATTCGTACTCGTGATTCGCGGCGTAATGTTCGCGCACGCCAAGCCACGCCGACGCCACCGGAACCCGAATCGCGTATGACGTCGCAGGGCAGGGGCCCGATCTCGTGTTCCTGCACGCCGGGATCACCGATCGCACCATGTGGCAGCCACAGGTCGCGGCGTTCAGCGAACCCTTTCGATGCACCACCCCCGATATCCGAGGATTCGGTGACACCCCGGTTGGCTCGGAACCATTCTCGAGGCGCGACGATCTCGCCGCCGTCATCGATGCGGTTGGGGCGACGACCGCCGCGATCGTCGGCTGTTCGGTCGGCGCCGGGTTGGCCCTCGACTTTGCAATCGAGCGCCCGGAGCGCGTCGATAAACTGGCCCTGATCGGTGTCACGCCCGCCGGCTTCGACGGCCCCGACGACGCCTTCCTCGAGAAGACGTGGCTCGACGTCGATGCGGCGATCGAGCGTGGTGACTACGAGGAGGCAGGCAGGTTGGAGGCGCGGGCATGGATCGATCGACCGCGACGTGCCGAGGGCTCGGCACCGCAGTGGCTTCGCGACCAGGTGATCGAGTGGTCGCTGCCGATCAACCGTGTCGACTACTGGGGGGACTCGCAACAACTGGATCCTCCGGCGATGCATCGGCTCAACGAGGTGGCGGCACCCACGGTGGTGATCGTTGGGACCGAAGACGCTGATGTCATCATCGCTGGCTGCCGAGCGACAGCTGCTGGCATCGCCGGCGCAGAACTCGTCGAGCTGACGGGAACTGCCCACCTTCCGAATCTCGAAGTGACCGACCAGTTCAACGCTGCGCTGGACTCCTTCCTCAGCTGATTCGGCTGGATGCCCGGTCGTGTCGCGTTCCCGACCGCCCGGACAGTAACTTTGGGGAATGGCCGTCAAGCGCCTCTCGTTTCTGTTCACCGACGTCGAGGGCTCGTCGCGCCTCTGGGAGGCGCACCCAGCCGAAATGGAGTCGGACCTCGCCACCCACGACGAGATCATCAACCGTGAGGTAGAGGCCGCCGCAGGAACGGTGGTCAAAGGGACGGGCGACGGGTTCATGGCCGCGTTTGGCGACACCGGCGACGCGGTGCGGGCTTCGATTGCCATCCAATTGTCTCTCGCCAGCACCCATTTCGAGACCATCAACGGGATCCCGGTTCGGATCGGGATCCACATCGGCGAGGCGCAGCCTCGGGCAGGTGATTACTACGGGCCTGCGGTCAACCGGGCGGCCCGGCTGATGAGCATCGGCCACGGCGGCCAGATCCTCTTGTCGCAGGCCGCCAACGAGGCGGTGCTCTCCAACCTGGACAGGCCGGTTTCGGTGCACAGCCTCGGGGAGCACCGGCTCAAGGATCTCACCGCCCCCGAACAGGTTTTCCAGGTCACACATCCCGACCTGCGCGCCGAGTTCCCGCCGCTCAACAGCCTCGATGCCTTCGCCAACAACCTGCCGTCGATGGTTGACAGCTTCGTGGGCCGGGGCCAAGAGCTCGACCGGATCATCGAGACCATCGGTGATGCCCGCCTGGTCACCCTGACCGGGCCAGGCGGCACCGGCAAGACGCGGCTCGCCATCGAGGCCGCCGCACGATCGATCGACCGATACCCGTGGGGTGCGTGGCTGGTTGATCTTGCCCCGCTGTCGGATCCGGCGGCGGTGCCGTCGGCGATCGCCGCTGCGATCGGCATCGAGCCTCAGCCGGGCCGCTCGGTTGTTGACACGTCCGAATTCGATGCTGCCTGGGAGAAGGGTCAGCGGCTGGCGGTTGCAACCGCCGTCGGCCTTGCGACGATATAGGCGGTGAAGGGACCGGCGATCACCCGGGCGATGATCAACGCTGCGGGGGCAAGGGCGAAGGGAAACAGGGGGAAACCCACGGCCTTGAGTACGGGACCGATCGACGCCACCAGGAGGACAATCCACACCCCTGCGAGTGCGGACGTGACTTTGGCCAGGCCGAAGTCGGCATGACGCAGCGCGATGGCCGGGGTGAAGATCAGTCCCGCAACCCCCAGTACGACCGACAGATCCGACGGGACTGGAGAGCCGAAGGGAGCTGCCCCGAGGTCGAAACCGGCGTTCAAACCGAAGGCGGTGAGGATCCCGGTGAGCACCCCTGCGGATCCGGCGACGACCGTGACCATGATGGCTCGAAACTCGCTCATACGATCCAATCGGCCCAGTGACCACCGGAGTTGAGTTTTCGCGAGGCGGGAGCTACACGGAGTTACGCCCGATCCAGTGCCTTTCGGATTCCGCGCACGGCCTGAGCGATCCGCTGATCGTTCTCAACGAGCGCAAAGCGGACATGGCCGTCACCCGACGGGCCGAATCCGATACCGGGGCTGACCGTGACCTGGCCCTGGTCGAGAAGGTGCAAGGCGAAGGTCAGCGAGCCCATTGCTTCGTACTCGCGTGGTATCGGCGCCCACACGAACATCGTGGCGTCTGGTCGATCGACCTCCCAACCCAGGCGATTCAGGCCATCGACGAGGATGTCGCGCCGGCGCGCGTAGGTGTCAACGACCTCCGGCACATAGTCATCGCATTCGTTGAGCGCGATGATGGAGGCGATCTGAATGGGCTGGAAGGTGCCGTAGTCCAGATAAGACTTGAGCTGGGCCAGAGCGTCAACCATCTCGGGGTTGCCGACGACGAAGCCGACCCGCCACCCAGCCATCGAATGGCTCTTCGAAAGCGTGTACAGCTCGACACCCACCTCTTTTGCCCCCGGGACCTGGAGCAGGCTCGGCGGCTCGTATCCGCCGTAGGAGATGTCGGCGTAGGCGAAGTCGTGGACCAGCATCGTGTCGTGGCGGTGGGCGAACGCCACCAGGCGCTCGAAGAACTCGACTCCGACGGTGGCCGTGGTCGGGTTGTGCGGGAAGGAAGTGACGATCACGCGAGGCTTCGGCCAACTGGAGTGGAACGCCTCGGTGAGCCGATCGAAGAAGTCGGCACCGGTCGACAGGTGGACGCGGCGCACGTCGGCACCGGCCAGGACTGCGGCATAGATGTGGATCGGGTACGACGGCTCGGGCACGAGGGCGACGTCACCCGGCTGGACCAGCGCCCACATCAGGTGCGACAAGCCCTCCTTGGCGCCGATGGTGTTGATCACTTCGGTCTCGGGGTCGAGCTCGACGCCATGGCGTCGCCGGTACCGATCGGCAACGGCCTTGCGCAGGTTCGGCAAGCCCTTTGACGCGGAATACGCATGGTTTCTTGGATTCCGCGCCGCCTCGACCAGCTTGTCGACGACCTGGGGCGGCGACGGGATATCCGGGTTGCCAAAGCCAAGATCGATGACGTCGACGCCACTGCGGCGGGCCTCGAGACTACGCCGGCTCACGTCGGAAAACACGTACGGGGGAAGCGTGTCAACGCGGCGGAACTTCATGGGCGAAGGGTAGGCGTCCGTCCCTATGAGTCAGAGGATGGTTGCGTGCGTGTTGCGTATTGCGAGGTCCGAGTAGCGCCCGGTCCGCTCGCTTGAGTAGTTGAGATCGCGGACGCATACCGAAGTGCTTCGCACCAGCGAGGACGAGATCAGACAGTCAGGCGGCGAGCCCCCGCGAGCCGCCCAACAAACATGGCAAACCTATTGGTGCGAAGGAGGGAACTAAAAGGACGCTCAGCTAGCCGGGCAGCATCTTCCTGATCGGCTTTGGGATCACCTCAGCGCCCATCTCGGCGGCGGTCAGGATCATGTCGAGCGACGCCTCAGAGCCGTCCCAATGCTCGGCCACGATCTCGGGCCCCGCGGACTCGATGAGATGCTGGATCGCCACCGCGGACAGGATGAGGTCGTCGAGTTTGCCGAATCCGATCACAAAGTCGGGGATGAGGTCGATCGGTGAGATCACGTAAACCAACACCGCAGCGGCAAACGCCTTCGATCGGACGGTGACCCTCCGGTCCGTGGCGATGCGCGCCAGAAGCTTCACCACATTGGGAAGGAGCATGATCCCCTCGCGGACCGTCGCTCGCCACTGGTCGTTCTGATCCATCGGTACCGGTTTCATCCAATCTCCTCCGCTGCCATCGCCGCCGCACCGATTGCGCCGGCGCTTGGACCCAACCCGGCGACCAGGATCGGGGGCAGCAGCCGGTAGGAGCCGCCGTGCAGCCCCTCGGTGGCGACCCTCCTGGCCGGTCCGAGCAGCGACTCTCCGATCGATCCAAGTCCTCCACCAACAAGAATCAACTCGGGATCGAAGATCGAGATAAGGCTACCGAGGCCTCGGCCGAACTCCGCACCGACCTGGGCAACCAACCCGCGGGCGACCTCGTCCCCAGCATCGGCCGCCCCGGTGATCTCATCTCCGGTGAACGGTCGATCGCCGATCCGGGACGCCAGTGACCCGCCGGGGTTGAGAGCAATCACCTCGCGGGCCAGCCGAACGAGCGCCGGACCCGAAGCAACGGTTTCCCAGCAGCCCCGCTTGCCGCAATCGCACAGCAGCCCCCTGGTGTCCACGGTCATGTGCCCGAACTCGCCGGCGAAGGAGTCTCCCCGGTAAATCGACCCACCGGCGACGATACCGCCACCGATTCCGGTTCCCAGAGTCACCATGAGAAAGTCGCTGAAGCCGGCACCGGCGCCGGATTGCAGCTCCCCGAATGCCGACATGTTGGCGTCGTTGTCGACCGTCACCGACACTCCGAGCTCTGCTTCGAGATCGTCACGCAAGGGGACCTCTTTCCAGTCGAGGTGCGGACCCCAGACGAAGACTCCTTCCGGCCATCGCACGAGACCGGCGAGACCGACCCCCACCGCGGTGACCTCGTCGGTCCACAGACCTTGCACCGTATCGGCGATGCTGGCAACGAGATCCCCCTTGTACACGGTGGTCGTGACCCGGTCTGCCACGTCCCCGTCTTCGAGGCGCACCGCGGCGGCCTTGGTGCCTCCAATGTCGACGCCGATCGTGGCCATGGCCGGGAAGGCTATCAGTGCGGGAACCTTCAAGCGGATCCGCGGCGTCACACCCCCGAACCACCCTGCGATCGGGAGGACGCATGCGTCGGATCATGACAGCAGCCATCGTCGGAGCAATGCTGCTCGCTGCCTGCAGCGGCGACATCGTTCCCGGCCCCACGACCCCAAGTCCCGGCATACCGGGCCCGACCATCGTCCATACGCCTACCCCGAACGCAGCGCACGCGCTGATACGATTCGATGCGTGCGACGACCTGCTCGATTGGACGATTGAGCACGCCATCGATCTCGTTGGGCCATACGGGCTCTATGGGGACGGGTACTACCCGGGCCCGCTTTTCTTCGATGAGTTCACCACCACCGCGGCGGCCGCGGAGTCCTCCGACGTCGCCGGTTTTGCCGGCCAGAGCGTGATCGGCACCAACCTCCAGGAGCTCGGCATCGATGAGCCCGATCTGGTGAAGACCGACGGTGAGCGCATCGTCGTGGTCACCGGCGGCAGGCTGCAGGTGATCCTTATCGACGGCGACCGCCTCAGCCTCGCCGGGTCGATCGACCTCGGCTTCTGGTCCGAGAGCATCTTCCTCGATGGCGACCGGGTGGTGGTCATCGCACCCTCGACGGGCTACTACGAGGTCCTGCCCTTCATCGAGAGCAGCGCCGTCGAGACCGACGTCGCCGGGTTCTACCCGCAGCAGACCCCGAAGGTCATAGTCACCGCGATTGACATCAGCGACCCCGGCGATCCCGAGCTCGCACGGAGCCTCCAGATCGATGGACGCTTCGTCTCGGCGAGGATGGTCGACGGGGCCATCCGTTTGGTCATCACTTCCCAGCCGACCGGGTTCGCGTGGTCGTATCCCGAGGGTGGCGGTTTGCGCTCCGAGCGCATCGCCGAGGAAGAGAACCGCGAGATCATCCGCAATTCGACGATCGAGAACTGGCTCCCCTACTACGTGGTCACCGACCACGCCGGGGTGGACCGCATCGTCGCCGAGGGCACGCTGCTCGAATGCCATCGCACCCACAGCCCGGAAGAGTTCTCCGGGCTCAACACGCTTTCGCTGGTCACCCTTGATCCGAATGAGCTGCTGATTGGCGACGCCACGGCAGTGTTCGCCGACGGCGAGATCGTCTACTCATCCGGTGAGGCGGCATACGTGGCAACTTCCCGCTGGATCTCGCCGGTGGTCTGGGAGTCCGGTGACCAGCCCACTGACATGAAGACCCTGATCCACAAGTTCAGCCTGGAGCCGCGCAGCGCCGAGTACCGGGCGTCGGGCGCCGTCCCCGGCTACATGCTCAGCCAGTGGTCGATGTCGGAGTGGCAAGGCGATCTGAGGGTCGCCTCGACCACATCGCCACAGTGGTGGGACACCCCGGATTCCGAGTCGCTCGTCAGTGTGCTTCGTGACAACGGAAACGAACTCGAGGTCGTCGGATCCGTCGACGGGCTTGGCCGTGGAGAGCGGATCTACGCCGTGCGCATGATCGCCGATCGCGGCTACGTGGTCACCTTCCGCCAGGTCGATCCGCTGTACGTGCTCGACCTGTCGGATCCGAAGCGGCCATCGGTCGAAGGTGAGCTGAAGATCCCGGGCTACTCGGCGTATCTGCACCCGGTCGGCGACGGTCACCTGCTTGGCGTCGGCCAGGACGCCGACGAAAACGGCAGGGTCTTTGGCTTGCAGGCGTCGCTGTTCGACGTGACCGATCCCAACGACCCGGAGCGCACCGACCGGTTCACGATGAAGGACGGCCACTCCGAGGTCGAGTGGGATCACCACGCCTTCCTCTTCGATCCTTCCGATGGTCTCACCGTCATCCCGTTCCAGCGCTGGGATGAACGCGTTGACGGCCCGCAGGCCGGCGCGATGGTCCTCGAGATCGGCCCGGGCGGCATCGACGAGATCGGGGCCGTCACCCACGGCGCCAAGGCGGCGTGGGGTTGGGACGTGCCGATTCGCCGGTCCCTGCTCATCAACGGGCAGCTGATCACGGTCTCGGACGTCGGTGTGATGCTGTCGGACACCGACTCGCTGGAGACCATCGACTGGGTGGCATTCGGATAGTCCACAATCTTCAGTCCACAGTCTTCAGTCCGATCGAGGTGGTCCTACTGACGACTGATGGCTGAAGGCTGACGACTCAGTCGACCTCGATCCGGGTGGGTCCTCCCCCGCCCTGATCGTCGCGTTCATCGTCCCCGTTGATCAACTCATCGAAGAAGGCGCCCACTCCGGCGGCGACCTCGTATCCCGCCTTGGCCCAGTGCACCGCTGCCCGCTGCAGTCCGGCGGCAATCGTCTGCGGGTCGGGGAGGTTGTCCAGCATCATGGAGTCCCGAAGGTGACGCGAAGCTCTCCATCGGCGAGGTTGGCGCGCACCACCTCGCGGCGCTTCAGCGAGTCCGGGAGCACGATCGAGCGACGGTACTGGCCGACCGTTACAAACAGCTCGTGGTCGTGGCGCATGACGTCGAGTTGGTCATGCTCGGCGAAGGGCATGCCGACCACGAGCACCACGTCGTCCCCATCCTCTTCCACGCGAAACGGTCGTCCCTCGGAAAGTTTCTTGGCTGGATCCGTGTCGCCGTAGAGCTCGTCACCGACGATCCGCAGACGCTCAACGCCGACCATCTCCTGATCGAACAGGCGCAGCGTGCGAATGTCGATGTCGGTGAAGCCTTCGGCGACATCCTCCATGTGCCCCTTCTGAATCTGCCGCCACTCATCGAAATAGGGGTCGGTCACCCTCTCGGGCAGCATCCGATTGACGATTGCCGAGTCGACCGCGTACCCGAAGAGCCCGAGATAGGTGTAGGTGCGTTTTGCCTCAGCGATGACCATCTTCTCCGGGTTCATCACCAGGCGCGCCGAGGTCACCTCGGGGTCGGCGAGTATTTCGCGCACACCGTCGAGCCGGTCGTAGAAGGTGGCAATGGTGTCAAAGACCTGATCGTCTGCCACGGGAAGGCTCGACATCCTGCTGAGGACTGGCCGCACTACCTTGGCGACCTGCTTGCTCACCGGGAACAACTTGTCCATGTACCAGGCCATCACTTCGGGGAGGCTGAGGAGACGCAGGGTCTCGGCGGTCGGGGCACAGTCGACAATCACGACGTCGTAGTTTCCCGACGAGACGTGCTCGCGG
Organism: uncultured Kiloniellales bacterium; assembly: GCA_964195155.1. Lineage (GTDB taxonomy): Bacteria > Actinomycetota > Acidimicrobiia > Spongiisociales > UBA5794 > JACZST01. The sequence continues at coordinate 37,416 of CAXMOP010000079.1, read as the reverse complement.
ACACTCGCCAAGGAAAAGAGCTCGTCCATTCCGGGAAATACCGTGAGCTCCTCGGCCTCGACTCCCTCGAGCCCCGACCAGTCGAACACCTTGGTCAGATAGTCGCGGACCGGCCCCCATGATTCCTCGAGCCGCGTTTGCGAGTCGATTTGCTGGGCGTCCAGGTTGTCGATGACGCCGGTCGGCGCGTCGCCGAGTTTCACGTCGAAGGCATCGCCGAGCGAATGTGCTGGATCGGTCGACATGACCAGGGTGCGATGGCCCAGGTCGGCGGTGCGGATGGCCGTCGCGGCCGACACGGTGGTCTTTCCCACCCCGCCCTTGCCGGTGATCAGGACGACGCGCATCAGGCGCTCGCTTCGGCCTGGTTCTTGAGGCCGCGGAGGGCCGGGCCGACGATGCGCTTTTCGGCCTGGCGGCGAAGGAACCCCGGAACCTTGAACGACGGCTCGATGCGAAGCGCGTAGACCACCTCGGTCCCTCCGTCGTCGAGCTGATTGAACTCGTAGCTGCCCTCGAGTAATGCGATGTCTTCGTTGGGCCGAGCGCTCCAGGTGAACCCGCTTCCGGCATAGTCGTACTCGAGCGTGTAGGAAATCTCCTTGATCATGGCGTCGACCGTAAAGTCCGCGACCCTCGGCCGGCCCTCATCGTCGGTCTCCGTCACCTCGGCAGAGCTCACTCCATCCGCCCAGTCGGCGTAGGCCTCGAGGTCGATAGCGATCTCATAGACGCGGTCCGGCTCCGCAGAGACCTCGATCGTTTGGACGGTGCCTTCCATGGCCAGCTCCTCTTGGCTCCGTTGAGCCACTACGAAGGCTAGCGCTACCTCCGGGCCACCACCCGGTCGAATCGCATCTCGTAGGCGATGTTGGCCGAGGGGTCGGGATACGCCCGTCGGAAGCCCGCCAAGCCCGCGGCGAGCTCTCCGTCGCTGACAAACTGCAGCGTGGAAACGAAGCCGGCTTCGACGGCGGTAATCCACTCCCCCACCGTTCTGGTTCGCTGCTCGATCTCGTGGCTGCGGTGGACCGTTGCACCGTGTCCTGCCAGGTGGGCCTCGACATCGGCTCCGGCGGGAAATCGGGCACGATCGATCTCGACCACCGCGGGGAACCATTGCGCCAGCAGCGAAGTGGCGTGGTTATCAGCAGCGAGGGTCCAGATCTCGATCCGACCGTTCTGTTTGGTGACCCGAAGGGCCTCGTCGAGGGCGGCCCGCCAGTCGCCGTAGTGGATGGACAGGTGGAACCAGGCGAGGTCGAAGCGCTCATCACCGAACGGCAGTGCCTGCGACAGGCCATGCACGACCACGATGCTCCGGTTGCGGGCGGGCCTGGTCATTTCGGAGGCAGAATCGAGCACGATCGGCAGGTGTCGCTGCTCCGACCACACCGCGGCATGGTGACCGGGACCGCCACCGACATCGAGGATCATCGAGCCCGGTGCGAGCTCGGATCCAGCGAGGCGTGCCCGCGCCAACGAGGCATCAGACGGCGGCCGATGCCGGTACCCCTCAGCGAGCCGGCCCAGGTCGACATCAGACGCCATTCAACCTCATCCACCGATGTGCCGGGTCGCCCGGCCGGTCGCCCTGAAGTAGCCGAGATTCGTACTGACCGTGGATCCGACACGCCACCGGGTAGCGCTCGGTTGATGGATGTCCCCGAAGTAGTGGAACGGCGGCTGATGGGTCTCGAGGTAGCGGTGAACGGCACGGGACCCCTTCTCCTTTCCGCCGATGGTGTCGGTAGCAAGGGTGGGGAGCTCCGGGGGGACGTGGGTGCAAAGGACGTCCACCTTCCCGAGTTGGTCGAGCTTGTCGGTCATCTCCTCTTCACTCACCTCGCCCGGCGTCCCGAGCCGTTCGCTCCCTCCGCCGGCGAATCCAACGGCGAGCCCTTCGATCTCGACGACCTCGCGGTCGACGAACCGGGCCGACGATGGGAGGTGCTCGATCAGCAGATCGGGGCGATCGACGTTGCCGTAGGTCACATATGCCTCGGTCCCGTCGAACGCGGCACAGATCTCGGCGTATGCGGCACCGATGGCTTCGTTGTACTGGGCACGCAGCTCGTTCTCGCGGCCCCTGGCGTGCTCCCTCCACATGGCGGACGCCGCTTCCGCCAGACCTTCAGAGCGGAGTCGCACGAACCGCGAAGCCAGGTCGGCACCCGAGACCTCCGCAATGATCCCGGAGCTGTCGCGGTAGTCGATGAAGTTGATCAGATCACCGAGGATCAGCAGCGGCTCATCGAGCGCGGCGATCCGTCGCAGCGGCTCGACGGCGCCGTGGACGTCGGCGACGAGCAACATCAGGCCTCGGCTGGGGCGAAGGTGCGAGCCACAAGTACCAGTGCGCCGGTGCCAAGCAACGCGGCCAGGAATGCCACCACCGGGTGCCACCCGGCGAACGAAGCCGACATCCCGCCCATGCCGAAGCCGATCGCACCAGCGACGGCGAATCTGCCGTTGGCGCCAAACCGGCGCTCAGGATCTGCGAACTCCCACCCGTCGACCCATGCCGCCACGGCGACTGCGATCATCCATGCCAGCAACGCGAGAATCCCGGCAATCAGGGCGAGGGCATAGAACCAGACCATGCAATCAGCGTAGGAGGGTGCTGAACAATGACGCGTGCAAAGGGCCGCCGCAGGCTCGAGGATTGCGGTGACTCGGATTCTTCCGACCGCGCCGCCCCGCCGGAGGATTGCTCACCACCCTCCTAGGACGGTGTCGAACAATGACGAGTGCCCTGCGCCGCCCCTCGCTCAGGTTTGGTGACTCGGTTTCTCCAGTCAGCGCCGGCACGCTGGAGGATTGCTCAACACCTTCCTAGACCGATCGCCCTTCCATCTCGGCACGCACACGGGCATCGTCTTCGGAAGCCAGAGCCGCCGACAGCGCCGCCTCCGAGGTGGTGTCGCCAAACTGGGCCGACGCCCAGGCTGCGTGTGCGCGCAGCAGCCAATCGGGGTGGCCGAGGTAGCCGATGACGACGTTGCGCAGACCCGGGGAACGATCATTTCCGGCCGCTACCAGCGCATTGCGTCGCAGGATGCGGGGACGCCGACCCGGCAGGTAGAAGTGGCCGTACTCGGCGAGCAGCGTCTGATCGGCTGCACCGAGGATGTGCTTGATTTGGGGCCGGACGGGCAGATCGACACTGCGGGCGAGGGCGGGTTGGCCGGGCGGGCAGGCGGTGAGACAGTCGTCACAGCCGTACAGCCGGTCACCGACGGCCGAACGCAGCTCCTGCGGGATCAAACCGGGCGCCTGGAGCCAGTAGGCAAGGCACCGGGTGACGTCGAGTACGCCCGGTGCGACGATCGCTCCCGTTGGGCAGGCGGGCATACAGGCCGTGCAGGTCCCGCACGAGCGCCGCATCTCATCGTCGGCCGCCAACTCGGCGTCGGTGACCACCGAGCCGAGCAGCACCCACGGGCCGGCCCCGGGGACCAGCACCATCGTGCTCTTGCCCCACCATCCCACTCCGGCGCGAACCGCGGCGGCCCGGTCGACGAGACGAGAGTCGTCGGCGAACACCGCGGCGCGGAAGCCCTCGTCCTGGAGGGTGGACGCCACGGCCTCGAGGGCGCCGCGGAGGGCGACGTAGTGATCGGTCTCGGCGAAACGGGCAACGGCAAGCGTCCCCGAGGCGGGCTCGGAGACCTCAGCCGTTCCGGGCACGTACGGGTGCGCGACCGAGATCACCGACTCGGCCCACGGGTGAGTGGCGCGGGGGTCCGTCGCGACCGCGATATCGGTGTAGGTGAAGGCGAGATCGCCGCTCAGCCCTTCGGCGCGGCCTTCCGCCATCGTCCTGGCGACGTCGTCGAACGGCTCGGCGGTGGTGACGCCAAAGCCGATGCAGCCGCGATCGGTGGCGATGTCGTTCAGACGCTTGCGCAGCACCCCACAACACTAAGAGGCTTCGCTGGCACAGTTTTGTGCCCTGCCTCAGCCCAACTTGGCCTGCCAGTCGATGGCGGCGTCCGCCCACCACTCAGGGGGCGGTTGGGCAGCACCGTCCAAACCAGCCTCGGTGTCGGACGGTCCCAGCACGGCCCCCTGGACCAGGCTGACCTTGGCCTGCCGAGCGACGACCGCTTCTGCGGTCACGTTGAATACCGTCAGGTCCTGACACAGGGTCACCGCACCGGAGTATGTGCCACCAACGTCTTCGAAGACCGGATCGATGTAGCCGTCGATGACATGGCAATGCCACATCGCCGCCATGCGGGGCTGCACCATGTCGAACACCAGTCCGGCCGCATTGGCGGGTGTGTGGGCCGTATTGACGATGAGCCGCGCCCGCTCGACTGGGAAGCTCATCAGCTCGGCGAAGGTGTCCGCCGGCAGAAATGTCTCATGGATCAACAGATCACAGTCCTGCGCCGCCTCGACCAGCGTCATGGTGGGCGTGGTGTCACCGGAGAACACGACGCTCTGTCCTGCGTAGTCGACCCGGTAGCCGACGGCGCCGTTGAGGGCGTGGATGACGGGAAAGGAGGTGATCGTGACGCCGTTGCGCTCGTAGATCGTTTCGGTCCGGTCATAGGGGACTTCCCGAGAGGTGGCCGAAGCACCGCTGGTCGGAATCATGCCCCGCATCGATTCCAAGTCCCACGCAAGCGCGCTGTCGATCGCTCTCACAAAAGCATCGAGACCGCGTTCGGGGGCATCGGATGCGCCGCCCCAGACTTCGACCGGGTCCAGCCGCCCGGCCTTGACGTAGCTGCCCATCAGGGTCAGGTAGTCGGCGATGTGATCGGCGTGGAGGTGGCTGAGGAACACCTTCTTGAGGCTCGTCACCGGCACTCTGAGGCCGCTGAAGTTCGCCAACGACCCGGCTCCCAGGTCGAAGACGAACACATCCCGCTCCGGGTTGCCCACCTCGACGAGAACGGAACCCGCGGCCTGCGACTTAGTCACCCACGGGAGACCCGAGCCCAGGATCGACACCCTGATCTCGCCTTCGGCCAAGTCTTCCTCACCGGCGACCATCTGCCGGCTTGCATCGATATCTGTCGACCCGATTATCGGTTCGGGAGTAAGGGCGGTGGTCCCACCGAGATATGCGGGTTGGAACTGCGACATGACATCCTCCAGCTCAATCGCTCGTGCGTGCAAGGAGAACCTACCCGGCTGAGGCTGCGTCATCGTCGGGGAAGCGCGGCACGAGGCGAAGCGGCGCCACCAGGCCGGCATCGGAGAGGTTGCGCAGCGCTTCCTCTTCTTCGCGGTCGACCTCGATGCGGCCCCCCGTCCCGGCAAGCAGCACCGGGACGATGCAGTCGGCGCACGCCGAAGTCCCATCCATCACACACGTGTCACAGTCGATGATCATGTCGTCCTCCTCGCTGAGGACGCTACGGATGAGGTGTGACAGAAAGTCAAGAGTCGAGAGCCTTTGGAGTCATCAGTCGTCAGTCCACAGCCTTCAGCCCGAGGAATTGAAGACCCAACACCGACTCGGAGGGTCTGACTGACGACTGACGACTCGTTTACCCTCACCACATGCGGCTTGGCATCAACCTCGGATACTTCGCAACGGCGCTCGCCGACGACACGAGCTTGATCACCGAGGCGGAATCCCTTGGCTACGACTCGGTGTGGACCGCCGAGGCGTACGGATCGGACGCCCTGACCCCCCTGGCGTTCCTGGCGGCGCGAACCGAGAAGATCAAGCTCGGCGCCGGCATCCTCCAGATGCCCGCCCGTACCCCGGCGATGACGGCGATGACCGCAGCAACCATCGATTTGATGTCCGGGGGACGATTCCTCCTCGGGCTCGGAGTCTCTGGACCGCAAGTGGTCGAGGGCTGGCACGGCCGTCCCTACGGGAAGCCACTCGGCGTCACCCGCGAGTATGTCTCGATCGTCCGCAAGGCGCTGGCTCGCGATGAACCGCTGAGCTTCGACGGTGACTACTACCAGCTCCCCTACCACGGCGAAGGCGCACTCGGGCTGGGCAAGCCGCTCAAGCTCATGCTCAAGCCAACGAACCCCGACCTGCCGATCTACCTGGCGGCAATCGGACCGAACAACGTCCGACTCACCGCCGAGATCGCCGACGGGTGGCTGCCAATCTTCTACTCCCCGGAACAGGCAGGCAGCATCTACGGGCCCCTGCTCGAGGAAGGGTTTGCGGCGTCCGGCGAACCGGAGAAAGCAAAGCGCTTCGACATCGCCGCCTCGGTGTTCGCCTCGGTGACCGATGACATCGACCGGGCGAGGCTCGAGGCCAAACCGATCCTCGCTCTGTACATCGGTGGCATGGGGGCCAAGGGGAAGAACTTCTACAACGACCTGGCGCGACGGTATGGCTATGAGGAGGCCGCCGAGCACATCCAGGACCTCTACCTCGATGGAAAGAAGATGCAGGCGATGACGGCGGTGCCGGATGACCTCGTCGATGAGCTGAGCCTTGTCGGCAGCAGGGAGCGCATCGCCGATCGCCTCGATGCCTGGCGAGCAGCGGGCGTCACTTCCTTGTTGATCAACAGCAGCGATCCCAAGACGCTGCGCACGCTTGCCGAGCTGGTGTTGTAGGCGATCGTTACCCCGCACCGGGCGTAGGAGGGTGCTCGCCGATGACTTGTTTCCCGAGCCCTCGACTCATCGGTTCTTGTATCTCCCGGGGCTGCAGACGCTCCTCAGGCTCGATGGCGATCGTTACCGCGCACCGGGCGTAGGCTCTGCCGATGCGCCGGAGGCAACCGCTCCCACTGCTGGTTCTGTTCGCCCTCGTCGCCGCGGCGTGCACTGCCGGGCCCGCGGCAACCACCACGACCACCGCGACGACCGGATCTCCTTCGACGACCACCACCACGCTTGCACCGAGCACAACACCGAACGCCTCCGGGGTCGACGACGCCGTCGGTTCGGCCGGAATCGGTGACGAGTACTACCCGACGCTGGGTAATGGCGGCTACGACGTTGCGCACTACGACCTCGAGATGCGATACACCCCGGCGACCAACCTGCTCGCCGCCTCGGTCACGATCGAAGCCATCGCGACCCAGAACCTGGCGACCTTCAACCTCGACTTCGAAGGATTCGAGATCAGCGACCTCACGCTCAACGACAACCCGGCCGAGTACGAGCGCCAGGGCAGGGAGCTGACGATCACTCCCCCGGTGCCGCTCCAGCCTGGAGGGCTATTCACGGTCAATATCGCCTATGCGGGCAAACCCGGTGCGGTCGGCTCACCCGCTTTTTCGAGAGTTTCAATGGGTTGGCGGGAGGGCCCAGACGGAGAGCAATACGTCGTCGCCGAGCCCGACGCCGCCAATTCCTGGTTCCCGGCCAACGACCATCCCCTCGACAAGGCTACGTTTCGTTACCGCGTGACCGTCCCGGAAGGCTGGGCGGTCGGGTCGACCGGGGAGTTCCTCGGAACCGAGCCAGACCACGAGGGCGGAGACGGGATCACCTTCACCTGGGACATGGACGAGCCCATGGCTCCCTACCTGGCGACGGTCATCATCGGGGAGGGCTACCAGCTCGTCGAAGATCGGGTCTCGACCGAGGCGGCCGGGATCCCCATTCGAAACTTCCTCCCTCCCGACCTCGTCGGCAACGAGCCCGCCGTGCTCTTCGAAACCGGCGAGATGGTGGCCGCGCTGGAAGAGTCATTCGGCCCGTATCCCTTCGACCGGTATGGCATCACCGTGGTGGGCGACTTCCCGGCGGCGCTGGAGAACCAGACCATGTCGATCTTCGGGCGTGGCATCGCCGGATCGCCGATCTTCGAATTCGTCCTGGTCCACGAGCTGGCCCACCAGTGGTTCGGCAACTCGGTGTCTCTAGAGCAATGGAAGGACATCTGGCTCAACGAGGGATTCGCCACCTATGCCGAGCTGCTCTGGATCGAGCACCGCGAGGGCCATGCGGTCTACGAGGAAGTCGTCGCCAACCGCCGCCAGGCTGCAAGTGCCGCCAATTTCTCGCCGCCGGGCGAGCCCCCTCCCACCGACCTGTTCAACGGCGGGGTGTACCAGCTTGGCGGTCTGCTGCTCGCCGACCTCCGCGAGGAGATCGGCGACGACCGCTTCTTCGATCTGCTGCGGATCTATGCGAGAGAGAACCGGAACGGCCATGCGAGCACCGAGGACTTCATCGAACTCGCCGAGACCGTCTCCGGCCAGGAGCTCGAGGAGTTCTTCGACAGCAGGCTCTACAGCTAGGTCTTTAGGCCATGAATCGGTGTCGATCTATGGACCACGAAAAAGTGGGGGGCTCCACAAACCGGCCCGGACTCCGTGGCCCGGTAGCCTGTGCCGATGGACGAACCCGAGACGCCACAGGACGAACACGACGCCTCCGAAGGGGAACCGAGCGGTCGGCGACCCGCAGCGGGCCCAACGATCGGTGCAGGCATCGCGATTGGTGTCGGTGTCGGCGTGGCGCTGTACAGCGCCACCGGGAGCTCGGTCTGGATCGCGCTCGGCATCGGGTTCGGCTTGGCGATCGGTGCCGCGATGCAGGCCAAGAAGTAGCGACCGGCCGCTACCGTCCCAGGCCATGACCGACAACGCGCCAGGCAGTGCTTCCAGCAGCGCAGACATCGGGCTCATCGGGCTCGGGGTGATGGGCAGCAACCTCGTGCTCAACATGAACGACCACGGGTATACGGTTGCCGTTTTCAACCGGCATTCCGAGCGCGTCGATGAGTTCCTCGCCGGTGACGCGGCGGGCACCGAGGTGATCGGCACCTATTCACTCGAAGAGCTGGTCTCATCCTTGAAGAAGCCCCGCAGGGTGATGATGCTGATCCCCGCCGGCAAGCCCGTCGACCAGCAGATCGACGCATTGTTCCCGCTCCTCGACCGCGGCGACATCATCCTGGACGGTGGCAACTCGCTGTACACCGACACCGAGCGGCGGGTCAGTGAGCTTGCCGAGCACGGCATCCTCTTCGTCGGGATGGGAGTCTCCGGCGGTGAAGAGGGGGCGCGGTACGGCCCGTCGATCATGCCGGGCGGCTCGGAGGAGGCATGGCCGGCGATCCAAGACCTCATCCAGGACATCGCGGCCGAAGCCGAGGGTGAAGCGTGCGGGGACTGGGTGGGCTCCGGTGGGGCCGGCCACTTCGTCAAGATGATTCACAACGGCATCGAATACGGCGACATGCAGATCATCGCCGAGGCCTACGACGTGATGAAGCGCGGGCTCGGCCTCACCGCATCCCAGATGCAGCCGGTGTTCGCCAAGTGGAACGAAGGCCGCCTCGATTCCTACCTCATCGAGCTCACCGCCAGGATCCTCGGTGTCCAGGACGACGACGAAGATGCAGCGCTCGTCGACCAGGTGCTCGACGCGGCCGCGCAGAAGGGCAGCGGCAAGTGGACCGTGGTCGCGTCGATGGACCAACCGACAGCGACCACCCTCGTCGCCGAGGCGGTATATGCCCGGTTCCTCTCCGCGATGGTTGAAGAGCGGGCCGGAGCGTCCGAGGTCCTCACCGGCCCGCCGACAGCGATCATCGATGAGCCGACCGACGTCATCGACGACCTCGAAGACGCCCTCTACGCCTCGAAGATCGTTTCGTATGCCCAGGGTTTCATGCTCTTCCACGCTGCCCGCGAGGAGCTCGGGTGGCAGCTTGACCCCGGAACGATCGCCTCATTGTGGCGGGCCGGTTGCATCATCAGATCCCGGTTCCTCTCGGAGATCACCACGGCATATCGGATTCGGCCCGAAGTCCCAAACCTCCTGCTCGACCCATTCTTCTCCGAGGCCGTAACCGCCGCCGAGCCGGGCTGGCGGCGGGCCGTCATCCGAGCCCAGGTGGCAGGCATCCCGGTTCCCGCATACGCATCGGCGCTTGCCTTCTACGACGGATACCGCTCGGAGCGTTTGCCGGCAAACCTGACCCAGGCTCAACGCGATGCGTTCGGAGCCCACACCTACGAGCGCATCGACCGGCCGCGGGGCGAGTTCATCCATTCCGAGTGGGACCTGTGATGAAGCCTCTGCCGCGAGTGCTCCCGGCGCTGATCACCCCGTTTGATCGCGACGGCACGGTCGACGACAACGCCCACCGGCACAACCTCGAGGTGCTCGTCTCCCGGGGCGCCCAAGGCTTCCTCATCGCCGGATCGACCGGGCAGGGCCCGTACCTGCTCCAGGGTCAGCGTCACCGCCTGGTCGGGGTCGGGCGCAAGGCGCTCGGGCCGGATTCCTTTCTGTTGTGCGGGGTTCAGGCGGAGTCGGTCGACCAGGCGATCAACCAGATCGAAGAGGCCATCGACGGCGGCGCAGACGCCCTTCTGCTGATGACCCCGACCAGCCTCGTCCGCGGCAATGACGAGCTCGTCGCCTTGTTCTACCGGACGGTCGCCGATGCGGTTCCGCTGCCGGTCTTTCTGTACTCGGTGCCGTCCACAACCGGCTACGAGCTCCCGGTCGCAGTTGCCGTTGATCTCGCCACCCACCCCGACATCGTCGGTATGAAAGACTCCGGCGGCGACACCGAGCGCATCCCCGGGCTGACGGCCGACGCCCAATTTCTCGTGCTTGCCGGATCCTCGAGGGCCCTGCACCAGTCCTTTGCAAGCGGCGCCCACGGCGCCATCACCGCCTCAGCGAACTACGCCTACGAACTCGTCGTCGAGGCCCTCCAGGACGACGGCGCCCAGCAGCGCCTCGCCACCCTCGCCGGCGTCGTCGAGGGATTTGGCCTGGCCGGCACCTACGCTGCCGCAGAGGAAGTCGGGCTCATCACCGGCACGATGCGCCTGCCCCTGACACCCCTCGGCGGCAACGACCGGGACGCCGTCAAGGCCCTGGTCTCGTAGGTCTCTTCGTACCCAGGGTTCGCAGCGTCATATATCCGCTCTGGAACCCTGGGTATGCCATCGTTGGTTGACATGTGAGTATTCACTCACATATGATCGAGCGCATGGAGATCGAGGAAATGGACGAGGTGTTCAAAGCGCTCAACGACCCCAGCAGGCGGCTGTTGCTCGACCGTCTGTTCGAGAACGATGCCCAAACGCTGGGAGAGCTCTGCGAACACCTGCCGGAGATGACCCGATTCGGGGTGATGAACCACCTGTCGGTGCTCGAGGGTGCCAGCCTGATCACCACCAGAAAGGTCGGCCGTTCCAAACACCACTACCTGAACCCGGTCCCCATCCGGCTCGCCCATGACCGTTGGATCAGCAAGTACACCGAACCCGTCGTCGGCGCCATGGCGGCGATGAAGACCCATCTCGAAGGAGGGACCCGAACCATGCCGGAACCAACCCACGTCTACCAGACCATCATCAGATGCGACCCGGAGGACGCCTGGAACGCCATCGTCGACGGCGATCTCACCGTGCAGTATTTCTACGGCACCCGCGTCGAGTCGGACTGGGAACCGGGGTCCGTCGTCTTGTACACGTACCCGGACGGCAGTATCGCTGCGGACGGTGAGATCATCGCCATCGATCACGGCAAGCGGGTCGAGATGACCTTCCATGCTCGCTGGGATCCCGAGCTCGAAGCGGAGGGCCCGGCGCACATGGCCTGGATCGTTGAGTCAGAGGACGGGCTCACCAGGGTGGGTGTCGAGTACTACGACCTCGATCCCGAGAGCAAGCGCCTCAAGGACTTTGCCGAAGGCCTGCCGTACATCGTTGGCGGCTTGAAAACGCTCTTGGAGACCGGTCAGCCGCTGACACCGGCCTAGCTTCGTTTCACCTTCGGGGTGTCGAAGGCGGTGTGGATCCCGATCGCCACCAGATAGAACGAGGCGGCCAGCAGCGAGATGGCGATGCCCCCGATGATCAGCAGGTGCCAGGGCGTGTCAAAGAGCCCCCGCAGGCTGGGAAACCGGATCGCCGCATTGAGCATGGTCCCCCAGCTGAACCGGTTGTCTCCGTATGCGAGAAAAGACACAAACGCATCGGCGACGATTGCCCCGGTGACGCCGATCAGCATCGCGATCGCGGCCAGCGGGATCAGATGCGGCACCAGATGGCGGAGAACAATGCGGCTCGAACTCGCTCCCGTCGACCTGGCCGCGTCGATGAAGGGCCGGCGCATCGTGGTGACCGCCTGGGACCGCACGACGATGGCCGCCGCACCGGCGCCGGCGAGCAGCCCGTAGATGAACCCGAACTGGGCGGGACCGATGTGCTCGCCGATCTCCGAGGTTCCGAGGATGATCATCAACAGCGGCACCGGCAGCAGCAGCAGGGCGCCCGAAATGTTGGACAGCACCGTGTCGATCCATCCCCCGTAGAAGGCGGCGATGGCGGCGATGGTGATCGCCACGATTGCGGTGGTGAGCGCGGCGGTGGTTGCCATCACGAACGCCGAACTGGCGCCCGCCAGCAGCATCGCCAACACGTCGTGGCCCCACGGATCGGTCCCAAGGAGGTGGGCGAGGCCGGTCGGCGCCGGGGCGCGCACCGTGACCACGTCGCCGAGCTGGGCGAACGGATCGTTGAGGAACGCATCGACACGGCCGACCTCTGTCGCAGGGTCTGTCACCTCCTCGACGTACACCTTGTCAACAACGGTGAGGTCGATACCGGTCTCCGGGTCGTAGATGTTCGGGTCCCACACTGTCCGGATCAGGATTGGGTACGCCACAGCCATGAGGGCGAAGATCAAGAGCAACACCAACCCGATCATCCCGGGGACGCTCCTCTTGAACCGGTTCCAGACCGCTGCCCTTGCCCGCTTCCTGGCACCTCGCCCCGACTGAGAGGCGGTGAGTTCGAGACTCATTGCGCCCTGCTGCCGATACGGATTCGCGGATCCAAGGCGGCTTGAAGCACGTCGAGGAAAAGCCGCACCAGGAGCACAATGATGCCGACCGCGAGGAGGCCGCCCAGCACCATGGTCGTGTCGCGGTTCTCCAGTGACGTGAACAGCGCCGAGCTCATCCCGGGAACCGTCATCCCGAACGCTCCGTCCTTTGGCCAGGCAAACGAAATCTCGATGATCATCAGCCCAACGAGCATGAATGGGACGCTCACCATCAGCTTGCTCAGCGTGGGGAGCAAGGCATAGCGGGCGACGTGGTGGTCGCGGATGTCCTTGTCTGGCAGGCCCTTTGCCCTCGCCGCGAAGACGAATTCCTCATGCGATGCCTCCTTCACGGTCGACTTGGAGACGAGTGCGACCTCGCCGAAGGCGAGGATCGCGACCGCGATGATGGGCAGAGCCAGATAGCGCAGGATGACGATGACGTCGCTCCACATGCCCCTCGCCATCCAAATCAGCACGGGGCCGGCGATAAGGCCGAGCGCCCACACCCAGGCGGGCAGGGTTCGGTGGTAGCGATCGAGGCCCAGCGCGGCGACACCGAGAGCCAGTGCGATGACGACGACGGTCCACAACATCGACCAAGCGACGTCAACGCTGAGCGCCCCATCCTTGAGTAGCGCCCGCAGCGCTCCGATTCCCTGATTGTCGGTCAGCCCGGAGACAAAGACCACCAAGAAGAACACGAGCAACGGGGGGAAGAGCGTGTACAGCCCCACGGAAGCCATGGTGAGCCCGGCCGCCCCCGGGGTGCCATCGCGCCAGCCGGCGATCTTTCCGAGCCGATGGCCGATCGGGAAGGCGATCGCCATTGCAAAAACGAAGATCAGCAGCGTCCAGGGCAGGAAGGCGATCAACGCGTCGATCACCGACCCTCCCCCGCCCGTCTCGCCGAGGTCACCGCGCAGCAGCCCGGCCATGTAATCGAGGTAGCGCGTGAGCAGCGGTTGGTCGAGCCCAAGCTCCGCCCGCAATGCCGCACGGTCTTGGGGGCTCATCCCAAGAGTGAATTGTGTCACGTAGTCGCCGGGGATGAGGATCTCGGCCATGAAGAACAGGATCGTCACGAAGATGACGAGGGTCACCAGCCCGGCGAAGATGCGTCCTGCAAGATATCTGGTCATCGCTTTGGCATGTCGAACGCAGCATGGATGCCGATCGCGACGAGATAGAACGAAGCGGCAAGCAGTGAGATCGCCAGACCACCGGCAACCAACACGTTCCATGGGGTGTCGACCGGACCGTTGAGGTCGGGGAAGGCGATGGCCCACGACAGCATCGTCCCCCAGCTGAAGCGGTTCGGGCCGAATCCGGTGAAGGCAATGAAGGCGTCGGCCACGATGGCTCCGGTGATCCCGACCAGGATCGATACCGAGGCGAGGGGCAGCAGTTGCGGGACGAGATGTCTGCCGATGATCCGTCCTGAACCTGCCCCCGACGCCCTGGCCGTATCGATATAGCCCTTGCTCATGGTGGCAAAGGCCTCGGAGCGCATCACGATGGCAACGGCGCCGCCCCCCACGAGCAGGCCGTACAGGACGCCGAACGTCACCGGTGTGAAGGCGTTGCGATACCGCGATGTGCCAAGGACGATCATCACCAGGGGCGCCGGCAGCAGCAGCAACGCGTTCGAGGTGTTGGAGAGGATGGCGTCGACCGGGCCTCTGAAGTAGGCGCCGAGCGCGGCAAAGGAAAGGGCAACGACGGCGGTGGTGAGCGCAGCGCTCACTGCAATCATCAGGGCCGGTCCGGCGCCGGCCAACAGCATGGCCAGGATGTCTCGCCCAGTCGGGTCGGTGCCAAGCAGGTGGGTCGTCCCGAATCCGGCTCCGACCCTCCCCGGTACCGTGTCGCCGAGCCGGATTGACGGGTCGCGTCGCGCGGCGAACGCCAACGCGACCTCCCGCTGCGCATCGACAACCTCGGCAACCACGACCTTGTTGACGATCACCAGGTCGAGGCCGAACTCCGGGTCGTAGAGATTCGGATCCCACACGGTCCTGGTCAGGATTGGATACGCGACGGCCATCAGCGTGAAGATGATGAGGAGAACCAGCCCAACCATTCCCGGGCGACTCCCATGAAAGCGCGCCAGGGCGGCAGTGCGGTGGCCGCTGGTCGCCCCGGTGCTGGTGGCAACGGCGGTTTCGCGTTCGGCGACGGCGGTCATGCTGCGTCCCTTCCGAACCGGATCCTCGGATCGAGCGTGGCGTGGGCGACGTCGAGCAGCAGTCGGAGGGTGAGCACGATCAGCCCGATGGCAAAAAGCCCGCCGACGACGACCGGCACGTCCCGCTGCTCGAGCGAGGTGAAGAGCATCGAGCTCAGGCCGGGAACGGTGAGGCCGAGCGTCCCGGCTTCGGGCCATCCGAACGACACCTCGACGATCATCAAGCCCGCCAAGACGAACGGGACGCTCACCGCCAGCTTGCTCAGCGTGGGCAGCAGCGCATACCGGGCGGCGTGGTGGTCGCGGATGTCCGCTTCTTGCACGCCCTTGGCCCGAGCCCCGATCACGAAGTCCTCCTGAGCGGCGGCCGCGGTCGTCGCCTTGGTGACGAGTACCACCTCACCGACCGCCAGCAGCGCAACGGCGGTGATCGGAAGGGCCAGGTACAACAGGACATCGAAGGCCGCGCCGGCCATCCCCATGGCCGCCCACGCCAGCACCGGGCCGATGACAAGCGCAGGAATCCACAGCCGTGTCGGCGCGCTCTTTTTCCGTCGGGAAAGGAGCAGCCCCATGGCGGAGACGGCGATCGCCACCACCGCGATGGTGCCGAGCATGCGCCACACCGTCTGCGAGGCCAGATCGCCGCTCAGGAAGAGCCGGTGCAGGCTGTTCATTCCTTCCCCGGAGGTGAGCTTGGCGGTGCCGATGGCCAGCACGAACACGAGCAACGGGGGAAAGGTCGTGTGCAGCGCGATCGAGCCCATCGTCAGGCCCGCCGAGCCCGTCGCGCCCGATTTCCATGCTGCCCGCTTTCCCATCCAGTACCCGGCCGGGAACGCGACTCCCATGGCGACGACAAGGATGAGCAGGGTCCATGGCAGCAATGCCCAGAGCAGGGACGACACCGACACTCCCCAGAACGACAGCCCGAGGTCGCCGGTGGCCAGCCCCTTCATGTACTCGACGTACCGCACCAGCAGCGGCCGGTCGATGCCAAGGTAGTTGCGCAGCTCTGCCATCTGGGCGTCGGTGAGGTCGTTGGTGAATCGGGTGACGAAGTCGCCCGGCATGAGCAGGTCCGTCATGAAGAACAAGATCGTGGCAAAGACCACGAGCGTGATCAGCCCGGCGGCCAGGCGTCCGACAAGATACTTGGTCATCGTTGGGCGGCCGATCGACGAATCTCGCCGCCGCGCATCACGATACCGGGTCACGCAGGCGCTCGCCGACCGGATGCAGTAGCGTCCCGGCCGTGCGAGTCGGCATCCCAAAAGAAAACGCGGCACATGAGCAGCGGATCGCTGCGGTGCCCTCATCGGTGAAGGTCTTTGCCGGGTGGGACTGGGAGGTGGTGGTCGAGACCGGCGCCGGCGTTGCCGCGGGGTTCCCCGACGAGGCGTTTGTCGAGGCCGGAGCGTCGATCGTCCCGGATGCGGCGGCAGCCCACGACGCGGACCTCGTGCTACGGGTGGGGCCGCCGACCCACGACGAAATCGCACTGCTGCGGCCCGGATCCGTGCTGTCTGGTTTCCTCGACCCCTTTGTGGCGACCGCCCTCATCGATGCCCTCGCCGAGCGCAACGTCACCGCCGTCGCCGTCGAGGCGATCCCGCGCATCACCGTTGCTCAGTCGATGGATGCGCTTTCGTCTCAGCAGAACATCGCCGGATACGCGGCTGCGCTGCTCGCTGCGTCGGAGTCTCCAAAGTTCCTCCCCATGCTGGTGACCGCCGCCGGCACGATTCCGCCGGCCAGGGCCCTGGTGCTCGGCGTGGGAGTGGCGGGGCTCCAGGCGATCGCCACCTTCCGGCGGCTTGGGGCCGTCGTGCACGCCTACGACATCCGGCCCGAAACCAAAGAACAGGTCGAGAGCCTTGGCGCCTCCTTCGTCGATGCGCCGACCCAGGCTGCCGATGAGGGCGGCTACGCCACCGAGGTGGATGAAGACACCGCGGCGCGCCAGCAGGAAATTCTCGCCAAGTTCGTCGCCGACTCCGACGTCATCGTCACCACCGCGCAGATCCCGGGACGCGCCGCCCCTCGCCTCGTCACCGAAGAGATGGTCGCCGCCATGCGCCCCGGCTCGGTGATCGTCGACATGGCGGCTTCGACCGGTGGCAATGTCGCCGGATCGGAAACGGATGTAGTCGTTGGCGTCGATGGGGTGGCGATCTACGGCCCGTCGGACCTCGCCAGCCAGACCGCAACCGACGCCAGCCGGATGTATGCACGCAACCTCCAGGAGATCGCCGATCGGATGCGGACCGACGATGGCATCGCCGTCGACCTCGAAGACGACGTGATCGGGCCCGCCACGATCACTCATCAGGGCGAGATTGTGCACCCGAGGACCCGCTCGGCGATGGGGCTCGACGAGGAGGCATCGTGAGCGAATTGTTCGTCCAGGGCATCGTGGTGTTCGTCCTCGCCGCCTTCGTCGGCTTCGAAGTGATCTCCAAGGTGCCACAGACGCTGCACACACCTCTGATGTCCGGGGCGAACGCGATCTCTGGCATCACCATCGTCGGTGCCATCCTTGCCTCGGCCTTCGCCGATGGCGCCGCCGCCACCATCCTCGCCCTGCTCGCAGTGGTTTTCGCCACCATCAACGTCGTCGGTGGGTTCCTCGTCACCGACCGGATGCTGGAGATGTTCAAGAGGAAGCCGGCGAAGAAGGAATGACCACCACCACGCTGCTGTACCTGCTCGCCGGCGTTCTCTTCATCATCGGGCTACGCGGCCTCGGCAGCCCGCGCACCGCACGGCGTGGCAACCTCATCGCTGCGGTGGGCATGCTGGTCGCGGTGCTGGTGACCGTCGCCAGCATCATCGACGACACCGGCGTGATGTGGTGGACGATCGGCGCCGGGCTGATCATCGGCGGCGCCATCGGCGCCGTATTCGCGGTCCGGGTGCAGATGACCGGGATGCCACAACTGGTGGCCGCGTTCAACGGCTTTGGTGGCGGTGCCTCGGCACTGGTTGCCGCCACCGAGATCCTCGCCACCGACGGCGACTTTGCCACCGAGACCGGGGTGACGGTGGCGCTGTCCATCGCCATCGGTGTCGTTACCTTCTCCGGAAGCTTCATCGCCTACGGCAAGTTGCAGGGCCTGATCACCGGCCGTCCCATGTCGCTGCCGGGCGGCCCCTGGTTCAACGCAGTGCTGGCGGCAATATCACTCGGCGTCGGAATCTGGGCGGTTTGGTCCGGAGATCCCACCGCCTATTGGATTCTCGCCGGCGTGACCTTCGTGCTTGGCATCACCGCGGTGGTGGCGATCGGCGGCGCCGACATGCCGGTCGTCATCTCCCTGCTCAACTCCTTCTCCGGCGTTGCTGCGGCCATGGCTGGATTCGTCATCGGCAACCAGGCACTGATCATCGGGGGTGCCCTGGTCGGTGCGGCAGGGCTCATCCTCACGATCCAGATGTCGGAGGCGATGAACCGCTCCCTGGCCAATGTCCTCTTCGCCGGCTTCGGCACCGAGGGGGCCGCCGCATTCGACGCAGGAGATCGGCCGGTGAACCGCGCCTCTCCCGACGATGTGGCGATTTCTCTGGCGTACGCTCAGAACGTGATGGTGGTTCCGGGCTACGGGCTCGCCGTCGCGCAGGCCCAGCACGCGGTGCGCGACCTGGCGACGGCGCTGGAGGAGCGCGGGATCAACGTCGAATACGCCATCCACCCGGTAGCCGGGCGCATGCCGGGCCACATGAACGTGCTGCTTGCCGAGGCCGACGTTCCCTACGAACAGCTCCTCGACCTCGACCACTCCAACCCGAGGATGGCGAACACCGACGTCGTGCTGGTCGTCGGAGCCAACGACGTCGTCAACCCGTCGGCAAGGGACGACGCTTCGAGTCCGATCTACGGCATGCCCATCCTCGAGGTGGACACGGCCAGGACCGCGGTGGTGGTCAAGCGGAGCCTGTCGCCGGGGTTTGCCGGCATCGACAACCCCCTGTTTTATGAGGAATCCACCATGATGCTGTTCTCCGACGCAAAGGCCGGCCTCGAAGAGGTCATCGCCGCGCTCAAGGAGCTGTAGTGGAGTTCGGCGAGGTGGTCCGGCGGCGGCGCATGGTGCGCAACTACACCGACGAGCCCGTCGCTCCCGACGTGCTCGATCGGATCCTCGAAGCCGGGTTCCATATCCCTTCGGCCGGCTTCTCTCAGGGCGTGTTCCTGGTGTCGGTCACCGACGCCGCGATCCGCAAGGAGATCGCCATGCTGGCGGGCGAAGAGGACTATGTCGCGATGGGCATGGACCCCTGGATCTCGAAGGCACCGGTCCATGTGCTCGTCTGCGTGTCCTCCCGGGTGTATGCCGACCGCTACGCGGAGCAGGACAAGGGCGGCCCGGACAGCCCGCTGGCCAACGCCGAGAACTGGCCGGTTCCCTACTGGTGGGTCGACGGCGGCGCTGCGATGCAGAACATGCTGCTCGCTGCGGTCGACGAGGAGCTCGCCGCCGGGTTCCTCGGCTCACACAGGATGCCGGAGATCAGGGACCTGCTCGGCATCCCCGACGACGTCACCCCGATCGGGATCGTGACCATCGGGCACCCTGCACCGGACCGCAAGTCCGGTTCGCTCAAACGCGGCCGCCGAGACGACATCATCCACCGCGAACGCTGGTAGCGGGCGGCCCGCCGGCCCTGAGATCCCGGACACAGCCGATCCGTGAAGACGGTGAGGCCTGTACGATTCCCGTGCCGGCCACACGGGGGACCCATGAACCTATCGATCAATCAGCGCTCGCAATACGACCCGCCGGTCGAGTTCGTCGAGCGCAAGGGCACCGGACACCCCGACACCATCTGCGATCACCTCGCCGAGGAGTTGGCTCGCGACCTGGCGGCCACGTACCTGGAGAAGACGGGCCGGGTACAGCCGTTCAACGTGGACAAGGCCGTACTTGCCGCCGGCTCGGTCGACATCGGGTTCGGTGGCGGAAGCCATACCAGACCGTCGCGACTGGTGATGGTCGGCAAGGCCGACGCCTCATCAGACTGGGAGCCAAACCCGGACGACCTGGCCGTCGATACCAAGCGCCGACTGTTGGAGATTCTGCCAGACGCCTCTGCGGAGGCATTCAACGTCGAGGTGTGGCTCAACCCGTCATCGATCGACCTCGCCGATGTCGTCACTCAAGGCGACGACACCGACGCGCCGCTCGCCAACGACACCTCATTTGCTGCGGTATCCCTCCCCCGCTCTCCGCTCGAAGACGCGGTGTGGAGGTTGGAGCGGTACTTGAACTCTGACAGCTACCGCACCTCGGTTCCGATCGGGCGCGACATCAAGGTGATGGGCGCCCGCGCCGGTTCCGAGGTGACGATGACGGTGGCGGTGCCGATCATGGCCACCGCTGTCGCCAACCGTGCGGCGTACGACGACGTCGTCGAACGGGTGCGGGTCGATGCGTTGGCTCTGGTCAGAGACGTTTTCGGCGATGGCGCGGCGGTGATGGTGAACGAGGCCGACAGCGCCAACGCCCAGTACCTCACGCTCACCGGTACGTCGGCCGAGGCCGGCGATGACGGCCAGGTCGGCCGTGGCAATCGCTTCGGCGGACTCATCACGCCGTACCGCCCCATGAGCCTCGAGGCGGCAGCCGGAAAGAACCCGGCAGCGCACGTGGGCAAGACCTATCACGCCCTGGCCCACGATATTGCAATCCGGGTCACCGCCGAGACCGACGCCACCGAAGCAACGGTGCGGATGTTGTCGGCGATCGGCCACTCGGTGACCGAACCCCAGGCAATCCACGTCGAGGTCGCCGGAGCACTCGACGATGCCGCGGTGAAGGTGATCGTCGCTGATTCTCTTGCGGATTGGGACGGGGTCCGCGACCGGCTCATCGCTGGCGAGTACGAGCTGTATTGAGGTCTACGCGCCGGCCTTGAAGACCATCGCCCAGATCACGGTGAGCAAGAGCCCGAGCACAGCGCCGTTCACCACGACCACTTGCTGAAGATGCCCGGTCACGGTTTGTGAGTCCGGCCCTTCGTTGTCGATGGCGGCCTCGATCGCGGCGGTCTTTCTGCGTGTGTACAACCCGTCAACCGCACCCGACAACACCAGAGCGCCGATGCCGAACCAGACGAAGAACATGGAGAAGCTCCAGAAGTCGCTCTCCACGACGAGCCCGACGCCGGTCAGCAGCGTGAGCACCGCCCCGATACCGATCGCTCGGTCGGCCTGCTTGGCAAGTCTCAGGAATTGACGCGGGATCCCGGCCGCGCCCGTTGCCTGGATGGTGATCGTCACCGCGCCACCGAGGTACACGACAACCGACACGATGTGCAGGAACAGCAGCCAGTCTCTGAGCATGTTGCGGCCACGCTACCAAAGAGGCGGGAACGGCCGCTCCAGATGTGTCTTGACCGGTGTCTTCGGCCCACTTCCGGGTGGAGGGTGTGAGATCCGCGTTTCTCCCCCCTGTTTCTCGCCCTGATTCTCCCGCCCGGTGCGAGTCCCGCCTAAGGGACCAGCGTGCGCGAATGTTCCTCGATGGACCGCCCGGGAAGTGAGGATATGTGGGTAATCCGCCGCCGGTTTGGTGGACGGTGGGTGGTTGTTCCAGGATTCTGGGTGGTGGTCCCGCCCGGGACCGGAGAGGGTGATCGGGGGTGGGGGTTGCTCAGAAGTTGGTCAATCCTCGGATGCGAGGGCGACGGCGTCATCGAGCGTCATTTCGCCTCCAGCGAGTCGCATCTCTTCGGTCGCCTGAGGGGACAGATCATCCAGCGCTTCCTGTGCCAGCTCGACGTACGGGTTTTGCGGCGCTTGGACGTTGTGGACGAGGAGGCGCACCGCGGCGTCGGTCTTACCCTCCGCCGCAAACACTCTTCCCATTCCCATCAACGCGTAATAGACGAGGGTTTGCATCTTGTGCCGACGCGCCGACTCCATGCCGGTGCGGAACGCCTCGGCTGCGGCTTCGACGTTGCCGAGACCGAGTTCGGCCATCCCGATCCGGCACCAGGAAGCCGCAACTCCCCAGCGATGGTTGATCTCCTCGAAGTTCTCCAGGCCTTCCTCGCCGTGACGCTTTGCCCTGACGTAGTCACCCATCAGCCAGTAGGTCCAGCTGAGACGGGACAGTGTGTATCCCTGACCCCCGAGGTCTCCGGTCTTGACGAAGATCTCTCGGCCCTCGAGGTGATACTGCGCCGCCTCCTCATGGTTTCCAAGACCATCGGCGGCCACACCGAGCTTGCTCAGGAGATACGCCCGCCCCGGGTAGGTGTTGTCGGCAACGGCGACGTCGAGTCCTTCCTGGAAGATCTCCTGCGCCCGCCCGACCTCACCCTGCTCGAAGATGACCCACCCGTACCAGGCGGCGTGCTCGACCTCGAGCAACCCGTCGGAATCGAAACCGATCTCGGCAGCGCGTTCGAACAGGCTCCTTGCTTCTGCCAGGTCACCCCGCTCCTCGGCGGCTATGCCCAGCGCGACGAGACACGTGGTCAGACCGACGCCGCCTATCGCTTCCCAGTGTGGGAGCAGGCGGGCGCATACCTCGGTGACTCGATCGACGTCTCCCAAACTGGCCAGCGACAACATCGCGAACGTCTGCGCCCACAGGTAGCGCGCATCATCGAGCGCTGACTCGACGCCGAGCATCGTCTCGGCCGCATCGGCGATCTCTTCGAAGTGGTCGATGCCCTCAGCCCAGCTGTAGAGGAAGTAGAAGGGATTCAGGGCGTTCAGGATCGCCACGACCTCCTCGGACGATTGGTTCGCCACGCTCCACCGGGTGGCCTGCCTGAGGTTCCCGAGCTCGAGGGCGATCTCATCCTTGATCTCGATCTGCTCCACGCTGCCTCGCAGCCGGTCTTCTCGTTCGAGGAAGCGGCCTAGGTAATACTCGGCATGGTTGCGAGACGCTGACACTCGTTCGTCGCCGAGGTGTTCGAGGCCGAACTCGCGCAGCAGCGGATGGATGTCGTAGCTATCGAGCTCGGTGCGGCGCAGCAGCGACTTGTTCATCAGCTCCAACAGCGTCGGCAGCGTCGTCCCCGCCACAGCTGCGGCAGCGTCCCGGGTAAACGGTGCCGGGAAGATGGCGAGGCCGGCGAAGGCGTCTCTGAGGGCGGCAGGCAGGCGGCTCCAGGAATAGTCGAAGGCCGCTCTGATGCTGTGGTGACGCTCCGGCACATCGGCACGCGCTCCGCTGAGGAAGTCGAGGTTGGCCTGCACCTCGTGTGCGATGTCGCGCACCGGCAGCGCCGGGGCCCATGCTGCCGCCAGCTCGATGGCGAGCGGCATCCCGCCCAGCAGTCCGCACAGGGCACCCACATCGCCCTTGCCCTCCTCGGCGATGGTGGCGCCGGCGCGTCGGGCCCGGTCGATGAAGAGTGTCACCGCTTCGGACTCACGATCCTCTCCCGGAACGGCCTCGACTTCGAGACCACTCACCTCGTAGACCCACTCGCTTCCGATTCCGAGCCGCTCCCTGCTGGTGACCAGCACCTTGATATTCGGTGCCGACTCGACGATCTGGGTCACCAGACCGGCACCAAGAAGGAGGTGTTCGAAGTTGTCGAGGATGAGCACCATCCGTTGGTTCTGGAGCAGGTCGATCACCTGGGTGGTCTCGTCGACGGTTCCTGCGACGTGGAGATCGATGGTAAAATTCAGGCTGTCGGCGATCTCTTTGATAATCGCCTCGGGGCTTGGCACCGCTGCCAACGACACAAAGTGGGCTACTAGCCCCGACACCTCCCCGAAGCTGCGTGCCGCCTCCACCGAAAGCCGGGTCTTGCCGATTCCGCCGGGACCGAGCGCGGTCAACACCCGGCAATCGTCGTCGGACAGTTGTCTTGCGATCTGTTCGATGTCATCGAGACGGCCCACAAACGAGGTTGCGAAGTCGGGCAGGCGGCCCACCGCGACCGACGCGGTACGCAGCGGCGGAAAGGTCGAACGGAGTCCGGGAATTGCGAGCTGATGGATGGTCTCCGGTTCGCTCAGCCCCCGTAACCGGTGGGTTCCCAACTCGAGCAATTCAACGTCAGCGGGGAGTGCCGCGGCTGCGACCTGCCGGGCCGCGTCGGAGAGCAGGATCTGTCCACCGTGACCGGCGGCTTCGATTCGGGCAACCCGGTTGATGGCCGGCCCGTGGTAGTCGCCCAGGACTGCCTCGGCGTTGTCGGTGTGAAGCGCCATCCGCACCTCGAGTGATCCGATGACGGGGTCCCAGTCGTGTCCGGTTAGCCGGGTCTGGGCGTCCACTGCGGCGACAACGGCGTATGAGGCAGAAGGGAACGCTGCGAAGATGCCGTCGCCGGTGTCCTTGACGATCGACCCGCCGGCCGCGGCGATGGCATCGTCCATGATCTGGTTGTGTGCCTCCAGGGCCGCCCGCATCTCATCGGGAAACGAATCCCAAAGCTGCGTACTGCCCTGAATGTCGGTGAAGAGAAAGGTGACCTGACCCGAGGGCAGTTGCTCACTAGTCGTCATTCCCTCGATGCTACCGGACAGCTCGATCGCGGCCGAGGCTCCAGACCCGCACGCCAAGCCCGATCTGCGGGCCGCAGCCCACTCGACTCTCGGGGAACTCCCCGCGCTCCGAGGTGTGCCGTGACAGCGCACTCTCGGAAATGGTGGTCTATTGATCAGATCGGGTGATCGGTTCGGGGATCAGCTGCCGATCGGGCTGTAGGCCTCGGCCCGCCATGAGGAGGCCGATTTCGAATCGGATCGCGGTGGCGGATCCTCACGGATGTGCTCTGGGCAATCGTTTGAGCGGTCTCCCCTCGTCGCCACTTACGTCGCAAAGACCTAACAACGCTCGCGATGTTCTATCGGGTCGCGACGTCCCTCGCCGAGCGGAGATGGGCGTAGGGAGATCTTCGATTCAGGAAAGCACGAGAGCTGCACAGAACGACAGGCTGCAACCACCTTGGTGGCCTTCGACATTCGCACTAGAACCGGCAGGGACGATGGGTGGGAGCATGTGGAATAACGAAATCCCCCCGCCTATCAGCCCGAAATCGGGAGACGCTTCTCCGTCAAAGTCGCCCAGTAGTCGGCACCAATGCCGAGGATGTCGTCATTGAAGTCGAAGCCAGGGTTGTGCCAGGGCAGACCGTGGGAGCCATCAGTCCCATTGCCGATCAGCACGTAACAACCAGGGCGATGCGCAAGCATCCGCGCAAAATCCTCCGAGCCGGTGCTCGGCTCACAGTCGTCATCGACGGCCTCGTCTCCAACAACGTCGACTGCGGCACGGACAGCCCAATCTGTCTCATCCGGCGTGTTGACCACGGCAACAAACTCGTGGCTGTAGTCGAACGAGTGACCAATTCCGTTGGCTGCACTGACCCCGGCGACAATATCGCCCATCCGTGCCTCGATCATCTCCTGGACGCCATCGTTGTAGCCACGAGTGTCTCCCTTAATCGTCACTCTCGATGGGATTACATTGCGCGAGCCGTCCGTGGTCAACTCTGTGACCGAGATGACTCCCGACTCCAGTGGGCTCAGCGACCGGGAAACCACGGTCTGCAGCGCTGAAACAATCTGAGCTGCGGCAATCATTGGATCGTTGCCCATGTGCGGTGCGGATGAATGGCCGCCGCGCCCGTCCAATTCGATCACGAAGTTGTCCTCGAAGGTCATCATTGGGCCCGATCGCAACGAGAAATGGCCGGCAGGGATGCTCGGGGCGCAGTGCATGCCGTATACCTCATCGATCTGCCACCGCTCGAAGAGGCCATCATCGATCATGGCTTGCGCACCGTGTCCTTCTTCCTCATTCGGCTGGAAGATGAAGTGCACCGACCCGTCGAATGCGCCGGTGTCGGCAAGAGTCGCCGCTGCTCCGAGCAACATCGCGGTATGACCGTCATGACCACAACCGTGGTGTTGGCCGTGGATTTGGGACCGATATGGGACGTCGCTGGTGGATTGGATTGGGAGGGCATCCATATCGGCACGTAGGCCGATGCCTCGCGCGGCCGAACCTCTTCGCAAACGACCGATGACACCAGTCACGCCAACACCCTCTGTCACCTCAACACCTACCGAGTCCAAGACCGAAGCGACTCTGGCGGCCGTCTCCTCGACAGCGAACCGAATGCCCGGGGACGAGTGAATCTCATGCCGCCAGCTCTTCATCGTCTCGTGTATACCTTCCGACCGACCTGCTCCCATGGTGATGGGAGGCTACCGCCTGGGGGTTGATGACCGAGGCCGCGTCGCACCCGAGACGTACCTTCTCCATCGGTGCAACCAACGTTTCACACGCAGTCGCAGATACCGGGCGTGGGTTCCCGTAGACCACGGAAATAGCCAGCGACTACCCGAAGGGCGTCCGATCTAGCCGCAGCCTGAAACGCTACGTCGCCCGCCAAGTCTTCCAACAGTTACCCCGAACCGCCTGAGACCAGGGTGAGGTCTGACCCCCTAACCGGCTGACGCACGCACCGGTGTTGTCCTACGAATGACCTGTCGACCCCACCCACCAAACATTCCAACGGACGATGTGACCCGCTATCCCACTCAAGCCCTCAGCCCTGCCCCTACTAGTAGACCGGCGAGCTGGGGTTGAACGTCGACCAGGCGAACCAGAACTCGTTCTGATGCAGCGCAAGCTCGAGCTGGGTACCGGCTAGGGGGCCGTCGAGCGCCTCGCCGAACAGGCTCCAGGTGCTGCCGGTCTCGCTGTCGACGAAGGTGTCAGCCCCGAGCGGGGCGAAGGTCAACAGTTGGTCCTCGATCTCTCTCAGAAATGCGATCCCGGTTCCGATCGATTCGCCGCCGCCGACGCGCGCACCGTCGAAGTTGTCGGCCGAGTCCGTGTCTACCCACCACACGGCGATGGGGACGCCGCCCAGCTCGTCGTTGATGGCTCGCTTCTCGTCGATGACCGAAAACGGGTAAGCCTTCGTGTCGTCGGCGACCCGGACGCCGACGACCCGATCGAGGGCCGGGAACCGGTCGTCGAGTGGTGCGTCGAAGAACCGTCCGATCGGCGCGGCGCGGTCCGAGTAGCCGACGTAGGAGTTTGATCCGTAGTTGAAGGAGAAGCCGGTGTCTTGGGACAGCGATTCGCCGTCGGGGTGGCTGATCTTGAAGTCACCCCACCGAACGGTGGCGGTCGGGAAGGCCTCGAGCTGCACGCCCGCCAGTGAGCCGACGATGCCCTCGCCGGTGATCTGCTGCCACAGGGACACCGTCTGGTCATCCCACATCACCAGATCCGAATTACGGAGGAGACCGGAGACGCCAAAGCGAAGAACCTCACCGTCGACCCGCCGGTCGAATGCCACCGCCGTGTTGCACAACGGACAGTAGGTGACCGCAAATGGCACGCCGTCGAGCTCGTCGTTCACGATCTCGTGTGATGTCAAGATCCGCAATGGATAGAAGCGGGCAACTCCGCTGAGCTCGAGGGACACACCGATCTCCCGATCGATCAACCATTGGTCCGCCGACTCGATCGACTCATAGGTTGGCTGGTCGAGTGGTCGGATCAGATCACGCGGGTCACTCGCATTGAGCCCGATCTTCAGCTCGCCCAGGTCGATGGTGCGCCGGGTCCAATCCGTCGGCCACGCTCCGGTTACGGCGACCAGCTCGCGTGGGAGCTCGACCTCCGTTGGTGCCGGCGCTGCCGTGGTCGGAGGTCTCAAGGCAATCACGGCAGAGGAATCCTGGCTCGGGGTCGAACGGCCGGCGACAACGCCGAAAACGCCACCGACGGTTATGACGGCGACGACGGCCAGGGCAGTCGCGGCAAAGGCTGTGCGGTTCATTGTCAACCTCTACGGGTCGCTTGTCTCTGCCGAGGAACGCCGTTCAGTGGACAAACCAGGGCACAAACGTCGCCCATGCGACGATGATGGGTGCGAACATGATGTCCGAGACCTCGACGGCCTCGACCCCTCCGAGGCCGTCTGCCGCCCCCTCCTTGCATACCTCGCCGACCCTGAAATGAGGGCGGTTCGACCGGAGTAAGGAGACGAAACGAACCCCTGCTGCTGAGTGACACCGACTCGACCATGACACCCAGCGAGGGGAGGCAAGGAGTCGCGCCGCTACAGGTGTCGCCTGATCGGCGTTTTTGGGCCATGGCGGGGAGGCGTGATCCCGGATTGTTTGATCAGCAACAGCGCCCGCCGGCGATTGGGCCGGAACGGCTCGAGCAACTCGAGCATCTCGTCGTCGGTCCCCTGTCGTTGACCGCGCAGGGCCCAGGTGACCTCCGACGGCAGGTTGTAGTCGCCGACCATCACGGCGTCGCGATCGCCCCATGCTTCGCCCATCACGATCGCCGCCGTCCAGGCGCCAATTCCTCGCACCGCGGTGAGGCGCCGATCGGCCGCGTCACGATCCATGGCCATGATCTCGTCAAGCCGTTTCGCGCGCCGTGCCGATTCCAACAAGGTCTCTGCCCGCCTTCGCTCGATGCCGAGCCGATGCAGGTCTTCGTATCCCAATGCGGCAATCGCCTCCGGTGTCGGCGGCACCAGGAGATCGGCCCTCGGTCCTGGTGCCGGCGCGCCAAACGCCCGTACCAGGCCCCGGTGTGACGATCTGGCCTCAACACTCGTAACGACTTGAGCGAGAATGGCCCTGGCAAGCACGGGAAACACCGCACCGGTAGACCCGAGCCGCAGACCAAGCGACCGCCGATGCACCTCGCGGAGTTCGCGGGCATCGAAGGCGTCGGGATCATCGTCGAAGCCGAGAAGGCGAGGGATCCGCTCGAGCACCTCGTCGGCTCCTTTCCCCCACGCGGTTGCCTCGACGGCGCCGTTGCCCGACTCGATTGCCACGGTCGCCGAGCCGGCCGATGTCGTTACCGTCCACCAGGCGGCGCCCTCCTTCCAATCCCTGATCCCGATCGCCGCGAGGGTGCGTCTGAGGTCGATCGGTGTGGGTGGCTCGAAGCTGGGCACGGGCGAACGGTACCCATGCGGAATGTGCGACCATCGCGCTATGCGCCTCCTGGCCACATTCGCCCTTGCGTTGACGGTCGCGGCACTCGGTGCCATGCCCGTTGCAGCGCAGGAGCCCATCGACTGCGGCGTGTACCGGGGCGTGGCGTGCCAGGGATTCTTCACGGATGAGCCGGGGGTCGCCACCGACCGGCAACGCATCGAGGACAGCGTGGCCAGGCTCAACGAAAAGCACCAGAGCCCGTTCGTCCTCGTCGTTGTGCAAGACAGCCGCGGCGACAACCCCGCGGTGTTCGCAGCCGAGCTGGCCAACGCCTGGGGGGTCGGCGATCCGGTCGAGGAGAACGGGGTTCTCGTCCTGGTCTCGCTCGACGAGCGCCGCGTCGAGCTCGCCGCCCAGCGCAACGCCACGGTGTCCGGCGGCGACGTCGCGGCCGCCGCGGCACCGTTCTTCGAGGCAGGCGACTGGGACGCCGGTCTCACCGCAATCGTGGTGACCGTCGATCAATCACTGTCACGCGATGCGCCAAACGACACCTGGGGATTCCCGTCGCTCAGCACGCTCCCGTTCCTGTTGATCATCGTCGCTCTCATCGTCGCCGTGGGGGGGTTGCTGATCTTCCTGGCGATCCGGAGAGACCGGCAGGCGAAGCGGGATCGGATGGCGACCGAGCGGCAGCGCCTCGTCGATGGCGACCTTGCCACGTTGGAGCCTTCCGGCCAGGACCTGCCGCGCTACGACGACTACGCCTTGTCGGCTCCGGACGCGCCCGACGTGGCAACCGGTGACGCAGTCGCCGAGCTCCAGCGCATCTCGCGCGACGACCCGGCCGACAACGCCGCGTTGCGGGCAATGTGGAACTACGGCCTGATCGACGTCATTGCCCGAGATCGCCTGGTCACCGACACCCGGGAGCCGCTTGACCTTCGCGCATCCCAGGAACGACAGTTGCTTGAGGAGGCCGTCCAGCAGGCGGCGACCGATGCCCTCGCCGTCGATCTCGAAGACGAATCGCTGTTCGAGTCCAAACGTCTCGGGCTGCGGCGCATCATCGAATCGCTGCGCCCCCACCGGGTGGCGGCGGCGAGGCGAAGAACCGGCGACGCGCTGGTCGCCGACCTGGTGTCGACCGACATCGGCCCGGTCGTTGCCACATCGCTCGGCGTCGCCATTGCTGAAGCGGCCTCGGTGCTCGACAACGATGCACCACTCGGTGACAGCACCGGCCGGTACCGCGCCGTAGCGGACGAGGCTCGGGTGAAGGCCGGGCGGCTCGAGGACCTCTATGACCGGCTACCGGACTCGACGGCCCGTCCCGCAGTCGCCGCCGCCCTTGCGGATCTCACCGACGATGTCGATACCGCGGTGGCGCGCTACGAGACGGTGCGACGCCAACTCGATCGGGAAGGATCGGCGCTCGTCGACGATGGGCTCGACCCGGCAGGTGTCGCCGCGCTGTTGTTGATGAACAATGACGAAGACAACGTCGAGGAATTCAACGCCGGATACCGCCGGCACCGCGCTCGCGGCTTCTCCCCCGCCGAAGCGGTGGAGTATGCGCTGGCAGGCCTTCTGAGCAGGGGTGAGGCCGAACGGGTCCGCCAGGAAGCGCGGCGGCTCGACCTCCCAGTGGCGATCACCGCTGCGTTGATCAGCCGGAGAGACGACGGCGCCGCCGTGTATCTTCAGCTTCGTGACCAGCTGGCGCAGCACGTCGATGCCCCAACGGCAAAGACGGTTGCCGGTGTGCTTGCCATTTCGCTGGAGCCCGCCCAGGCCATGCGTCGCTGGATCGATGCCAGAGACGCGCTCCTCAGCCTGGGACTCGAGGGCTCATACGCCGACGTTGCCGCTGCGTTCGGCGCATCCGATCCGCGCGGACCGCAGGAGTTCGCACTTGCGTACGCCGCACAACGCCGGGCGCTCGAGGCAAGCTCGATCAACGACGCCGACCGCTTCGCCCCCGAACTGGCCCATGCCGGGACCAGCGGGCAGCAGGACAGTTGGGGCGGGAGCCAGATCCCTACGGGCATCGGGTCGTTCGATCCCTACACCTTCTTCTTCTACCACTGGATCGTGACCCGCGGCGCCCGGGACTCGTTTGGCTGGGAACCGATCTACGGTGACCGGTCCTGGTCCCAGGACACCGGCTCATGGTGGGGCGGCGGAGGCGGGTTTGGCTCCAGCGGAGGCGGGTCGTGGGGCGGCGGCTCGTCGTGGAGCGGCGGAAGCTTCGGCGGCTTCGGCGGCGGTGGAGGGTTCTCGTCGGGGGGCGGAGGAGGCTGGTGAGCGTCGACATCACCAGCGCTTCCAACCCCCATGTCCGTGAGCTGGCAAAGCTCAAGACGCGCCGCGGCCGCAACGCCGCACAACGGTTCCTGATCGAGGGTGCCCGCGAGCTTGCCCGGGCCATCGACGCCGGTGTCATCATCGACGAGATCATCTTCAGTCCCGCGTTGGCGACACCGGAGGCACACGCGGTTGCCGACGGTGCCCCGGTGGTCACCACCGTTGGCGAAGCGCCGTTCGAGAAGCTGTCGATCCGACAGGGCCCGGATGGCATCGTCGGCGTCGCCGAGTCGTGGGCGCCTGCGCCCGACGGGATCGAGAGTGACCTGGTGCTCGTTGCAGAAGGCACAGAGAAACCGGGCAACCTCGGCGCCATGCTCCGCACCGCAGATGGAGCCGGTGCCGGCGTCGTCGCCACCGATCCGACCGTGGACCTCTTCAACCCCAATGTCATCCGGGCGTCGCAGGGCTCCCTGTTCACGGTTCCGGTTGCGCTCAGCGACGCCGCCACAGTCGTTCGATGGGCGACCGCCCGCGGCTCGGTCGTGGTGCTGACGCCCGACGCCGGATCCCTGGTTTGGGAGGCCGATCTCACCGGACGGGTATCGATCGTCGTTGGTTCCGAGCACGCCGGGGTGACCGACCGTTGGCTGGACGTTGGAACCGCCGTGCGGATCCCGATGGCGGGTGAGGCCGACTCGCTGAACACCTCGGTTGCGGCGGCAATCGTGCTGTACGAGGCGGTCCGGCAGAGAGAAGTAGCGAAGTAGCCGAGTACCGAAGCAGCCGAGTAGCCGAGGCTTCAGCTACTCAAGCGAGGCGCCAGCCGAGCGCTAAGGCTTCGACAGCCGCCAGATCCCGTCATCCGCGAGGACACTGTCGATCAACCGCAAGCGCCCCAGCACGTCACCGCTCATCGCTGCCATGTTGGTCTCGACGTGGAGCACAGGGCCGTGCCGGTACACCGATGGGGTCGCCACCACACCCAGTTTGCGGCCCTCCAGGGTTTCCTCGGCGACCCGGTCGAACCATTCAACGTTCGACACCGACGGGGCCGCTACTCGTGCGGCGTCGGCCGCGGCGGCGAGCGTCTCCGACGAGCCAAGGTCTTCTCCCTGGTGGTGGCGTAGAGCCAGGAGCGCCTGGAGATAGGCGCCCTGGCGGTCGGGTACCTCCTTTTGCACCGCGGCATAGCTCGCCAGCGCTCTACGCGAGGCGACATCGCCGTCGACGTCGAATGGCCGCCAGTCCAGTCGGAGCTCGGCGCCGTCTTTTGCCGCCACCCCGAAGAAGCGGTAGAGCCACCACACGGCGGGATTGGCGAAATCGAAATAGACCCGGCCCTCGAAGCGCATGGCCGCAGTCTCCAGGCTGAGAGCCCCCAGTGCAAGTATCTGTCACAGCCGATCCGTATCGTTGCACCGAACACCTGTTCGAGATAGCGTCGCCCTGCGGGAGGCCACATGCTGGTAGGACAACGACGGTTCGATGACATGGGAGCGCCGCTTCATGCCGTGCCATTCTGCATCCTCGACCTCGAGACCACGGGCGCCACCGCAGACGATTGCGAGATCACCGAGATCGGGGCCGTCCGCTATGTCGGGGGCGAGCTCGATGGCACCTTCCAGACCCTGGTCGATCCCGGGGTGGAGATTCCCCCGTTCATCACGGTGCTCACCGGGATCACCCAGACGATGGTGCTGCCGGCGCCGAGCATCGAGCAGGCGCTGCCGGCGTTCCTCGAATTCATCGGAGACGCGGTCATCGTCGGGCACAACATCCGGTTCGACCTGTCCTTCCTCAATGCCTCGGCACGGCGGCTCGGGTATGAGCAGTTGCCGAACCGGTCCGTCGACACCATGGGGCTGGCCAGGCGGCTCGTCCGCCAGGAGGTGCGCAACCTGCGGCTGTCTTCACTGGCGAAGCACTTCGCCTCCCCGACCCCTCCGACGCACCGCGCCCTCGATGACGCTCGGGCCACCGCACACGTCTTCTTTGCACTCCTCGAACGGGCGGGCACGCTCGGTGTCACCCATCTCGACGAGCTGCTCACCCTGCCGACCGCCCGCGGGGCCGCCCACTACGACAAAATCGAGCTGACCGGTGACCTGCCGCGCCGACCTGGCGTGTATTCCTTCGTCGACCGTGATGGGTCGATCATCTACGTTGGCAAGGCGAAGAACCTGCGGACCAGGGTCAAGTCCTACTTCTACGGCGACGACCGCAAGTCGGTTGCCCAGATGCTCCGCGACCTCGACCACATCGATCACAAAGTGTGCGCTACCGAACTCGAAGCGGAGGTCAAGGAGCTTCGCCTCATCGGCGAGCATCGTCCGCGCTACAACCGACGGTCGCGACCTGCCAGGAGCCCGCACTGGGTGAAACTCACCATCGAGCGATTTCCCCGATTGTCGATGGTACGCAACCTGAGAGACGACGGAGCGACGTATCTCGGCCCCTTCCGATCGCGGCGCACGGCCGAGGTGGTGGTCCATGGGCTGTGGGACGCCGTCCCCATCCGACGCTGCAACGGCCGGGGGGCAAAGCTCAGCGCGGCGTGCTCGTTCTCCCAACTCGGTGTCGCTGCCTGCCCGTGCGACGGGTCGATTGACGAGGACGCGTACACCGCCATCGTCAATCGACTGCGCCGGGGAATTCTCGATGAGCCGGAGATCCTGCTCGAACCACTGCGCAATCGCATGGCGACGATGGCCCGCGACGAGCGCTTCGAGGAAGCGGCCGATGTGCGCGATCGGTATCGGGCGGTGGCTCGAACGCTGGAGCGGCGGCGGGCCTGGGAAGCGCTTCGAGCTGCGGGCACGGTCTGGCTCGAGGATGCAACCGGCGACGGGGCGATCATCGGCGACGGCCGATTGCTCGCCGCCTGGAACGACCGGGGCACGCCGCCGCTGGTGGCGATGTCCCCACCCGGGGGCGGCGGGCCCGGCGTGCCACCGTCGGTGCCGGCGGCAGAAGAGGCACACCTGGTGTGGCGATGGATGGCCCGATCCGGAGTGCGCATCGTCGATGCCTCCGGAACGATCGCCCTCCCGGCGCGTCCGGTCGCTGCCCTCGGCCCAGCGACGAACTGACAACGGTGGCCCCGTTCGATCGTTGCTGCCATCCGGCCACGCTACCTTCCCGCTATGCGATTTATCGTCCAACCGGGGACCGACCCAGTCGCACACGCCGACTCGGCGCTGCTCACCGCCATGGGCCTGCCGGGCGGCGGTGTCATCGCCCTCGGTGAGACCCACTGCCTCGTGGCGCCGGGCGCGGTCCCGAGCCCGAACGCGCTCCTGGTCGGTCCGCGTACCTGTTCCAACGCCGGTATCGACTACGGGTCTTCTCTCAACGTCGAACGCGCTCTCGTTACTGAAGCCCACCGTGTTGTGGTCGATGCCGTTGCCGACCTCGACCATCGCGACCTGTCGCGGTCGCTCCAGGGCAACGTCGTTTCCGAAGGCGACATCGCCCTCGTCCATCGCTCCTATGGGGACGGCCCGGCAGACCTCGTCGAGGTACGGGTGCTCTCGGTCGACCCAGGCAGTACCGGCCTCGTAGCCGGTCGTACCCTGATCAACACCGGAGACGATGCCGATCACGTGGTGGTTCGCGACAAGAGCGCATCCGATGACTCCCCCACCACCGCCGAGGCTCTCATCGCCGGGCTCGATGGCGAACTGGCGACTTTGACCGGGTGGCTCACCCTCCTCACCGCCAGGGACGACCTGCCAAGGTCCTGGGGCCTGCCCGATGTGGCCGGGGTCATCCTCGACGGGCCATCGGGTGGCGGGAAGTCGGCACTGGTCGCCGCCGCCGCCGAAGCCGCAGGCAGCGAGGTGCGCGAGATCCAAGTCGACCTGGTGTTCAAGCCGGAGCGGCTACTCACCATGCTTGAAACCGCAGTGCGAGCCACCCGCGCCCCGGGCGTCATCTTCATCGATCGCATCGACGCCGTGGCAGGCGAGGAGGCGATGTACCGAAACCAGGTGGCCGCGATTCTGCGATGGTTCATCGATGCCGTCGCCGAGAAGCGCGGCGTGGCCATGGTGCTCGGGGCCACCGACGCCGGCGTACTGGCCGGGGACTTGGCCAACAGCCCGTTGCTCCCGCGCACGATGTCGATCCCACCGCCGGACAACCATCGCCGACAGCTCCTGTTCTCTTCCGCTCTGAGCCGGGTGCCCACCGCAGATCTCGATACCGGCCATCTGGCGTCTCAGTCGGCCGGCTTCTCCGCCGCCGATGTCGTCGCCGCTGTTCTGGAGGCATCAGCACGGGCTGCGGGGGCAAGTCGACCGGTCACCCAGGGGGACCTCGAGGCGGCGATCAACGCCACCACGCCGTCGCTCGGCGCGGCACCGATCGGCGAGATCCCCTCCTATGGATTCGAGCGGGTGGCGAATCTCGTCGACATCAAGCAGCGACTCACCGAATCGGTGATCTGGCAGATGCAGGATCCAGAGCGTTTCACCCGCCTCGGCGTGGATCCGCCGAAGGGCCTGCTGCTCTATGGCCCGCCGGGGACTGGCAAAACCTATGTCATGCGTGCCCTTGCTCATGAGTCCGGTGCGGCGTTCTTCCCGATCAAGGGAGCCGAGCTGCTCGACAAGTGGGTCGGCGAGTCCGAACGAGCCGTGCGGGAAGTGTTCGCCAGGGCCGGTGCGGTGGCCCCGTCGATCTTGTTCTTCGATGAGCTCGACGCCCTTGCCCCGGTGCGCGGGAACTCGACCAACTCGGTCACCGACTCTGTGGTGGCTGCCCTGCTTACCGAGATCGACGGCGTCTCCGATCGGGGCAACGTGTTCGTCATCGGCGCAACCAATCGGCGAGACCTCGTCGATCCGGCCTTGCTGCGCCCGGGACGCTTCGAGGTGCATCTGCATTTCGATCTGCCTCACCCTGATGCTCGCCGAGCGTTCTTTGACATCTCCGTGATGCCGTTCGCTGATGATGTCGAGCTCGACGAGTTGGTGGCCGGCACCGAGGGACGCTCCTTTGCCGACCTGTCCGGGATCCTGCGCGAGGCGGCACTCACCGCACTGCGCCGGGACCCGAGCGCGATCACGGTGACTCGCGACGATCTCGAACGATCGATCGCGTCAACGGCGCCGCAAGGCACCGCCTGACCCGCCGGTAGCCTCCAAAGTCATGCGTCGCACCCTGTTGGCCTTGACGGTTTTGTTGGCCGCCTGTTCGTCAAACGCGGCCGTTGATGCCGAACCGCCACCGCCGACCACTGCTGGGGAGGTCAGGACCTTGCTCTCCGAATCCGCCGATCCGGTGGTGCTCAGTGTCTGGGCGTCGTGGTGCGTTCCGTGCCGTTCGGAGGCGCCGTTGCTGTCGAAGGCAAGCCGGCGCTACGACGGGGAGGTCCGGATGGTCGGGCTCAACGTCCGGGACTCTCCGTCCGGTGCTGCCGCTTTCATCAGTGAGTTCTTCCCGGGCGCCACCATCGAGCATCTGGCCGATTCAGGGGGGACCATCCCGATCGAGCTTGGCGGGAGCCGGGGAGTGCCGCTCACCTTCTTCTACGACCCCGGGGGGGAACTGCGATTCCTCCACTATGGGGTGATCGACGAGCGCACGCTGGCACTCCAGATCGACGAGTTGGTCAACGGCTGATGGAATTCACCCTCCTCGCCGCCGCGGCGTTTGCCCTCACCGGCCTCTACGCCATGCTGTGGTGGGAGGCCAGGCACGGCAACGCCTCTCGCTGCTCCGGCAACCTGTTCGAGGTGGCTATCACCTCCGCCGCGCTCGGAATCTTCATCGGCCGCCTGGTCGCAATGATCCTCGACGGCGTGAACCCGGTGACCCATCCCGCCGACGTTCTGCTGGTTCGTGCCGGTGTCTCCACCGTCGGGGCCACCCTCGGAGCAATCGCGGTGTTCGCCTGGCTCTCCAGACGCGAGTTGGTGCCTATGGCCGACGGCGTTGCCGCCGCCGCACTCGCCGGCCTCGCCGGATGGCACGCCGGCTGTATCGCCCGCGATGCGTGCCTAGGCACCGCGTCTGATCTGCCGTGGGCGGTCGCCCAGGAGGGCAGCGCCATCACGCGGCACCAGGTCGGGCTCTACGCAGCGCTGCTGTTTGGCGTCGCCGCGGTGGTCATCGCGGTGTGGAAAGCGTATCGATGGCCCGGATTCGGGGTCCCGGCATCGGCGGCGATCGCTGCCGCCGGGATGATCCGGCTCCTCACCCAACCGATGCAGCCCTCGTTGGATGGCGGCCCGGTGTGGTTCTACGCCCTCGGGGT
>CAXMOP010000078.1:0-13198 GCA_964195155.1 uncultured Kiloniellales bacterium | reverse complement strand
GTGCGCGCTGCCTTCGCCTCATCCGGGCACACCTTCCCCAATCGTCGGGTCGTGGTGAACCTGTCGCCGGCCGACCTGCCCAAGGTCGGCTCGGCCTACGACCTGCCCATCGCCCTCGGGGTACTCGCCGCCTCTTCATCGGAATACAACGCGGTCACGGACGTGGTGGCGCTCGGCGAGCTCGGCCTCGACGGGTCGATCAAAGCCACCCGCGGTGGGCTCGGCGCCGCCCTGGTGGCGAAGGGCCTGGACAAGCGGTGCCTGCTCCCGCGGCGTTCCGCCGCCGAGGCAGCCGGTCGGGCCGACCTGGGTGTCGAAGCTGTCTCCTCGCTCTCCCATGCGGTTGCGGTCGCCATGGGAACGGAGTCCGGCGACCCGATCGACGCACCGGAACCCGAGGCCGGCGGCGGGCAGGATCTGGCCGAAATACGGGGCCAACCGCTGGCCCGGCGGGCCCTCGAAGTCGCTGCCGCAGGTGGACACCATCTCCTCCTCGTCGGACCACCGGGTGCCGGCAAGACGATGCTGGCGCGTGCATTGCCGGGCGTACTGCCACCGCTGGTGGCAAGCGAGGCCCATGAGGTCGCCCTGGCATGGGCGGCGGCCGGGCTTCATCGACCAAGCCCGACGCTGCCGCCGTTTCGGGCACCGCACCATTCCGCATCGCTTCCGGCGCTGGTCGGTGGAGGCTCCGGCGTTCCGACCCCGGGTGAAGCGGTCCTAGCCCATCGCGGCGTCCTGTTCCTCGACGAGCTCGGCGAGTTCCCGCCCCAGTTGCTTGATGCGTTGCGAACCCCGTTGGAGGATGGCGTCGTGGTGGTGGCACGCAAGGCGGCAACTGTTGAGTTTCCTTGCCGGGCCCAGGTGGTTGCCGCGACCAACCCGTGCTCGTGTGGGTTTGAAGGCGATCGCCAGAAGCCATGTGTCTGCGGGGAGGCGGCGATCGGCCGCTATCGGCGACGGTTCTCCGGGCCTCTCCTCGACCGCCTCGACGTCCAGATCAGGGTGCCGAGGCTGCGGATGTCCGAGCTCACCGGCCCTGAGGGTGAATCGTCGATGGTGGTTCGGGAGCGGGTGGCTGCCGCGCGGGGTCGCCAACGTGAGGAGCGAGGCCGGCTCAACCGTGACCTGAGCCGCACCCAGCTCGACGCCGTCGACTGGACTCCTGGGGCCGAACGCACGCTGCGGCGGGCTGCCGAGTTGGATCAGCTGACGGCCCGTGGGTGGGACCGCGTCCGCAAGATCGCTCGGACTATTGCGGATCTTGCGCAACGCGGTGGCGTCGACGCGGCGGACATCGACGAGGCGATGACGTTGCGGGAGGCCAGGCTGTGAGCGACGCCCGTCTCCGCCTCGCCTTTGCCGGCATGCACCCGGAGCGGTCGCGCGAGCTGCGCGACCGGTTCGGCGGCGCCGCTGGCGCCCTGGGTGCCATCGAACGGAGGAAAGTGAAGGCATCCGATCACGTCCGTGAGGCGGCGGCGGTCGACGCCGGAACACGGCGACGCGAGCTGGACTCGCTTGGGGTTTCGGTCGTGTTTCGCGGCGATCCGGATTATCCGGTGCGTTTGGACATATTCGAGGATGCTCCCGACCTCCTGTTCTTGCGCGGCCACCTTCCGCAGCGCCCCGGCGTGGCCATCGTCGGGACGAGACGCTGCACCGCATACGGCAGAGAATTGGCCCGCGCCTACGGACACGCCGTTGCCGCCGCCGGGTGGCCGGTGATCTCGGGCCTAGCACGAGGCATCGATGGTGAGGCGCATCGCGGCATGGTTGACGCCGGGGGAATCGGTGTGGCTGTGCTCGGCTGTGGCATCGACATTGCGTATCCACGCGAGCACGAACGGCTCGGCCAGCAGCTCCTGGACGGCGGCGGCGCGATCGTCACCGAATACCCGGCGGGGTCGCCGCCCGATGGATGGCGCTTCCCGCCCCGCAACCGGATCATCGCCGGGCTGGCGGCCGCAGTAGTGGTCGTTGAGGCGGCCCGAACCGGCGGGGCTTTGATCACCGCGGTCAAGGCCGCCGAGTACGGGATCCCAGTGTTCGCCATGCCAGGCGACGTCGACCGTAAATCATCCGAGGGCTGCAACCTGCTGATACGCGACGGCGCATTCCCCGTACTCGACCCCGAAGACCTGGTCGAAGAGCTTGGGTTGGTGCATGATCTGGCAAATCATGCAGCCCGAACAGCCTGACCCGGGATGCCACACCGCCGATCCGGCTGGTCGGCGACCGCTACTCACCCACCGGCCAGTACTCCACACCGAGTTCGGTCATGGGGAAGTCAGTCGGATTGCCGGTGGCCAGAAGGGCATCGATGCCAACAGCGGAGGCCGCGATCAGGCAATCGGCTTGATGGAGTGTCACCCCTTCTTTGGCATGGTCGCGCCGCCATGTCCCGGCCAATGTGCCTTCATCCTTGCCGAGCGGGGCGAGGCGAAGACCGCGCATCAGGCGTCGAGCATTCGTACGCTCTCGGTCGCGGAGTCCCCGCCAGATCTCCTCGATGGAGATCACACAGACCCAGGGCTGGTCTCCAATGCGTCTCATCGCGCGCACGCGTTCCGCAGCCGGCCGGCCTCGGAGTGCATCGATGAGGACGGTCGAGTCGAGCAGGATACGCGCCACGGCTCAGCCCGTGCGCTGCGGATCGGCGCTGCGCTGTTCTCTCACCCAGCCCGCGGGATCGATGTCCCACGGATGACCGCGGTCCTCGACGCTGCCCAAGGAAGCTTCGATATCGTCCCAGCGCTGCTCGTCATCGAGTCCACGTTTGATCAACTCGGCGATGAAGGCGCTGCGGCGTCGTTTGCCAGCACGCCGATCGAGTTCGGCGAGGAGTTCGTCGTCGATACTTATGTGTAGACGGATGTGCTCAGCTTAGCACACATCACTCTTGCTAGTCGATGGTGCCTGATCCCGCGCTCAAGGCCGCTGAGTACGGGGTCTCGTTTTTTGCCATGGCCCTGGTCGACCGTGCCGGGGTTGCGACCTCGCCTACGTCGAAAAGGGCTAGGGGGGTATTGAGCAATCCTCCAGCGTGCCGGCGCTGACTGGAGAAACCGAGTCACGGCACCACTCAAGCGAGCGGCGGCTCAGGGCACTCGTCATTTTTCAACTACGTCGAGCGGGTTAGTCAGGAATGGGTCGTTCGAATCGTTGACCTTGAACACGGATCGGGCCACCATGTGCAGATGAGCCACGGGGGCCAGCCTGGCGCGGCTGTTTCTATTTACTTGCATCGACTCGCGGCGGAACGCGGTCTGTCACCGCATACCGTCGACGCCTATACGGGCGACCTGCGTCAGTTCATGGATCTATGTGAGCGCCTCGGCATCGATGACCTCGCGCAGATCGATCGGCGAACCGTTCGCCGTTTCCTGGCGCAACTGTCGACTCGTGGCTACGCCCCACGCACCATTGCCAGGAAGGCGTCGGCCGTCCGCGCCTTCCTCGATGACGCCACCAAGCGTGGCCTGATCCCGGCCAACCCGGCGGCGGGCCTGGCGCAGCCGAAGAAACCGAGCCGTCTCCCCAAGGCAATCCCGGCCAGCTCTCTCGGCCGCCTCCTCGACGACCTCGAGGGCGACGACCCGCTGGTGCTGCGCGACCGCGCCATCCTGGAGCTGCTGTACGCCACCGGAGTTCGCGTGTCCGAGCTCGCCGCACTCACCGTCACCGACGTCGGAGATGGCACCTTTCTCCGGGTCCTTGGCAAGGGTGACAAGGAACGCGACGTGCCGGTCGGGAACCGGGCACAAGCCGCGGTGTCTGCCTACGTCGACCGGGGGCGCCCCCGGCTCGCCGGCGCGGCGGCCGCGGATGCGCTCTGGGTGGGCGTGCGCGGCGGCCCACTCGACACCCGCGGCGTGCGCAGAGTCGTGGCCGCCAGGGTCGGCACCTTCCCGCACGCCATGCGGCACTCCTTTGCCACCCACCTGCTCGAAGGCGGGGCCGATCTACGAAGTGTTCAAGACCTGCTCGGACATGCCGAACTGGGAACGACTCAGATATACACTGCCGTCACCCGCGAGCACCTCAGGAAAACGTATGAACGCAGCCACCCCCGTGCATGAACGCGGCGAGTCCGAACTCGCCGCACTGTGGGAGACCTTCAAGGATTCCGGGAACGAGCATGCCCGCGAGGGTCTGATCCTCCATTACGCGCCGCTGGTCAAGTTCGTCGCCGGACGTCTTGGATCCGGTCTGCCTCGCAATGTCGAATCCTCGGATCTCGTTTCCTACGGAACGTTTGGGCTGATCGACGCCATCGACAAGTTCGAGCCTGAGCGCGGTTACAAGTTCGAGACCTATGCGGTCAACCGGATCAAGGGCGCCATCCTCGACGAACTGCGCGCTCTGGACTGGGTGCCACGTTCGGTCCGTGCCCGCGCCCGCGAGATCCAACGCTCCATGGCCGAGCTCGAACACGGGCTGCAGCGCTCCGCCACCGACGAGGAACTGGCGGTGCACATGGACATGACCGTGGATCAGCTGCGCGACCAGCTCGGCGAGCTGTCCACCCTCGGGTTCGTCGCCCTCGACGAGCTACTCAGCCCGGAGGAGCGAAACTCCGGCGCGGTCAGCGATGTTGTCGCCGACCGCAGCGCCCTCGACCCGGGCGGCTCATTTGAGAAAGAGGAGACCCGCTACATGCTGGCCGACTCCATCAATCGCCTTCCCGAGCGCGACCGATTGGTCATCACGCTGTACTACTTCGAAGGCCTGACCCTTGCCGAGATCGGGTCGATCCTCAACGTCACCGAGTCGCGGGTGTGCCAGATCCACACCAAGGCCGTCCTCTCGCTACGGAACCGATTCATCGAAACGCCGTACTGAGTCTTCAGTCCTCAGTCTTCAGTCCTCATTCGGGCTGTCGACCGACGACTGTGGACTGACGACTGATACACTTCCGGCGAAATACGCACGTCCACTACAAACCCCAGCGGTCGGGCCGCGTCTGCGGCCTGCGGGGTGTTCCGGGTGGGCGGAGGCACAACCCGAAACAGGAGGAATCCATGTCCGTCGTGAGTATGCGTGAGCTGCTCGAGGCCGGAATGCACTTCGGCCACCAGACCAGCCGTTGGAACCCGAAGATGCGCCCGTACATCTTCACCGAGCGCAACGGCATCCACATTCTCGACCTGCGCCAGACCCTGGCGATGCTCGAGGAAGCTGCCGAGCTGGTCAAGAACACTGCCGCCGATGGTGGTCAGGTGCTCTTCGTCGGCACCAAGAAGCAGGCACAGGCGGCGATCGAAGAGGCAGCGACGAGCGCAGGCATGCCCTATGTGAACCATCGCTGGCTCGGCGGAATGCTGACCAACTTCAACACGATCCACAAGCGCATCCTGTACATGCTCGAGCTGGAGCGGATGGACGATTCCGCCGAGATGGAGGCCCTCCCGAAAAAGGAGCGGCTCAAGTTGCGTCGCGAGCTCGAGAAGCTGCATACGGTGCTCGGCGGTGTGCGCGACATGACCAGCATCCCGGACGTGATGTTTGTCATCGACGTGATCGAGGAGCAGATCGCGGTGAAGGAGGCGGTGCGCCTCAATATTCCGATCATGGCCATTGTCGACACCAACGCCGATCCCGACGACATCGATCTGGTTCTGCCCGGAAACGACGACGCCATTCGCACTTCCTATCTCGTGGCGGAGGCGATCGCCACGGCTGCCAAGGAAGGCACCGCGCTCCGGCAGGCCAGGAACAAGGAGCTGGTCGGGGCCGCCAAGGACGCGGATGACGAGTCGGCCGCCTTCAAGGAGGGCGAGTGACCGACATCTCGGCAAAGGAAGTTGCGGCGCTTCGCCAGGCGACCGGTGCCGGGATGATGGACGCCAAGCGCGCCCTCACCGAATCCGGAGGTGGCGTCGATCGTGCCAAAGAGATCCTGCGCGAGCAGGGCCTCGCCGACGCCGCGAAGCGGACCGAACGTGCCCAGACCGAAGGCACCGTGGGCTCGTACCTACACAGCCAGGCGGGCCGACCGGTGCTCGGAGTCATGGTGGCACTTGGCTCAGAGACCGACTTCGTTGCCAAGAGCGATGACTTCCAACAAGCGGCTAACGACATCGCGATGCACGCTGCTGCTGCCAGGCCGCAGTGGATCACACGCGACGAAGTCCCGAATGAGATCCTCGACGATGAGCGCCGCCTCATCGCCGCCCAGGCCAAGAACGAAGGCAAGCCCGAGGACGTCATCGACAAGATCGTCGACGGCAGGATCGAGAAGTTCTATTCCGACGCCGTGCTGTACGACCAGGTGTTCATCAGGTCCGAGCGGTTCGAGGGTACGGTGGGCGAGATGGTCAAACAGCTCGCGGCAAGGATGGGAGAGAACATCAGCGTTGTGCAGCTGTCGAGGGTTGCCGTCGGCGAGGGGGAGTGAAGTGGCGCGAGTCGTCCTGAAGTTGTCCGGGGAGGCCTTCGCCGATCCCGAACTGCAGTACGGCATCGATCCGGAAGTCGTCGACCGGGTCGCCGAAGAGATTTCGGCAGTGCGAGGCGAAGGCCACGAGATCGCCATCGTCGTTGGCGGGGGAAATATCTTCAGAGGCGTGAGCGAAGCGGCTGAAGGCATGGACCGCGCCAACGCTGACTACATGGGGATGCTGGCCACCGTGATCAACGCCCTAGCGCTGCGCGATGCCCTCGAGCGTGCCGGTTCCGAAACCCGGGTCCAGACTGCGATCAACATCCAGCAGGTAGCCGAGCCATACATCCGGCTACGGGCGATCCGCCATCTCGAGAAAGGCCGCATCGTGATCTTTGCGGGCGGCACCGGGAACCCGTACTTCACCACCGACACCACCGCCGCGTTACGCGCCGCAGAGATCGGCGCCGATGCGGTGCTCAAGGCAACGAAAGTGGACGGTGTCTACGACGCCGACCCGGCCACAAACCCCGACGCAACGCTGATTGCTGACCTGGGCCACATGGATGCCATTGCCCGACGCCTCGGGATCATGGATACCACCGCAATTACGATGGCGATGGAAAACAACATCCCGATCCGCGTGTTCAACATGAACCGCCCCGGCGAGATCGAACGAGCCGTGCGCGGGGAGGACGTCGGAACGCTGGTGCACTAGGAGGGTCTGAGAAATGACGAGTGCTACGGGCCTCCACCAGGCCAATCCCCACAACCTGAGGCTTCTACAGTTGGGCGAAGGCCCGCTTGAGGATTCCTCAGCACCCTCCTCGGAGGCGCTGTGATCGATTCCTCGGAGGCGCTGTGATCGATCCGTTGCTCAAAGAGACCGACCACAAGATGGACCAGGCCGTCGACCACGCCAACCAGGAATTCGGTACGATCCGCACCGGGCGTGCCAACCCCAACCTCCTGAAC
The DNA here is from genome assembly GCA_964195155.1 of uncultured Kiloniellales bacterium. Lineage (GTDB taxonomy): Bacteria > Actinomycetota > Acidimicrobiia > Spongiisociales > UBA5794 > JACZST01. The sequence continues at coordinate 5,838 of CAXMOP010000078.1, read as the reverse complement.
CGGATCACCGTCAACTACTACGGCACCGAGACCCAACTCCAGCAGATCGCCGGATTCGCGGTCCCCGAGGCGCGCCTGCTGGTCGTCACGCCGTACGACAAGTCGGCGCTCGCAGACATCGAGCGGGCCATTCAGGAATCCGACCTCGGCCTCAACCCGTCGAATGACGGCAACGTGATCAGGCTGAGCTTCCCGACCCTCACCGAGGAGCGCCGCAAGGAGCTGATCAAGCTCGTCCGCGGTCTCGCCGAGGAAGGCCGGGTCGCCATTCGCAACGTCCGCCGCCACGCGAAAGATGCCATTGAGGCCGAGGACGTTTCCGAGGATGACATCCACCGGGCGGAGAAGACGCTTCAGGAGATGACCGATCGCCATGTCGAGAAACTCGACAAGCTCCTCGCCACCAAAGAGGAAGAGCTGCTGGAGGTCTGAGACCGGCCAATGCCAGACGAAGACACCACCACCAACGGTCCTGACGAAGATCGGGACACCGAAGTACTGTCTTTCGCCATGACGGATCGAGACGACACCGAAGCGGCCGACGACGACGACGAGCCGCATTTGACGCCTTCGGAACCGGATGCTGGGTTCGACGGCTGGCTCGACGACGAGCAGCAAGACCCGTATCGGGAGCTCTCCGATAAAGGTGAGGCCGTCGACGAGGTGTCGGACTGGCTGGCCTTCGCCCGTGGTGACGATGATGACCAGGCGGATGAAGAGGCCCCCTCGCGGCCCGAATCGGGGCCGCCACTGGTGGGGGGAGAGATGCTTCCCGACGACGATGATGGTTCCTCCCCACCTGGGGGAGATGTCGAGCACAGCGACGCGGAGGGGGCTGGAGGCAAGGATCTAGAGGAGCCGTCGGTTTCCTCCTCCGCCCTTGGGGGAGGCGTCGGGCGCAGCGAGCCGGAGGGGGATAGCGAGGAACTACCGCAGGACGCCGACGAGCACGACACCTCCGAATTCGACCTCGAGCTCTCGCCAGAGGACACCGGCGACATCCCCGGCGTGGCCGCAGGGCCGCCGTTGCTGCCGACGGGGGGAGAAACCGACGACGACGATACGGGCGAGGTGCCGGTCATCGGCGGCGACGGACCGACCGAGCCCGATGCGCTCGACGCGGTCGTCGAGATGGATCCGATCGAGGCACCACCGGACTTTGCCATCGAGGACGTAGATAGCGGGGACGAGCCGCCGCCGGTGGACGAAATCACCGAGGATGACTATCTCGGGGCGGCAACCCAGGAGCACGTCGAGCTAGCGGCGGCGGTTGCCGCGGCCGAGGGTGAGGCCACCGAACAGGTCGCCCTGTCCGCCGATATCCCGGGACTCGAATCCGCAAGCGTCGGATTCGAAGACGTGGTCGAAGAGGAAGACGTCGAGGGAGCGGATGAAGCAGCGCCGCGCGGGTCCTCCGACCTGTTGCTGCGTGTGGGTACTGCCGTCGCCCTCGTGGGCGCATTGCTGCTGTCCTTGCTGTGGCGGCCGGCGCTGATCGTCTTTGCCCTTGCCGCGTTCATCGTGGCTGCCGGTGAGTTCTACTCCGCTCTCATCCATCGCCAGTTCCGGCCGATGTCGATCTTCGGGTTCCTGGGCATCGCCGGGGCCGCGCTCGGCACTGCTGCGTTCGGCGTCGTGGCGATTCCGGTGGCGCTCGCCTTGATGGCGACGGTCGTGCTGCTGTTCAATGCGGTCAGCCCCCGCCAGGATCAGCCCGCTGCCAATTTCGCCCTCACCGTTCTGGTCGCTGCGTGGATCGGAGGGTTGGGCGGGTTCGCCTTCGACATCATCGCGGCTGAGGATTACCAGGTGCTGGTGATCGCGCTGGTCGCAACCGTCGCCCTGGTCGATATCGCCGCCTTCTTTGTTGGGCGAAGCATCGGGCGGCGCCCGCTGGCACCGGTGATCTCGCCGAAGAAGACCGTCGAGGGCTTCATCGCCGGGGCGTTGACTGGGCTCGCCGTCGGGGCTGCGATCGGATACCTGGTCGAGCCAATCGACCTTCCCGCAGGCCTGCTGATCGGCGCCGTCGTTGCGGTCTTCGCCCCGATTGGTGATCTTGCGGTCTCGGTGGTGAAGCGATCGCTCGACATCAAGGACATGGGTTCGATTCTCCCAGGCCACGGTGGTCTCCTCGATCGTATTGATGCGGTCATTGCGGCGATTCCCGCGGTCTGGGTCGTGTTGACGTGGCTGGCCCTGATCTGAAGCCGATCGTCGTCCTCGGTGCGACCGGGTCGATCGGCATCCAGACGCTCGAGGTCGCCGACCGGCTCGACATCCCAATCGCAGCGCTGGCGGCCGGGCACGGGTCGTCATCATTCTTCGCGCTTGCCGATCGCTACCCCCAGGCCGGGCTCGCCATCGCCGAGCCCGGCGACAACCTGCCCAACGGCGTGGCGATCGGCAGCGACGCCGTGGCCGCCCTCGCAACGATTCCAGACACCATCGTCGTCAACGGCATCGTCGGCGCCGCAGGGCTGGAGCCGACCCTGGCGGCGCTCGAGGCCGGAAACCGGGTGGCGCTCGCCAACAAGGAGAGCCTGGTGACCGGCGGGCCGTTGGTGCTCGAGGCGCTCGGCACCGAGGGGGCCGAGCTACTCCCGGTCGACAGTGAGCACTCGGCGATTTGGCAATGCCTTGCCGGGGAGGACCGCGCCCGGGTGAATCAGGTCGTGCTGACCGCCTCCGGCGGCCCATTCCGGGGCATGGGTGCCGACGAGCTGGCCGGCGTGACTGTGGAGCAGGCGTTGGCGCACCCCACATGGGACATGGGCGATCGCATCACGATCGACTCGGCCACGCTGATGAACAAGGCGTTCGAGGTGATCGAGGCGCACTTCCTGTTCGGCCTCGAGTTCGAGCAGATCGAAGTCGTCGTGCACCCACAGAGCTTTGTCCACGCCTTCGTCGAGTTCATCGATGGCGTCGTCAAGGCCGAGGTGGGCCCCCCCGACATGCGCAAGCCCATCCAGATCGCCCTCACCTATCCGGACCGGTTGCCGGGCTCGACGATGGGGTTCAACCCGGTCGATCTGTCATTCGCCGCGCCGGACCGGGTCGCCTTCCCCGCACTCGACCTTGGCTACGAAGCGGGGCGCAGGGGTGGCAATGCCCCGGCGGTTCTCAATGCTGCGGATGAGGTTGCGGTGGCCGCGTTTCTCGAAGGTCGGATTGCCTTTCCTGCGATCTCCGAAGTGGTGGCGGCGGCGCTGGAGGCGGTCCCGCTTCAGCCGCTGCACCGACTCGACGATGCTCTTAGTGCGGACCTCGCCGGCCGGAACGCAGCGACCGAAGCCGTGGCCGGCGTGTCCCGCTAGGCACCGCCGACCGGTACCGTTTTTCCCATGAGCGAAGGACAGAGGGGCGAAAGATGACCGCCGCAATCATGATCATCGGTATCGCGCTGATGATCGTGATCCACGAGGGCGGTCACTTCATAGCGGCCAAGTACTACGACATGAAGGTCACCGAGGCCTTCTTCGGCTTCGGCCCCAAGCTGTGGTCGACCCAACGCGGCGAAACCGAGTACGGCGTGAAGGCCATACCGATGGGCGGCTACGTCCGCATCATCGGCATGAACCCCCTCGAGGAGATCCCACCTGACGAGGAGGAGCGCACTTATCGGGCGGCCCCCTTCTGGCAAAAGTCGATCGTCGTCCTTGCCGGCGTGGCCAGCCACCTGATCATGGCGTTCCTGTTGTTCTTCCTCGTGTTCAGCGTGTGGGGGCAGAGGGAACGGAACGAGCTCGGGCAATCGATCCCGACATTGACCCTCGCAATCGTTGCACCCACCACTCCCGACGGCGGAACCTCTCCGGCGATGCGCTCCGGATTCGAACCGGGTGACACGCTGCGCACCTTTGAGGGGACGGCCGTGGAGTCCTGGGACGCATTTGTTGATCGCGTCCAGCAGCACGGTGGAAACACGGTGCTCATCGGCTACGACCGCGACGACTCGCTTTCCGAGGTCCCGGTCGCCCTCGCCCTGGTCGAGGCCCCGGTGATCGTCGACGGCGAGGTGGCGACTGATGCCGAGGGCAACACGATCACCCACGAGATTGGTTACTTCGGTGCCGCACCCGAAGTCGAGCGTGTCGACGGCGGCCTGATCTCCAGCGCCACGGCCGCAGCAGCCGGCGTATGGACCGCCATCGGTGACAGCTTCAGGGGGCTGTGGGCAATGATCACCGGTTTCCCCGACCTGCTACTTGCGGTTGCCGGCGGCGACGACGAGGTGTTGCAGGAGGTACGTCCGATTACCCCCATCGGTTTGGCCAGAATTGCCGGGCCGCTCGAGAGCACCCTGGTGCTGTTGGGACTGGTCAACGTTTTCGTTGCGGTCATCAACGTGATCCCGCTGTATCCGCTCGACGGAGGGCATTTTGCGGTTGCGCTGTACGAGAAACTGACGGGACGGGAACCGGACGTCCGCAAGCTGACACCGATCGCGGCGGTGGTGCTCCTCTTCCTGGTGACGGTGGGACTCGTCGGGCTGTACCTGGACATCTTCAGGCCGCTGCAGCTGTGAGCTTCTGGGTGAGGGCGAGAAGCGGTATCACGTATTAAGTATCACGAGTCCCGATAGCATGATCTCATGATCCCGCGTCGCGCTTCTCGTCGGCTCACGGTCGGGGATGTCCCCGTCGGTGACGGGGCGCCGATCGCCGTCCAATCGATGACCACGACCAAGACCGCCAACGTCGACGCCACTCTTGCTCAGGTGTACGCTCTCGCCGGATCCGGTGCGGACATCGTGCGTATCACGTGCAACGACGTGGATGCCGCCGCCGGACTCGCCGAGATCGTTCCCAGGTCGCCGGTCCCGATCGTCGCCGATATCCACTTCCAGTTCCGGCTGGCCCTCGCCGCTCTCGAAGCCGGTGTCGCCGGGCTCCGCCTCAACCCCGGCAACATCAGAAAAGAGGAGCAAATCAAGACCGTGGCCACCGCGGCGGCCGAAGCGGCAGTGCCGATCCGGGTCGGCGTGAACGCTGGCTCCCTCGACAAGGACCTGCTCGAGGAGTTCGGTGGCCCGGTCCCCGAGGCGCTGGTCCGGTCGGCGTTGAAGGAGATCGGCTATCTCGAGGACGTCGGGTTCCACGACATCAAGATTTCGGTCAAGCACAGCAACGTGCCGCTCATGGTCGAGTCGTACCGCCTGCTCGCCGAGCGCGTTGAATACCCGCTCCACCTGGGTGTCACCGAGGCCGGGCCGCCCCCCGGCGGTCTCATCAAGTCCGTCGCGGGCATTTCGACGCTGTTGCTCGAGGGAATCGGAGACACCATCCGGTTCTCGCTCACTGCCGATCCTGTCGAGGAGGCAAAGGCGGGAAGGCAGCTGCTCGAGTATCTCGGCCTGAGAGAGCGAACCATGATGGACCTCATTGCCTGCCCATCGTGTGGCAGGGCAGAGGTTGACGTCATCGACATCGCCGAGCGCGCCAGGGCCGCGTTGGAAGACGCCGAGCTCCCGGTGCAGATCGCGGTGATGGGTTGCGTGGTCAACGGACCGGGCGAGGCCCGCGAGGCCGACATCGGGATTGCCGCAGGCCGGGGCAAGGGGCATTTGTTCATCAAGGGCCAGGTGGTGCGGGTGGTACCTGAGGAGGAAATGGTCGAGGCACTGGTTGCAGAGGCGGAGCGGCTCGTCGAAGAGGGCGTCGAGGCCCGTCTCGCCGCTGCCGACCTGGGTGCGGGCCAAGAGGCCGAGGAGGCGCGGCTCGAGCTGCTCGGCATCCAGGGTGACGCCAACGACACCGTCACCAGAAGAGCGGCGGTCACCAAAATCGCCGAACGCGACTGACGCTGGCAGCCCAGGGCCGGTAGCGGTATCTA
>CAXMOP010000077.1:0-1922 GCA_964195155.1 uncultured Kiloniellales bacterium | reverse complement strand
GCCAAGGTGGCTCCCAGCAAGCGACGATCCAACGTGGTTCCTCCTCCGGTCTTCCACTAGTCAAGGTGGCAACGTCGGATCTTCTCAGCGGGGACCTCCGACTGACGCGTTTGCGATAGTTCCTCCGCGAACGATCGGCTCCACCCGCCCATATCGGCACATATGCGCTACCTGTGACCTGGGACGCGCCGGGAATTGACGCACCCAGCGAAAATGTCATAGGGTCCGAGCGCGACGCAGCGTCACTCCGTCCCCCACCGCAGAGATGACCCCGGTCCCCTCCAGTCCCGGGGAGAAGGGGGGCTCGGGTCGGACCTGATAGTTGCCCTCGACGATGAGGATGTCTGGGAAGTTCATGGCGGCGACGGTGACGTCGATCACGACCTCTCCCGGGCCCGATTCAGGATCGGGAAGTTCGCCAAGCTGGAGGTCTTCGACCGGCCCAAACTCCTTGCAGACGAATGGCGCGCATCAGTGCGCAGCGTTGGTGCGCAGGAAGGCCTCGCGCAATTCGGCATCCTCGATGAGGGCGGCCATTTCGGCCATAGTGTCTCCCGCGCCTTCGCCGAAGCGTTGCGCTTCGGGCCTGCCCGCCGCGCCGAGCATCATCGCCGCACGGAACTGCATGCCGAGGAGGTCGAACAGCAAGCCCAAACCGGCTGCCTGCTCAGCGGCTGCGTCAAAGGTCTCGATGGCGCCGTCGAAGTCGCCCTGATGCACCTGCAGCAAGCCAGTGGCGTGCACGAGCCGAGGCTCGAGGATCACCGCTCCGGTGTCCTGGACGTGCTGCCGGAGCTCCTCGACGAACCCAGATGCCCTTTCGATATCCCCCTCGGCCATCGCGATGTCCGCTGAGGCCAGCAGGATCTCGGGCCTCGCCAGGGCCTCGGCCGGCGATCGCATCGGTGCTGCGGTCTCAAGGTGATCTTTCGCTGTCGCGGTGTCGAAGGTGAACAACGCCAGGCGGGCCAGCGTCGCCAGCACGACGTGGCCAGCAGTCTCGCCCCCTGGGAGCTCGACGTGGGTCCCGGCCAGATCGATGAGCCGGCGAACCTCGTCGTCGGCGGGCCCGTAGATGGCCATACGCACTCCAGCCATCCCGGCCGCGGCTGAAGCGATCAGACCATTGGTTCCGATCATCTCGCCCAGCGTCATTGTGCGTTCCCACGCCTGTACCGACTCCTCGAGCCTACCTAGCTGCATTGCGATCAAGGCAGTGGTAAATGTGGGAATCGGCTCGTTGAAGATCGCCCCGATTTCCCTGAGCTCACCGGCGCCCCACCTTGCGTCTTCAAGCCCCTTCAGTGGCTCCCCGAGGTTCGCCCGCGCGGTTGCACGGGTGATGCCGATGAGCTCCGCTTTGTGGAGACGATCGCCGCTCGCCTCGACGATCGGGAGTGCTTCTGCGACTGCTTGATTCGCTTCGGCGAAGCGACCCATCAGCATCAGCGTGGAGGCATGGTGGGCCAGCCCGAAGTTGCGAGTGAAGGTCGAGTCGATCTCGGTGCCGAGGTCGACGGCTTCCTCGAGATGCTCGGCGGCCGTCTCCAGGTTGCCCTGGGCGGTGTTGAGCGCGCAGTACACCGTGTGGAACTCGGCGATCCCGGCCTGGTAACCGCAAGACTCTCCGATCTTCCTCGCCAGCAGCAGATCGGCTTCTGCAGAGACCAGGTCACCGGTGATCGTGGTATGTGCCAACGCTCTTTTGTTCAGCGCCGACACCTGGATTTCCTGCACGACGACATCCTCGCCGAAGGCGAGCATCTCGCCATAGGTTGCCATCGCAGTCGGGATATCGCCGCTGAAGATGTAAGCCTGGGCAAGACCCTCGTAGGCCTTTGCCGCGATGTTGACGTCGTCTCCCGGGCTAAACGCCTCCAGGGCGCTCTGGTATTGGGCGATGGCGGACTGGGTGGCGAATG
>CAXMOP010000076.1:0-6460 GCA_964195155.1 uncultured Kiloniellales bacterium | reverse complement strand
CGTGGCAACCCGCTCGCCGGCCGCGGAAGCCGCAGCGGCCGCAAAGAGACCAGACGACAGACCCAAGGCCACGTTGCGGTCGTGATCGGTCAGCAACACATTGCGGCTCGATATCGCCAACCCATCCACCGATCGCATGGTTGGCGCACCGATGATCTCGACGGGAAACGAGAGGTCGATCGCCATCCGGCGTACCAGTGCCAACTGTTGGGCGTCTTTGCGGCCAAAAACAGCAGCATCAGGACGGATCCCGGCAAACAGCTTGGCTACGACGGTTGCCACGCCTTCGAAGTGCCCGGGCCGGTGTTTGCCCTCCATAGCGTCGGCCACGCCATCCACCCGTACACGGGTCCGCGGAGGTGTCGGATACATCTCAGCCACCGACGGCACAAACAACACATCCACGTCGGCCGCCGCCGCAATTTCTGAGTCCCGCTCCAGATCACGCGGGTATCTCTCCAGATCGGCGGACTGTTCAAACTGAAGCGGGTTTACGAAGAGGCTCATCACAACAAGGTCGGCGGTGTCTCGGCCGATCTCGACCAGGGAAACATGTCCATCGTGGAGATACCCCATGGTGGGGACGAGTGAGACCGATGAACCTTGTGCCTCTCCACGAACCTCAGCGAACGACTCGACAATCTTCATTGCAGCACCTCGTTCATCGCCTCCGTCGAGCCAACAGCTGCCGCAGTCGCTCTCGCCATCGCCTTGAAGTGCTCCAGAAGTTCGGGGACCGCTTGCTCGACCGCGGCGAGCTGAGCACGCACCGTCCCAACGTCACCTCTGACAATCGGACCGGTCAGGGCGTCACGAGGCCCCATCGACGCCGCGTTGGCCACCACCGCCGCCACAAGCGGTCCAGCCGCTTCAAACGGGACTCCGGCGGCCGCAAACAGGCGCTCGGACATGGCCAATGCCGCCAACGGGTAATTGGCTGCCGCAGCAGCCGCTGCGTGGTAGATCGGCTTGGCGGCGTCATCCAACTCGAATGGATGCATTCCGATAGATGTCGCCAAAGCAAACAACCGATCTGCGAGGACGTCGGACTCGGTGGTGACTGCTACCCAGGCTCCTTCGAGCATCGATGCTCCGGTCTCGGCATCAGGAAGCGTCTGCAACGGATGAAACGAGCCGAGCAAGGGGCCGTCGACTCCACCTAACGCAGAAACCGGGGTGAGGCCGGAGAGGTGAACAACGGCCTCGACTCGAGACGTGATCGGGGCGAGCCGTTCGGCCACTGAAGCGATGGCGTCGTCACGAACCGCCACCACCACCAGATCGGCACTCGGAAGGTCATCGTCCCAATTCAGCGAGACCGACTGCAGCCGTGTTGCGGCGACGTCGGCAGCCGCCGGGTCGCGGGCGACGACTCCAACGACCGAATGGCCTGAGTCAGAAAGCCGTAGTGAGAGGGCAAGGCCGGCCCTACCGGGCCCGACGAGGATGAAATCCATGGATGTTCCAGTCCGTAGCGGTACCAGACAACTGAGAGTTTAGGAGCAGTGGTGGAGGCCGGCGACGTGAAGTAGCTAGGTCTCGCCCTTGATGTAGACCATTCCATCTGCGGCAGGTACTCGCAGCCGCTGGACGGCGAACAACAGAACGAGGAGCACCGTCGCAAACGGAAGAGTGTTGGGAAGCCAGTCGGGCGCTGTGTCAGTAAGCGTATACCAAATGAAGAAACCGGAGGCGATCACGCCGGAAAGAATGGCATCCACCACCTTCTGGCGTTTGATCGACAACACGAAGATCGCCGCCAGCGCCACCACGACCACGAGGAGAAGGGCGTGGGTGGACCTCCCGTCCAAGTCGCGCAGTGCCGTCCCAAACGGGTAGCCGAACACGAAGGCAGCCACCAGGATCCCGCCGGGCCGCCAATTGCCAAAAATGAGCGCGGCCAAACCGATGAAACCGCGGCCCTGAGTCTGGTCCTCCCGATAAAACCCGGTCAGTTCCATCGCAATAAAGGCGCCACCAAGGCCCGACAGAGCGCCACTGATGATCACGCCTTTGTACTTCTGATAGTAGATGTTGACACCGAGTGACTCACCTGCCGTCGGATGCTCTCCGGCGATCCTCAGCCTCAAACCAAAGCGTGTCTTCCACACCAACCATGCCGTCGCCGGGACCGCGGCCAACGCCAACAGCGTGAAGATCGATACACCAGCGGCAAACCCGCGCATGAAGCTGGCGACATCGGAGACAAAGAACAGCTCCCAGCGGTCGATGGCGCCGAGAATGTCGGGTGTCTCGGCGCCGAAGAAGGTTCCACCCGCCAGGACCGGAAGGGTGAAGGAGCCAAGACCCTCGACCGAAGGCGATTGGGTGATCGAGCCCCCGGTGTAGTTGGTGAGAACTTCGGACGACAAGAAGCGGACCATGCCGGGAGCAAGGAGATTGATCGCCACACCAGACACGATGTGGTCGACTCCGAAGCTCACGGTGGCGATGGCGTGGAGCAGACCTCCCAAGGCCCCGCCGAGCATGCCGTAGAGCAGGCCCACCCAGGGACCTCCCACGAGCACGCCGTAGGCCCCAAACCAGGTGCCGAGGACCATCATGCCCTCCAGCCCAATGTTGACCACGCCGGCCCGCTCCGAATACAGCCCGCCGAGACCAGCAAGAAGGATGGGGACGCTCCAGCGCAACATCGCCCCGGAGGCGTTCTCCGACGTCAGGCGCTCCAGCCCACCCGGCTCCAGCGCCTGCACAAAGGTCAAGACCAAGACGCCGATAGCGGCCGCTACGGCGTACCGAGCCCACCCTGGAAGCGCACCTATCCGCTGCAGCATCAAGGTACCACCTTGTCTTGGGCGAGGGCCGCGGCCGCGGCTCTGGCCTCCTCACGCTGTCGATATCGACTCACCGACTCATAGGCGATCACTGCCGACAGCAGGATGATGCCCTGCATGATTGTCACGATCTCCCGGGTGGCCGACCCCGTGATCTGAAGGATCGGTGATGACACGTCCATAAAGGCAAAGAACATTGCACCAACCGCCACCCCGACAGCATGGTTGCGACCGAGTAAGGCGACCGCGATTCCAGCAAATCCGAGACCCGGGGTGAAGTCGGCGTCGTAGCGGTGATGCCGGCTGAGAATGTCGATCATTCCCACCAGGCCGGCCATTGCCCCGCCATACACCATCGCCAACACGATCATCCGATCGGAGGGCACACCTCCGGCACGGGCTGCGAAGGGGTTATAGCCGCTGGCCCGCAGATCGAAACCGAGCCGGGTCCGATTGAGAAACACGTGGAAGATGATCCCCGCGGCAATCGCCAGCAACACCACCGCAGACAACTTGCGACCACCACTGATCTCTCGCGTAAAGATTTCGAGCCAGCTGTTGAGATTCGGCAACTGGCCAGACTCCGGTATGAACTTGGTTCCGGAGTTGGGGGTGAGCGGACCGTCGCGCAACTCGACCGCCAACCAGGCGATGATGCCGGCGATGGCGATGAAGTTGAGCATGATGGTCCCGATAACCTCATTGATACCCCGGGCCACCTTCAACCAGCCGGCCAACCCCGACCAAGCTGCACCAACCAGCATCGCCACAAAAATGATGAGGGCGACGTGGAACACGCTGGGAAGAATGACGTTGGCCCCGACCACGGCGGCGGCGAACGCAGCAAGGATGTATTGACCCTCGACGCCGATGTTGAACAGATTCATGCGAAAACCGATGGCCGCAGCGAGGCCCGCAAGGTAGAGGGGGGTCGCTCGATTGAGCATGTCGACGATCGTTTCCAGTCGTCCCCCGTTGGCGATCATGTCCCAATACGCAGCCAGTGGATCGCTGCCCGAGATCAGCAGGACTATTGAGGACAATGCCAGGGAAAAGACGACCGCAATCACCGGTGCGGCGAGAGCCAGAACGATCTTGCGGCCGACACCGTTCATGGCGTGCCCTCAGCGACGGCGGCGCCTGTCATGTAAGACCCGAGGTCACGCGGCGTCACCGTCTCGGGATCGAGCCGGGCGACGATCTTGCCGCGCAGCATCACGACGATCGTATCCGACAGGCCGATGAGTTCCTCGAGGTCGGCGGATACCAACACCGTGGCCATGCCAGCGGCTCGAGCCCGTCGAAGATCCTCCCACACCTCTCCCTGAGCGCCGACATCGATGCCGCGGGTCGGATGGGCGGCGATGAACAACTCCGGCTCCGAGGTCATCTCCCGACCAACGATGAGCTTTTGCTGATTTCCCCCGGATAGGGCGTGGGCCATCACTTCGATGTTGGGGGTCCGAACATCGAACTCTTTGCGAATGTGCTCCGTCCGCTCCCTGGCTCCGACGCGATCGAACCAGATGCCCTTTGCGAACGGCGGGAGCGTCTGATGGCCCAGCGCCGCGTTCTCCCACAGGGGGGAGCCAAACAGGAGGCCGTCGCGTTGGCGGTCCTGGGGAACATAGGCGAGTCCGGCCTCGCGCCGCTCGCGAACACTGCGCTCGGCGACATCGAGACCCTTGATTTCGATGGACCCGGTATCGACGGCACGGATGCCCACAAGCGCATCGATGAGTTCCGTCTGTCCATTGCCCTCGACGCCGGCAATGCCCAAGATCTCGCCACGATGAACATCGAAGGAAACGTCGTCGACAATCGGGCGCTCGTCTTCATCCAGCACGGTGATTCCCTTCACCGACACCGCCACCTCATCGGTCACCGTCGACACACTGGTTTCAGGCGTCGGCAGCTCCGATCCGATCATCAACTCGGCAAGGTCGGCGGCGGTCACATCTTCGGGCTTGACCGTGGCGACACTGCGGCCCGCTCTGAGCACCGTGATGGTGTCGGCGATGGTCAGCACCTCCTCGAGCTTGTGGTCGATAAACAGGATCGTCGATCCAGCATCCTTGAGCTCGCGCAGATTGCGGAACAACTCTTCGACCTCCTGCGGAACCAGCACAGCCGTCGGCTCGTCCAGGATGAGGATCCGAGCACCGCGATAGAGCACCTTGATGATCTCGACCCGCTGACGTTCCCCGACCTCAAGGGTCTCCACGAAATCATCGGGGTGGACGGTCAAACCGTACGCCTCGCTCACCTGCGCCAAATGCCTGTGAGCCTCGTCGAAATCGATCCTCCCGAGGCTACGCATCGGTTCCGAACCCATGATCACGTTCTCGAGCACCGACAGCTGGTCGGCAAGCATGAAGTGCTGATGGACCATCCCGATTCCCTTGGCGATGGCATCGCTGGGCGACCTGAAATGGACTTCTTCGCCATTGACGATCATGCGGCCCTCGTCGGCAGGCTGCATCCCGTACAGAATCTTCATGAGCGTCGACTTGCCGGCGCCGTTCTCGCCGCAGATGGCGTGAATCTCTCCGGTTTCGACGGTCAGGGAGACATCGTCATTGGCGACTACACCGGGGAAACGCTTGGTGATACCGATCAGTTCGATCGCGTTGATCAAGCCACTCCTCCCGGCACAAAAGAACGGGACCGAGCATAGCCCGGTCCCGTTCTGTCATGTTTGCCGCGCAGCGCGGCTCAATTCACTCGATTAGCCCTCAGCAGGGACGCTCGGTACGGCAATCGCACCGGAAACGATGTCGGCCGCAAAGCCGTCGATCGCAGCAACGGTCTCAGCACTGAGGAACCCACCACTCTGTGAGTAGCCAACGCCGCCAGAGGCGAGGTTGTACTCGCTCGGTCCGGCAGTGAAGTTGCCATTCAGATGATCAATGATCGCATTGAACACCGCAGTGTCGACCCGCTTGAGCATCGACGTGAGGATGTACTCGCGTACCGCCTCGTCCTGGGTCTGGTATTCGTCGGAGTCGACTCCGATGCTCCACACCTTCGTGCCGGTTGCCTCGGAGCTGTCCTTGGCAGCAAGGTGCGTACCCGAACCGGTGAGGCCGGCGGCGCTGTAGATGACATCAGCGCCCTCGTCATACATCGCCGAACCAATCTCCCGACCACGGTCAGGTGAGGCGAACCCGTCAAAGTCCGGGAAGGCGGTGACATACTCAGACACGATCTCGATGGTCGGATCAACCGCCCAGACGCCGGCTTCATAGCCAGCCTCGAAGCGCTCGATGAGGCCAATTCCGCTGACACCACCGATAAACCCGACCTTGCCGGTCGTGCTCGTCATGGCAGCGGCGACGCCCACGAGGAACGAGCCCTCATGCTCGGCGAAAATCATGCCGCGAGTGTTGTCGCAGTATGGACCAACCGGATCTGCACCAAAGTTCAACATCCCCGAGTCGGTGATGGCGAAGTTCACATCCGGGTTGTTCTCACACACGTCCGGGAACGCACCCTCGAAGGAGAATCCGTTACCGATGACGAGAGCCGAGTTCTCGGCCTGCAGCTGCAGGTCGGTTCCGCGGGCAGACGCGTCGACCGGAGTGATCTCGGTGAACGAGACGCCCGTGTAAAACACGGCGGTGTCTACACCACAAGCTGCAGCGTCGTTGAACGAGTTGTCGCCC
>CAXMOP010000075.1:0-31609 GCA_964195155.1 uncultured Kiloniellales bacterium | reverse complement strand
TATTCCGGCCCGGCGCAAGCCGTGGCGGGAGACACCGGGCCGGCCGTGGTGCCCCTCACCGATACTTCCGGCCTCGTGTCGAGCCTGGGGGAATGGGACACCAAGAACCAGCACCGCATTTGGTGGAACGACTCGAAATCGCGGTGGGACGCAATCCTGCCGGCGGCGGCGACCACGGCAACTCCTCCGGGGCCTGCCGCTTCGGCATCGCAGTGGTGGATCGCCAGGGGTGTAATCGGCGGGATGCCGAGTTATGGGCCGGTGGTCAACACGGATTCGCGGGGACGCCCCGACGTGTATTGGGACACGGCAAACGAGCGCCTGTACGTTCTCGTCAGCACCACGACGACCACCGTCTTTTCCGCCTTCGACTACAACTCGGGCCCCGATAGCTACACCCTGTCGGAGGGCCCGGTGGCTCTATCAGGGATGGGGATGTCTGCCTCCCGTGCCGCCATCTATCGGACTCCCAACGGGAACCTGTGGGCGTCGAGGATGGGCAGCGCCGGGCTGATGGTGGCGAGGTCCGGAAACGGAGGCGCCACGTGGGCGGATCCGGTCAACCTGATCGTCCCGGTGGCGGGGGGCCAGACCCAGCTGACCCATTTCACCGATGGTGGAACCTTCGTCGCGGTGGCGGCCGCCGAGGACGGTGACGCCAACGGTGAAGCAGGCCGCCTGTCGAAATACCTCTTTTACCGGATCGGCCAGGGTGATGCCACCTGGGACGATGCGACCATGGCCCAGGGGACCCTGACCCTCGACGTCCTCCCAACCAATGGGGACACACTCACCGTCGACACCAAGACCTACACCTTTCAGACCGTACTGACCGATGTCGACGGCAACGTCGCCATCGGTGCCAGCCTGACCCTGGCCCAGGCGCGGCTGAACCTCGTCGCCGCGTTCGATCGCAGCGGCATCGCCGGGGTCGACTACGCAGCGTCCATGAAAACGCACCCCACGGTCTCCATGGACGATTTCAGCGGCAGCCAGGCGGTTCTGACGGCCAAGGAATCCGGTGCCGGTGGCAACGCCATAGTGACGACCGAGACGTTCACTGCGCTGACGAACGTCTTCGATGCGGCGACGCTGGGAACGACCACGGCCGGGGCGTCTTCGTGGACGTCCGAGGTCGTCCCGCTGGCGGGGGGGCCGATACACGCCGACGACGAGCTGAGCCTGGTCAAGGACGGCTCGGACAACATCTATATCGCCACGGAGACGCAGAACGGCGGCCCCGGGGATCCCCAGGTGGTGCTCTTCGACCGGACTCCGGGCGGAACGTGGAACCAGACAACGATCAAGAACGACCAGACCAGCTCGGTGGGTGACCGCAAGCGACCGGTGGTGGCGATCCTCGATGCCGACATCTATGTGATCTCGACCATCCGGGATAAATCCGAGAGCGGGTACCTCAAGGCGCCGCTGTCGACCCTGGCCTTTCCGAATCCAAACAACCCCACGTGGACGCCGCTGTTCGACATCTCCTCGGAGCATTTCCGCAACAACATCGTTCCCCGATTCCCCACGACGACCGCCAAAGGTCTCCCGGTGCTCATCGACAACGTGGACGACGACACCATCTGGCAGACGAAGCTCCCCAACTCGGGGAACCAGCCACCCGGCGTATCGGCCGGCGTGGATCAGCTGGTCGGTGTGAATCTGGCGACCACCCTGCCGGGCGTGGTGACGAACGACTTACTAGGCAATCCCGTCTCCAACGCGTGGACCAAGATCAGCGGACCGGGCGCGGTGGCGTTTGGCAACGCGACGTTGGCACAGACGACGGCGACGTTCGACAAGATCGGCAACTACGTGCTGCGTCTGACCGCAACAGAGACAGGGCCCGATCCGCTGGAGAATCAGGACGAGGTCATGATCACGGTGCAGAAGGATGCCCCTCCTCCACCTGCGGGAGAAACGGTTGGTCTGGTAGACCCTTCCCAGGGATTCTGGAATCTGCGCAATAGCGTTGGGGCGGTGACATCGTTCTTCTACGGCGTCCCGGGCGATTTCCCGTTCATGGGTGATTGGGACTGTGACGGGGTCGATACCCCGGGCCTGTTCCGGCAATCGGATGCGTTTGCCTATCTGAGGAACTCCAATACCCAAGGGATCGCCGATATCCGGTTCTTCTTTGGTAACCCGTCCGATATCCCGTTGGCAGGCGATTTCAACAACGACGGTTGTGACACCCTGAGCCTGTATCGGCCCTCCACCCAGGAGTTCTTCATCATCAACGAGCTTGGGGAGAACGAGGGCGGCCTGGGGGCGGCGGACTTCTTCTTCGTGTTCGGTAACCCCGGCGACAAGCCCGTGGTGGGGGATTGGGACGGCGACGGTATCGACGAGGTCGGCCTGCACCGTGAGTCCACCGGGTTGTTCTATTGGAGAAACACCCTCACCACCGGGAATGCCAACGGGACGATCTTCTTCGGCGACCCGGGTGACCGGTTCGTCGCTGGGGACTGGGGCATCGTTGACGGCAAAGACACCCCGGCGGTGTTCCGACCCTCCGACACCACCGTCTACTTCCGCTATACCCTCACCCAGGGCAACGCCGACGCCCAATTCGTCTTCGGCCAGTCGGGATGGCTGCCGGTAGCCGGCGAATTCGGCCTCGGCTAGGGAGGGTGGTGAGCAATCCTCCAGCGCGCCGTCGCGATTGGGAGAAACCGAGCTTCTGCAAAACTTGATCTAGCAGCGGCCCGTTGCACTCGTCATTGTTCAGCACTCACCTAGCCCCATGCCCATATCACCCTGATCACCGCCTGGCCGAGACCGACCATGTTGATGGCGCCATTGCCCCTTTCGCCCGGGACCCAACCAGAATCGATCGGATGATGACCACCCCTCCTCCGACACCAACCGAGGTGTCCGACGTCTTGTGCAGCCTCCAGGAGCGATTCGGCTGGGAGAGCGACGCCACCCGCTTCGAGGCCACAGCCCGCTGGCAGCGCCGCTCCGGAGCGGCCTTCTACCGGATGATCGGATCTCCCGGCGGGATGGAGGCTGTGGTCAAGGTGGGAACGAGCTGGGAGCCGGGCCACGCCCAGCGCGTGTTCAGGTCCATGGTCGATCTTGAACAGCTCATCGATGCGGCAGGCATCGACGGCGGGCACGCCATCCGCCCCATGGGCTGGGCTGACGATCCGCCCTCGATCGTGATGCCCTACGTCGAGGGGTCGGACCTGGTGTCGATACTTCGCGACCCAACGGACCCGGCGTGGGAGGTCGATCGGAGCATCCTGCGCTCGTGGATGGTGAGCGCAGGGGCGATGCTGGCGGCTTATCACGAGTCCGGGGACCCGTGTTCGCACCAGGAGATCGAGGCCGCTGGCGCCAACGTCCTCCATCTCGCCCGGCAGATGCTGGTGTCCAAGTCATCGATCATGCGGGTCATGAGCGCCGCCGATTGGCGCCACCGGTGTGCCGGGTTGTTTGGTGATTTCGGGCCGGGGAACCTCCTCGGAGCGCCGGACGGGGATCTGTTTCTGCTCGATCCACCCTATCGACGAAGAGCGGACCTCATCCATCGCGACATCGCCAACTTCACCTTTGAGATGCGTCGCCAGCTCGCCGGCCATGGCTACACCAGCAGCCGCCCGGTGCGGCGCCGTTTTCCCGAGATGCGTTCGTCGTTTCTCAGCGGCTACGCCGGCGCCTCGAATCACGGCGGGCTCGACCGCGACGACGAGGCCCTGATCGCCCTGTTCGAGTTGCGACGGGCTGGCGGGATGGCTCGAAAGCGATGGCCGGGGCGGCCGCGTGATTCGGCATGGTTCGCCGGATCTGCGCTGGTCCGGCGCCTCGAGTTGGCGCGGTTGAGAGCATGACCGCAAGGGAGCGCATCCAAAGACAGCCCGCCGACATATCGATCTGACTCTCGGACCGTGTCACGTGCGCGCCCGGTAGGGTGGCGATCAGCCCGACCCAGAGGAGGAAAGCCATGAAATGGTTTGAGAAGCTGCTGGCGCCCCGCTACACCGTCCACGCTCACTGTGACCTGTTCTGCGGCGTCTACGACCCTGCGCAGGCGATGATCGAGGCCCACTCATGCCTGAAGAGCGCAGAGAAGTACCACGCTTCAGACGACGAGGTGTTCCGCGCTCGAGCCGTCGCCATCAAGGAGGAGCGCGCCGAGCTGGTCAAGCACCACCTCTGGGTGCTGTGGACCGACTTCTTCGAGCCAAAGCACGTCGACGAGTTCCCGGAGCTGCACGACCTGTTCTTCCGGGCCACCAAAGCGGCAGGTGATTCCAAGAAGTCGATGGACCCTGCCGTGTCTCAGGGCCTGATCGACCGCATCCAGGAGATCTCCGACGTCTTCTGGGCAACCGAAAAGTCCAAAGCCGCCGGCGTATACCCACCGAGCTAGATCTTGGTCTCCCCTGCGAAGCGGGGGAGACGCGGAGTCGCGCCAGCGGCTCCGCAGAGGGGGCATCGTCGCTGGAGCCCCCTCCGCTCGCAGGCTCCGCCTGCTCGCGCCTCCCCCGCGGCGCTGCCGCTTGCGGGAGAGGTAAGTCGACTCGACTCGCGACTCACAAGACCTCCATCACGTCGGTGTCGGGTTCGGGGGTTTCCTCCCGACGGAGGGCGGCGGCGGTCAGCAGGTCGTACAGGAACGAGCCGAGGGCAAAGGCGATCGCCCCGAAGATGGCGGTGCCCGCGACCACCGCCAGGAGATTGACCGCCGTCGTCGGGCCGGAGACGATGGTGGTCACGCCCCACGACACCACGAAGGCTGCTGCGGCCCCGACGACGGTCGGTGGGATCGCCCGGCCGGCGATGCCGAGGACGCCGCGCAGTCGCGCCCGCCCGGCGGCACCCGAGTACCACAGCAGCGCCAGGATCGTGGCGTACACGAACAGGGTCAGGACGCTGGCGAGCGCGACTCCCTCGATACCGAAGGTATCCGTGAGCACCCAGTACAGCGGGATGGCGATCACGGTGACCCCGGTTCCAACCAGCACCGGGGTCCACATGGCCCGCTTTGCGTAGAAGGCCCTGGTGAGGATCTGGAGCCCGCCCCAGATCGGCACGGCAAAGGCGTAGAAGAACAGGGCCGCGGCCGCCGCCGAGGAGTCGGCCTCGGTGTAGGCGAACCGCTCGAACAGGGCTCTGATGATCGGCAGGGCGAGCGCGGCAAGCAGGCCGGCTGCGGCGATCGACAACACCAGCACCCACCGCAGCGCCTGGTCGACGGTGCGGTGCATCGCGTGGATCTTTCCCTCGGCGAACATCCTGGCCAGGAACGGGTACGCCGCGACACTCGCCGCCTGGGCGATGATCCCCACCGGGACCAGCATGGTGCGCCTGGCGTAGAGCAGGTTGGTCTGGGTGCCGTCCCCGACCATGTCGCCGAAGATCGACATGAATCCCTCATCGAGGGCCACCACAGACTGGCCGATCATCAGCGGGATGGCCAGGGCGATGTATTGCCCGACGGCGGGATGGCGCCATGGGGCGACGAGATCAAATCGCATACCGACCCGCTTTGCTCCCCACCACTGGCTGGCGAGGCTGCCGACAAAGGCTCCGACAACTGCACCCCAGATGAACCCCTCGGGGTCGGCGGTGCCGGTGACACCGGCGTAGGCGATGCCGCCAGCGATGATCATCAGGTTATAGACGACCGGGGCGAGGATGGGGATCGAGAACACCCCCTTGGCAAACTGGACTGCTGCGAACATGGCGCCGACCACGAAGGCGAACTGGGCGGGGAGCACGATGCGGGTGAGCCGCACGGTGGAGGCCACCTGCTCGGGCGTGAAGTCCGGGTAGAGCACGTCGATGACCCATGGGGTGATCGCCCATCCGATGGCGATCAGGGCGGTGATGCCGATCGCCAGCCAGCGGACGATCGACGAGAACGCTTCCCACCCTTCTGGCTCGTTGTCATCGGCGAGGTAGCGGGAGAAGATCGGGATGAATGTGATGGTGAGGAATCCGCCGGCGAGCAGGTAGTTGGCATAGTCGGGGATGCGGAACGCCGCCACGTAGGTGTCGGTCACGCCGTCTGCACCGAGCATCCCGGCGAAGATCATCTCTCTGACCACGCCGAGCAGGCGGGAGATCAGGATCCCGCCGGAGACGATGAGCGCCGCGATGCCGATGCGGCCGGTCTTCAGCCGGTCGGTGGAGTCGGTCATGACTCGCTTACGGTAGAGCCGCGGACGGTCTCCGCCCGGTTACTCCGACGCCAGATCGCGTTGGCGCAGCACGATGGTCACAAAGGCGATCGAGAACAGCGCGAGCACAGCGGTCCGCAGCAGGCTGGTGGACACCGTGACGAGTTCGATATCAAACTCTTGGAGCATGGGATCGACCAGAGCGTTCGGGGCCAAACCGTTGAACGCTGAGAACCCGAGCCGCCACGGAGACAGCGCGGACAATCCGGGCGCGGCAAAGGCGACGCCGTTCTCGAAGATCAGCACGAACAGCAAACCGACGAGAACCGCCCGGTCGGTGAAGAATCCGAGCGGGACGAAGATCGCCGAGTAGACGATGGTCGCTACGAGCCCGCCTGCGACCAGCGGAATCACCAGGTCCCAGGTGCCGGTCTCGATCGCGAAGGCCGCGGACAGGCCGAACCCTCCGAGCGCGTTGAGGGCACCGGCCACGAGGATTGCTGAGAACACCTTGGTCGCGGCGATGACCGATCGCGGGATCGGTCTCAGGACGAGGAACGACAGGGTTCCGTCACGTCGCTCGGAGCCGAGTGCTGCCGAGGCGATGATCAGTGTCACGATCGGCACCAGCAACGGGAAGTACAGCGTGATGACCATGAGGAACAGTCGCTCGAGCGCAGCTGCCTCGTCGGAGAAGGTCCCCGCCATCAGGAGGTAGACCAGCGCGAGAGAGGCTTCGGCGATGAGGAACACGACGGCCCGGCGGACCGGAAGCAACTGACGGACGGTCGCCGACACGATGGCGAGTGCTGCGGTCATCGGCGACCAATCAGGTAGCGGAAGACGCTTTCCAGCGAGGCATCTTCCGGACGGAACACGGTCGGAACCGCCTCGACGCGTTTGGCGGCCGCAGCGACGCCGCGTCCCAGCGCCGACAGATCCTCGGTTTCGACCATCAGGCCACCGTCTTCGACCGCGACCCCGTGCACGACCGCATCCTCGAGCAAGCGAGCGGCCAGCTCCCGGGGCCTATTGGTCTCGACCCGCACGCGGTAGGGAATGTCGGACATGGCACGCCTGATCGCCCTGACGTCACCGGCGGCTGCCAGCCGGCCGTCGACGATGGCCAACACGCGATCCGACATCCGGTCCACTTCATCGAGGATGTGGGAGGAGACGATGACGGTCTTTCCCTCATCGCCGAGGGTGCGAAACAGGTCGATGAGGCGAAGCCGCTGCACCGGGTCGGTGCCGTTGAGCGGTTCGTCGAGGACGAGGATCTGCGGATCGGCCACCAGCGCCGCCGCCACCTTGGCTCGCTGACGCATCCCTTTCGAGTAGCCCTCCAGTTTGCGATCGGCGGCATCCTCGAGTGCCACGGTCTGGATCGCCCGGTCTGCTGCCGCCCGTGGCTGGTCGATTCCGGAAAGGACCGCTGCGTATTTGACGTAGTCGCGGCCGGTCATGTGGGTGTAGACCGCGCTCTCCTCTGGGACGAGGCCGATGTCGGAGTAGACCGACGGTTTGGCGCGTGGCCAAACGCCCAGCACGCTGATCTCACCCTCGGATGGCCTGAGGAGGCCGGTGAGCATGCGCAGCATCGTCGTCTTCCCAGCTCCGTTTGGACCGAGCAAGCCGGTTACTCCCGGCCCGAACGAGCAGCTCAGCTTCGACACCGCCACCTTCGGCCCGAACCATTTCGATACCCCGGTGACCTCGACGGTCGGATCGTCAACAAACGCCGGGTTGTCGGTCACATCTGACTCCGGTAGCGCCAGATCACGATCACCGTCGAAACGACCGCAATCACGATCATCACCGAAAACGAAACCCAGGGGTCAAACCCTGCGGTCGCCATGGGAGCGGTGCTCGCAGAACCCCAGATCCAGTCATTGACGTGGGTGGGGAGCTCGCCGACCGCGAGCATGGCGGCGTACTCGCGACCGGACAGCAGTGTTTCCTCGAACAGGATTGCGCCCAGGATCGTGCCGACGATCAGCGTCCCGAGGTAAAGACCTGTGGCCGCCGACTTGCGGTTGGACAGGGTGGCGAACAGCAGTGCAAGCGGGGCGTACCCGATGGCGTAGACCGCGGTGGAGGCCAGAATCTTCGCGATGTCTCCAGCGTTGGACCATAGGGCGTTGAAGAATCCGTCGGCGTCGAGCGCGGCGAACCCGATGTACATGAGCGTCTGCGGGATCAGCAGGAAGCCGGCCACAACGGTGAGCAGCGCAGCGAACCGTGCCGCGACATAGTCGTCCGGACGCATCGGCCGGGATGAGTAGATCGACAGCACACCCTCGCGCCGATCGGGGATGAGCAACTCGGGAGCGGCGAGGGCGACGAAGAGCAGAACGATGGTGCCCGTCAGGTTGAAGTAGTCGGCGTGGCTCCCGAACGGCGATTCCGCGTCGGGGGAGAAGGTCGAGAGCAGGAACGCAAAGCCGACAAATACGATGGCGGGGAGCACCGCGAAGACGGCCAACGCCCACGGCATGACTTTCTTTCGGGCCCGCCGCTTGATACCGAGGACGCGATAGTTGCCATCGCGGAAGGTTGCGGACACGGCCCCGCGCCGGCCGGTCCGCTCACCGTCGTATGGGACATACCCGAGGTCGTAGACGACCCCGCGGTCGCTCATCGTGCCCCTCCCTGCCGGAGGAAAACGTCCTCGAGCGTCGTCTCTCGCGGCCCGAGGCTCAGCATGCCGGCGCCCGTGTCTGCCAGGGAGTCGCGGATCAATAGGAACGGGTCGGCTTGTGCCGCAGTGACGACCAAGCGATGGCCGTGTACTTCGACCTCGGCTCCCCTGGTCCGCAGGTTCGCCGCCACCGCTGCTAGATCCCCGACAACCTCGACGCTTGCGACGTCGGCCTCCACGAGTTGGTCGAGCGGCCCCGACCTGATGACGGTGCCACCGTCGAGCATCAATACCCAGTCGCACGTCCGCTCGATGTCCCCCAGAACGTGCGACGAGAAGAGCACGTTGATCCCGAAGGTACCGAGCCGGGAAATGAGATCGAGCATGTCGTCCCGCCCTGCCGGGTCGAGGCCCGCGGTCGGCTCGTCGAGGAAGACGAGATCGGGATGGCCGACGATCGCCTGAGCGAGTTTGGCGCGTTGCTTCATGCCCGTCGAGTACTCGCCCTGGCGCCGGAAGCGCTCCTCGTCGAGTCCAACGAGCGTAAGGACCTCGGATGCTCGCTGCCTTGCCGCGTTCTTCGGGAGCCCGGCAAGGCCGGCAGCGTGGACGAGGAAGTCCGCGGCGGTCATATCAAGGGGCAGGCACTCGTTCTCGGGCATGTAACCGATCCGGGATCGGATCGACAGGAATTCGCTCGTGGCGTCTTCCTCGAACACTGTGGCGCCGCCGGTGGTCGGTGACAGGATGCCGAGCAGGATGCGGATCAACGTGGTTTTGCCCGCGCCATTCGCCCCGACCAGGCCGATCCTGCCGGCCGGCACGTCGAAGTTGAGGCTGTGTAGGGCGACGACCTTGCCGAAGGCGTGCCCGAGGTCGCGAGCAGAGATCAACGAGTCGGTCATCGGCTTCGGTCTCCCCCGCTTAGCGGGGGAGACGCGGCAGAGGCCTCCTCTGCCGCAGAGGGAGTCTCTCCTACGACATGACCATGCCGCCCTCCCAGCCGTCCCGCCCGGTCCGTCAGCAACATCCCAACGAAGATCAACAGCCCGCCCACGGCGATTCCCAGTTCGAGGTTCTCGTTCAGGAGGAGGATCCCGCCGACGAGGGCCACGAGCGGCACGAGGTAGCCGATCAGGGACACGCTCGTGGCCGAGATCGTCCGCAATAGGACGTAGAAGATCATGAAGGGCAGGAACGTGGAGGCGATTCCCATATAGAGGAGCAGGCTCCAACCGAGATTACTGACATCGTTGGGGATCCCGTCGATGACGAGCATCGCCGGAATGAGCAGGAGCGCACCAACGACGAACTGGACGCCGGTCACCGTTGTGGCGTCGTACTCGCCGGCGTGGCGCCGCGCATAGACGCCCGCGTAACCAATTGTGGCCACCCCGGCGATGCTCAGACCCGCAGCAACCATCGGACGTCCTGCATCGCCGAGACCGGTGTCACCCGAGGCGAGGAGGACCATGACGCCGGCAAACCCGACCGAAAGCCCGATCACCTTTGACCGTGTCAGCGGCTCGTCGCGCAACATGAAGTGGGCGTAGATGGCCGTCGCCAAAGGGATAAGGGCGGCGAAGAGGCCCACAAACCCGGCGGACGCGTTGGCGTAGGCGAAGGTGAATACGACGTAAGGAAAGGTGAGGTTGAGCAAGCCCATGACCGTGCCGATCTGCAGGTTCTTTCCACCGATGGTGCGGACGCCACGCACGAGGAGCAGTCCTCCAACGAGGAGCGCGGCGATCACCACGCGAATCGTGACCATCGTCCATTCGCCAACGCCGTCGAGAAGGGCGGCGCGGGTGGCGATTCCCCCCGTCCCCCAGCCGACGGCGGCGACGACGAAAGCGAAGAGTGTGCTGCGCGTCAACACCGTTCAGCGCCTACGCGATTTCCAGCCGTCGGACAGGTACCGCCACAGCCTGACGGTCGCCGGCGTCTCGCGGCCTTCGGCAACCGGCTCGGACTCGACCGGGGTAGGCATCCACGGCTCGACCTGGCCTTCGTCTCCCCCTGGCGGGGGAGACGCGACGGGGCTCTGCTCCGTCGCAGAGGGGGCCTCCGCCCCGCTCGGCTCGACTTGCTCTTCGTCTCTCCCGCTTGGCGGGGGAGACGCGACGGAGCTCTGCTCCGTCGCAGAGGGGGCCTCCGCCTCGGCACCTCCACCCGAGGGGGATGCAACGGAACGGAGCTCCGCCAGCCGCTCTCGGAGGAACATCGCCTCGGTTTCTGCTTTGGCGGCGCGTTCCCTGGCGTCGCCGAGCTGCTGCCCCGCCTCGTGGAGGTTGCCGAGCTGATTCAGCATCTTGTTCCAGGCGTCGAGCGGCACGATCATCATCTCCGACGTTTGCTCCCCCCTCAGGGGGGAGTTCGGTCCGCCAGGACCGGGAGGGGGGTCAGAGCGTTGTCGCGAAGGCGCCTTGACCCCCTCCACCTCGCTTTGCTCGGTCTCCGTCACCCTGATCGGCACCGGGGCGAGTGGCCGACCCAGATCGTGTGCCCGGCCGCGAACCGCGTTCAGGTCGACGATGCGAAGCGTGCGGCCGCCATTGCCTTCGAGATAGGAATCCACCGTGCCGCGGCGAGCCCAGGAACCGAGCGTGCCCACCGGGATCCCGGTTGCATCCGAAGCTTCCTTGAGGGTCACCCAAACGGTGGGCTCGTCGGAAACCGGCCTCCGATCCTGCGAGACCGCCGGACGACCGCCCTGGCGCGACCGGCTGGCGCGTAGCGCTTCGGTTTCCCAGCGACGGTCGTCCATGAGGCGACAGAGTAGTGGCGTATGTCCATGCCGAGCCGGAGGACCAGGGACCTAGTATCAGGCTGTATGCCAGACCAGTCACCGGGAGTCGATGAAGTGCGGTCCCTCGTCCGCGAGATCGTGGCCGGCGTACTCGATGGCGACGAACGGGCTGTTGCGACCGCTGAGCCTGACGAGAAGCCGGCCGATGCTCCTTCCGAAGGCATTGCCGTTGGCGCCGACCACGGCGGGCTTCCGCTGAAAGAGAAGGTCGCCTTCGAGCTCCGACAGGCCGGCTACAAGGTCCACGACTGTGGAACCGACTCCACCGATGCGGTGGACTATCCGGACTTCGCCCATGAGGTGGCCCGGTTGGTCGCGGACGGCACCTGCTCGGAGGGAATCGTGTTCGACGGAGCGGGAATCGGCTCGGCGATGGTGGCCAACAAGGTGCCAGGCGTCAGGGCCGCCCTTTGCTACGACCTGTCGACCGCACGGAATAGCAGGGAGCACAATCACGCCAACGTGCTGAGCCTCGGCGCGGGCCTCATCGGACCGAGCCTCGCCTGGCAGATCGTCCAGGAGTGGCTGGTGACTCCGTGGGGCGGCGGGCGCCACGAACGGAGGGTCGAAAAGATCACCGAGATAGACCGGCTGTATCGGAGCCAGCAGTGACCGGCGAGCTTGGTAGCGATAGCGGCATCATCGAGCGCGAGGTGCTCGTCGAACTGATCACCAGAGAGGTGATCGCCGCGATTGCTGCCGACTCGGACATTTGCGACAACCCGGAGGCGGTGCGCCAGGTGGTCGCCAACGGCGCCGACCGCGTCGCCTTTCACGGTGTGGCCTCCGATGTGCCGCTCGACGTTGCCAGGTACATCGATCACACGCTGCTCAAACCGGAGGCGACCGAGGCCGAGATCGATCGGCTCGCAGACGAGGCGAGGGAGTTCGGATTCGCATCGGTCTGTGTAAACCCCACCTGGGTGAAGCGGTCCGCCGAGCGACTCCGCGGCTCAGCGGTCAAGACCTGCGCCGTGATTGGTTTTCCGCTGGGGGCGAACACCCCCGAGATCAAGGCCATGGAGGCCAGGCGAGCCCTTCGCGACGGAGCCAGGGAAGTGGACATGGTGATCAACGTCGGAGCATTGAAGTCCGGCGACTATGACTTCGTTCGCCGGGACATCGAAAAGGTGGTCGACGCCGCGCACGAAGGGAGCGCCATCGTCAAGGTCATCCTGGAGACCTCGAAGCTCACCGACGAGGAAAAGGTCATGGCCTCGGCCCTCGCCAAGGAAGCAAAGGCCGATTTCGTCAAGACGTCCACCGGTTTCGGTGGTGGGGGCGCCACCGTGTTCGACGTTGCCCTGATGCGTGAAACGGTCGGGCCGGACATGGGCGTCAAGGCATCGGGGGGCGTTCGGACGGCCGAAGAAGTCGAGGACATGATTGCCGCGGGAGCAACGCGAATCGGTGCATCGGCCGGGGTGCAGATCATCGGCGGATCGGAAGGAGACCACGGTGGCGACAGGTATTGAGATCCGCTCCTATGCGTTCCTGGACTCGCTCCAGCCGCAATACGCCGCGTTCCTCGGCACGATCGCTCAGGGGTTCCTCCCGCTGGCGGGTGAGGCGTCGCTGTTCGTCGAGGTGTCGCCGGGTATCGAGATCAACGCCGTCACCGACGTTGCCCTGAAGGCGACCAACGTCAAACCCGGGATGCAGATCATCGAGCGGTACTACGGGCTCCTCGAAGTCCACTCGCCGGACCAGGCGGAGACGAGAGCCGCCGGGGAGGCGATCCTGGAATCGGTAGACCACAAAGAGGAGGACCGGCTCAAGCCGAAGATTCTCTCGTCTCAGATCGTCAGGCGCCTCGACGACCATCATGCCCAGCTGATCAACCGCACCCGCCATGGGCAACTGATCATCCCGGGCCAGACCCTGTACGTCCTGGAGTGCGAACCCGCCGCATATGCAGCCCTGGCTGCCAATGAGGCGGAGAAGGCAGCGGAGATCAACATTCTCGAGGTCCGTGCATTCGGATCGCTCGGTCGCATCTATCTCGGTGGCGAGGAGGCCGACATCGACGTCGGCTGGCGTGCCGCGGTGGCGGCGCTCGAAGGTTTGGATGGAAGAGAAGGTTGAGTCGCGAGTCGCGAGCGGGCCTTCGTCTCCCTCGCGGAGCGGGGGAGACGCGGCGAAGCTCTGCTTCGGCGCAGAGGGGGCAGAACGCGAGTCGCGAGTCGCGAGTCGCGAGCCCGAACTTGGGCCCGATCCTTGCCTCCCCCTCAGCTCAGGGGGAGGTGCCGAGCGTCAGCGAGGCGGAGGGGGTCAAAGCGTCGCCGCGACCACGGCTTGACCCCCTCCCCGCCCTGCGGGCGGTACTCCCCCCTGAGGGGGGAGCAAAGAGAACGCCGCGGCGATGAGCCCAACGGTCGTCGCACTGTCGCGAAACACGACACCCTACGGGCGGGAGCAAAGAGAAGTCGGCTGAGGTGCTTCTCGCTCAGCGTGGTCGAGACCACGCAGTGGTCGGCGAACGTACTGTGAGCCGGCAAAACAAAACATGGCTTACGCCTGCCGCGAATGCAGGAACTGTAGAGTCACTTCAAAACCGAAGGGAGTGAGGAATGGCTGACGCACTCGGGATGATCGAGTGCCGGAGCTTTGCGGCGACGGTGGAAGCCTCCGATGCGATGGTGAAGGCGGCCAAGGTCGAACTCGTATCGTACGAGGAGACCGGTGGCGGCTACGTCACCGCGGTGATCAGGGGCGACGTCGCGGCAGTGAAGGCTGCCATTGACGCCGGGGTGCGCGGCGCAGAGAAGGTCGGCGAGGTAGTCGCCACCCACGTCATTGCCCGACCGCACGTCAACATTGATCTGGTGCTTCCGCTCGGCCGGGCCGATCAAGCCCAAGAGGAAATGGGCTGAGACCCGTTTCTCGCTGAGGGAGGAGGTCGGCATGCAGCTTGGGCGCGTTGCCGGGACATTGGTTTCGAGCGAGAAAGATCCCCTCATGGAGGGGATGAAGTTCCTGGTGGTGGCGACGATCGACACGGACAACGCCGACAGCGGTTCGTACGTCGTGGCCGTCGACGCCGTCGGCGCCGGAGTCGGCGAGGTCGTCATGTACGCCTCAGGCTCCTCTGCCCGCCAAACCACCGTCACGAAAGACCGGCCATGCGATGCCGTGATCATGGCCATCGTCGACACCTGGGAGGTCGACGGCGAGACCCGGTACACGAAGTGAGCTGCCGATGCTGAGCGAAAGCGAGATTGCGGCGATCATCGATCGGGTCAAGGGCCGGGTCGAAGCCGCGGAAGGACGGGCACGCACCGGACCGTCACTCGCCGCCGCCGATGCCGTAGCTGCGAGCACCGTCGAGCTGGGCGACGGGATCTTCGAGTCCATCGACGACGCGGTTGCCGCTTCGAGACGCGCCTTCATGGCGTCGCGCGACATGGGGCTCGAGGCGCGCAAGGTGATCGTCGAAGCGATGCGCCAGGCCATGCTCGCCGAGGGGGAACGGCTCGCCTATCTGGCCGCGGAGGAAACCGGCCTCGGCCGCGCCGAGGACAAGGTCATCAAGAACCGCATGGTGACCATGCGTACCCCGGGACCGGAAGACCTGGAGCCGCATGCCGTCACCGGAGACTCGGGCATGATGGTCACTGAGTATGCCCCGTACGGGGTCATCGGATCGATCACGCCGACCACCAACCCGACCTCGACGATCATTAACAACGCGATCTCGATCGTATCGTCGGGCAACGCGGTGACGTTCAACGTCCACCCCGGCGCCAAAGGCGTCTCAGTCGAGAATATCCAGCTGCTCAACCGTGCCATCGTCGCCGCCGGCGGCCCGACAGACCTCATCACGGCCATCGCCGACCCGACGCTCGAGTCCGCGCAGCGGCTGATGGCGCATCCCGATGTGCCCGTGCTGCTCGTCACCGGCGGCCCCGGGGTCGTGCGAGAGGCACTCTCGTTGCCAAAGAAGGCGATCACCGCCGGCCCGGGCAACCCGCCCGCCGTCGTCGATCAGACCGCAGATATCGAACAGGCCGGGCGAGACATCGTGGCGGGCGCCTCATTCGACAACAATGTGATCTGCACCGATGAGAAGACCACGATCGTGGTCGACACTGTCGCCGACCGACTGATCCAGGCCATGACCGCGAACGGGGCATACCGGCTCAAGGAACACGAGCTGAAGCGGGTCGAGCGGGTGGTCTTCAAGGAGCTTGGGCCGCCGAACAAGCCGGGTGTGATCGACACCAGATGGATCGGCCAGGATGCCGCCAAGATTCTGGCCGAGATCGGTGTCGATGCACCGGACGGGGTTCGACTGCTCCTCGCCGAGGTGCCAAACGAGCACAGCCTGGTGTGGACCGAGCAGATGATGCCGCTGATCCCCGTCACCCGGGTCGGCAACATCGACGCCGCGATCGATCTCGCCGTCAAATCCGAGCACGGCTTCCGCCACACCGCATCGATCCATTCGACCAACGTCGACACGATCACCAGGATGGCCCGCGCCATGAACTGCTCGATCTTCGTCGCCAACGGACCGAACTTTGCCGGTCTTGGCGAGGGCGGAGAGGGATTCACGTCATTCTCGATTGCCAGCCCCACGGGTGAGGGGATGACCAGGCCGAGGACGTTCTCGAGGATCCGCCGCGTCACCGTTGTCGGAGCGCTTCGCATTGTCTGAGAAGGAATCCGCGCAACCATCAATTGCCGTCCTCGAACTCGATTCGATCGCAGTGGGGATGGTCGTCGGCGACGCCATGGTCAAGGCCTCACCCGTGGGGTCGATCTATGCCGGCACGGTCCATCCCGGTCGCTACGTGATCGTCGTCTCAGGCGACACGGCGAGCGTCGAGGTGGCAGTGGAGGCCGGAACCGGTGTTGCCGCCGGGGCACTCTCCGATGTTGTCTTCATCCCGGACGTCGATCCGCTGGTTGTCGTCGCCATGATCTCGGATGCCGAGCTCGCCGATTGCGACGGCGACGCCCTTGGCGTGGTGGAGACCTCGACGATCGCTGCGGTGATCGAAGCGGCAGATGCCGGGGTCAAGGCGGCCGCGGTGACCCTGCCCGCGATGAGGCTCGCCGACGGACTCGGCGGCAAGGGCTACGCCCTGTTCTCCGGTGATATCGCGCAGGTCGAGGCGGCCGTCGACGCCGCCGTCGTCGGCGCGGCGAGGGAGGGGACCTCGGTGCACCACGTCATCATCCCTCAGCTTCACGCCGAGATGCGCGACAACCTGTCGCGCGATCTCAGGCTGAACTACCGGCTCGCCAGACGCCCTGAGGAGCGCTGATGCAGCTTGGCCGCGTCACCGGGACCGTCGTCGCCACGATGAAGGTGGACGGTCTCGAAGGGGTCAGGTTCCTGGTTGTGCAGCCGCTCGACGAAGAACAGCAGCCATCGGGACGAGCGGTCATCGCTGCCGATGCATTACACACGGCGGGGCCGGGCGAACTGATCTACTTCGTAGCGTCTCGCGAGGCGGCGGAGGCCCTGGAGCCCCGGTTCGTGCCCGTCGATCATGCAATCGTCGGGATCGTCGACGAGGTGTACCCATGAAGGTCGGGCGCGTGGCCGCCACCGTGGTTTCAACGATTAGCCACCCCTTCTTTGACGGGCAGCGACTGTTGCTTTGCCATATCCTGGACAGTGGCGGAGACACGACCGGCTATACGATCGCGGTGGACCGCGTCGACGCCGGCGTCGGCGACCCGGTGCTCATCCTCGATGAGGGAAGCTCGGCGCGACAGCTCTTTGGCGTGGAGACCGGCCCGGTGCGTGCGGTGATCGCAGGGATCATCGACGACGTCGACTTCGGCGACTGATGCCGGATGTGGAGATCTAGCCTGCGCGCCGTGGTCAAACCCGTCATCGTCGTCGCGGTCATCGCGCTCGTGGCAGCTGGGTGCGGCGGTAGCGAGCCCGAAACCTGCGACGAGGTGGCCGTCCAGACCATCGTGTTGATGCAGGACCTCATCGACGACGTAGAAAAGGAATTCGGCGAGGAGAGCCTCGACGAGATCATCGCCCGGATGCTGGCCGGCGAGGAGCTTCCGTCGGTGGTGGCGTTCGAGGAGCAGGCTGACGATCTCAGCCAACGCGCCGGCGAGCTCGGCTGCACACAGGAAGGGTTGGAGGAAGCGGTTGCTACCCGCACCGACCGCCTCAAGGCGACGACGCCGCTCGGCGAGTTCATCATCGATGGAATCGAGCGCGGCGGGCTCTAGGTCAAGGGGGTTGGTGGTGACTCTGCGGACACTTCAGCCCACTGCCGGTTGAGCATCTTGGCGATGTATTCCGCGTTGCGGGGTTCGTACATCTCGCTGTGGTTGGCCGGGAACTCCTCGATGGTGATGTTGCCGTTTTGGGTCGCTCCCCACATCCACTCATGGCGAGCCGACTGTTTCCTCGCTCCAAGGATGTAAAGCGGCACTTCAGACCGTTGCGGGCGGTGCTCCTTCGCCGCCTTCGCGTGCAGCTTGCGCAAATGTTGGGTGCGGTCCCATCGCTCTTGTTTCTTCGCCTGGATCCGCCCGGCGCGTCGTGCCCGCACGATCTTTCTGGCCCGCCGCTTGGTGGCCAGCCATCTCGACACTTCCGGGCGCTGGTAATTCGGTGAAGACGGATCGATGAGAGCGAGGAAAGCAACGGTGTCGCCGCCCTCGTCGAGCAGCCGAGCCATCTCCTGTGCCACGAGGCCTCCGAAACATGAGCCACCGATGAAGTAGGGACCGGTCGGCTGGAGGGTGCGGATCTCGGCGATGTACTCCTTCGCCATCTCTGTGACCGTCTCATATACGGCGTCTTCGTCCTCCATGATCGCCGGCTGGAGTCCGTAGATCGGTCGATCGGGATCGAGATGAGGGAGCAGTTTCTTGAGAAACATCACACCGCCGCCGACGCCGTGGACGCAGAAGAAGGGCTCCTGAGAACCCGTCTCTCGGAACGGTACGAGCGACCGGGCGGAGCGCCCCGAGCCGCTCGCGATGAGTTCGGCCTGGGCTCGTACCGTTGCCGCACTCAGCAACGTGGACGCGGGGAGATCGACTCCGAGCCGGTGATAGACAGCAGCAATTAGCTCGTACGCCTGGATGGAGTCTCCGCCTAATTGGAAGAAGTCGTCGTCGAGCCCAACCTGGTCCAGACCGAGAACGTCGCTCCAGATGGCGGCCAGGTCGACCTCCAATTCCGTTTCAGGCTCCGCATAGTGACGCTCGACGACTTCGAGGTCGCGCTCGGTCAATGCTCTACGGTCCACTTTGCCTCGTGGCGTCAGGGGGAGCTGTTTGAGCGTCACGGAAGCAGTCGGCACCATGTACCCGGGTAGGTGCGACTTGAAGTGGGCACGTAACGCGGCCTCTTCGAACGAGTCATTGGCGACGAAATAGGCCACCAGACGCCGTTCGCCGGTCTGGATCTCCGGGGCAACCACGACCCCTTCGACGACACCAGGAGCGTCGAGCATTACGTGCTCGACCTCGGTCAGGTCCACGCCGAAGCCGCGGATCTTGATTCTCCCGTCCTTGCGCCCCAGATGCTGGAGGGTGCCATCGGATCGAACCCGGGCCAGGTCACCGGTGTGGTACCGCCTCATCGAGGGATCGTCGGGATCGATGACGAAAACGCGGGCGTTCAGCTCCGGATCTCGCCAATAGCCTTGGGATAGATTCGCGCTACGAACGACGAGCTCGCCGATCTGACCGTCGGGTACGGGGTTGGCTTCGTCGTCAAGAATCAACAGCTCCTTTCCGCCGCCGGGGAACCCGGCAGGGACCACCGCGTCGTTGAGCTGGTCCGGATCGGAGACGACATACTGAGCGATCTCCCCGGCCTCCGTGGCGGCGAGGCGGTGGACGAACCGGCATTCGGCAGGGAAATGCTTGGCGAAGAGCTCGACATCGCCACGCAAAGCGACTTCGGCACCCACCATCACAAAACGAACAGAGTCAAAGACTCTGCCGTCCGGAACCGTCTGGAGGAATCGGCGTAGCAGCGTAGGAACCATCGCCAGCGCCGTTATCTGCGCCTCATCAAGCCAATCGCCCAAATGGTGAATTCCCAGCTCAGCGATCTCGTACGGGACAAGGCGGCCCCCGTTGAGCAGCGCACCGAGGGTGTGGGTCGTTGAAGCGGCGAAGGCGAGTGGAAAGAGCTGGGAGACCCGGTCCTCAACACCAAATGCATAGAACTGCTGGGCAAACCGCTCCTTTTCGAAAAGGTATCGGTTCGACTGCGTGGCACCCTTCGGTGCCCCCGTCGACCCGGACGTGTACATGATGCGAGCGGTTGCATCCACGTCGACCACCACTTCTGGGTTTTCAATGGCACCGCTCGGCGGCTCTATCATTTGCACGTCGCTGGCAGAGGCTGCGATGGCCCCCGCTCGGTCTGCGTCCTCGGCGTAGGCGAGGATGGCCGCGCTCTCCGAATGTTGCAGGATGTACTCGAGGCGACTGTCCGGATTGGCACCGTGGAGGGGCACTGCCGCCTTACCCGCCTTGAGGATCCCCAGAACCGAAGCGATGTGCGCCACGGCAGAATCGCCGAGGACGGCGACCCGGTGGTTGCCGTCGCCGAGATCGGTGAGCAGGCGAACCGCGATGCCGTTGGCCCGTTCGTTGAGCTCGCGATACGTTGTCTGCGGTTCCCCATCGACCGACTCGACGGCGATGCCATCAGGAGCAAGGGCCGTGATTCGCTCGAACCGGGTGTGAATCGGCTCCACCACAGGGTCGACCGGCCAGGGCAACAACGGCGCACTGATCGGTTTCAGATTCCCGTGATGCGTTCCGACGTTCGGCTCGGTATCCGTCACTGCTCCCCCTTTCTGGTGCGACCATCAGCATTCCACCGGACTCGATCCCGCCCGTTGGCCCGCTTCGAGGGTTCGTGCGGTCTCCCACCAAGCCGATTGAACCCCCGGTAAATCTAGCAGAAGGCCAACACCATCATCGAGGGTGCGTCCGTGCCCCGGAACCGGTAGCCCCTGCTGCGCGGGGTCCACACAGCGGTGAGCGCGCTCACCGCGCCGGCCTTTCGTCGGCTCGGCGGTTCGGTCATCGGGGCCAAGTTGCGGCGCAGCCGTCAAGACTGTGAGAGGCCCTTTACGTCGGCGATTGGTCGATCATCCCGCTCGTGGCGACGGTTTCGATTTCTTGTGGGTTCGAGGTTTCAAGTAAGCGAACGGTGATCTGCGTTGGCACGTCCGAGAGGAAACTCTCTACGCCACCGAGTTTCCTTCCGAAGCCAAACACGGTCATGGGGGCCATCGGGTAGTAGGAGACCGGAACGTCTAGCTCACTTTCCAGCCTCAGCAACAGGCTGCGGTTCTGCTCGGGTACCCGAAAGGCGACCCAGTCGATCGTGTTGGTGCGGTCCTCCCACTTCTTCGACAGCCGTGAATCCACGCCGTTCGAGCGCAGGCATCGGTCTTTCCGTTTGAAACGTCCACCCGGCGTGCCTTCGTAGAGAAACCAGAACCGGGGATCGTCACGATCGATCTCCAGAACCGTCAATCGAGCGAGGTCGGGATAGATCTCCCAGCGGACCTGCCAGCGGTCTTCGTCGACCGAGGATTCGATCGTCACTTTGAGGGGGCCGGTGTGGACCAGTCGCGCTGCGGACGCTTTCTGTTCCG
This sequence comes from uncultured Kiloniellales bacterium, assembly GCA_964195155.1. Classification (GTDB taxonomy): domain Bacteria; phylum Actinomycetota; class Acidimicrobiia; order Spongiisociales; family UBA5794; genus JACZST01. The sequence continues at coordinate 10,411 of CAXMOP010000075.1, read as the reverse complement.
TGTGTCCGGGGTGAAAATGGTTGTTCCGGCCCCCATCGGAGCGATAGACCATGTTGGGGATTCCGCGGTATTCGCCCGCCGGTCCATTGCCGCGTCGGTAGCTGATCCAGTCGTTTCCGTCCCGGTCGATCAGACTCGAGAACCCTCCGCCGGTCTTGTCGTAGAAGTAACGAGCGGTCGGCGTGCGTATTTCGTAGGCGTCCTGGTCTTCGTCAGACCCATCTGGATCGACCGCAATCGGATCGTCTTGATGCGGCGGCGAGGCCCGGTCTCCACCTCGGTCATCCTGGGCGACTCGGTCATTCTGGACGAATCGGATCTGGACGGTTCGCGGTGAACCGGTCCGGCCAGCCGGATCGGACGCCAGGACGATGAGTGTCCCGCCATGCTCGTCCTGTGCATCAAACTGCCAGATCACACGGGAATCCGGACTGCCGGAACCCGCCTTCTCCGCTACGTGTGCGATCGTCCATCCGCCCTCGGGCATCGTGATCGGAATCTCATGGACGGCTCCCGGTTCCGAGTCATCGATGGTGATTTCCTGAACGGGGGCGGTGTGGGATCCGTTCGAGGTGGTGTCAGGAGGATTCATTTCGGACCATCGAGATCACCCCTTGCACCGATGATGAGTTTACAGCTCTGTGGCTGCCGCGACGTCGAGCAGCCAGGTCACGTCGGCGGCACCCGCGGCGACCACGCCGGCCGGGTAGGGCTGTTCGTCCACGAGGATCGATCGCAACACCGGTGCCTTAGCCAACCCGGATGCGAGAAAGATGAGTGTTGTGGCGGCCTGTAACAGGGGTGCGGTGGCCGTGAGACGCCAGGTGCCGAAGGTGCCGACCCAGTTGGCGACGTAGCCCGGGTCTGAGGCCTCGATAGCGACGGTGTCAGGGAACAGCGATGCCGTGTGCCCGTCGGCGCCGATTCCGAGCACCACCACGCCGGGCGCATCCCCGAGCTCTGCAGCCAGGATGCCTTGATATGCGGCGGCGGATGCTGCCGGATCGTCGAGGGTGGTATCGGGGGCCAGGAGGGAAGCGGCGATGTGGTTGGTCAGCTCGGTTCGGGCCATCATCGCGTTGGATTCTGGCGCATCCGCCGGGACCCAGCGCTCGTCGGGTAGCCAGCAGGTCACCTGTTCCCATGGCAGATCGCGCTCACGCAGGATCCGGTAGGTTTCGACCGGCGAGGATCCACCGGCGAGCCCGAAGGTCACCGGTCCGTCGCCAAGCAGCTCAGTAAGACGGTCGGCTGCCCCCGCAGCGAGATCCTCGGTCGTGTCGTAGACAATGGTTCGCATAATCGAGCAAACTAGCGGCATGCAGATTCACTGCGACGGAGGCTCCGTCACGGGAGTCGAGTACGGGGATCCAGGCCCGATCGGCCTCTTGCTGGCCCACGGTGCTGGTGCCGGTCAGGCGCACCCCTGGATGATCACGGTGGCAAACGGTTTTGCTGCGCTTGGGCTATCGGTGCTCACCTTCAACTATCGCTACACCGAAAACGGCCGAAAGTCGCCGGATCGTCTGCCGGTTCTGATCGAAGTGCATCGAGCGGCCGCCGATGCGCTCGCAGCACGCTGCAAGTCCGTGGTGCTTGCCGGCAAGTCGATGGGCGGCCGGGTCGGTTCCCATCTCGCCGGCGATGAGGGATGGCCGGCGGCGGGCTTGGTGTACTACGGCTACCCGTTGGTAGCGATCGGCAAGACCGAGCCGCGCCCAACCGATCACCTGGAGCGAATCGCGGTGCCACAGCTCTTCTTTTCCGGGACGAGGGATCGCCTTGGGCCAACCGAGATGATCAAGAAGGTTGCCGGATCCCTCTCGAACGCTTCAGTGGTGGTGGTGGAAGACGGCGATCACTCTTTCAAGGTCCCGAAGCGAGCCGGCAAGAGCAACGAAGAGGTACTGGCCGCGATCGTCGGTGACACCGCCGCCTGGATCGGAGAGTCGGCCGCGATCTAGGACGCGTACCCAGGGTTCTGGAGCGGCTATATGACGCTGTGAACCCTGGGTACGCGGATTTGGGTCAAGCGAGCGGCGGCCCAGGGCACTCGTCATTGTTCAACACCGTCGTAGCCTCGTTCATGGCGGTCCCACGTACCGCCCGGAGAGCACCTTGCCGTGGCTCGCCTCAAGCACCCAGGTCGAGCCCTTTTTCCACTCGTCGGGGCCGTCGAGCGGCACCCCTCCTGACTCCAGCGCCGCGTGAAGCGACGCGACGACCTCGCCGTGGGTGGCGAGGACCGCGGCCTGGCCTTCCAGGGCCCTGACCAGCGACAGCATTTCCTTGGGCCCGGCGTCGATGTTGAGCCGCACATCGGTATGGACTGGTTGCCTGATCGCGAAGCTCAGCGGCCGGACGGTCTGGACACAGCGTCGGGCCGGTGACGAGAGGATGGTCGTGACCGGGTGCCCGTCGAGATCGGCCGCCAGCCTGATCGACTGTTTCCGTCCCTTCTTGTCGAGCGGGCGCCTTCGATCCTTGCCGCGCCACTTCGTTTTGTCGCCGGCACTGCTGTGCCTGATCACATAGATCGTCGCTCGCGTCGGGTCGTCCACGAGGCCCCCTGCCCGCTCGAGCACGTTGCGGTCCGCCTCGTAATCGAGGCGCTTGAGCGCCTTTCTCCGAGTGAGCCACTCCACCGCGTCGACTTCGCGATTGGGCTTGAACTTGCCGTCCCCCGACTCACCCATGAGCCACCAACGCACCACCTTCCGGTTCCCCTGGTCGGTCCGGTAGCCGATCGATCCGACCTCGACGGGTCGGTCGGCGCGGACACCCGTCTCCTCCCGAACCTCTCGCAACGCAGCTTCGAGGTAGCCCTCGCGGCGATTGAGTTTGCCTTTTGGGAGGGACCAATCGTCGTAGCGAGGGCGATGAACCATCAGGAACTCGGCCTTGCCACCGTTCTGGCGATGGACCACACCGCCTCCGGCCTTGATCGACGCCTTGAAGCGCTTAGGACTCACCGCGCGGTGCCTGTGCTCGCGCCACGGCCAACTCTTGCAGTCGAAACTGAGCATTGACGCCGTCGGTCAACGGTACTTTGACCCATCCACCATCCGGCTCGCCTTGCCATGCGAGCACGTCATCCGCCATCTCGACCTCGATGATCTCCTCGAGCCGCTCCTTCAGACGCAGATCGATGACGGGAACGAGCGCCTCCACTCGCCCGTCCAGATTGCGCTGCATCAGGTCGGCGGAGCCGATGTAGTACACGGCATCGGCGCCCGCGTGCCCGAACCGATAGATTCTCGAGTGTTCGAGGAAACGCCCGACCAGTGACCGGACGGTGATGTTGTCGGACAGGGTGGGGGCACCGGCGCGAATCGAGCAGGTGCCGCGGACAATGAGGTCAATCTTCACCCCTGCCGTCGATGCCGCATACAGCTCGTCGATCATGTCAGGGTCGACGACATGGTTCGTCTTGATCATGATTCGCCCGTCCGGCCCGAGGTCCGCCTGCTCCCTGATCCGTTCGACAATCTTGCTGCGAAGGAATTCCGGAGCGACGATCAGCTTGCGGTATTCGGTCGGCTTGGCGTAGCCGGTCAGGTGGTTGAACAGCTCGGAGAGATCGGCGCCGATATCCGCATCGGCGGTGAACAAACCGATGTCCTCATAGAGGCGGGCGGTGTTGGGGTTGTAGTTGCCGGTGCCAAGATGCGAATACCGCTTGATCCCGTCGACCTCCTTGCGTACAACGAGCAGCGTCTTTGCATGGGTCTTGAGGCCGCGCACCCCGTAGACGACGTGGGCGCCGGCCGACTCGAGCACGCGTGCCCACTTGATGTTGGCCGCCTCATCGAACCTGGCCTTGAGCTCGACCAGCACGACGACCTGCTTGCCCGCCTCGGCGGCCTCCACGAGGCTCCTGACTACGGCCTCCTCGCCTCCAAGGGCCGGGTCGTCCGGGAACGAGGTGCGGTACAGGGTCTGTTTGATGGCCAGCACGTCAGCGTCTGCTGCTGCTTGAGCGAGGAACGCCGCAGTGGAGGTGGCGAAGGACTCGTACGGGTAGTGGACCAGGATGTCGCCACGACTGAGCTCGTCGAAGAAGTCGACGCTCCTGCCCGCGGATTCTGCGAGGCGGGGCTGGGTGGTCGGCGTCCACGCCGGATCTTTCAGCTCGGGCCGGTCGAGGTCGTACAGGGTCCACAGCCCGGAGAGCCCGAGCGGCGCCTCCCGTTGGTAGACCTCGTCTGTCGTGAGCTGCAGCCCGTGGAGCAGAAGATCGAGGATCGACTCGGAGATTCCGGCCTCGACCTCGAGGCGCACGGCATGGGCTGCTTTTTGGCGGTAGCGCAGGACGCTCTCCATTGCCTTGATCAGGTCGTCCGCTTCCTGTTCCTCGACTGCCTGGTCTGCGGTACGGGTCACTCGGAACGTGTATCGATCGATGACGTCGAGTCCGCCGAACAGGCGGCCGAGGTGGTGGCCAACGACCTGCTCGAGGGGGACGAAGCGCGAGCCGTCCTCGAGCGCGATGAAGCGCGAGACATTGCGCGGAATCTTGACCCTGGCGAACTGCACCTCGTCGCGATCCGGGTCGCGGAGGAGAACGGCGAGGTTGAGGGACTGGTCCGAGATGAACGGGAACGGATGCGATGTGTCGACCGCAAGAGGAGTGAGGACGGGAAAGATCTCGGTTTCGAACACGAAATCGACGTGACTGCGATCTTTGGTTTCGAGAGCGTCATAGGCCACGAGATCGATTTCGTGCTCGGCGAGCGCTGGAACCAGCTCCTTCATGACCAGCGAGTCGATGCTGGCGTTGAGGCGGTTGACCCGGTCTCTGATCGCGTTGAGCTGCTCCCTGGGAGTCATTCCATCGGGAGACAGAGTGGTGATACCGCTCCCCGCTTGCTCGAGTAAACCGGCGACTCGAACCTGGAAGAACTCGTCGAGGTTGGAGGAGACAATTGCGACGAACTTGATCCGTTCGAGCAGCGGGCGATCTGCCGATTCGGCCAGATGGAGTACGCGCTCCTGGAAATCGAGCAGCGACAGCTCCCGGTTGACGTAGTGGGATTCGGCCATGGGCATCACTATCGACACATGATACGGAGCTCTCGAGTGCGAAGCCCTCCCTAGACCCGTTTGCGATCGAGCTCGTCTACCTTGGCGAGGCGCCGCAAGTGTCGCTCCTCGCCGGAAAACTCTGCCTCCAGGAAGGTCTCGGCGATCTCCCAGGCGAGTTCGGTCCCCACCACGCGAGCGCCGATGGCGATCACATTCATACCGTCGTGCTCTACGGCCTGGTGGGCGGTGTAGACATCGTGGACGGTGGCCGACTTGATCCCGGTGATCTTTCCCGCTGCGATCGACGCCCCCGCCCCTGATCCGCACACGGCGATGCCACGTTCGGCATCGCCGGAGAGAACCTTCCTCGCCACCGCGGCCGCCGAGTCCGGGTAGTCGGACGGCTCGGCGTTGTACGCCCCCACGTCGACTACTTCGTGGCCCGCATTTTGCAGTCGAGCGATGAGCTCTTCTTTGAGGTCGAAGCCGGCATGGTCGGTTCCGATGGCGACCCGCATGTCCTCTTTCTCCGCTTGCGGCGAGGGTAGTGATGAACGCGTCCGGGCCGCGCTGCGGCGATGGCTATTGGGCGGCTCGCATTACGCTCCGCGCCATGCGCCACCTCGTTCTTGCCGCGCTACTGATGGCCGCCGGGTGTGCAAATGGTCCTGCTGCACCGCTGATCGAATCGAGCGAGGTCGTGTGTACCGATGCGTTCTGCCTGAGCGTTCCGCAAGGCTGGGACGTCGAGAAGGGTGAGGGATATCTGGCTTTTCGCCACGACGATGCGCCCGATCAGGCGCAGGCGACGATCAGCCCGATCAACATGCAGGCGATGGTCGAGAACGCCGGCGACGCTTGGCCGGCTGAGACAGCGGACGTGGTACGCGCCTTTTGGCAGCTACTCGAGGATGCCGACGTCGCGCGATTCGAACACCTCGAAAGACTCACCGGAGGAGCATTTCGTTCGGAAGGAAAATTCGAAAGTGGGAAGATGTGGCACCTGATCATCCCAGGGATCGGCTCCGACGCCCTCGCGGTCGAAGTCCGGGGTCCCAATGCCTCCTGGGTGATCCACGCCGACGTGTTCTTCGACGATGTGGTGATACTCGAGTAGGCGACGGCATGGTATTGAGCCGGTGCCAGCTTCGGATAGAATGCGCTGGCGGGAAGACTCTCAAGGGGTAGGGGATGAAAGTTGCAATTCTGGCGGGCGGCCAAGGAACCAGGCTCGCCGAAGAGACCGAGATCCGTCCAAAGCCGATGGTCGAGATCGGGGGCCGCCCGATTCTCTGGCACATCATGCGTCACTACGACCACTTCGGACATATGGAATTCACCGTTGCTCTGGGCTACAAGGGCGAGATGATCAAGCGGTATTTCGCGGACTATCACGCTGCCAGCCGAAGCATGCGTGTGCACGTCGGTGCCGGCGAGGTTGAAGTTTTCGAGGACACCGCGGTGGAATCGTGGACCGTGGACCTGATCGAGACTGGCCGGTGGACCAACACCGGCGGGCGCGTCAAGCGCCTGATTCCATACCTCGATGGAGAGACCTTCGTGCTTACCCACGGCGATGGCGTCAACGATGTGGATGTGGACGCACTGGTCCAATTCCATCGCTCCCACGGCAGGATCGCAACGGTCACTGCGGTCCACCCGCCACCACGGTTCGGGCAGCTGATCCTGGAGGGTGACCGGATCGTCGAGTTCACCGAAAAGCCGCTCGACAGCGGTTGGATCAATGGCGGGCTTTGGGTGCTTGAGCCCGAGGTCGTCGATTACATCGAAGGCGATGACACCCTGTTCGAACGCGAGCCGATGGAACGTCTGGCCAAGGACGGCGAGTTGATGGCCTACCAGCATGACGGTTTCTGGCAGTGCATGGACACGCTTCGCGACCGGCGAACCCTGAACAAGTTGTGGGAAGCCGGAGATCCGCCCTGGCGGATCTGGGGCTGACGCGATGCGAATTCTTGTCACCGGTCACGACGGGTACATCGGCGTGGTGCTCGTCCCCGTGCTGCAAGCGGCCGGGCACGATGTCGTCGGTCTGGACTCGTACCTCTTCGAAACTTGCGACTTCGGTGAGCAGATCACCCGAGATGCTGTTGAGTCGAAGCGGATGGACATCCGCGACGTCGGCCCCGGCGACCTGGACGGATTCGACGCAGTTTGCCATCTGGCCGGTCTCTCAAACGACCCGCTCGGCGATCTTGCGCCGGGCATCACCGACGAGATCAACCACCTGGCGACGGCGCAGCTGGGCCGTGCGGCGCGCCAGGCGGGGGTACACCGGTTCCTGTTCTCCTCGTCGTGCTCGGTATACGGAGCCTCCCCCGGGGAACTGGTTGACGAATCCGCACCGCTCAATCCCGTCACGCCGTACGGATGGTCCAAGATCCACGCCGAGAATGATCTGTCGCAGTTGGCGTCCGATGAGTTCGCACCGGTATATCTGAGGAATGCCACCGCATATGGAGCGAGCAGCAGGCTGCGCGCCGATCTCGTCGTCAACAACCTCGTGGGGTTCGCCGTGACACAAGGACAGGTTTTGATGAAATCGGACGGCACACCGTGGCGCCCCCTCATCCATATCGAAGATATCGCCCGCGCCTTTCTCGCCTGCCTTGAAGCTCCAGTGGAGCTCGTGCACGATGAGGCGTTCAACGTCGGTTCTACCGGAGAGAACTACCAGATCCGAGAGGTTGCCGAGATCGTGGAGAAGACCGTCCCAGGGTCGGAGATCGTGCTCGCCGACGCAGCCGGACCCGATATCCGAGACTATCGCGTCGACTGCGCCAAGATCGCCGACACTTTGGACTTTGCGCTGACGTGGGATGTTGCGGCGGGTGCCGAGCAGCTCTACACCCAGTATGTTGCCAACGGGTTGAGCGAGCAGGACTTCCTCGGAAGCCTGCTGCGAATCAGCCACGTCCAGCGCCTCCAGAGCGAGGGCGTCCTCGGCCAGGACCTCCGTTTCACGCAATGAGCGAGATGTATGAGGTCATCGGCGGATGCCGATCATGCGGAGCCAAACACCTGGAGCGCGTGCTTGCGTTTGGCGCCATGCCGCTTTCGGACCGGCTGGTAGATCCCTCGGAAGATCCCTCAGCAGAGCCGCGCGTGCCGCTCACGATGGTCTTCTGCCCCCAGTGCACGCTGGTACAGATCGAAGAGACCGTGCGTCCCGATGTGCTCTTCGGTACTGACTATCCGTACTTCTCCTCCTATTCGGACGCGCTGCTCGATCACAGTCGGCAGAACGTCGAAGCGTTGATCGAGCGCTACCAGCTGTCGCCGGGGAACCTCGTCGTGGAGCTTGCCTCCAACGATGGCTACCTGCTCCAGTACTTCGTTGAGGCAGGGATCCAGGTGCTCGGCATCGATCCGGCGCCGGGCCCCGCGGCAGATGCGGAGCAGCGCGGAGTGCCGACGATCCCTGAGTTCTTCGGTCCCGCGCTCGCCGTCCGGCTCGCATCCGAGGATGTCCGGCCCGATGTCATCATCGGAAACAACGTGCTGGCCCACGTCCCGGATCAGAATGCCTTCGTCGGCGCCATGGCAACCCTGTTGGCAGAGGGCGGGTCGATCGTCATGGAGGTTCCATACGTCAAAGACCTCATCGAGCACACCGAATTCGACACGATCTATCACGAGCACCATTGCTATTTTTCGGTGCGGTCGCTTCAAGAGCTGTTTGGCCGTCACGGCTTGTACCTGAACCGCGTCGAGCATCATTCGATCCACGGTGGGTCGCTTCGGTTCTTCGCCTCTGCTGACCCGAGCCGTGAAGCTTCGGTGGACGAGTACCTCGACGCGGAGGCGGCGGCCGATATGGACACCATCGACTTTTACCAAGACTTCGCGGCACGCGCCGATGCGGTGCGTCTCGCGCTGGCCAAACTCATCAGCGAGCTGCGCCATGAAGGGTCGACGGTTGCCGCTTACGGAGCGGCTGCGAAGGGCGCGATCATGCTGAACTACACCGGGCTGGGCGTTGAGCAGCTGGACTATGTCGTCGATCGCAACCCGCACAAGCAAGGCATGCTCATGCCCGGTGTGCGGCTTCCGATCCACGATCCGAGCAAGATCGACGATGACCCTCCCGACTACCTGCTCATCTTGCCGTGGAATTTCAAGGACGAGATCATGGATCAGCAGCGTGACTTCGCGGCACAGGGTGGGCGCTTCATCATCCCGATCCCACGGCCGACGCTGGTATGACGTCGGCGTCGGGCAAGGTCGCCAATCGTGCGTTTTGCCGAGCCTGCGGCGCCGACGATCTCGAGGCGTTTTACGAGGTCGCCTCCATTCCCAGCCAGACCTGTGTCCTGCTCGATACGGCTGACGACGCTGCCGCGTATCCAACAGGGGGCATCGAACTGGCGTTTTGCAAGACCTGCGGGTTCATCCAGAACACGGCTTTTGATCAGAGCAAGGTCGACTACTCGCAGCCGACCGAAGAGAGTCAGGCGTTTTCACCAGAGTTTCAGCGGTTCGCGGCGAACCTCGCCTCGACCCTGATCGAACGGCACCGGTTGGAGGACAAGGTGGTCCTCGAAATCGGGTGTGGCAAGGGTGACTTCCTTTCGCTCCTTGCCGAGCGCGGCATCGGTGAAGGAATCGGCATCGACCCCGGCTACCTCCCCAACCGGCAGGTGGATGGAGCAAAGCTCAGTTTCATGAAAGACTGGTACGGGCCAGATGACGTTCATCTCACCGCCGATCTGGTGCTCACACGCCACCTCCTCGAGCATGTGCCGAACGTCGCCGAGTTCACCGGCTGGCTCCTCGATTCGACGGCGGCAACCCCGGGCGGCGCCCTGTTCACGGAGGTGCCCGACACGCGTCGAGTGTTACGGGAGGGTGCCTTCTGGGACGTGTATTACGAACACTGCTCGTACTTCACCGTTGGTTCCCTGGCAAGGATGTTGCGCAGCGCCGGGTTGCACATTGAACACCTCGAGCTGGCGTACAACGGTCAGTACCTCCTTGCCGACGGCATACCTGGGGAGACGGGTCCTCCGGACCCGATCGAAGAGCCGGTCGACGAGCTCGCCGCGGACGTGGCTGGATTCGCCACACATGCGGCGCAGCAAGTGGAGGAGTGGCGTACGCGGATCGATGACCTCGTCGGGCGGGGTGATCAGGTCGCGGTGTGGGGTGGTGGATCGAAGGCGGTGGCCTTCCTGGCTGCCGTCGCGACCGGCGCACCGGGCGTGACCGTTGTTGACATCAACCCGCACAAACAGGGCAAGTTCCTCCCCGGATCTGCAATCGAGGTGGAGCCGCCTCAGGTCCTGGTTGTCAAGGAACCACAGCTGGTTGTCCCGATGAATCCGATCTACGAGGGCGAGATCCGCAGCGACCTGACGGCGATGGG
>CAXMOP010000074.1:0-2637 GCA_964195155.1 uncultured Kiloniellales bacterium | reverse complement strand
ATATCGGTCATGGGCAGATTCCTTTCCTTAGTGTGAGTTGTTCGGGGTCGGGGGCGGTGATGGCGCATATCGGCACATATGCGCTACCCGGCGCACGGCATACGAGGTTTCAGATCAGCGGCGCAATTGAGGTCAGCGTCTCGAGAGTTCTGAGCTGGCTACTGGCGCTACTCCCGACCTGAGAGTCTTTGCCGCGCAACGAGCGTGGCGCTGCTCAGCAGCACCAACGCGCCGCCGGTCAACCAGAGAACAGCAACCTCTTGGCCGCCTCCGGCGGTGGCCCCACCTCCCGCGCTCACACCGCCCACCGGTGGAGGCTCAGTTGTCGTCGTGTCACCGGGCGGTATCGTCGTCGTTTGCGGTGGGGTTGTTGTCGTTGTGGTTTCTGGCCGGGTGGTCGTTGTAGTCGGAGACGTCGTGGTCGTTGTGGTCTCTGAAGGCGGTGGAGGGCTGCAGGTCAATACGATGCGCACTCCGCCGCTGGATACGCCACGGGGGCCCAGCCGAAGATCCACCGTGATCGACTCGCCAAGCACGAGAGTTCCCGACATGTTGGTGCTCTCCCCGGCCCCTGCCTCCCAATCCAGAATCTCGGTACTCGAGCTTCCACTCGTGAGGATGAAGTCGTTGTCAGGATGCTCCGAGGCATGGTTCTCGGTCTGCGCCGTACCGGAGCAGAGCCAACCAATCATCCCAGCGTCGACGTCCACGGACGCGACCCGGAGAATGTCCCCCTCATCTCCCCTATTGACCCCCGAGATCTCAACCACGATCGTGTTGCTCTGTGCCAATACCGGCACCGCGAGCAGCAGCAGACCGACCATGACGAACGCAATCGATGCCTTCCGCATATCCCCCCCTGTGACTTGGGAGCGTGAAATACCCACGTCCCCGGAGCCAAAACCTACCTAGGACTCCCTGTCGGCAACCGTATTAGTCGATGGTCGGTGACACCAGGTACAAAACAGTCATCGCCATAGGGACTAGTCCCAACCAAACACGCCGATCAGGTAGGCATATCGGCATATATGCGCTACCTGGTCGAGCGAGGGTTCTTTGGAGGGGGCTGGTTGGGGTGTTGGGTTTTGGCTACTTATTGTGGCCGGGGGCATTCGCTGAGTTGCCAGGAGAGTCGGGTCGACCTGACTTGTCGTTCTTCTCTTCCCCGTTGAGTGAAGCCTGGTGGTTGTCGCCCTTGTCTTTCTTGTCGCGGTTGCAATTCGCAGCCACGGTGGTGAAGTCGATCTGGCCGCTCGTGTCCGGCGCGAAGGCAGCATCCACATCGGAGGTCCGAATCTGCTGATCTCCCTTACCCAGATCAGACTGAGCAATGATCCGATTGAGGCAACCCATTCCTTGCATGTCCACAAGGTGGTGGAACAGCTTCATGAACTGGCCATGGTTGATTTGGCCGTTGGGGCCCCCAACCAAGCCAGCAGACACGCCGCAGACCCCGTCCGTGCCTACGTAGGTCGCAGGCTCAATGGCCAGCTCGAAGTCAGAACCAACCTCGTCGTCTGGACGGTTGGCGAACATGACTGGCTGGTCTTCATGAAGGAGCATGTCGACGGTGATGCCGCCGTTGAAGCCGTACCTCGCGGTGAGGGTTTCGTTTTCGAGCGTGCAGTCGTAAGAAGAATCGGTGGCTGAGGTGCCGACCAGCAATATGTGGTTGCCTTCGTCGTAGCCGAAGTTCAACAGAGTGTCTTCAGCCGGTTCTTCTGTGGGGTCTCCTGGCGCGGCCGCCGCAACAACAGCACCAGCCATGAGTCCCACAGCAATCGCGAGCACGATCGATGACCGCCGCAGCCTTGACATTCCTCGCACGTTTTGCCTCCCCGTGACCATCTTCCACCACATCGCGACGCATCCGTTCCGACGTGTTCGAACAACCCATCCAATGGCCCCGACCGGCGAGCACTAGCTACTCGCCATCCTTGTTGGCCCAGCCCGGCGGCCCTGGGATACGTCACCGTTGGCATCGACACACCTGCGCCATCGTGTCAACACTCCGAATACGTAATCGGATTCGCCAACGATCGCGATACCCCCCGTCTGATACGGTGTGGCATAGGTCGTCGCGTTGAACCGCTGACGGACCCACGACCCGCCCATATCGGCACATATGCGCTACCTGCGAGAGTGGACGAGGTAGCGCATATTGCCGGTTATCGAGCGGTAATTCACCTGATGGTGCTCATCGGGTTCGTGCGCGCCGTAGGCTTCGCTCGGCCGGAGCGATGCGACGTGTTTTGCTCCTCGACTCTGGAGGGACGCAGATGTCACAGGATCATGACATGGCCCGGCCCGGTCATAGAGGAATCTGCGATGGACAGAACAGTGCCTATGTCCACCTCCGGGCGCGAAGTGCCAAGAAAGTTTCTCCGACCCGCAAAAAATCACCGCCAGGCCAGCCATCCATCCCGCCCACACGACCGCGTGCTAACCGGCAATCAGTTCCTCAGATCTGAGCTACAGCCCGATCTCAGGTAGCGCATAACCGGCAATATGCGCTGTCCCTTGCCTGTGCTGAGCTAGCGCATATGTGCCGATATGGGGTGGGTCGGCTCGTAGGCTGGAGCCATGGCCGAGGACGGTTCGACCGAGCTAGATGCCCGCGAGCAGCGCAATGCCAGC
>CAXMOP010000073.1:0-6082 GCA_964195155.1 uncultured Kiloniellales bacterium | reverse complement strand
CGCACCCATGGCGTCTGACCCCGCCGACCAATATTTCCCGGCCCCCGATTCGCGGCCCATCGAGGCGATCATCGGAAACCACATTGCCAAACGAGCCATCGTGGTCGCACCCATTGCCATGCTGGTCTTTGGCCTCTTTCGGGGTTGGGAGGGGGCGGTGGCGGCACTCATCGGCGTCGGCGTCGTGGTGGTGAACTTCGTGCTCAGCGGATACCTCATGTCCTATGCGGCCCGCATATCGCTCAGCCTCTATCACGCCGCCGCCTTGTTCGGATTCTTCATCCGGCTCGGCCTCATCACGCTGTCACTGCTGCTCATCGGCGCCGTGACCGACATTGATCGGCTGGCTCTTGGGATCACGGTCGTGGTGAGCTACCTGGTGCTGCTGTCGTGGGAGGCGGTGGCGGTCGTCAACGGAGCCGAGAGGGACCTGCAATGGAGCGAATGATGATCCTCGCCACCGAGGAGTGCGACCTCACCAACTCCAATGTCTGCGCTCCATCCGAGGTCACCGAGCTTTTCGAGTTTCGGACGCCGATACGCATCGGCGATGTCACGCTTGAGATCCTCGGATTTCCGATCACGAGATCCGTCGTCCTCATCCTTTTCGTAGCGCTGGTCGTCATTGCGCTTCTGTTCTTCGGCTTGCGCAAGAAAGCAGCCCAACCCGGCAAGTTCCAGCTCTCGATCGAGGGCATCATGGGATTCGTTCGCGACGAGGTGGCCGTCGGCATCATCGGGCCCGAGGGTGGCAAGTTCTTCCCGTATCTACTGGCGCTGTTCCTGTTCATCCTCATCGGCAACGTCTTCGAGGTGACGCCGTTCATCAACTTCCCGATCACGTCGCGCATGGCCATCCCTCTCTTTCTCGCGCTGGTGACCTACGTGATCTTCATTGCGGTCGGCCTACGGCGGCAGGGCTTCCGGTATATCGGTGAGATCATCTGGCCACCGGGTGTGCCCGTCGGTCTGAAGCCACTGGTCGGGATCATCGAGTTCTTCTCGATCTTCTTTGTGCGGCCGTTTTCGCTTGCGGTGCGGCTCTTCGCCAACCTGGTCGCCGGTCACGTCATGCTCACGGTCCTGCTGCTGACCGCCTACGTGTCGATCACGAGCATCGGCGAGATCGGTCTGGTCAAAGGACTCTTCGGATTTGCCTGGCTCGCCCTCGCCCTCGCCATCTACATGTTCGAGGTCATCGTCATCCTGCTCCAGGCCTACATCTTCACTCTGCTTTCCGCGGTGTACATCGAGACCTCGATGCACCCGCAACATTGATTTTCGAGAACAACAGAGACAGACAAGAAAGGGAAACCATGGAAGCGATCAGCGGATCACTGGCCCTCATCGGCTACGGTCTCGCCGCTATTGGCCCCGGCGTTGGCATCGGCATTATTGCCGGCAACGCCGTACAGGCCATGGCGCGCCAGCCCGAAGCCGCCGGCATGGTCAGGACCACGATGTTCCTCGGCATCGCGTTCACCGAAGCGCTGGCCCTCATCGGGTTCGTGCTCTTCTTCCTCACCTAGGAGGCGCCCAACATGTACGTGTTGCTGACGCAGGTGTGGTCGTTGCTCCAAGAGGTGGAGCCGATCTCGGAGGAGCCCGCGGAGGAGTCGGGCGGCGTCGGGCTGCTGCTCCCTGCTTCCGAGGAGCTCATCGCCGGCATCATCGCCTTCTCGATCGTGTTCTTCTTCGTGTGGAAGTGGGCGATCCCCGCTTTGAACACGGCGCTGGAGGCTCGACAGCAGGCGATCAACGCCAAGCTGGAGGCCGCCGAGACCGCCAAGCAGGAGGCCGAGAGCCTCCTTGCCGACTATGAAAAACAGCGGGCAGACTCTACAGCGGAGGCCGCCCGCCTCAGTGAGGAGGCCCGCGACGCTGCCGACGCGGTGAAGGCCGGCATCATCGAGCGGGCCGAGACCGAGGCGGAGCAGATCAAGGAGCGCGCCCAGGACGAGATCGTCGCCGAGCGAGAGCGCGTCGCTGGAGAGCTGCGCCGGCAGGTCGCCGATCTGTCCATCGACGTCGCCGAGCGGGTGACCGGGCTTGCCCTCGATGACGACTCCCAGCGCGAGTTGGTCGACCGCTATATCGATGAGCTCGGGGGCATGAGCTAGCCGATGGTCACCACCGCCAATCCCGAGCGCCTTGACGGCTACGCCACTGCTGTGGCGGGCATTGCCGCTGCTCAGCAGGACCCCGCGGCCTTCACCGACGAGTTCTATGGGGCCGCCAAGGGCATTGCCGGCAACCAGGAGTTGCGCGACACCCTCGCCGACCCCCAGATTCCCGTCGACCGCAAACAAGCGGTCATCGACGACCTGCTCGGCGCTCGCGCCAATCCGGTCGTTGTTGCCGCAGTCAACTTCTTCATCGCCGCCGGTCAGGCCAAGCACATCGAGGGGATCGCTTCCCGGGTGGCATCGCTTGCCGCCGAGGGAGAAGGATCGGTGGTTGCCGAGGTTCGATCGGCCACCCCCCTCAGCGACGAGCAGGTCGCCCGGATCGAGGCTGCCCTGTCCGAGGCCACCGGCAAGAGCGTTCAGGTGAAAGCGGTCACCGACCCGTCGGTCATCGGCGGGATCGTGGCCCAGGTTGGAGATACCGTTTTCGATGGATCGGTGAAGAGCCGGTTCGACGATCTTCGCGAGCAATGGGGTTAGGGAAATGTCAGAGCTGACACTCGATCCGGGCGACGTGACTGCGGCGCTCCGAGAGAATCTCGAAGGATGGAAGCCGGCGGTCGCAGCCGAGACCGTCGGCTATGTCACCGCCGTCGGCGACGGCGTGGCGACCGTGTCTGGTCTTCCGAATGCCATGGCCTCGGAGCTCCTCGACTTCCCGGGTGGGCTCATCGGCACCGTGTTCAACCTCGACCCGGGAGAGATCGGCGCCGTCCTGATGGGCGAGTCATCCCATCTGGAAGAAGGCGACGAGGTCCGTTCCACCGGCCGGGTGCTCTCGGTGCCGGTCGGCGATGCCCTGCTCGGTAGGGTCGTGGACTCCCTGGGCAATCCGATCGACGGCAAGGGTCCGATCGAAACGAAGGAGCGAAGGTTCCTCGAGACTCAGGCGCCATCGGTCGTCCAGCGCCAGCCGGTGAAAGAGCCACTCCAGACCGGGATCAAGGCCATCGACTCGATGACCCCGGTGGGAAGGGGCCAGCGCCAGCTCATCATCGGCGACCGCCAGACCGGCAAGACCGCCATCGTCGTCGACACGATCATCAATCAGGCCGCCGAGGGCGTGAAGTGCATCTATGTCGCCATTGGTCAGAAGAACTCCACCGTTGTCGAGGTCGTCGACTCGCTGGAGCAGGCCGGGGCCATGGAATACACGGTGGTCGTGAATGCCTCGGCGGCGGACCCCGCCGCCCTTCAGATGTATGCGCCGTATGCCGGATCGGCGATCGGGCAGTATTGGATGTACAACGGCGAGCACGCTCTGGTGGTCTTCGACGACCTGTCGAAGCAGGCCGTTGCCTACCGTGAGCTGTCGCTGCTGCTACGCCGCCCGCCGGGTCGCGAGGCCTATCCCGGTGACGTCTTCTACCTGCACAGCCGGCTGCTCGAGCGGGCCGCCAAGCTGTCGGACGATCTGGGTGGCGGTTCGCTGACCGCGCTTCCCATCATCGAGACCAAGGCAAACGACGTCTCGGCCTACATCCCGACCAACGTGATTTCGATCACCGACGGGCAGATCTACCTCGAGGCCGACCTGTTCTACTCGGGGATCCGACCGGCGATGAACGCGGGGATCTCGGTGTCCCGGGTGGGCGGAAACGCTCAGATCAAGGCGATGAAGTCCATCGCAGGCCCGCTTCGCCTCAACCTGGCCCAGTTCCGTGAGCTCGAGGCCTTCGCCGAGTTCGGGTCCGAGCTCGACGCCACCTCACTTGCCCAACTCGAGCGGGGGCGCCGTGTCGTGGAGGTGCTGAAACAGGGGCAGTTCGCGCCGGTGCCGGTCTCCGAACAGGTGGTGATGATCTTCGCCGTCACCGAGGGCTACATGGACGGGATTGAGATCTTCCAAGTCCAGGAATTCGAGGCTGCCTTGCTCGACCACATGCGAACCCGGCACGGCTCGCTGCTCGACGAGATCGCAGAGACCGGCCAGATGGATGAGGACGCGATGAGCACGGCCATCACCGCGTTTGCCGAGTCCTGGGCCCCCGAAGGGGGGTAGCACCGATGGCCTCCGCCGAGCTCCGACTGATCCGCCGCAGGATCCGCAGCGTCCAATCGACGATGAAGATCACGCGGGCGATGGAGCTCATCGCTACCGCACGCATCGGCAAGGCCCAAACTCGGCTCGTCGAGGCCCGCCCCTATGCCGAGAAGCTGACCGAAGTGACCCGAAACGTGGCGGCGGCAGGCTCGGCGTCGCATCCGCTGCTGGAGACGAGGGAGCCGAACACCGTCGGGATGCTGGTCGTGACGTCCGACCGCGGCCTGGCCGGCGCCTACAACACGTCGGTGATTCGGATGGCCGAGCGCCAGATCCACGACCATCGATTCAACGACCGTGCCGTGCGCATGTATACGGTCGGAAAGAAAGCACAGGCATATTTCCGGTACCGCAACCAGGAGATCGCCGCCAGCTGGCTCGACGTCACCGACCTGCCGGTGTACGGAGATGCCAGGGCCATCGCCAATGTGTTGATCGACGAGTATCAGGCGGGCGCGGTCGACATGGTCGAAGTGTTCACCACCCGCTACATCTCTGCGCTGACCCAGACTCCGGTGCGCTGGCCGCTGCTCCCGATCGAGCCGCCCGCAGCAGGCGAGGGCGATACCGACGAAGCGGGCACGGCTGGGTATACCTATGAGCCAAGTCCGGAGGCCATCCTCAACCGGCTGCTGCCGCGCTACCTGGAGGGAACCACCTTCGGCATCCTCCTCGACGCCTCGGCCGCCGAGCACGCCGCTCGCCGCCGGGCAATGAAGGCGGCCACCGAGAACGCTGAGGAGCTCATCAAGATCCTCACCCGCGAGAGCAACCAGGCCCGGCAGGCCGAGATCACCACAGAGATTTCAGAGATCGTGGGGGCCGCCGAGGCACTCGCGCATGGATAGACATCCCACAAGAGGAAGCACATGACTGACAAGCCAAACGGTCGGATCGTCAAAGTGGCGGGCCCGGTCATCGACGTCGAGTTCCCTGCGGAGGCGCTGCCCGAGATCAACACCGCCATCGAGGTCGACATCGAGATCGGCGGCGAGAAGCGGACCGTGATCAGCGAGGTTGCCGCACAGCTCGGCGACAGCCAGGTTCGGGCCATTGCCTTGGCGCCGACCGACGGCATCGTGCGCGGCGCCGAGGTGCGCAACACCGGCGAGCCGATCAAGGTCCCGGTCGGTGATCAGACCCTGAGCCACATCTTCAACGCCTGGGGGGTTTGCCTCGACGCTCCGGACCTCGAGTTCTCCGGCGAGTGGTGGCCGATCCACCGTGAGCCACCCCCGTTCGACGAAGTCGAGGCGCAGAGCAAGATCTTCGAGACCGGCATCAAGGTGATCGATCTGCTGTCCCCCTACCTGGAGGGCGGCAAGATCGGGCTCTTCGGGGGGGCCGGCGTCGGCAAGACGGTGCTGATCCAGGAGATGATCACGAGGGTTGCCACCGAGCACGGCGGCGTCTCGGTGTTCGCCGGGGTGGGGGAGCGGACCCGTGAGGGCAACGACCTCTATGGAGAGATGCAGGAGTCGGGCGTCATCGACAAGGCGGCGCTGGTCTTCGGGCAGATGGACGAGCCGCCCGGCGTTCGGCTGCGGGTCGCCCTCTCGGCGCTGACCATGGCCGAGTACTTCCGCGACGTGCAGCGCCAGGACGTGCTGCTGTTTATCGACAACATCTTCCGCTTCACCCAGGCCGGCTCCGAGGTGTCGACGCTGCTGGGCCGGATGCCTTCCGCCGTCGGCTACCAGCCGACGCTCGCCGGTGAGATGGGGCTCCTCCAGGAGCTGATCACCTCGCTGAAGGGCCGCTCGATCACCTCGTTGCAGGCGATCTACGTGCCGGCGGACGACATCACCGACCCTGCGCCGCACACCACCTTTGCCCATCTCGATGCCACCAC
>CAXMOP010000072.1:0-1509 GCA_964195155.1 uncultured Kiloniellales bacterium | reverse complement strand
GAATCCGATCCTTGCGGATGTGGCCGCTGGTGGTATTGATGAGTTGGAAGCCCACGCATCGGCGCTTAGCGCCTACCTGGACTCGCTGGCGACCGTCGATCCGGACCACCTCACCCGTGGCGAGGCCCTCGCCTTTTGGATAAACCTCTACAACGCCGCGGCACTCGACCTGGCTCGTCGCGCCCGACAGGGCCGACACGAATCGGTTCTCGACGTGACCGGCGGGTTCGATTCTCCGGTGATCCGTATTGGAAGTGAAGACTTGACCCTGAACGGGATCGAACACGGCAAGATTCGCCGCTTTGGCGATCCCCGGATTCATGGCGCGCTGGTGTGTGGTTCCCTGTCGTGCCCGAGCCTGCGATTCGAAGCGTTTGCCGGAGACTCGCTCGAGCATCAACTCGATGATCAGATGCGGCACTTTCTCTCAGCCGGCGGATTCATCGCCGACCGCGCCGCCTCCAGGATCGATATGTCGCGAGTGCTGCTTTGGTACGGGTCGGACTTCGTCCGTCCCGGTCGGATGCCGACGCTGATGCCGGCACGAAAAAGCAGGGTCGCCGCGGCAATCGCCACCTGGCTGAGCCGCGACGATGCGACCTGGCTGCTGGAGACGCGGCCAAAGATCGGATTCCAGCAGTACGACTGGGCGCTCGGATGCGACCTCAGGAACCGACCCGGGCCCGCTTGATGCCCATCGAGAATGCGGTGAGGGCGATCACAGCAGCACCCATGTCATAGGGGAGCACGAGTCGTCTGAGCTCAGATGCTTCGAGAATCCATCCACCATCGGTGGAAAACCCAACCGTGTCGAGATAGCGCCAGATGGCCCAAACGCAAACGACGCCGAGAACGGCCGCGCCCACCATTGCGGCCTTGGCGCCAGCTCGCCTGCGTAGTCCCAAAGTGAGAGCTGCGGCCGCCCAAGCGATATCGAGCGCTGACAGCATCTGCAGGAACTGAAGTGATGGATCAAAGCGAAGAGCAGCCGACGTGGCCAGCGTCACCAATCCGGTCGCCCCGGTGACCATGACGACAGTGCTGACCCAGGTCAAGGCGCGGCGCCCATTGACTCCCATCTCCAGACCCTCGAACCAGGGTTCATCACCCAGCGGGGCCAGGTGAAAGACCAGACCGACCGCAAACCCGACCAGCAAGATCAGGTGAACCGTCACAGTGATCAGCGGATCATCGGCCTCAGGCAAGAACAGTGACGGGATGGCGGCGGCAACTCCCGCGGTCATCCACAGCAGCGTGCCGGTGAGGGCGCTTTCGAGGCGAGTCACCTGGTCAGGCTACAAAGCTCGCCGGAGTCTGGAGTCAGGAGACCGAGATACCGCGAGCCGCGGCGATACGCGCTCGGGCGATCTCGAGGTAGGAGGCATCGTTGTCGTATCCGACAAAGTGCCGGTCGGTCTCGACGGCAGCCACAGCCGTCGTTCCCGATCCGACGAACGGGTCGAGGATCAGGTCGTCCTCGAACGTGTAGAGCTCGATGAGCCGTTTGGG
>CAXMOP010000071.1:0-21084 GCA_964195155.1 uncultured Kiloniellales bacterium | reverse complement strand
ACAGGCAAGGGTGAAAGGGTGGTGTAAGAGACCACCAGCGATCCGGGTGA
The DNA here is from genome assembly GCA_964195155.1 of uncultured Kiloniellales bacterium. Taxonomy (GTDB): domain Bacteria; phylum Actinomycetota; class Acidimicrobiia; order Spongiisociales; family UBA5794; genus JACZST01. The sequence continues at coordinate 21,034 of CAXMOP010000071.1, read as the reverse complement.
CCGGGTCGGCTCGGTAAACCCCATCCGGAGCAAGGTCGAACAGAGGCAGGGTGGCCCGCCCGCAACGCCTCGGGTAGACCGCACGAGGCCGACGGCAACGTCGGTCCCAGATAGATGGCCGTCCACGACAGGATCCGGCTTATGACCGGGCTCATACCGTCGGGGCCCTCCGGGGCCCCGACTTCAAGTCATGAGGGAACGCCATGAAAACCGGTGATCTCGCGCCAGACTTCACCGCACTCGATCAGTCGGGTGCGGAAGTGCGCCTGTCAGAGCTGGTGTCCGACGGGCCGGTCGTCTTGTTTTTCTACCCAAAGGCTTTCACCCCCGGGTGCACGATGGAATCGTGCCACTTCCGCGACCTGGCCGGCGCCTTTGCCGCAGTGGGGGCTCAACGGGTCGGGATCAGCGCAGACGACACCTCGACCCAGGCGAAATTCGACGCCGTGTATGAGCTCGACATCCCGCTGCTGTCCGACTCCGACCCCGACCGGGAGATCGCCAAGCGCTATGGGGTGAAGCGGCCAGGAATCCTGCTCAACAAGCGCCAAACCTTCGTGATCGGGACCGACCAGCGGATCGTTGCGGTGATCGGCAGCGAGTTCAACATGGACATGCACGCCGACGCCGCGCTAGCGGCGCTTCGCTGATCAGCGCGGTGCCCTCATCAAGGTCGGTTGCCTTGCCGTGTCCGCCGGCGCTCCTTCGGGCACCATGCGATCTCGATAGGCTGTGCGGCCATGGAACCCACGACCGGTTATGCCCATGCTGCTCACATCATGGCCGCGGCCGGTCCGGACGAGATTCTGGTGTCCAATACCGTCAAAGACCTGGTGATCGGCTCGGATATCGTCTTCGAGGATCGCGGCATTCACGCCCTCAAGGGCTTCGATGGCCAGTGGCAGCTCTACTCCGTGATGCAGGGGGCCGGCTGACCGTGGAGCTCGGTATCACCAGCTTTGCGGAGACCCCGCCAACGGGTCCCAACGCCATCGAGCACGGGCAGCGGCTGCGCAATGTCATCACCGAGGTGGAGCAGGCCGAGGCGGTGGGCCTCGACGTGTACGGTCTGGGCGAGCACCACCGCCCGGACATGGCGGCCTCGACGCCGGCGATGACCCTCGCTGCCGCCGCGGCCAGGACCGAGCGGATCCGCCTCAGCTCGGCGGTGATCGTGCTCAGCTCGGCCGACCCGGTGCGCACGTTTCAGGATTTCGCCACGCTCGACCTGATCTCGTCGGGCCGCGCCGAGCTGATGGTGGGCCGGGGATCGTTCATCGAGTCCTTTCCGCTTTTCGGGTACTCGCTCGAGGACTACGACGAGCTGTTCACCGAGAAGCTGGAGTTACTTCTCGAGATCCGTGACAACGAACACGTCACCTGGAGCGGCAAGTTCCGTTCCCCACTGGCGGATCAGGGGGTGTACCCCAGACCGCATCAGGATCCGCTTCCGGTCTGGGTCGCCGTTGGCGGGACTCCGGAATCGATGGTTCGCGCCGGACACCTCGGCCTGCCGGTGGCGCTCGCCATCATCGGCGGCGACCCGGCCCGCTTCGCCGTGCTCGTCGACATCTACACCCGCTCGCTCGTCGAAGCAGGCCACGACCCATTGGAAATCCCCTTCGCCGTCCACGGGATCGGGCACATCGCCGAGGACAACGAGCAGGCCGCAGATGACATCTATGCGTCGTTCATGGAGACGATGACCCGCATCGGTAGGGAGCGGGGTTGGCCGCCGATGACCAGGGAGCAGTTCGACTTGATGCGCAGCCCGGAGGGCTCACTCGTGGTCGGGGACCCCGAGACCGTGGCGGCCAAGATCCTCCGCTGGCAGGACATCCTCGGCATCGACCGGTTCATGCTGCACAGTGCTGGGGTGCCCCACGACAAGGCCCTGCGCTCGATCGAATACCTCGGAACCGAAGTATCGGCGATCGTGCGCGGGCCAACGAGAACTAGCGAACAATGACCGGGTCACCGACGCGGATCAGCCCACCCCCGGTGATCGTGGCCGAGATGCCGGAACGACCCTTGAGCGCATCGCGCGCACCCTGGCCGACCGTCTCCTCCATGTAGTCGCACGGCGCGCAGTCCCTCCACACCTCGACGAGGACTTCACCAAGCTGGATCTCGGTGCCGTGCGTGCGCGGAAGCTCATCGAGCGTCACGGTGATGTTGCGGCGCGTCGCCCCGGGAGCGATTGCCTCCTTGCCCAGATCGGCAGCCACCTTGGTGAGCTCGCCCTCGCAGACGATCGTGACACTGCGAATCGATCCGAAATTCCGGTCGCCTTCCAAACCCTGATCCTGCACCGCCCGGACCTCATCGAGGGACTGAGGCTCAGCACCGTGCTGGGAGCCGATATGGATGTGACTCACTGATCCTGTCATCGGCGCAGATTAGCTGCATGGACCACTCGTGCTCTCAGGGGGAATCCACGAGAAGGCTCAACCGTTGATGAGCTGTGGGACCTACCCGGCGCCCGGCCAACCAGCCCGATCTGTTCGACGGGCTCGAGCCGACCTGGTGGGACGAGTCCGGGCTCCTCCATGGACTCGGGGTGCTGCTCGACCCGGTTCGGGTCCCGTTCGTCGTCGGGGTCCTTCGTGATGAGCTTGGCAGCGGTACCCACCGGGTGCTCGATCTCGGTGCGGGAGGAGGGCTTCTCGCCGAAGTGCTCGATGGCGAAGGCTTCTCCGTGGTGGCGCTCGACCCGTCGCTGCGCTCCCTCCACGCCGGCAAGGACCACATCGCGCTCACCGGATCGGATCTGACGTTCGTCGGCGGCATCGGTGAGCGGCTGCCATTCGCCGATGGCGCCTTCGACGCGGTAGTTTGCATGGAGGTCCTCGAGCACGTCGACGATCCCGTCGCCGTCGTTGCCGAGAGTGCCAGGGTTCTTCGTGACGGAGGCGTCTTCATCTATTCGGGCCCGAACCGGACACTGGTCAATCGCATCGGCCTCGTGCTCGTCGCCCAAGACCTTCTCGGTGTCGTGCCGCGCGGCACCCACCAATGGAATCGGCTGATTCGGCCCGTCGAAATGGACCGCCACATGCACGCCTCGGGAATCCACCCGGGCGAGACCCTCGGCGTTGGATTGCCGTTGCGGAGCATCCCTCGGGCGGCTTGGGCGGTCGTTGGCCTGTTGGCGGGCCGCCGTACCTATCCCGAGGCGGCGAGGCGCATCGAACTCGTCAGCGGAACCGGCAAATTCGTGGCATATCAAGGGTTTGGTGTTCGCCGCTCGTCGTAGAGACCAACGCCACTGCGTCCTGGCAGAGGCGTACGCTGCGGCGCGGGACCAAACAGTGTCCCGATCGGTGTGGGCGGTACGGTGCAAAGCGCCACTGACCTGAACCAAATCGGCTGGGGCACAGGAGAACCCGATGCAGGCAATCGTCCAAGACCGGTACGGCTCAACTGACATCCTGGAGCTTCGGGAGATCGACAAGCCCACGGTCAAAGATGACGAGGTGCTGGTCCGAGTTCACGCGGCTTCGGTCCACCCGGATGTTTGGCACGCCATGAGAGGCATGCCGTATGTCGTGCGCATCATGGGGTCCGGGCTGTTCAAGCCAACAAACCCTGTTCCGGGAACGGACATGGCAGGGCAAGTCGAGTCTGTCGGCAACAACGTGGAGCGGTTTCAGCCAGGTGACGAGGTGTTCGGCGAAACCGTCACACGAAATCAGTGGCACAACGGCGGCGCCTTTGCCGAGTATGTGTCAGTTCCTGAGGGAGCGTTGGCGCTGAAGCCGGCCAATCTCACCTTTGTGCAGGCCGCGGCGGTACCCACTTCCGCACTCATCGCACTCGACAATCTTCGCGATCGGATACAGCCGGGGCAAAAGGTACTGATCAACGGTGCGGGTGGTGGTCTTGGGACGTTCGCCGTGCAGCTCGCCAAGTCGTACGGCGCGGACGTGACCGGCGTTGACCGCGCCGCGAAGTTGGACATGGTGCGATCGATCGGCGCAGACGGGGTCATTGATTACGCCCAGGAGGACTTCACGCAAAGCGGCGAGCGCTACGACCTCATCCTCGATATTCCGGGAAACCATTCGTTGTCGGATTCCCGGCGCGCCCTCACCAGCGAGGGGACGTACGTACTCATCGGGCACGATCGCTTCGGAGCTGCTGGCGGTCGTTTGCTCGGAAGCGGGATCCCCCGTTTCCTGAAACTGCTGATGTCGTCGCCGTTCGTGAGCCAGGACTTGGGCGTGCGCATGCCGACGGGAACCAAAGACCACCTGCTTGTTCTGAAGGAGCTCCTCGAAGCAGGAAAGGTCACTCCGGTGATCGACAGAACGTACCTGCTGAGCGAGGTCCCCGAGGCCATTCGCTATCTGGAAGCGGGAAACGCTCAAGGCAAGATCGTCATCACCGTGTGAGGCGAGCGACCCGCACACCAACGGCTACTGACCCACCGCCCCGTCAATGCGCTCCCGCAACAGGTCGGCGTGGCCGAGATGCCTGGCGTATTCCTCGATCATGTGCACCAGCACCCAGCGCAACGACATCGGCCCTCTCTGCGGATCGGGGATCTTTCCGGTGATGTCGAGATCGGGCGCTGCGGCGACGAAGCGCTCGGCAAAGGCGACCTCGACCCGCCAGATGTCCCACGCCTCGGCGACCAGCGCCTCGTCGGGAGCGGCGCCGTCGAAGTCCCCATCGGGATCGGCTTCAGAAGAGAAGTGGGAGGGAGCGTCCTCGCCGGCCATCACCCGCCGGAACCAGCCGCGTTCCACGTCGCTCAGGTGGCGTACCAACCCGAGCAGGGAAAGCGTGGACGGCTCCACCGACCGGCGGGCCAAGTCGGTGGCGTCGAGGCCGGAGCATTTCACCTCCAGCGTCTCTCGCTGCCAACGGAGAAACCCCGCGAGCGTGTCTCGCTCGTCGCCCCGGGTCGGCGGATCTTCCCGCGGGTCCGTATCGACATCATTGAACATGTCCGCCCGTCTGCTCATCGCAACATTGTCGCCGATCCGCGCTGGTGCGGTTGCCAATCTCTGGATCCGATCGTGAAGCGGCGTCTCGCCCAAGTGCACCACCAGACCAGAGCGTGTGAGTCAGTGGTTCTAGCTGGGCTCCGGCGTGCCGGTTGATCTGGCCCTAGGCCAGATTGCCCAACTCGCTCCAACACCGATTGCGGGTTTTGCGGGGATTCCGACCTCCGGCGGCCCGAGTTGGAAACGGTTGACTGGAGGGTCAGCCGAAACGGTCGATGATGGCCGCGACGATTTCCTCGGGGGCGTCTTCTTGGATGAAGTGCTTGGCCTCGGGTAACTCGACGACTACCCGGTCGGGGAAGACCCCTTTCATACGGGTTAGCTCCTTGGAACGGAATGCCATGTCCTTCATTCCCCAAACCAACAGCACCGGCTTCGAGGCGAGGTTCGCTTTCACCTGAGTTTCGAGTTCATCGAGCCACTCCGCCGACGCCAGGATCTGCTGTGGGAATTGGGCCACGCCGGCACGCATTTCTGGAGTGGGTTGGACCGCCCGGTAGTGCTCCATCACTTCGTCGGACAGCTTCGTCGCTGACCCCGTCGGGACCAGACGTTCGATAAAGAGGTTCTTCTGGACGATCTGTCGTTGCATAAACCCGGTGGACATGAGCCTGCCGAAGAAGGGGAGCATTCCGCTTGCTTTCCAGAACCAGGTGTTGCCCAGGACGATGCCGGACACGCGATCAGCTCGAGATGCCGCCATGCTCATGCTGATCGGCCCGCCCCAGTCCTGGCCCATCACGATCATGTCACTCAGCTCGAGGTGATCAACCAGCTCTCCGACGATCCGGGCGTGCTCTTTGGGGGTATACCCGTAGTCATCGGGACGGACGGAAAGCCAAAACCCGGGTTAGTCGAGCGCCACGCACCGAAATCGATTGCGCAGGCCGACCACGATGTGTCGATAGAGGAAGCTCCACATCGGTGCGCCGTGACAGAACACGATCGGACGCCCCTCGCCCTCGTCGATGTAGTGAACGCGTCCTACCGACGACTCGAACCACTTGGAATCGAACGGGTATAGATCAGCGGAGGGTTGAAATCGATGGTTATGAGCGCGCCTCTCGTCTGAGAAGGAGCGTACAGCAGTCTCAGGCCACGAAGACTCGACATCGACGCCGGAGACGCCCCCCGGCCGGGGGGCGTCTCGATGCGCGCTGACTCCCACGCACGTCTCTACTTCATCTCCATTGTCGAGGCCTTGTGCACGCCCCAGCCCACCACCGCACCGACCAGCGGTGCGACCCAGTAGACCCATTGGTCTATCCAGACCCCGGCGGGCACGCTCGAACCGAGGGAACGGGCCGGGTTGACCGAGCCACCGGTGAACGGCACCAAGGCGACGTGGATCACAACCAACGTGAGCGAGATCGCCAGGAATACCGTCTGGGAGAAGCTCATGCTCTTGGTGACTGCAAGGATGACCATGACGAAAATCGCGGTGAACACCGCCTCGAACAGAAAAGCCTGCCAGGCGTCGAGTGTCACACCGAGCGGCGTTTGGTTGGTCCACACCGTCATCGTCAGGCCGACCGCATCCTGGCTCGTCGCCAGGCGGATGGTGTAGCCGGCAAGGATCGCACCAAGGATCTGCGCTACCCAATACTGGATCATGAGGGCCAATCCCATCCGGCCGTCGAGCAGCATGGCCAGGCTGACCGCCGGGTTGTAGTGGCCACCGGAGATTTCCCCAAAGGCATACAGCGCGGCGAGCAGCGCCAAGCCGAACCCGAAGGCAATGGCGAGCACCTTGGCCGACCCCTCGCTACCGGTCGCCGCCAGGATTGCGGTGCCACCGACCAGCACCAGCACGTAGGCACCGAGCAGCTCCGCCAGGAGTTTCCGGGCAGGCAGGTCTTGCATCGTGCTCTGTGGTTTGTCGTCCGTCATTGAACGCCTTTCTTTCGACCAACCCCCTGGGGTTCGACTCGGCGGCGGCGCCTTGGGTTTCACGCCGCAATAACCTGCGCGCATGACCAAATTCGCCTATTTCTGCGGCCACGAGCAATTCCACCCCGAAACCCTGGTCCGGCACGCGGTTCTCGCCGAGGCAGCCGGCTTTGACACCGTGATGATCTCCGAGCACTTCCACCCGTGGGTCGACGACGTCTCGGCGTCTGGTTTTGCCTACTCCACCCTCGGCGCCGTCGCCGTGGAGACCACGACGGTGGACATCGTGACCGGGGTCACCACTCCCCTGTTCCGCTATCACCCCGGGGTCGTTGCCCAAATGGCAGCAACGGTGGACCGGTTGTCGAGCGGGCGGTTCATCCTCGGGGTCGGCACCGGGGAGAACCTCAACGAGGGACCGCTTGGTTACCCATTCCCGAAGTACGCCGAGCGGGCGGCCCGCATGAACGAGGCGCTCGAGATCATGCGCCGCCTCCTCGACGGGGAGAAACTCACCTTCTCCGGCGACTGGTACCAGACCGACCGGGCCAAGCTGTACAGCCCGCCGGTTGGCACGGTGCCGATTTGGATGGCAGCCGGCGGACCAAAGTCCGCGGCGCTCGCCGCCAGGATGGCCGAGGGGGTCATCACTTCGGTGAAGGAACCCGAGGTGACCTTCGAGCGGGTCATCGAGCCGGCCCATCGGGCCGCCAGCGACGCCGGCAAGCCGGACCCAACGATCGCAGCCGGGCGCTGGTCGATCCTGGCCTCGAGCGACGACGAGGCCTGGGAGACCCTCGGGGCCTGGCGCGGGCTGCGCGCCCCCGGACGCCTCGAGGCCGTCGACCCCGCAGAGCTTCGCGCCAGGGCCGACGAGATGGATCGCAACGAGATCCTGTCCAAATACAGCATCGTCGAGAAGCCCGAAGACTACGTTGCGGTGTACGAACCGCTGATCACCGAGGTCGATGCCGACGTGGTGACGATCCAGACCACCTCGCTCGACCAGGAAGCGACCATCCGCATGCTCGGCGCCGAGGTGCTGCCGGCGCTCAGGGAGATGGCAGCGTCGTCGTCGTGACCTTCTCGATGAGTGCCAGGGCCTTGCGGGTGAATGCGTCGTCGTACTGGCCGGAGGAAATCGCCGCCCACATCGCCGGCACCACCGTTTCCTCGTAGGCGGAGCGCACCAGGTCACCGTCGGCGCCATTGGGCAACGATTGATAGGCGACCAGCAACGGATCGACGAAACCCGGGGCCAGGGTGGCCACCAGGTCGATCTGTCTGACGGTTTCGTCCCGAGTGAAGATCATGCCGTCGCCGTCGCCGGGATCGGTGACCTGCACCGCGGAGAATTGCACCCCTTCGGTGAAGATCGCCTCAGAGGCTCCGACCCCGAGCTTCGAGAGCGGGTATCCGGCGAACGAGTCGAATCCGGCTTGGAACGAGGCCCAGTACGCCGTCGTCACCGACGCCGGGATGCCGTTGGCGAGGAACTCGGCGGTCTCTGCGGTGCTCAGGTCGTTCTCGACGGCGATCACGATCGCCATTGCGGGCCCAAAGGTCCGGTCGGTGGCACCGTCGAAGTCGCTGTCGTCGATCGAGCCCAGCCACTCTTCGACGACCACCGGCGGGGGTTCGACGAGGTTTGCGGACGGAGAAGAGCAACCAGCGGCCAGGACTATCGCCACCATGACGACCAACAGCATCGGGGACCAGCGCATGGGTCGCGAGGCTACCGAGCGGGTCCCGGTACGGCATCCGAACCGCCACCGTGTACGGTTTCGCCGGTGAACGCCACCTATGCCAAGGCCGCCGCGGTCGGTGCCGTCGCCGGGCTCGTGGCCGGCCTGTTCGGTGTCGGTGGCGGCATCATCGTGGTCCCCGGGCTGGTGTTGTGGCTTGCGATCAACCAGCGGGAAGCCTCCGGGACGTCGATCGCCACCATTGTGGCCACGTCGGCGGCGGCGCTGATCAGCTTCGGGATCAGCGGCAACGTGGATTGGGGCGCCGCCGGTCTGGTCTTCCTCGGCGCCGCGGTGGGAGCGGTGATCGGGGCACGGCTGGCCACGCGCCTGCCCGAGCAGATGCTGACCGCAGCCTTTGCCGTGGTCCTGCTGATCGCCGGGGTCAGGATGCTGTTCTGATGCTCGAGATCGCGGGGCTGATCATCCTCGGACTCGTCGCCGGCACCATCGCCGCGGCGCTCGGCGTCGGCGGCGGGGTGATCTACGTGCCGGCGCTCGTGGTCTTCTTCGCCTTCGACCAGCACCTCGCTCAGGGCACGTCGCTCGCCATCATCCTTCCCACTGCGGTGGTCGCCACCGCTGCCCATGCCAGGCATGGCAACGTCCGCTGGCGCCTGGCGGTGCCGATCGCGCTCGCCGGCATCGCCGCTGCGGTGCTCGGATCCGGGATTGCGCTCAGTCTCGACGCCGCAATGCTTCGCCGCCTCTTCGGCGCCTTTCTGCTGGTGGTGGCGGCGCGCATGGCGTGGCGGGCGTACCGGCTCAGCGACCAATCGGCGCCTGAACCCGACCCGTCTTGACAAAGGCCTGGCGTGCCGAGCGGTCGCCGAGCCCGGAGCGCCTGGCCAGGTAGACCAGATAGAGGAGTCCGACACCCTCGAGCAGCCAGGTGACGGGATCGGTGAGCAGCCACCCCAGATACTCGCCAACAGTGGCGTAGCCGGTCGAGGTGAACGCCCAACCCTGGAACGGCCACCACAGTGTCTCGGGTTGGCGCCACATCGCATCGAAGACCAGGTGGAGCAGAACCCCAACGGCGACCGGCATCCACCGCTTGCGGGGCCGGCCCCGCCTGGTCAGCAGCAGTACCGCCGCCATCATCGCCGCGGCGAACAGCAGTGAATGGGCAAACAGGCGGACGTTTTCGAACTGTGACCACAGCGTGAAGCCGATCGGTGTGTCGATCAGGTCAGGAATCATGGCGCCGAGGATCAGGAAGCGAAGGTCCATCTGCGGATCCCGAAACGAGTATCGGGTGAAGGCCACCGTGGCGCCGGCGTGCCAGAAAAACATCAGGAGGGTTCTAAGGAATACCCATGCGGGCCGCCGCAAACTACGCAGCGATAGGTGAGTACCTCCAAGGTAAGGCCAGTGGCACGAGTCATTCCTTCGACACTCCTTGACTACGGGACGAGGATGGCCCGGCAGTGGATGCAGCGGGGCGGATGCTCCCGGCGGGCCTCGTGCTCTTCGGCGGCGGAGAGCTTCAGGTGACAGGCGCCGCACACCCCATCGACCAGGGCACCGACCACCGGTTGACCTTCACGGCTGTTTCGCAGCTCGGTGTACAGCTCGAGGACCGCCCCGTCAACGAGCGGGACCAGGTCGCCTTTCGTCGCCTCTTTGACCGCGATGTCGGCGTCGATGCTCGCCCACTCGCTCTTGATCGAAGCCTCCAGCCGCTGTTTGGTCGTCTCGGCCTGTGCCACGTCCGCATCCAGTCGGGCGGATTCAGCCTCCGCTGCCTCGAGGGTCTCCATGAGCTCGATGGATTCGTCCTCCATCGACGTGACCTGGGTGCGCAGCATCTCGACCTCGCGCCGCAGATAGTCGGCGTCGCGGGCCGACAGGCCGCCGGCATAGAGCCGCATCTCTTCGGTGTCGGCCTTGGCCTTGGTGATGTCGAGCTCGCCGCTGGTCTTGTCCAGAGATCGCAGGGCCTCTTTCAGGCTATCGGCTGCCGCGTCGCGCTCGGTGGTCAGCCGGCGTAGCGCTGCGTCGGCGTTGCGGTAGTCGTCGAGGGCAGGGAGGTTCTGGCGGTCCTCGAGGAGCCGGTCGATCTCGGTGTCGACATGGTGCAGTTCGAGGAGGTCGGTCAGGCTTCTCAGCTCTTCCATGCCACGTCCTCCCACGGGTCAGGGTCGATGAAGGTGAGATCAACCGTTTCTGGCCCGATCCCGGAGACGAGATCGTACAAGACCCGCACCCCCGGGCGTTCGGTAGGGGCGTGCCCGGCGTCGATGATCGCCAGCCCCAAATCGAGGGCCTGCCGGGCCTGATGATGGTCGATGTCGCCGGTGACGAGGACATCGGCTCCGGCTCTGGCAGCGGCCGGGATCGCGCCGCCACCCGATCCGGGTAGCACGGCGACCCGCCGCACCGCAGCGACCGTCCCGGCGACGCGGACACCGACGTCGAGGGCAGCGCCGATCGCTCCCGCAAGCGATTGGAGGCTGTGCGACTCCAGGGTCCCGATGCGGCCGATCATCGATGCGTTCGCCTGAACGGCGTAGACGTCGTAGGCCGGAGTCTCGTAGGGGTGAGCTGCGACCAGTGCCTCAACAACGCGGTCGCGCGCCGCTTTGGTTGCGATCATCTCAAGCCGTACCTCAGCATCGGCGTTGAGCTCCCCGGGCTCTCCGGCGGCCGGCCTGGCACCCGCTCCCGGCACGAAAGTGCCGATCCCTTCACTGCGGAAAGAGCAGCCGGTGTAGTTGCCGATCGTGCCGGCACCTGCGGCGACCATGGCATCGGCGACGGCATCGACGTGCTCGCCGGGTACGAAGGCGACGACCTTGACTGTGTCTCGTTGCCACGCCGGGAAGAATCCGGTCCGCTGGGTCAGGCCGAGGAGGTCGGCGAGTGCATCGGCCGTACCCCCGGGAGCGGTGTCGAATGCGGTGTGCACGACCAGCAGGCTGGTTCCAATTCTGGCGAGCCGATATGCCCGGCCGGCCGCATCGGCGCCGGCGGTGAACGTCCGTGTCGCGTCGAACAGGAGGGGGTGATAGGTGACGAGCACGTCGACCGGCGCCGTCTCGACTGCCGAAACAACGGCCTCGGTCACCTCATGGCACACGGCCATCGACGCTGCGGTGATGGCTCCGTCGCCGACCTGGAGGCCGACCGGATCCCACCCTGCCGCACCATCGTTGGGTGCGATGGCCGCGATGTTATGGCGAATGTCGTCGACGGTGAGCGGCATGTCCGCCGATGGTACCGGCGTCAGGCGATCCGTTTCTCAACGCGTGCCAAGCCATCGGCAAGCCGGGGCGAGGAGTAGCCCAGCCGCTCGAAGACCGCGGCGACGGCGCGATTCTCCGGGAGGTAGACCGCGATCAGCTCGGCGATTCCCCTCCGCCGGGCGGGGTCCTCGAGCCGGCCGAGCAACTCGGTGGCGATGCCACGGCGACGCCAATCGGCGTGAACCACGACCGCGACCTCGGCGCGAGTCGAGTCTGTGAGACTCTCGTAGCGGGCAATACCGACGCCGTGACCATCCTCATCGAGCGCAACCAGCGCAAGCCGCCGCTGGTAATCCACCTCGGAGAGGTAGTTGATCTGCTTCTCCCCGATGTTCGGCGCGGCGGTGAAGAATCGGTGGAACAACGTGTCGGCGTCGGCCTCGGCGTAGGCGCGGGCGATCTCGGTGCCGTCTTCGGGAAGAATTGGCCGGAAGCTGACCGCAGACCCGTCGCCGAGAACCACGGTGCTCTCGAGGTCGCTCGGGTAGCCCTCGGGGACCGTCGGTTCGGCCTCAGTCTCCGCCATCAGCGCAGTGTACGGGGAGACGGTGTGCGGAGGCGATAACTAGTCCATCTGCACATTCGGGTAAACCTTTCTCCCCCCGGCTGCGTGTAACCGCTAGAAGTAGTCATCGCCCACGATGCGTAGCAGGAGGACACAGAATGATTTGGAAACGTCAGATAGCGATCTTCGGAATCGCCTTTGCGCTTGTCCTGGCGGGGGGCATCGCGTTGGCTGCGGTCGGCGCCATTGCCCCGAGCGGCGACAACGTTGGCGGGGAGAAGCAGGAACTCGCCGAGGAGCCCTACGACGAGCCCGAGCCGACGACCACCACCGTGGCCGAAGAGCCCGGCGCTGATCACCGCGAAGAAGGCTCGGGCGAGGGCGACGGCGACGGCGAGGGCGAGGGCGACCATAGTGAGGAGCCCAAGGAGGAGCCGAAGGAGGAGCCGAAGGAAGAGCCCAAAGAGGAGCCGAAGGAAGAGCCGGCGGAGCCGCAGGAGGAAGTCGATTCCACGCCTCCGGACTTCGGCATCACGGTTCCCGAAAATGGTGCCACCACCGACGACAAGGTCTTCAACTTCAAGGGCTTCGTCGAGCCGGGCTCGAAGGTGACGCGTAGCAAGTGGACCGCCAACCACGACGGCGAGCACTGGTCGATGGCCCTGGTCCTGTCGCCGGGCAAGAACGTTGTCGGGTTCCTGGCAACCGATGCCGCCGGCAACGTGTCCGACGCTTCGGTGATCGTGTACTACGAGGCGCCGGTGAAGGATGAGCCCAAGGAGGAGCCAAAGGAAGAGCCTGGTGAGGTGGCGTGGTCCGCTAACCAGAAGTACGGCTCCTGCGGCGAGAGCCCGCCCTATGACGTCTTCTACGGCACGGCGACTCCCGGTACCAAGATTTGGATCGAGTCCCCGTACGGTGGGAAGACCGTGACGGCCAACGGCGACGGCCAGTGGAGCGCCAAAGTCCACTTCTACGAAGTGCCCGCCGGCAAGTCGTTCGAGGTGGTCGTCGAATCGAGTAACGGCAACCGCAAGGTCTTCGGGTTCAGCTACACCGGTAGCGACGAAGAGCACTAACCGACCATTCGTTGATCCACAGACGGAGCAGGAGCCGCCCGAGCCCGGGCGGCTCCTGCTTGTCCAGTGGCGATCCATGTGCAGGCGCTGATGGCCGGCTGAACGGTGGCGACCGAGCAACTATTTTCCCGGAACGAACACACGGTGACTAGCGTTCAACAGACCATGTTCACCAACAAGAAAACCATGCCAAGCCCGGAATCCGCCCTCCCCGATCGCAGTGACCCCATCGAGGTCACCGGCGCTCACTTCGTCAACAGCACCTCGATCGTGCCACCCTTCCCCGAGGGAAGCGAAGTGGCATATTTCGGGATGGGGTGCTTCTGGGGCGCCGAACGCGAATTTTGGGCGATCCCCGGTGTTTACACCACCGCGGTGGGATACGCCGGCGGGTATACGGTGAACGCCAACTACGCCGATGTCTGCACCGGAAAGACCGGCCACACCGAGGCCGTCCTCGTGGTTTACGACCCGGGTGCAATCGAATATGAGAAGCTGCTTGCCACCTTCTGGGAGGCGCATGATCCCACCCAGGGGATGCGTCAGGGCAACGACCGCGGCAGCCAGTATCGCTCGGCGATCTACACGACCTCACCCGAGCAGGAGGCCGAGGCGCGAGACTCGCGTGACGACTACGCCCAGCGCCTCGCCGACGCCGGGTACGGGCCCATCACCACCGAAATCGCCGAGGCCGGGCCGTTCTACTACGCCGAGGAATATCACCAGCAGTACCTGGCCAAGAACCCGAACGGTTACTGCGGCCTGGAGGGCACCGGCGTCGCTTGCTCGATCGGCGTCGATCTGAGCTAGGAGGTCGCTGATCGATGACGCGCGCGATGGGCCGTCGCGTGCTCGAGTGCCGCGGTGGCTCGGGTTCTCCGGGCCGCGATTGGCCGCCGGAGGATTGCCTGGAGGATGACAGGAACTTCCTCGGAGGGTGCTGAACAATGACGAGTGCTCGGCGCCGCCCCCTCGCTCGAGGCCAGCAGCAACTCAGTTTCTCCCGACCGCAACGGCCCGCTGGAGGATTGTTCAGCACCCTCCTCGCGACTCGTTGAAGACGCCGGGTCGGCGGGCGGGTCAGGGAGCATTGTCGACCTCGGTGCCGAAGTCGGAGAACTTGGTCACCAGGGAGTCGCCGAGCAGGATGGCGCCGGCGATCACTACTAGGGCCACCAGCCCAATGAGCAGGGCATATTCGACCATGCTTGCTCCGCGGCTTGCTCCGCGACCGTCAATGAATCTGACCCGGGCCCACTGGGCCCACTTCGCAAGGGTCACCATATCCCCCAGGACCTTGGCTCGGCAGTGTATCGGCGAGGTCGCAACCCACCATGGGTCGTCCGGACCATATCGGCGGGTTGGGCACACGCCCGGCATTTCGCCACTGTCGGTAGCGATCAACTACTAGCCTGGAAGGGTGATCTCCTGGGGCGCGGTGCTGCTGCTCATCGCCGGCACGGGCTTTGCTGCGGCATGCACAGCCGGCTCCGGACCGGCAACCGAGCTCGGTACCGCGGTCAAACCGCCGGTGGCAACCGCCGCGCTCCCGTCACCAGCCACCACCACAACCGAGCCGGACATCGCAACCACAACCACCATCTCGCCGTATGTCCGTCCGTCATGGCTCGGCACCAGGGTGCTCCCCCTCCGCACCGACGACCACGGCGAAGTGCGGCCGACGCCATCGGAGCTCCAGGATCGGCAGCTTGAGACGATCGATCTGCTCCCACCGCCGGCTGGGGACGAGTTCGCCTGGACCGCCGGCCCGGTGCCCGACGGCGTGCAGGCCCGCTGGAGCTGGGTGTCCGGGTGCCCGGTCGGGGTCGAGGAACTCACCTATTTGACGATGACGCACCTTGGCTTCGACGGCCGGTTCCACACCGGAGAGATGATCGTCAACGCGGTGGTTGCCGAGGATATCGTTGACGTGTTCCGGCGGCTGCACACCGCCCGGTTCCCCATCGAGCAGATGCGGGTCATCCGCCTCGATGAGGTCGACGACCCGCCAACCGGCGACGGCAACATCACCACCTCCTTCACCTGCCGAACCGCGGTGGGCTCGGATGGCTGGTCGTTTCACGCCTATGGACTCGCCATCGACATCAATCCGTTCCACAACCCGTACGCCAAGGGTGACCTCGTCCTCCCGGAGTTGGCGTCTGCGTACGTCGACCGCTCCGATCTGCGCCCGGGCATGATCGAACCCGGCGGGACTGTGGCCGAGGCGTTCGCCGACATCGGCTGGCAGTGGGGTGGCAACTGGGTCACCCTCAAGGACTGGATGCACTTCTCACGCGACGGCGGGTGATGAGTGCCGATCGAAATCGGGCGGGCGGCGCCATCGGTACGCTGGCAAGTTCACACCGGTTGCGAAGAGGGAGCCAAGGCAGTGGCGCGAGTGCGATACATGGTCGACAACGTGGGCGATTCTGTCGAGTTCTACGTTTCGATGCTCGGCTTTGCGGTTCAGCAGCAGTTCGGATCGGCGATCGCGATCCTGGAGCGTGGCGATCTGGAACTGCTTGTTGCCGGGCCGAAGACGTCGGCGGCCCGGCCGATGGCCGACGGTGCGGTACCCGGTCCCGGAGGCGGCTGGTGCAGATTCGTGTTGACGTTCAACGATCTGGAATCCACGGTCTCAGAGCTCAAGGAAAAGGGCGTGGAGTTCAGAAACGACATCGTGGAAAACCAAGGACGCAAGCAGATTCTCTGCGTTGATCCCTCCGGGAACGTGATTGAGCTCTTTCAGGATCCGTAGGTCCCGAAGATCCGTCGATCCAGATCGTATCCGGCCGATCGTCGACGCTCACACGGGCGGCGAATGCTCTCCGGCCCGTTCCCCGTCCCTCGACACACCCACCGCGTGTTCTGGTTCGACCTCGTGGTGTGGATCGGAGGGATGCCTATTCGATGGTTGGGGAATTACCGGATGTGGTGTGGCGCCTCGATGCTGTCGAAGAACTCATTGCGGGTTTTCTCGTTGTCGAGAAACGAACCAAGCAGGAAGGCGGTCCGCATGTGGGCGTTGGGCTTCTTGGCTCCCCGCATCGCCACGCACAGGTGCGTCGCCTGAACAACGACGCCCACCCCCTGCGGCTCGACGAGGTCGTCGATCAACTCGGCGATCTGTCGGGTCATCCGCTCCTGGATCTGCAGGCGGCGGGCGAATGCCTCGACGACACGAGGGATCTTGGACAGGCCGACCACCTTCTTGTCCGGCAGATAGGCAACGTGCGCCTGACCGAAGATCGGCAACAAATGGTGCTCGCACATACTCCAGAAATCGATGTCGCCGACCAGCACCATCTCCGCGTAGTCCACGTCAAACAGGGCGTTGTTCAGCAGTTTCACCGGATCAACGGTGTAGCCCAGCAGGATCTCGTCGTACATCCTTGCCACCCGATCGGGTGTGTTGCGTAGCCCGTCCCTGTCGTAGTCCTCACCGACGCTCTTCAGGATGTGGGCCACAGCGTTGGCTACCTCCACCTTGCATTCGGCGTCCAGAACCGGACCATCCTTGAAACTCGCCGCCATTTCGTCACTGATCAAACGCATCGCGATCCCCGTTCGCTCGAGCCTGTGGGCATCGCAATGCTACGCGTTTAGCGTGGCCCCATGCGCTGCCGGTGTGCACTACCGCGCACGGATTGCGCTCGATCCCGCGGTGGCACCATTCGGCAAAGGCGTCCCCGAGCGTGTTGTGGATGTCTCTGAAAGGCAATGAACTCTCGGCGCACCAGGGCTTTGCCTGTGGTTGGCCGCACGGTGATGATCGTTGCGCAGTGGGTATCTGCCGGTGCTCCGGTCTGGACGAAGCAGTTGACGGAATGCAACCCTTCGGTCGAGCGTCACTGTCACTCAATGTCCGGCCTTGGCTACGACACCCACATGTACCGGTGGCGGAGACATGAATGGCTACGATCCGCCGTCCGAGCTACTTGAGGTGGCGCTATGGAAACCGGCCTCGCAATCGGCGCGGTCGTCATCGTCGTCGTAGGCTCTGCCTTGATCGTGATGTATCAGCGATGGAAGCAGAACTCACGTACCCAGGCCGATTTAGACGCGCGCCGTGACGAGCAAGAGACCTCCGAGTAGATCAGCACGACGAGTCAGCTCTGGTCGCCGTGTGCAATCGCCGCGTAGAGATGCTTCGGGCGGCCCGGGGTCCCGTATTCGCTGTGGACCACCGCACGGCCGGATTCCACCAGGTAGATCAAGTAGCGGCGAGCAGTGACCCTGCTCACGCCGACGACGTGTGCGATGGCTTCTGACGACAGTGTCTCATCGGTTTCTTGGAGCGCTCGCTCGATGGCGTCGAGCGTGTGCGAGCTGAGTCCCTTTGGCAAGTCCAGAGCGGTCATGCGGAGTGTGCCGAAAGCCTCGTCGATGTCCGCCTGCGACAGCTCGGGCGAGTGGGCCAGGCTGGTTCTGAGGCGAGCGTATGCGTCGAGGCGCTCACGAAATGCGGCGAACCGAAAGGGCTTGACGATGTAAAACATCGCGCCGTGTTGCATCGCGGCTCTGATGTTCGGCACGTCACGGGCGGCAGTGATCACGATCACGTCGGCACCGGAGTCTGCTCGAAGTGTCTCCACGACGTCGAGCCCATGCTCATCCGGCAGATAGAGATCGAGAAGAATGAGGTCGGGCAGCAGCTCCCGATTCATGTCGATCGCCTGACGGGCGGTGAGCGCGACTCCGGCGACTCCGAACCCCTCGCACCGCTCAACGAACTCGCGGTGGAGATCGGCCACCCTGAAGTCGTCTTCGACGATGAGCACAGAAATCATGGGATCAGCGATTCTGCCTTGACGAACGCGTTCGGAATGCGCACCCGAAACGCGGTGCCGTCGCCGCCCTCGACATCGATCGATCCCCCCGCCGCCGCGACCGCGTCTTGAACCAACGAGAGCCCGATTCCCGCGTGCGCATCGGTGCCCTTTGTGGTGAAGCCCTCGTCGAACATCAAGGCTTGCACCTCGGGAGTGATTCCTGCGCCGTTGTCCAGCACCTCAATCTCGAGCGTATCGACCGCTCTCGTCATACCGAGCGCTACCCGTCCGCCCCCGTCGCGGGGCCCGGCGACACTATCGAAGGCGTTGTCCACCAGGTTGCCAACGATCGTGATCAACTCCCGTGAGCCGACCAACGTGCTGTCCTCGAGGCCGTCTGCTTCTATCGAGAACCGGATGCCACGCTCGGCTGCGATCGCCGACTTGGCGATGAGCAGACCCACCAGAAGCGTGTCGGGCAGCTGGTTCTCGTACGCCGCGGTCAGGCGCTCGTGCGTGTCGGCGTGGTCGGAGATCATGTCAACCACGTCGGCGGTTCGCCCCAGCTCGATCAGCCCGGAAATCGTGTGCAGCGTGTTGGTGAATTCATGGTGTTGTGCGCGAAGCGCTTCGGCCAGTTCTTGCACGGACTCCAGCTCGCCGACGAGGCTCTCGAAATCCGTGCGATCGCGAAGTGTCAGCACCGTCCCGACGCGCTGACCTCGCACCGAGACCGGCGTCACGTTTGCGATCAGAGCTCGATCGTTGATCGTCAGCTCCACATCGTGGTGCTCCACCGGGTCGGCGAGGAGCCGTTCGAGCGCCACCGAGGGCACGGCATCCACCAGATGGTCTCCAAGGTTGTCCTGCGTGAGGCCGAGAAGGTGGGATGCCTCGGGATTGACCAGGTTCACCTGCCCACCCGCATCGAGCCCGATTACGCCCTCGCGAATCCCCAACAGCATGGCCTCGCGGCGTTCCAGTAGCGCAGCGATGTCGGCCGGTTCGAGGCCGAGCGTCTGCCGCCGTATCCGCCGTGCCAGGAACCAGGCTCCCACCGCACCGAGTGCCATGGCGAGGGCACTTCCGAGCAGGACGGCAGGGACGTCCTCCCGAAACGCCTCCGAGACGGTGACCGACAGAACGCCAACCGATACGAGCCCGACGACGTCGCCGTTCTCATCGAAAATGGGTGCCTTTCCACGAACCGAGCGTCCAAGCGTTCCCGTCTGGGTATAAATGCCGGAGACACCGGAAAGCGCCACGCTCGGATCCGTCGACACTACCTGCCCGATCCGATCTGGTGACGGGTGGGTGCGCCGAACCCCATCCACGTCGGCGATGACAACAAACGACACGGCGGTCGCTCCACGAACCGCCTCGGCAACCGGCTGGAGTAATGCCGGGGAATCCGGGTCCGCCACGTTGTCGCGCACGATCGGCATTGCGGCGACCGATTCGGCGACGGCCAGCGATCGCAGCCCGTACTGCTCTTCAATCGTCGTTTGTATCTGGCGGGCAAAGGCCACAGCGGCAACGACGAGCACCACGGCGGTGATCGCCAGCTGGATCGCCAGCGTCTGGGTGAACAATCGCCGGAACCACGGGGTGTCGGACATGGGCAAACGGTAGCCACGGGACGGATTTGGTGTCTGGTGACCATTTCCTCTTTTGTGAACTCTATGACCAGAACCCTTGTCGCGAAGGGCTTTGGCAACGACGCTCTCGGCAATGGGCCGCGAAACGCGGCCAATTCAGGAGGAGGAAATCGATGCATCGACTTCGAGGCATCTTCATATTGGCGTTAGCGCTCGGACTCGTTGCCGCAGCATGCAGCAGCGACGACGGCGACGCCGACACCACGGTGGCGACGACGGCGGCTCCAGTGGCCGCGTATTCGCCCGAGAATCCGGAGTGTATTGCTCCGTCGGATCCGGGTGGCGGTTGGGACTTCACGTGCCGGAGCATTGGTCAGTTGTTTGAGGACCAGGGTTCCACCGGGAATGTGATCGTGACCAACCAGCCTGGCGGCGGTGGTGCGGTGGCGTTTGCCGACATTGCTGCAAACCAAAACGACAACAGTGATCTGACGATCGCGGCTTCGCCGGCGACGGCGATCCGATTTGGTCAGAACCAGTACACCGGCTTGGAGGCGGATGAGTTCCGTTGGATCGGGGCGATCGGCGCCGACTTTGGTGTGGTGGCAGTGTTGCCGGACGCTCCATGGGACACCCTTGATGAACTAGTGGCGGCGGTTCAGGCAGATCCGACTTCAATCGTCTTCGGTGGTGGATCACCAGAGGGTGGTCAGGACCACTTCAAGGTGCTGATCTTCATGGAAGAGATCGGTGTCGACCCTGCGGTCGTTCCGTGGGTTGCCTACGACGGCGGCGGTGAAGCCCAGGTCGGCCTTTTGGGTGAGGAAATCGAAGTCTTCACCGGCGACGTGTCCGAGACCTTCGCCAGCGCGGCCGACGGTGAGCTGAAGATCCTGGCGGTGATGGGTGAGGACCGCATCGATGGCTACGATGCACCGACCACGATCGAGCTGGGCTATACGACGATCTTCCCGATATGGCGTGGCCTTTTGGCGCCCGGCGGGATGACCGACGAGGCCTACGACTTCTGGGTCGAAGCACTTGGTGAGGTCGAAGCGTCCGACGCATGGGCAGTGGAAAGGGAGAACAACGGCCTGTTGCCGCTGCGACTGTTGGGTGCCGACTTCGAAGAGTTCGCGCTCGATGCCGTAGACAGCTTCCGGACGCTGTCCGAGCCCTTCG
>CAXMOP010000070.1:0-13547 GCA_964195155.1 uncultured Kiloniellales bacterium | reverse complement strand
GGCGGCGGCAAGATCGCCCTTGATTTCGCCCTTGTCTACCCGGAAATGGTGGGCAAACTCGTTCTGGTTGGCCCCGGTTTAGGCGGCTATGAGTTCACGCTGGCCGGGTTTGCTGACAAAGCGGAGGCTGCGCGTGATGCCTACCACCGCGGCGACAAAGAACAAGCGGCCGAACTGCGGACGCAGGTGTGGGTAGATGGCCCCTCGCGTCCATCGGTACAGGTGGATCCGGCCGTTCGCTCCCGCGCCTATGACATGATTCTGCACACGTTTCGCTTGCCCGAAGGCGACGGCGAGCGCCAGGAAATTGACCCGCCGGCCATCGAGCGGTTGGGTGACATCCAGGCGCCGGCTCTGGTCTTCCTGGGTGAACATGATGCGCCGGACATTCACGCCATCGGTGAACTGCTCAAGGATGGCCTCCCTAACTCCCGTCTGGTTGAGATGGACGACGTAGCTCACATGCTGAATATGGAAAGGCCGGCGGAGTTCAACCGGCTTGTGCTGGATTTCTTGTAGGGCTGGGAAGGAGGATCAGGTAGCGCATAACGGCACATCGGCGCTCGGTTACGCGGCGACTAACGCTTGGGGATGCCGGAAGCGGCTCGGCGCGTTCCGAGGGCTCGGAGTTGCGCAGAAAAGTAGGCAAAAAGTAGGCACGAGGACGCAAAGTGACGCAAAACAGTGCGAGACGTTGAGTACCGAGAACTCTTGTCCTCAAAGGAGAATCAGGCGATTGGTGTTGTAGCTTTCACCCCCTGATCTGCCTTCACACGGCAGAGGTCACTGGTTCGATCCCAGTAGCGCCCACCCAATCGAAGCCCTTGCCGCGTGGCGGAAACGCATACGCGGCAAGGGCTCTCGATCTACCGGCCAGCGAGTCGCTCATCTTTTGCGATTCGTCCAGATACGCCGAAATCTCGGAGTCTCGCGGACACCCTTGTAGGGCCTGCTGCTTACAGACTGTCTGCTACCACACCCTCTCCGTCTAGTAATCGTCACAGCCTCGCGGTACGTCGATGACCCCGGCGACGGTGGAGCGTCCCGGGGTCCGGCCGAACCATCAAGAAAGGATGGACCGACATGGGGAACGATACCGACACGGCAGACGGAGGCGGATTCCCGATCGTCACCGTCGCCACCCTCACCATGGGCGACCCCGAGTCGATCACCGATGCCTTACGCACCCTGTGGTGGGATCTCCTCCACCGGCAGGAGGAACGCGCAGCCAAATACATCGGCACCCAGATCAACATCTGCCACGGAGAGTTCGTGGAGCGGCACAACCGATGACTCACAGGACCCCAACATTGTTAGATGGGCGGGTTGGTTGGGGATGTGGCGCGTACCAGTCGGGTCCAGTATCAGTAGCTAAGGGAGCCCTCGCGTACGAAGGCTTTGCTCGGTTTTGACGGGCTGGCTCCAAGTAGCACCATCAAGTCGCGGTACCCTCCGTGAGTTGTCTATCGAAAGGTACACCCAAATGGCAACCGGTACCGTGAAATGGTTCAACCAGGGTAAGGGCTACGGCTTCATCGCTCGGGAAGTGGGTGACGATGTGTTTGTCCACCGCTCGAATATCGCAGACGGTGGCGACGACGCGGCACTCGAGGAAGGTCAAACCGTCGAGTTCGAGGTCGGGCCCGGTAGCAAGGGCGAGGAAGCAAGGAATGTCCGTCCTATCTGATTGAGGACTGAAGATGATCTGGCGACCGTTCTCTGGCATAGGGTGGAGCGACTAGCCGCGCGGCCACAGGTCGCTGGCATCGGCCTGCATCTCGTCGCAATCAGGGAGCGAACACCAGCGACATCCGACAAGATGGGCTGCTCCCGACACCCACCCACGGAAGGAGCAGAAGAGCGCGGTGTTCGCGGGTAGTTGGCTGCGGAACATCCTGCCGCTGACCGCACTGTGATGGGTATCCCCTTGGTGGTGTTCTTATAGGCCACACGTATCGCGGATCTGATCAGCTTGCGTCATCAGCTAGCTGCGTTCTACCGCTGCCTGGCACTTTCGCACTCGACTGCCTTCGCAGAATCTCGATCGCAGCCAACAGGACCAACGCGTTGGCAACAAGTAGCGGCGGAATCACGGCAAGGCCTGCCAGACCGACTGCGAAGCCCATGAGACCAGGAAGAACAGCACTGCCGACATTGGCGGCAGCGATCTCGAATCCAACAACCCTGGCGGTGAGAGCCTCCCCGAAGCGTCGTGGCGTCAGCAGCATTTCGAGGGGGAAAACCGGACCGTGGGCAAACCCCGCAAAGATCAGTGCCGCAACTGCGAGCCAGTTTGCCGGGCTCCACCACAACACCGTGAACGCAGCTGCAGCAGAAGCGGCCGACCAACGCAGCATGGTGTCCGGTTGGAAGCGATCGCCCACTGCACCGAGGAGTAGTCGAGATGCCGTGAAGCCCCCAAAGTAGCCAGCAACGACCAGGCCGCTGACTCCATCACTGATCCCGCGCTCCTCCGTAAGGTAGGTGAAGGCCCAAGCTCCAGCGCCTGCACCTATGCCCATGTAGACGAAGAACACCACAAGCGACCACATGAGGACTGGCGATCGAAACAACCCAGTCCGATAGCTGCTCTGCTCCGTCTCCGAGTGAACATCGAGATTACGAGCGAAATGCCACAAACCAGCGACGTACAACCCTTGGCCTATCGCCAGCAATGCGAAAGCGACGTGCCACGAAAACCCCACTTGCAGCAGCGCGGTCACAAACAAGGGCCCAGCGATGGCGCCGATCCCGAAGACTCCGTGGATCAAACCCATTGCTCGCGTTCCACGCCGGATAGCGACGTACGTGTTGGTCGCCGCATCGACCAACCCGCCTCCCACTCCCAGCAAGCCGGTAGCAAGGAGGAACATCGGCCACGTTGCTGACGCCGCAAGGGCAGCGAGAGCGACCGTTCCCGTGATCGCAGCCGCAATGAGGATCGGGCCGATTCCCCATCTCGCGGAAAGCCGTCCGCTGAGGAACGACGAAACTGTGTACCCACCGCCGAACACCAAAGCCACATACCCAAGATCCGCAAGGGAACGGTCAAAGGACTCTGCAACCGATGGCCATGTCACACCGGGAATCGTTATGGCCATCCCCAGAAGAGTGAACCCGAAGGCGAGGACGAAGAACAACCGGTTGCGGCGAATCACATGTCGAGGCTACCTCTCGACAATCGCCAGCAACCTTCACACCGGAAGAAGGGCACGCGGCGACGCTAGATGCCGGGAGTGAGGTATCCGAAAAGTCGGTGTATCTGGGTTTCAGCCGGCCAGGCTGGACCAAAGAGTCGTCGGATCCTTTGTACGCTCTTGCCCCCGGGGACCCGGGTGAAACCGAGTCGCCCTACGGGCCGACGAGAACCACGTCACCGCTCGGGAACAGCAGGTGACCGTCGTCCACGAAGTGGTCGTAGTAGTCGCCGGTCACCAGATCCCCGGCGATGGCAAACGGGCCGTCGCCGACGAACTCCATCTCGAAGACGACCTGAACGTGCGTGTCGTCCAGCCAGGTCCATTCGACCGGAGGAGGGTCCAGCCGGATGAATTCGTTCTGGCCCTCGATCGAGTAGGCCTGGACGAAGAAGTCCTCCGGACCCCCGAAGAAATCCGTTTCCAAGTCCGGCCCGATTCCGTGCAACTCGGGCCAGAAGTCCACGATGCCGGTTTCGGGATCGAGATCCAGATCTAGCCCGAGAGTGATCTGATACTCATCGGGGAGCCCGGGTAGGCCGGGCTCGGCGATTTCGAGCACGATGGTCAGGGGGCTTGCCCTGGTGAGCTCCACTGACAGGATATCGGTCGGTACCGGCATGCAGGTCGGAGCGGGCGCATTGGTCGCGGCGTTCAGGCAGTCATCGACCGGATCCTCGTAGCGTACGAACTCGCCTGCCGGGGTGGTCGTGGTCGCCATGGTCGTGGTGGTCGTCGACGGCGTGGTCGTCGATGAGGACGAAGTCGAAGACGAACTCGGCGTCTGTGCCGTGGTGTCGCTTGTTGTTACGGTTGTGCTGCTGGTGTCGTTGCCACAGGCGACGACGACCAACATGAGGATGGCTGCAACCACCAGAACTCGCTTTGACATGATCCCCTCAGGATGAATTCCGAGCGAGTGTATCCCCAGAGTTGCCGATTCCTACGATGCTTGGGAGGCAGCCTCACCCCTGACCGTCCGCTCAGGCCCGCCTTCAGAACCTGCCCTCACAGAATAGGCAGCAATTCCAGGCGTTGATTAGGACCCCATTCGATGGGCAAATAGCTCGCCGTCGATGGGGGCGTCGATGACCGCCTGGATTGTCCATTCCGGCGGGTTGCCGATGAACCGGCGTCGCCGTCGTGGGACGTCGATGATGTGGACGCCGTCGCGGAGCGCATCAACGGTGGCGAACAACCCGTCATCGTCGAGGGGGCTGGCCGTCTGCATCCATTCTCCGAACCCGGCCTTCTTCTCCACATCGGCTGGGAGGCTGGACGAATCAACCACGGCGGTGACGCCGAAGCCCTCATCGAGCAATAACAACCGGCCCGATCCGGTGTCGGCGACCATGTACCCTTTGTCATAGGGCCTGAAGCTATGCGGGTTGGTCAGGCCGAGGTCGTAACGATCGTGACTGCCGTCGCGGTTGATGACGAACAGCTCGGGCCGGTGGTACCCGGTAGCAAGGATCTGCCCGCTTCTCCCGTAGTGGGTGCCGTTCATGTTCATCGGCGAGTGATGGGTTGCCAGGCCCTCTCTCGGCAGGGTCAGCGGGTCCTCGATCAACCGAACCTCGGCACCCGGATGGTCCTCCTCGAGTTGCTTGGCCTGAACCCGGTCGCGTGTTAGATAGCTCTCGGTCAGGGAGACCAGGTTGATGCCGTGGTCCCAGACATTCCACTCCCAGACCACCTCGTTCGAATCCAGGTTGATCTCGAGGATCGTGTCGAGCCCGGTTGCGGCCACCAGGATGTTTTTCCCGTCGGCGGAGAACTCGATCGTATGCAGGTATGACATCCAGTCGCTGGTGAACTCCTCGCTGGATCCAGTGGCGAGATCGAACAGGACAAAGCGATATCCTGAGGTGTAGGCCAGGCGGTCTCCATCCACGGCGATCTCGTACGGCTCGGTGCACTCGAGGTGGACGGACAGCGTGCCCTCGTCAAAGGAGTCGGCATCGACCCGGGTCAGGGCAAGGAGACCGGTGGAATAGCGCCGGTCGGCGACATTGCCGACCGCGGTGAGCCCGAAGCGCTTGTTTCCCTTGCGCTCGATGATCTTGTCGACGATCGCCAGCTGGCCGAAGCCCTTGAGGGCAATGAATACCGGCCAGTCCTGCGCCAGGGACGAGTCGTAATCGAAACGTGCAATGTCGAGGTATTCGGCCACCATCGCCCCTCCTCCCAGGTGCTGAGCGACCTGAAGATACCGGCCGGCGCCGCCATGTGCTGATCGGGACCGTGTTGAGCCACCGTCGATGCTTTACATTGGCGCTCGACGAGGGAGCAGTCGACGCCGATGTGATCCGGAGGTCGCAGTGACAACCGAAGCGAGTCAGCCGCAGGAATCCCCTGGGAAAAAGGGCTTTGGCAAGCGGCAGATCATCGCCACGGTCGTCACACTTGGGGTGCTGGTCCTCGTGTTCGCGGTCGTCTTTCCGCAGTTCGCCAACTACAAGGACGCCTGGAACGCGATCCAGAACATGTCAACCGGCTGGATCATCGCCCTCATTGTCGCCACGGTTGTGGTGATCGTTGTCTACGCGTTCCCGTTCCAGGCGGCGCTGCCCGGGCTGAAGTACTGGCCGGCATTCAAGACGCGCCAAACCTCCTTCATGATCAGCAACACGATCCCGGCCGGGGGCGCCATCGGTCTCGGCGTCCAGTATGGGATGCTCAACAGCTACGGATATGGGCCGGCACCGGCGACGGCGACGATCGGGATCACCAGCGTGTGGAACACCTTCATCACCCTGACGCTGCCGGTGATCGCCCTTTTGGGCCTGGCCATCATCGGCGAGATCAACTCGACCGCAGCACTGGTCACCCTCATCGGTGTGGTCGCCGTCGCGGTCGGGATTGGAGTATTCGCCCTCCTCCTTCGCAGCGAGGACGCGGCTCGGCGTCTTGGCCAATGGGCAGACAAGGCCATCGGCTGGGCCGCCGGGCTGATCGGCAAAGAGGTCAACTTCGACCTTGCCCAAGGATTGGTCGACTTCCGCGCCTCGATCGTTGACGTCGTCTCGCAACGGTGGGGCTTGATCACCGCAACCAACCTGTTGCAGCAGCTTGCCCAGTTCTCGGTGCTGTTCATTGCCATACTGGCGATACAGGGCGGCACGGGCACGGTGAGCCTTCCCGAGGCCTTCGCCGCCTTCGCCTTCGGCCGTCTTGCCACCTTCATACCGATTCCCCCTGGTGGGCTCGGCACCACCGATGCGATCATGACGGGGGCGCTCACCGGATTCGGCATGGCAAGCGGCGACGCGTTGGCCGCGGTGTTGATCTGGCGGGCGCTGACCTACTTCCCGCAAGTATTCATCGGTGTCGGAACCCTCTTGGCCTGGCAGCGTGACCAACGAAAGAAGCCCGCACCGGCCTAGGACGATGTTGGGCAATCCTCCAGCGGGCTGTCGCGATTGCGGGAACCGAGCTACTGCAACACTTGATCAAGCGGCGGCCCGTTGCACCCGTCATTGTTCAGCACTCTCCTGAAGGAACGGCGGTCCACAGGCAACGATCCCATCGCCGTCGACGGCTAGCCGGACGAGGCCTCTGAGCTAGACGCCTCCTCGTCGACTTTCCGGGTGACCCACTGGGTGAGTGGTGCCGGCATCTCCGCGGGCCGATCACCCCAGTCGTAGACCACCACCGTCCCGGCGGCAGCGTCATGCAAGGTACGGCGCTGCGGAGAGGTGAAGACGCCGAGAAACCCCAGGCCAAAAAACAGGAAGGAGAACGGGAAGACCAGGGTGCGCACCAGCGCATGTCGGCCGCGAAGCGGTCCACCGGGCCGGTCGACGACCCGAACTCCGATGATTCCCATCCCAATGGTGCGCCCGGCGATCGCCAGGCTGATCGACATGTACAGGAAGGCCCACAGCGCCAGAAAGGCCAATCCGACCAATCCGAGCGTGGCTGACCCGGTTGACTCGACTGAGAAAAAGAGGTTGGCGATGAAGGCGACCCCGGCAGTGGAGAGCACCCAGACGATCCAAATGACCGCGACGTCGATGAGGAACGCGACGAGGCGCGACAACGGGCCGGCGTAATGGCCGTCGACCTGGATTCGGCCCTTGGGACCGACCTCGGCGGACACGTCGAGGGTCGGGGGAGACACCGGTCGCGATGCCGGTTTGCGACCCGTGAGCCGGTACGCCGCCGCTCCGATCACGGTATCGAGCGCCACCACCTGGCGCCGGAAGACGTCGATCGCCGAACCGGCAAGCGCACCGGTGCTTTCTCGCACGATGTCGGGAATGCCGGCTCGCTCGGCAAGATCCTTGACGTCGACCTGTGCCATGACGCGGTCGATGTCGATCCCTTCGAGCAGGTCGTTGAGGTCGACCCGTTCAAGAAGGCGGTCAATGTCCACCCGCTCCAGCAGCGCATTGATGTCGACCCTGGCCAGCAACGCATCAACGTCGACCTCCTCGAGCAGGGCATCGACATCGACGATGCCGACCACGGCGCCGGTCGCTCGCGACGCGACCCGGCTCAGCACCCCCGAGTCTGTTGGCTCCGCGGCAAGCAGGGCCAGCAGCGCCAGGAGGTGATGGCGCTCAGTGCTGCTCATGTTCCTGGGCATAGTCCTCGATGATGTAGCGGGCGTACAGGGTGGGCCAGTACTTCGTCTCGGGCTCTTCGGCCTGGTGTCGCTCATCGGCCATGGTCAACCAGGACTCGACCGTGACGGGGTCAGGGCTGAATCCAACGCTTCCGTCGATCTTGCCCTGTAGGTAATCGGCGTACCACGGCGCCCACTCGGGGGGGTTTACCCCGCCGGTTGCCTCGTGATGAGCGTGCGCGGTCTCCGCGAGCAAGCCACCCAGGCGCTCGATGTGTTCGTCGTCAGCCACGGGCCGACCCTACTCGGGCAGCGGCCGGCCCTGTTGGCGACTCAGCCGTCCGATCGGACGTACTGCACCTGGAGCGCTCCCGATGCGTCGCGCAGCTCGAGGTTCAGACCCCGGATGATCCAGGTGCTGGCGCTTTCGAGTGCCGTGTAGTAGTTCGCCTCTTGCTCATCGATGGGCTCATCACAGGCCTTCCTCGTCGAGGCAACGCCGGCGACCTGGATCGAGCCGCCATCCACCACGTCGTACTCGTCGCCGAGGCGGAAGGCCGACGAATAGGTGTTGCAACCCCCGGAACCCGAGAGCAACCCGATCTCCTGGAACTTGATGGTGACCGAAGTTCCCTGGACGACCGATTGGGCGCCACCATCGCCGTTGTTGATGGAGATCGCCTCCCAGTTCGTCAGAGTGAGGACGGGCTCTGCCTGTTCGAAGCGAGCGGTGGTGTCACCGGCCTCGTTGGACAGCTCGAGCGTATCCCCGGAGACTGAGAAATTCGCCGCGGTCTCGAGTGTGATCAGGTACTTCCCTTCCTGAGCCTGGAGGGGTGGATTCACACAACCGGCGAGTGTGGTGATGAACGGGCCCATCGAGATCGAGTCGCCCTCGGTGCTGTAGGGGCCGTTGAAGCTGTTGCAAGCCGTCGATCCGAAGGCCTCGGCGCGGGCGCCGTCTTCGCTGGCTTCGCCGTAGACGATCGTCAGTGGTGCGACGCCGACGACCTCGGATCCACCGAGCTCGGTCAGGTTCCAGGCGGTTTTGGCCAGCGAGGCCCCATCGCCTCCGCCGCCGCAGGCGGCGAGCAACAGTGCGAGGGCGCCGATCACGCCGATCCACCCAAGCGGTCGACGCGAATCGGTCGTGGTCGTCATCACGTGTTCCTCCACAGTTGGATCCGGCGGGCGATGGTAGGCGTTGCGGCAGCCTTCTTGGTTCCGGCGGGACCAGGTGGGGAGGCTGAGGAGAACTACCTCCTAGAAGGGTGTTGAGCAATCCTCCAGCGTGCCGTCGCTGACTGGAGAAACCGAGTCACCGCAACACTCAAGCGAGCGGCAGCTCAGGGCACTCGTCATTGTTCGACACCGCCCTAGATGTCGTCGGCTGCGAGCAGCCTGGCTCGCCCAAACACCCAAGGGCGGTCCAGCTTGGCCAGCAGGAGCTGGTAAACGGAGATGTCTGCGGTGTTGAACGCCAGGGCAGACGCGGCCATGTATGACCGCCAGATCCGGTACGCCTTCTCGCCGGCTGAGGCGGCCGCGGCGTCGTGATTCGACTCGAGGTTGCTGATCCACCGTTCCAAGGTGAGCGCGTAGCTGGTTCGGAGCGATTCCGCGTCGCGAAGCTCGAAACCGCCGCTCTCGGCGGCGTCGATGACCCGATGCATCGCAACCAGCTCTCCGTCTGGGAACACATAGGTATTGGCGAAAGTCGGCTGCTGTCGCAGGCGTCTCCGTATCGGCCCGCGGCCCCTGGTGACGATGCCGTGGTTGAGCAGGAGACCCGTAGGCGTCAGCATGTGCGACAGGTGTCCGAAATACACCCCGAGCTGGGTGGCACCGACGTGCTCGAACATGCCGATCGACGCGATGGCGTCGAATCTTCCGTCCACTTCCCGATAGTCGCGTTGCAGGATCGTCACCCGATCGTCCACGCCTCGTTCCTTGATGAGGTCGTTGGCATAGACGGCCTGTTCCGAGCTGAGGGTGACGCCAACCGCAGTCACGCCATACTGCTCGGCGGCGTACGTAACGAGGGAACCCCAGCCACACCCGACATCGAGCAGCTGCTGGCCTGGGCCAAGTTCGAGCTTGCGACAGATCAGATCGAGCTTGCGCAGCTGGGCCTCTTCCAGGGTATCCGACGGGGAGAGGAACGCGGCAGACGAGTACACCAAGCGCGGATCGAGGAACTGGGCGAAGAATCCATTGCCGACGTCGTAATGGTGCGAGATAGCGTCACGGTCGCGCCGAATCGAGTGCCGGGCTCCCCGCATCCGGGGCCGATCGGCGCTCCCTCGCCGCGGCTCGTTTGGCAGTTGGCGCAGCAACCGATACAGCTTGACGGATTCAGCGACTCCCAGTGGGGACTCGGTGATCCCGCGACCGAACTCGAGAACTGCGGTCATATCGCCGTCAATGTCGATGTCGTCGTGGATGTATGCCTCACCGGCGGTGAGGTCAGACAGTGGCAGCAGCATGGCGCGGAAGGCTCCGGGGTGCTGAAGCACGAGGGTGGCGCGAGCATCTCGTGGACCCCACTCGTCGCCCGCCCAGGTGCGGATACGTGGCGGTGGGGCACCGGATCGCATCGCCAGGTGCTCAAAGATCTGACGGGATACTTCCGTCGCGCCCATGGTGATATTGAACTTAGCGCTCTTTGGGTGACCCGGCGACGGTCGCCTTGCGACGATGTATTAGGAGTGCGCTGGCCAATCCCGCGGGCGGGCGTCGCGGTCAGGAGACCGAGTCACCGCACCATTCGACCGCGCGGCGTCGGATCGCACACGTCATCTGCAACACCCTCCTACAGAAGAACCGGAAGGTTGATCAGGATGACCGCGCCGATCACCACCGCAATGATGCCGACGAGGTTGACGAAACGCCGGTTCCAGCGATTCTCCAGCCGCGAGGCTACGCCCGCGAAGAACAGCACAGCAGCGAATAACACCGCGGTGAGGACGTAGTTGTCGCCGTTCTGGTTGGCAGCTCGGGCCTCGACCGCCGCTTCATCTGCCTCGTTGATGAGTTCCTGTGCCTCGATGAGCTCGGGAACCACGTACTCCTCCATATCGAACGGTGTCGGGGGTGAGTTCGTGTTATTGACCGGGTCGGTCGCCAGCCAGGCGTTCAGAGCCGGCAAGAAGTCGTCACGCATGCGCAGGTAGAGGAAGCCGGACACCGTGCCGCGAGTCGGCTCGTACGCATGGGAGCCGATGTCGGGGATGAGCCCGTCGCGGTTGTCGTTGCTCAACGCCGTCACCCAGTCGATGTACATCGCGGCGTCGATCTGGACGAGCTGGCCACCCCGGGTGTCGGCGCGGGTGGACTCGGTTCGAGCGGCGCCCGCCTCGGAGAATTTGATCGACTGCTCGCCGCCCCATTTGCCAGCCTGGAAAGCCGCCCATGCGGTGAGCACGACGGCGACCGCGAGCACGATCGAAGCGACCTGCTCGAGCCGGTCGCTCTTCTCTGCCGGGGCGTCGGTCGCCGGCGGCACGACATCTGGTTCCGGTGGCTCGATGTCCGGTTCTTGTGGTGGGGTGTCATCGGTCATGAGCGCGGATTGTAGATGGCGCCGCATGCGTCGAATCAGTCCAAGCGCGCCTACCCGCCTCAAGAGTCAAGAGTCAAAAGTCAAGAGTCAAGACCCAGGACTCTGACCTCGGGGCTTCGGACTCTGACTCCGAGCGGAGCGAGGAGGGCGAGCAGAATCAATGAGTCCGCGATCAAGCCCCCGGCGACGGGCTACCTTTGCGTCCATGACAAACCGGCTGGCCGCATCGGCCTCTCCATACCTCCTTCAGCACCAGAACAACCCGGTTGACTGGTATGAGTGGGGTGCAGACGCCTTCACCGAGGCGGCTGCGTCGGATCGGCCGATCCTGCTCTCGGTGGGGTACTCGGCGTGCCATTGGTGTCATGTCATGGCTCACGAATCGTTCGAGGACGACGACACCGCGGCCTACATGAATGAGCACTTCGTCAACGTCAAGGTGGACCGCGAGGAACGCCCCGACGTCGACTCCGTCTACATGGAGGCCGTGCAGGCAATGACCGGCCGCGGCGGCTGGCCGATGACGGTTTGGCTGACCCCAGACGGAGCGCCGTTCTATGCCGGAACCTACTTTCCCAAGGACGAGCGCTATGGCATGCCTTCGTTCCGCAGCGTCATGGCCGGCGTCTCCGACGCCTGGGAGCATCGGAAAGGGGAGCTCATCGAACAGGCCAGCCGCTTGACCGAAGCAGTGAGCCAGGATCTCCCGCCAGCAGGTGAACCACCCGACGCCGAGACCCTTGAGGTCGCCTACGCCAGGTTGCTCTCCGAATTCGATGATGTCGAGGGCGGATTCGGTGGAGCCCCGAAGTTTCCCCAGCAGCCGGTGATCGAGTTCTTGCTTCGCGTCCAGAACGAGGACTGGGCGCCGCGGGCCGCTGACATGGTTCGGCTGACCCTCGGCGCAATGGCCGACGGCGGAATCCATGACCAAATCGGCGGTGGGTTCGCCCGGTACTCGGTCGATGCGCATTGGCTCGTACCCCACTTCGAGAAGATGCTGTACGACAACGCCCAGCTCGCCCGCCTGTACCTTTGGGCCGGGGTCGAGATGGAGGAGCCTCGGTTCATCGAGGTTGCACGCAGCACCCTGGACTACATGCTGCGGGATCTTCACCACCCGGACGGAGGGTTCTACTCGGCGGAGGACGCCGATTCCGAGGGCGTGGAAGGCAAGTTCTACGTCTGGTCACGCCAGGAGCTCGATGCGGTCCTGGGAAGTGATGCCGACACGGCTGCTGCGTTTTTCGGGGTTTCCGCCGACGGCAACTTCGAGGGCACCAATGTCTTGCATCGCCCGACCGACGAGGGATGGTCGCCGGAAATCGAGGCAGCTCGGCTCCTACTACTCGATGAGCGTGCGGCCCGGGTGCGCCCCGGTCTCGATGACAAGGTGGTCGCGGCGTGGAACGGGCTCGGGTTACGGGCGTTCGCCGAGGCGGGTGCGGCGCTCGGCGAGCGACGCTACCTGGACGCGGCGATCGAGTGCGCGGTGTTCATCGCCGATCACCTCATCGTGGGTGACACGCTGATGCGGTCGTGGCGCGACGGTCGAACCTCGGTACCCGGGTTCCTGGACGACTACGCCGCGGTAGCACTCGGCATGTTCGCGCTGTTCTCGGCGACCGCGGATGATCGCTGGTATGACATCGGGAGCCGGCTCACGGTGGTCCTCGCCGAGCGCTTCACTGATCCTGGCGGCGGCTTTTTTGATACTGCATCAGACGCCGAGAAGTTGATCAAACGCCCGAAGAGCCAGGCGGACAATCCGCTGCCGTCGGGCAACGGGCTCGCCGCCGAGGCGCTCCTCACCCTATCTGGTTACACCGGCGACCTGGAACTGCGCGACCAGGCGATCGACACCCTTGCCAGCGCAGGGTTGCTGATGGATCGATATCCGTCCATGGTCGGGCATCACCTGGCCGTCTCGTACTCGTCTGGCCGCATGCGCGAGCTTGCGGTGGTGGGGCCGAAGTGGGCGGAGCTGGCGGCTCCGTACTGGATGCGATTCCGTCCAGGCATCGTGCTGGCTCCCTCGCCGACTGGGGAGGGGCCGATCTCGGTTTTCGCCCACCGGGTGAGCTCGGGCGAAACCCTCGCCTATCTCTGCGAACAACAGCTCTGCAAGCTGCCAACAGGAGATGCCGCCGAGCTTGCCGCTCAGCTCCAGGCAGACTGAGGCACTATTTCCCCCATCATTGCGTCTCCTTCAGGGGCG
>CAXMOP010000069.1:0-41774 GCA_964195155.1 uncultured Kiloniellales bacterium | reverse complement strand
GGGCTCCCCGTGTGGTGGTGGGCGCGGCAGGTCGCCGATGGCTCGCTGTCCGTCGCCGAGGGAGTGGATCGATCGAGTGGTCTTGCCCCGATCAGCCAGACCGCTCTCCTGATACTCGGCCTCGGCGGTTTCCTCGTCGGGATGAGTGCGCTCGGCGTGGCCGCCGTCGTGTTGCGATGGGTGCCGCGATGGGTCTTCTGGCTGACGATCGGCCTCGCGGTGGTGGCGGTGGCAGTTGCCCTGGCCACGGATGGCCCGGCGATCTGGATCGGATTCGGGCTGTTGCCGATCCTGTGGGCGATCACCTTCGGCATCGTCCTGCTGGTCCGTGGCGACTTCCGCATGAGGAGCGGCCGTCCCAGTGATGGCCAAACCGCTCGGCCCTAGACTCCGCGCCGAACATGGACGTCTCCGCATACCTCGCGATCGCCCTGATGGCGTTGCTCGGCACCGGTTTTGCCGTCATGTCCCTGTGGATTGCCAAACGGTTCGCCCCGAGCAACCCGACCCCGGAGAAGCTCGCCCCATATGAGTCTGGCATCGTGCCGCTACAGGAGCCCGCCGAGCGGTTCCCCGTCAAGTTCTACCTGGTCGCCATGCTGTTCGTCATCTTCGACGTCGAGATCATCTTCCTGTTTGCCTGGGCGGTGGTCATGGACGAGTTCGGATGGGCAGGCATCGCGGCAATCACGGTGTTCACCATGCTGCTCCTCGAGACCTTGGGCTACGTTTGGAAACGCGGCGCCCTCGACTGGAACACCCCTCGACGCGAACGGTATCGACGCGTCGTGGCAGAAGAAGCCCCGGTCGAGGAGGCCGCCTGATGCCAGGCCATCAGTGTTCGACGGTGGGCCATCAGGTCCGCCTGATGCCAGGGCATCAGTGTTCGACGGTGGGCCATCAGGTTCGCCTGATGCCAGGGCATCAATGTTCGACGGTGGGCCATCAGGTTCGCCTAATGGCAAACCATCAGTTCCGCCCGACGGCCGGCATCAGGTTCGCCTGATGGCCGGTGAGGCCAGCCACCCGGGCTTCCTGCTCACCACGATGCAAAAGGGCGTCAACTGGACGCGCACCAGATCGATGTGGCCGGCCACCTTCGGCCTCGCCTGCTGTGCGATCGAGATGATGGCGACCGGTGCAGCCCACAACGACCTCGGCCGTTTCGGCATGGAGGTGTTTCGAGCCTCTCCACGACAGGCCGATCTGATGATCGTCGCCGGGCGCGTTTCCCAGAAGATGGCACCAGTGTTGCGCCAGATCTACGACCAGATGGCGGAGCCGAAATGGGTGATCTCGATGGGTGCGTGCGCATCCACCGGGGGGATGTTCAACAACTATGCGCTCGTCCAGGGTGTCGACCAGGTGGTGCCGGTCGACATCTACGTGCCGGGCTGCCCGCCCGGGCCCCAGTCGCTGATGCACGGCATCCTCACCCTGCAGGACAAGATCATGGCCGGCGAGATCCGCCGCTCCACCGGAGTGGTGTGATGAGCGAGGGTGTCGTCCTCCTCGCATCGCTCCAGCCGACGCTTGCGGCCATTGAGTCGGCCACCCCCATCACCTTCACGCCTCGTTCCGGCCCCACCCAGGTGATTCTTGAGGTTCCCGGCCAGGACTATGTCGCCTTGGTCACCGCAGTCAGGGACGCCGGGTACGAGACCTTCATCGACTTGTGCGGAGTCGACCATCTCGGGCGGGATCCACGTTTCGACGTGGTGGTCAACCTGCTGTCGGTTGAACATCGCGAACGGGTGCTGATCAAGGTCGGCGTGGAAAACGACGACCCCACGATCCCGACCATCTCCGAGATCTACGCCGGTGCCAACTTCTATGAGCGCGAGACCTGGGACCTGTTCGGCATCGTTTTCGAGGGGCACCCCGACCTGACCCGGCTGCTGATGCCTGACGAATGGGAGGGCCACCCGCTCCGAAAGGACTTCGGACTGGGATCGATTCCCGTCGAGTTCAAGGCCACCCGATGAGCGGCGACACCGGCAAGGACAAACCCGCGCAGAAGCCTCCCTCCCCGGCTGCGCCGTCTCTTCCCCCTACGGAGGGAGACACGGGAGGGAGAGACAAGGCTTCGCTCTCTGCCTCCGAGCGACGGAGGACCCATGACCTCTGGGTCGCCGGAACCGAGGAGCCGGAGTGGGTGGCGACCGCAACCGATGAGGGCGCTCAAGAGATTCTCCCGGCCGACATCGATCCCGCCGTCGCCGGCCAACGCGGCGTCGCGGTGCTCGACGACTACGTCTCAGACTCAACGGTCTCCGCACAGGAGCGTCAGATTCTCAACCTTGGCCCCCAACACCCGGCGACCCATGGGGTGTTGCGTCTGCAGCTCGAGATGGAAGGAGAGACGATTCGCAGGGTCAAGCCGATCATCGGGTACCTCCATACCGGGATGGAGAAGACCGCTGAGACCCTCACCTACATGCAGGGCGGCACCAACGTCACCCGGATGGACTATCTGGCTCCGTTGCACAACGAGCTGTGTTTCTCACTGGCAGTAGAGCAGCTGCTCGATGTCGAGATCCCGGAGCGGGCAGCGGCGATTCGGATCCTCATGACCGAGCTGAATCGGGTCTCGAGTCACTTGCTGTGGATTGCCACATTCGGCCTGGACATCGGTGCGCTCTCGATGATGTTGTACGCGTGGCGAGAGCGCGAGGCGGTCCTGGCGTTCTTCGAAGCCGTCACCGGGCTCCGGATGAACCACCACTACATCAGGCCGGGTGGCGTGGCTGCGGATCTTCCGGCGGGTTGGGAGGATGAGGTCGAGGAGATCATCGAGGTGGTCCGGCGCGGACTCGAAGACTACGAGACGCTGCTCAACGAAAACCCGATCTTTGTCGAGCGCACCCACGGCGTCGGCGTCATCACCCCCGCCGAAGCGCGGGCCTACGGCGTCACCGGAGCCAATGCGAGAGCAGCCGGCATCGACTACGACGTGCGCAAGATCTTCCCGTACAGCGGGATCGATCAATACGAATTCGAGGTGGTGACCGGATCCCACGGTGATGCCTACGATCGGTACGAGGTACGGATGGGGGAGATGCGCCAGTCGCTCAGCATCGTCGAACAGGTGTTGGAGACGATGCCACCGGGTGACTACCGGAGCGAGGATCGCAAGGTCACGCCGCCGCCAAGGCAGAGAATCGACGAGTCTATGGAGGCGCTGATCCACCACTTCAAGATCTTCACCTCGGGCTTCGACGTTCCCGAAGGCGAGGTCTACCAGGCCGTCGAGTCGCCGCGGGGCGAGCTGGGGATGCACCTCGTCTCAAAGGGCGGCCCCAAGCCGTGGCGCCTCCATGTTCGCGCACCATCGTTTGCGATCGTCCAGGCGCTCCCGGTGATGCTCACCGACCTGATGGTCGCCGACGTCATCGCCACCCTCGCTTCGGTCGACCCGGTCCTCGGAGACGTGGATCGATGATGAAAGTCATGAGTCATCAGTCGTCGGTCATCAGCCGGACCGGACTTGGGACTTGCGACTGGCTGCTTCCGAATGGAGCGTCGTCGTGATCGCCTCCTGGTCGCCCGAAAATCAGGAGCGAGCAGCGGCAATTCTCGCTCAATACCCCGAGCCGCGTTCTGCGGTGATGCCGCTGCTGTTTGTCGCCTCGCTCGAGCACTCCTTCGTCAGCCCAGACGCGATGAACGAGGTAGCCGAGCTCACCGGGATCACGGCGGCCCAGGTACAGGCGGTTGCGTCGTTCTACACCATGTACCGCAAGGAGCCGGTCGGGGACTACGTGGTGTCGGTATGCACCTCGATTTCGTGTTGGCTGCGCGGCGCAGACGATGTGCTGGACGCCATAGCCGACGAGGCGGGTGTCGTCGATGGTGGGACTTCGGATGACGGCCGGATCACGGTCGAGCACGTCGAATGCGGAGGAGCCTGCGGCGGCGCGCCCGCGGTGTGTGTGAACTGGGAGCTGATCGAGGGCGTCGATGCGGAGAAGGGCAGGGCGCTGGTCCGCTGGCTCAATGACGCTCAGCCCCAGGTCGTCTCCGCAGACGAGATGCAGCTGCTCTTCGGCGGGCGGCGGTCGTTCGACTGGGGCGTGTCGGAGCCGGAAGGGGCGATCGCGCCGCTGCCGGCCTTCGCGCCGTATGGAACGGCGGGAGAGGTATGAGTCGAGAGTCGAGAGTCTTGAGTCGAGAGTCGAGAGCCCCAGGAAGGCACCATGCGGGGCCTGGCCGCTCTGGACTCTTGACTCTTGACTCTGGACTGTCATTGCAAAGAAGAGCTTTGCAATGACCACCAAGATCCTCACTGCCCGGATGGAGGAGCACCCCACCGACTCCCACACGCTTGCCCGCTACCTCGACACCGGCGGGTACGACACCCTGGAGCGGGCCCTGACCGAAATGACCCCACAGGACGTCGCCGATGAGGTGGAGGCCTCCAATATTCGGGGGCGGGGCGGCGCCTCGTTTCCCACCGGTACGAAGTGGCGGTTCCTGGCAAATGCGCATCCCCGGTACCTCGTCGTCAACGCCGACGAGTCTGAGCCGGGAACCTTCAAGGACCGGATACTCCTCGAACGCGATCCGCATCAGCTCATCGAGGGCATCGCCCTTTCCGCATACGCGCTCGGGGTCAACCGCGCTTTTGTATACATCCGCGGTGAGTACCCGAAGCCGGCGCGGCGCGTTCATCGCGCGCTCGAAGAGGCGTACGAGGCCGGCTACCTCGGCGCCAACAT
This sequence comes from uncultured Kiloniellales bacterium, assembly GCA_964195155.1. Classification (GTDB taxonomy): domain Bacteria; phylum Actinomycetota; class Acidimicrobiia; order Spongiisociales; family UBA5794; genus JACZST01. The sequence continues at coordinate 37,056 of CAXMOP010000069.1, read as the reverse complement.
CGGCGAAAGTGACTTCTCCCTTGACATCACCGTTCATCTTGGAGCGGGCGCCTACATCTGCGGTGAGGAGACAGCACTGCTGTCCAGCCTGGAGGGCCGGCGCGGCGAGCCGCGGATCAAGCCGCCGTTCCCCGCGGTTGCCGGCCTCTACGGCAAGCCGACGATCGTCAACAACGTGGAGACGATCGCCAACATCCCTTGGATCGTGGCCAACGGCGGGTTTGCCTATTCATCGATCGGACCACAGACCTCCGCGGGCACGAGGCTGCTTTCGCTGTCCGGCCACATCCAGAATCCTGGCGACTACGAGGTGGTGCTCGGGATGACTTGGCGCGAGCTGATCTACGACATCGGCGGAGGGATCCCCAACGGGAAGGAGCTCAAAGCCTGGGTTCCGGGCGGGGCCTCTGCACCGTGGTTCGTGCCAGACGAGCACCTGGAAACGCCGGTGACCATCGACGACATTGCGGCGAACGGGTCGATGATCGGGTCGGGAGCGGTGATCGTCATGGACGAGACCACCAACGTCGTTGCCGCCGCTCATCGCATCGTCCGCTTCTTCGCCCATGAGTCTTGCGGCCAATGCACTCCCTGTCGTGAAGGGACGACGTGGTTGGAGCGCATCCTCGACCGCATCCTGATCGGTCAGGGATCATCCGGGGACCTCGACCTGTTACTCGACGTCTCCGACAACATCAGCCCCGGGTTGGCCTGGCCGCCGGCGATGACCACGATTTGCCCGCTCGGCCCCTCGGCGACGGCGCCGATCGTGTCGATCCTGCGCCATTTTCGCGACGAGGTCGAGGCGATGGTCGGTGGCGGGGCTCGAGACGAGTCGGCGAAGGAGGTGGCGGTTGGCTGACGATCGGGTCACCCTTACCGTCGACGGCACCAGAGTCGAGGTGGCGGCGCGCTCCCGGCTGATCGACGCCGTCACCGGGACCGGCACCTACATTCCGCGGTTTTGTTACGACGCCAGGCTCGACCCGGTCGGCATGTGTCGGATGTGCCTCGTCGAAATGGAGTTTCCGAGCGGGATGACACTCGTGACCTCGTGCACCACCGTCGTCAACGACGGGATGGTGGTCGACACCCGATCCGAGGTGGTGCAGAAGGCGCAAGAGGGCGTCATCGAGTTCCTGCTCATCAACCACCCCCTCGACTGCCCGATCTGTGACAAGGGCGGCGAATGTCCGCTGCAGGACCAGGCCTTCTCCCATGGCCCCGGCGAGTCGCGCTACGACGAGGCCAAACGGACCTACGCCAAGCCGATCCCGATCTCAGATCTGATCCTCCTCGACCGGGAGCGGTGCATCCAATGCGCCCTGTGCACACGATTCTCCGACGAGATATCCGGCGATCCACTGATCGAGTTCAAGGGCCGTGGCAACCTCGTCGAGGTCAGCACGTTCCCCGGTGAGCCATACGGCTCCTATTTTTCCGGCAACACCGTCCAACTGTGCCCGGTCGGAGCGCTCACCGCCAGGCCGTTTCGGTTCAAGGCGAGGCCGTGGGATCTCGACGCCATCGAGTCCGTTTCCTTCGTCGACTCCACCCATCCCAGGACGCTGCTGGAGTCGAGCATGGGCGAGATCGTTCGGATCTCCGGTGCGGACAGCGCCGCCACCAACCAGGGGTGGCTGTCGGACAAAGACCGATTCATCTACGAACATGTGCGGTCACCCGAGCGGATCACTGCGCCCCAGATCAAGGAGGAGGACGGCTTTCGGGAGGCGAGTTGGGAGGAGGCCATCGAGGTCGTCGCCAACCGGCTTGCCGAGTATCGGGGCGACGAGATCGGCGGGATCGGTGGAGCACGAGGCACCAACGAGGATGCTTACGCCTTCAGCAAGTTCCTGCGCACGGTGGTGGTGACCCCGCACCTCGACGCCCAGCTCGATGACGGATTGGCCGCCGCGTTTGCGGTCGGCGTGAAACCCCGGGCGACGATTGCCGATCTGGACGATGCAAAGACCATCCTGCTGTGGGGCGCCGACCTCAAAGAGGAGTTCCCCTCTCTCTACCTCCGAGTTCGCCAGGCCGTGACAAGACACGGTGCCCGGCTGATCGTGGTGCACCCGCGCCGGACCGGTCTCGATGACATCGCAACCCACAAGATCACCTATCGCGTTGGCGCCGGCCCCGAGACCCTCGCCGGCCTCAAAGGTGGCAGGAAACGGGGATTCAAAACGGCACGGGAGGCGCTCACAAGAGGCCCGGTGGTCGGCATGGTCGGGAGAACCGGTCTCGCCGAGCATCCGCTGATCGCGGAGGCGGTCGCCGACTTCGTGCGCGACCTCCCGTCCGGCGCGGTGCTCCCCCTAATTCGTCGCGGCAATGTCTTTGGAGCCCTGGACATGGGCCTCGACCCTGGCCTGCTCCCCGGGCGCGCCTCGGCGATGAGCGACACAGACCGGGCCGCACTCGAAGCCTTCTGGGGGCCGCTGCCGACGACGCTGGGCATGGACGCGACCGGGATTCTTCAAGGCCTCGTCAGCGGCTCGATGCGTGCGCTGCTGCTCAACGGCGCAGATCCGGTGCGCGACCACCCGTCACCGCGTCTTGCCAAAGACGCTCTACAGGCGGCCGATTTCGTTGTGGCGTTCGACCTGTTCATCTCCGACTCGACCCGACACGCCGATGTGATCCTCCCTGCGGCCGGGCTCGGCGAGGTCGAGGGAACCGCGACCAACCTCGAGGGCAGGGTCCAGAAGGTGAACCCGATTGTTCGGCCGCCGGGTGAGGCGCGTCCGGTTTGGGCGATCCTCGACGATCTCGCGGCCGCTCTCGGAGCCGAGCTCGGCGCGTCGTCGGCGGCCATGATCGGCAAGGAGATCGCGCAGACGGCCCCGGCCTACGCCGGAGTGTCCTGGGACCGTTTCCTCCTCCCGGGCTCGCCCGGCATCGTTGTCCCGGGGCCCGACGGCACCCAGCCGATCCAGTACATCCCGGTCGACACCGGGGTGGGCTCGTCGGACGCTTCGCTCACCCTTCACGCGGCGCGGACGTTGTATGACGACGGCGTCATGACCAGGCACAGCCCGGGGATCGCGGGATTCGCCTCGGGTGATCGCGCCCACCTGCACCCGAAGGACGCCAAGGGCCTCTCGATACAGGATGGCGACCGGGTCATTGTCGGCGTCGATGGCGAGGCCGAGCTCACCGCGATGATCGATCCGAGTCTCGCGGAAGGAACGATCGCCATCACGTTCAATCAGCCGGAGACCGCTGCGCTCGGCGCGCTTGGCGCGGTCACGGTAGAGCCGACGGGTGGCTGCCGATGAACGAATTCTGGCTCGTCGTGGTCAAGGTCGTGATCGCATTTGTGTTCCTGTTTGGCATCGTGATCATCCTGATCTGGGCGGAGCGTCGCATCGTTGCGCTGATGCAGAACCGTATTGGCCCGAACCGGGCAGGCCCCGCCGGCTTGATGCAGACCCTCGCCGACGGCATCAAGCTGCTCTTCAAAGAACCGATCACGCCGCGCCGAGCTGAGCCACTCGTCTATCTCACCGCTCCGATCCTCGCCCTCCTGCCCGCGCTCCTGATCTTTCTGGTCGTTCCCGTCGGTGCGCCGATCACGATCGGGGACACCACCTACGATCTGCATGTCACCGATCTCAACATCGGCGTCCTGTACTTCCTGGCCATGTCGTCAATCGCGGTGTACGCGGTGGTGTTCGCCGGCTGGTCGTCGGGATCCAAGTACCCGTTGCTCGGCTCGGTGCGGGCGTCGGCCCAGATGATCTCTTATGAGGCGGCGCTCGGCCTGGCCCTGGTGCCGGTGGTCATGTACACGGGGACGACGTCGCTGGCCGGCATCGTGGATGCCCAGGGCGAAACCCTGTTTGGCATTTTTCCGTCCTGGAACGTGGTGCTCATCCCGTCATTCGTCGTGTTCCTGATCGCCGGGTTCGCCGAGACCAACCGGGCGCCATTCGACCTGGTGGAGGCCGAGCAAGAGCTCGTCGGCGGCTTCCATACCGAGTACTCCGGTTTCCGATTCGCCCTGTTCTTCCTCGCCGAGTACATCAACCTGTTCAACATTGCGGCCCTCACCGTTGTGTTCTTTCTTGGGGGTTGGCATGGGCCCGTCTTCGGACCGACCCTCGTGCAGTACCTGCTCCCGGTCGTCTGGTTCCTGCTCAAGACCTTTGCCGTGATCTTCCTGTTCATCTGGGCGCGCGCCACCCTTCCCAGGCTCCGCTACGACCAGCTCATGGAGTTCGGTTGGAAACGGCTGATCCCGCTGTCGCTGGTGTGGATCGTGCTGCTCGCGCTCACCTTCGGGGTGCGCCGGTTCGGAGTGCCGTGGTCATGAAGTGGTTTGAAGAGATCCTCGGCCCCTGGAAGGGATTCGCGGTCACGTTCCGCCAGATGTTCCGGCCAAAGGTGACGATCCAGTATCCGAAGCAGAAACGACAGAAGCCGGAGCGCTTCCACGGGCGCCACGTGCTCAATCGGTATCCCGACGGCATGGAGAAGTGCATCGGCTGCGAGCTGTGCGCCGGGGCGTGCCCAGCGGACTGCATTTACGTACGCGGCGCGGACAATCCGCCCGAAGATCCGGTCAGCCCCGGTGAGCGGTACGGGTTCGTATACGACATCAACATGTTGCGCTGCATCTTCTGTGGTCTCTGCGTCGAAGCCTGCCCGACCGAGGCCATCACGATGACCAACCTCTTCGAGATGTCGGTCACCGATCGCATCGACGCCATCTACACCAAGGACGACTTGCTGGTGGAGCCCGACGGCACGCCAAACCACCCGCAGCCCGCCGGGCCGCTCATCGACCTGGACGAACTGAGGATTTCCGACGGATGGATGCGCGCCACATCACCGGCCGGCCGCGCCGAGTACGAGGGCGTCGTGACTTGGAGCGAAAGCGCCGGGAGTCGCGAGTCGCGAGACGCGAGTCATGAGCAAGACCCGCCATCAGGAGACGTCGGATGAGCCAAGCGACCCGCGACTCGCGGCTGGGGAGTTTGAACTTGGGACTTGGGACTCGCGACTCGCGACTCGCTACTCGCGACTCATCGGCTACCGGAGGTTGCCGATGACCGTTGTCTTCTTTCTCTTTGCCGGGGTCGCCATCGCCGGTGCGCTGGTGATGGTGCTCGCCCGCAACCCCGTCCATTCCGCCATAGGCCTGCTCACCACGATGTTTTCCATCGCCGTTTTCTACGTGCTTCAGGACGCCCACTTCGTAGCCGCGATCCAGGTACTGGTCTATGCCGGTGCGGTGATGACGTTGTTCCTCTTCGTCATCATGCTCATCGGCGTCGACAAGTCGGAAGACCGCACCGAGCGGATCCCGTATCAACGCCCCCTCGCCATCATCGTCACCGGCGGCCTCGCCGCGGTGATCCTGATCGCCGGGAGCCAGGCCTGGATCACTGCAAGCAGCCCCTTTGCCGTCGACGAGCTCAACGGCACGATCGAGGTCGTTGCGGACGCCCTGTTCGGCACCTGGGTGATGGCGTTCCTGTCGACGATCTTCCTGCTGACGATCGCCGCGGTCGGTGCGATCGCGCTCGCCCACTATCCGGAGACCCGCAGTCCCCGGCCGGAGCGTGAGGTTCCATGATCGACCCCGGCTGGTACATGGCGCTGGCCGCGGTGCTCTTTGCCATCGGCGCCGCGGGGGTGCTGGTGCGGCGCAACGCGCTGGTGATGTTCATGTCGATCGAGCTGATGCTGAACTCGGTCAACCTCACGTTCGTCTCAGCAGGAACCGGGCTCGGGCTGATCGAGGGGCAGGTCGCTGCGCTCTTCGTTGTTGTCGTGGCCGCGGCTGAGGTGACGGTCGGCCTGGCGATCCTCATCGCCGTCTTCCGCGGCCGCGCCACCGCCGACGTCGACAAGCTCGCCGCGTTGAAGGGATGACCGGGTGATCGATGCGCTGTGGGTGTTGATCGCCCTGCCCCTCATCGGTGCCGCCACTCTCATCATCTTCGGCAAGCGGATCGGAGAGCCGTGGTCCGGGTGGCTGGCCTCGGCGCTGGTCGGGATCGCCTTCGTGTTCGCTGCCGTGGCCAGTGTTCCGTTGTTCACCGGCAGCGGCGAGCCGGAGACGCTGGATCTGTTCCGTTGGATTCCCGTTGTTGGCGTCGAGGCGTCGCTCCTGTGGGACCCCCTCGCCGCCATGATGACGCTGATCGTCACCGGCGTCGGCTTCCTCATCCATGTCTACGCCACCGGCTACATGGACGGCGACGACCGGTTCGGCACCTTCTTCGGTTACCTCAACTTGTTCGTTGCCTCGATGCTCATCCTGGTGCTCGCCGCGAACTTCGTCGTGATGTTTGTCGGATGGGAGCTCGTCGGACTGTCCTCGTATCTGCTGATCAGTTTCTGGTTCGCTCGGCCCGCCGCGGCGGCGGCCGGGAAGAAGGCGTTCATCGTCAATCGCATCGGTGACTACGGCTTCCTGGTGGGCCTGATGCTGATCTTCGCCGCATTCGGCACCTTCGAATTCGCCGCGGTGTTCGCGTCGGCGCCCGCGGTATTGACGACCGGTATGGCGACCGCCATCACCCTCCTGCTCTTTGTCGGGGCGGTTGGCAAGTCGGCGCAGATCCCGCTGTATGTGTGGCTGCCCGACGCCATGGAGGGGCCAACGCCGGTGTCGGCGCTCATCCATGCCGCGACGATGGTGACGGCCGGCATCTACATGATTGCTCGCACGGCGGTGCTCTTCGACCTGGCTCCGGCCACCCTCGTCGTGGTAGCGACGGTGGGGGCGGCCACTGCGCTGTTCGCCGCCACGCTGGCGGTCGGTCAGCGCGACATCAAGCGGGTGCTCGCCTACTCGACGATCAGCCAGCTCGGATTCATGGTCATGGCGCTCGGCGTCACCGCCTACACCGCAGCCATGTTCCACCTGATGACGCACGCCTTCTTCAAGGCGCTGCTATTCCTCGGGGCCGGCGCGGTGATCCATGCCCTGGGGGGTGAGCAGGATCTGCGGAAGATGGGCGGACTCCGCAAGGTCATGCCGATCACCTTCTGGACGATGGTGGTCGCCTGGCTCGCCCTTGCCGGCGTGGTCCCGCTTTCGGGGTTCTGGTCGAAGGACGAGATTCTCGCCGCCGCCTTCGCCCACGGCAGCTACTTCGTGCTGCTGTGGGCGATCGCGGTGGCCGCGGCCTTGCTCACCGCCTTCTACATCACGCGGCTGATGATCCTCACGTTCGGCGGCGAGGAGCGCTGGCCCGACGCCGCCGATCCGCACGAGGCCCCCCCGATCATGACCGCCCCGTTGGTGATCCTGGCGGTCCTGGCGGCGATCGGCGGCGTGTCCAACACGCCGTTCCGCCTCGGCCTGGAGCACTTCCTCGAAACGAGCCTGCACGGTGTTTCCCAGCAGCAAGCGCCGGAAGCCCCGGTCGTGGGAATCCTGGCCCTGGTCGCACTATCGGTCACCATCGCCGGCATCCTCGGCGCCTGGCTCCGGTACCGCCGGTCCCTGCCCGAGGACGAGGGCGGGTATTGGGCCGCCGCAGTGGATGGCTACGGCATCGACGACTGGTATGGGAGGTTTGTCGTCGCCCCCGGCAAGGCGGCTGCGACGTGGACGGCGACGGTCCTCGACCAGCGGGTGATCGACGGGATGGTGAACGGTGTCGGCCGCGGGGTCCGCTCGCTCGGTGAGTCGATGAGCGACGCGCAGACCGGATGGGTGCGCTGGTACGGCCTGGTCATGCTTGCCGGGACCGTTGGTGTGGTGTTGCTGCTCGTGCTGATCCAGGGGCTGTTGTGAACGCGCTCACCTGGCTCGTGGTGCTGCCGGTACTCGGCGCAGTGGTGGTCGCCCTGATCCCGCGCGGGCGGGATGAGCTCATCCGCCCACTCGGCCTGGCCCTCACCATTCCCGCGCTCGCCGTTGCGGGGTGGGTCGCCTTCAACTTCGAGGTCGGAGACCCCTTCTTCCAATTCACCGTCGACCACACCCTGTCCGAGGAGCTGGGCATCGGCTGGAGGCTCGGTGTCGACGGGATCTCGCTGTGGATGGTGGTGCTCACCGCCGTCTTGTTCCCGCTGGCGATCGCCGCCTCCACCTCGATCACCAAGCGGCCAAGGCATTTCGTGATTGCGATGCTGATCCTGGAGACCGGGCTGCTCGGTGTGTTCGTCGCCCTCGACCTCCTGCTGTTCTTCGCCTTCTTCGAGGTCGTCCTCGTCCCGATGTACATGCTGATCGGCGTCTGGGGCTCCGGCAACCGCCGCTACGCGTCGATGAAGTTCCTCCTGTTCAGCGCCGTCGGGTCGATCTTCCTCCTCGACGGGATCATCGCCCTCGGAGTGCTGGCCGGCGACGCGGTTGGCACCGTTGCCAACTTCGACCACCGGGTGATCCTCGACATCCCCCTCTCCTCCACCGCCCAGCTGCTGTTGTTCCTCACCTTCGGGTTCGCCTTCGCCGTCAAGGTCCCGATCGTGCCGCTCCACACCTGGCTGGCCGACGCCCATACCGAGGCGCCGACCGCCGGCTCGGTGATCCTTGCCGGGGTGCTGCTGAAGATGGGCGGCTACGGGTTCCTTCGCTTCAATATGACCCTGTTCCCCGAGGCCACGGTCGATCTTGCCTTTGCCATCGCCGTCCTCGGTGTGGTGGGAATCGTGTACGGCGCGGTGGTCGCCATCGTCCAGCCCGACGTCAAGCGGCTGGTCGCGTACTCGTCGATCAGTCACATGGGCTTTGTAATCCTGGGCATCTTTGCCCTGACCAGCCAGGGACTGTCGGGCGGCGTGTTCGTGATGCTCAGCCATGGCCTGGTTACCGGTGCCCTGTTCCTTCTGGTCGGCATGCTCTATGACCGACGCCACACCAGGCGAATCGACGACTACGGCGGGATCGCCACGGTCATGCCGATCTACGCGGGGTTCTTCCTCTTCATGGCCTTCGCTTCGATCGGGCTTCCGGGGCTTTCGGGTTTCGTCGGCGAGTTTGCGGTACTCATCGGCAGCTACCTGACGCTGCCGGTGCTTGCCATCATCGGCGCCTCGGGCGTGGTGCTGGCCGCGATCTATCTGTTGTGGGCCTATGAGCGGATCTTCACCGGGCCGATCACCAACTCCGCGAACGCCGAACTCCGGGACCTCGGGTTCCGCGAGATCGCCATCATCGCCCCGCTGATCGTCCTCGTCCTCGCTATCGGTATCTACCCGAAGCCCATCCTGGACCGGATCCAACCCTCGGTGGACCTCATCCTCGACCGCATCGAGGCCACTACGACCTACGAGGTGCCCGACAACGGCTTCACTCCAGACGAGGGCTCGGGATGAACAACGCCTCGTTCCTCCCCATCGCCCCGGAGGTCTTCCTGCTCGTCGGCGCCCTGGGTGTGATCCTGCTCGCCGTCCTGCTCGACCGTCCGACGCGTGAGTGGGGCATCGTTGCCGTGTTCTCGCTCGCGACTGCCGCTGCCGCCTCGGTGCTGCAATGGAGCGCCCTCGACGAGGGCGCGGACAACCTGTACTTCTCTGCGCAGGGCATCCCGGTTGTTCGACTGCCGATGGTGGTGATGGACCATTTCTCGGCGTACTCCGGGGTCCTGATCTTCGGCGTCGCACTCCTCGGTCTTGCCGCGGCGTGGCCGCTGATCGAGTCGTTGGGGAGTAGGGGCGCCGAGTTCGTCACGCTGCTACTGCTATCCGTCGCCGGACTGCACATGATGACCGCGTCGGCCAACATCGTCATGGTCTTCCTCGGCCTGGAGACCGCATCGATTGCGTTGTACGTGCTGGCAGGGTTCACCCGCGAGCGGCTCGACGCCGACGAGGCCGCGGTCAAGTACTTCCTGCTCGGGTCCCTTGCCTCGGCGATCTTCATCTACGGCGGGGCGCTGCTGTTCGCCGGAACCGGATCGACCGCGTTCTACGGCGCAGGAAGCATGCGCACTTTCCTGTCAGGCTTCATCGTGACGGAGCCGGCGATCCTGCTCCTCGGCATGGGGCTGGTCATCGTCGGGCTGGCGTTCAAAGTGTCGGCCGCGCCGTTCCATCAATGGGCCCCTGATGTCTATTCGGGAGCACCAGGCGGCATCGTCGGCTTGATGGTCGCCGGGGTCAAGATCGCCGGGTTCGCCGCGCTCGCCAGAATTCTCATCGGCGGCCTGCCCTCCCAGATCGACGACTGGTCGCCGCTGCTCGCGGTGATTTCCGGTGCGTCGATGATCATCGGGACCGTCCTGGCTGTGGTGCAAACCGACGTGAAGCGAATCCTCGCCTACTCCGGGGTCGCCCATGCCGGCTACATCCTGCTTGCCCTTGTTGCCGGCCGGGACGGGATCGGCTCGATGTGGTTCTACCTCACCACCTACGCGCTGACGCTGATCGGGGCCTTTACGGTCGCCTCAATCGTCGCCGGGCCTCGCAACGGCCGGTCCCCGCTCCCGGAGTGGGCCGGGCTGTCTTCACGGGCGCCTTGGCTGGCATGGTCGATGCTGATCATGCTCCTGGCGATGAGCGGAATCCCCTTCACCTCCGGATTCATTGCAAAGATCGGCGTGTTCAGCAGCGCAACCGACGCCGGATACCTGTGGCTGATGGTCCTCGCCCTGCTGACGATGGTGGTGGGGATGTATGTCTACTTCCGGGTCGCTGCGGTGATGTTCATGGATGACCCGCACGACGATGGTCCGCTGCTGATCCCGGCGACCTCGGCAGTCGCGCTGGTCTTCGCGACCGTGGCAACGGTTCTGCTTGGATTGGTGCCATGGCCGCTGCTCGAGATCGTCCGTGAGGCGCTACCGCTCTAGAGGATCCCCAGACGAAGGCGATGCGGACGGGACCACAGAGTCTGTTCACGATCAGGGAACTCCGCTGAGCCGGGGTCCGAGCGGCCTGCCACGAAGTGGCAAGAGCGGGAACGAAGGCGATGCGGATGAGACCACAGAGTCTGTTCACGATCAGGGAACTCCGCTGAGTCGGGGCCCGAGCGGCCTGCCACGAAGTGGCAAGAGCGGGAAACAATGGACACAGTTCTTTCGAGATGACTGGCACCAATCGATGCGGGCGCTGAAGCGGGTGCTCCGAGCGGCCCGGTCCGGTTTCCGCACATGGAGCAAGGCGCGGATCCAGACACGATATCTGGCCATATCGGTCGTCGCGTTGCTCGTCGTCGCCCCCTCCCTGATCGCGCCGGTGCTCGGATCGGTGATCACCGCGGAGATCTTCATCGTCGAAGAGGGCAGACCGATCACCGAGGACGTCTATGTGGCGTCGACCTCGGGCCGGGTCGAAGGGCTGATCGATGGTGATCTCACGATCGTGACCGGCAATCTGACCATCGCCGGCACGATCACCGGCAGCGTGAACGCACTGACCTCTGGCACCGTTCGGGTCGAAGCGGAGGGGGTGATCGAGGGATCACTGCGCTCGGCGTCTCCTTCGGTCGAGATCGAGGGCACCGTGGCAGGTGACGTTCTCATCACCGCCGGCACGTTCACCATCGGGCGGCATGGGAGCGTCGGCAACGACGCCATCCAATTCGGCGCCGCCTTTCGTAACGACGGCACCCTCGGGCGGGATCTGCGCGGCCGATTGGTGACCGCCGTTGTCGACGGCGTGGTGGGACGCGACATCGACATCGCGGTTGAGCTGCTCACCATCGGCCCTGATGCAACCGTCGGCGGGGACGTCCTCTACCGGTCGCCAAACGACGCCTCGATCGCCCAGGGCGCCGACGTCGCCGGAGAGGTGGTGGCGCTACCGGCCCAGTCCAACTTCTTCTACGGCCTGCTCCTGACCATGGCCAATATCGTCACCTTCCTCGGGTTCGTTCTTGCCGGTCTCGTCGCGTTTTGGATGTTCCGCGCAACCGGGGAGGCATCGGTCGACGCGATCGAGAAGAACCCGATCAAGACGCTGCTGATCGGCATCGGCGTCGTGATTGCCGGACCGATCGTGCTCGTGCTGCTCGCCGGAACGCTGGTCGGGTTGCCGTTGGCGCTGATCCTCGGGTTCGGGATGCTGCTCGGTTTGGTCGTCGGCCCCATTCCGTCGGTCACGGTGGTGGGGGATCTGCTGATGCGACGCAAGGGCGGCCTGTTCGGAGCGTTTGTTTTCGGAGCCGTGCTGTGGCGGGCGGCGATCTGGGCGGGCTCGCTGGTCGGCATCGGCGCGCTCGGCGCCCTCCTATTCATCATCGCCCACATATGGGGCGTCGGGGGCTGGGCACTGGGCGGCTGGCGGGTCCGTGACGCCCGCGAACGCGAACGCGATGCGCTTCCCGAGGGAATGCTGGTCGAGCCGGACGACCTGCCGGACGACTTCGAGTACCCACTCGCGCCGACGCCGTCGGCACCGGTCGCAGCCCGCGCAGATCAAGCGGAAGACGACGAGATCCCTTCGCAATAGCGTCGTATGGATGTGGACGCACACCCGATGTGGCTAGGAGGGTGTTGAGCAATCCTCCAGCGTGCCGGCGCTGACTGGAGAAACCGAGTCACCGCAACAATCAAGCGAGCGGCGGCTCAGGGCACTCGTCATTGTTTCAACACCGTCCTACGCGTACCTACGGCGGGTCAGCGTTCCGGGAACACCACCGCGTCTTCGAAGGTCAGGTCGACCAGATCGCCGGGGTCGAGAACCGGACGTGGTCCGACCCGGGCCTGGACACGGCGCCCGTCGGCGAGCTCGATGAGCAGCATCTGATCGTGGCCGTAGTATTCGCGGTCGACGACGGTCGCCTCTCCTTCTGGCGCCGGGGTGGGGACGATCCACTCCGGACGGATTACCACCTGGGCCGGGCCGTCCGAGACGCCGGCAGCGGGGAAACTCCCCAGATCGGTTTTCACCGACCCGTCCCTGGCGATACCTTCGAGCGTCAGGCTCTCGCCGAGGAACGCGGCGACCCAGGGATCGGCGGGCCGCTGGTAGACATCAAGCGGGCTGCCGACCTGGACGACGTGGCCGGTGCGCATGACGGCTACCTCATCGGAGATGGCCAGCGCTTCGGCCTGGTCGTGGGTGACGAACACCGCGGTGGCACCGGCATCCCTCAGGATCCGGCGAACGTCGCGTCGCATGCGCTCCCGCTGTGGCGCGTCCAGATTGGAGAACGGCTCATCGAGGAGGACCACGTCGGGGCGGGGGGCGAGCGCCCGGGCGAGCGCCACCCTCTGCTGCTCGCCGCCGGAGAGCTCGCTCGGCAGCCGGTCGCCCATGCCGGTCAGGCCGGCCATCTCGAGCACCTCGGCGACTCTGGCGTCTCGGTCCTCCTCGGTCACCCCGTATCCAACGTTGTTCGACACGGTCATGTGCGGGAACAAGGCATACTCCTGAAAGACCATGCCGACCCTTCGCTTCTCGGGAGGGACGTCGACCCCGTCGCCGAAGACGCTGCGCCCACCGATCGACACCGTGCCGGCGTCCGGCGGCTCGAACCCGGCGATGGCTCGCAGTGCCGTGGTTTTGCCACAGCCGGATGGTCCGAGCAGGCTCACGATCGAGCCGCCCTCGACGACCAGGTCAAAGTCGTCGAGGGCCACGGATTCTCCAAAGGTCTGGAACAGGCCGCGGCACTCAATCGCAGGCTGTCTTGGTGTCCGATTGATCATTCGGAGCTTTCGGTTAGTCGCTCGATCCGTGGATCAGTTGTGTTCCGCTCTTGCGGCTCGGCGTTCCGCCTCGCCTTTGTGGTCATGTCGCGCCTTTGGCGGGATTGGTCCTCAACACGAGGTAATACAGCGGAACGGCCGACAGAGCAAGCAGCACGAGCGCCGAGGCGGCGGCCCGTGCATAGAACAGCTCATCGGCTGCCGACCATATCCTGACCGCGAGCGTATCGAATTCGGTGGGTCGGAGCAGGAGCGTCGCCGGAAGCTCCTTCATCGTGGTGAGGAACACCAGCGCACCGCCGGCGAGCAGGCCGGGCCTGATCAGCGGCACCGTGATCAGTCGCAGGGTCTGCAACGGGCCCTTGCCAAGGCTGCGAGATGCCTCTTCGACGCTCGGATCGACCTGGAGCAACGATGCCTTCGATGATCCCGTGGCCTGGGCGAGGAAGATCGACGCGTACACCACGACCAGCAGCGCAAGGCTCTGATACAGGGGGCCGAGGAACCGCACGGCGAAGAAGACGACAGCGAGGGCCACGGCGATGTGGGGGAGAGAAAACGCGACAAAGACCGTGCGCTCCAACCAGGTCGAGGCGCGGCCGCGATAGCGGACAATCAGCACCACGACGGGGATCGCCGCAGCCATGGCAACCACTGCGGCGAGTGAGGATCCGAGGAGGGAGCCGCCGACGGCTCCCCAGTGGATGGTGACCGACTCACCGACCGATGCGCCCCGCCATGCCCAGGTGACGAGCACAAGGACCGGCACCAATACGCCCAATGTGACGAGGGTGCCAAGGAAGACGAGCCCTCCGGCGGTCTCACCGGTTGACAGCGGCTCAGGGGTGCGGGCCCGGGGCGGGCGGTGTGAGTGGTAGGCGGCGCGACCCCTGGTCCGGCCCTCGGCCCAGATGATGACCAGGGCGATGACTACCAGTAGCACCGACAACACCGCGGCCGGAGTGCGATCGAGCCGGCCGGCGTATTGGGCGTAGATGACGCTGGTGAACGCCGGGAACCGCATCAACGACACCGCACCGAAGTCGGACAGGGTGTACAAGGCCACCAGGAGCGCCCCGGCACCGATGGCCGGTCGAAGTTGGGGGATCGTGACCGTCCAGAACACCCGCCACCGCGACGCACCGAGCCCGCGTGCGGCGTCCTCGAGGGCCGGGTCCAGCCTGAGGAGCGCGGCGGCGACCATGAGGTAGACGAAGGGAAAGGTCGACAGGGTCAGAGCGAGCCAGGCCCCGGGGAGCCCGTCGAGGACGGGGACATCCCAACCGGTGATCGACGCCAGGGTGCCGCGGGGGCCGGAGGCCGCCAGGAACGCCAGTGCAAGCACATAAGAGGGAATGACCAGCGGTAGCGGAACGATGACCGCCCAGGCCCTGCGGCCGGGAAGCGCGGCACTCGTGGTGAGCCACGCCGCGGCGACACCGATGACCATCGCCGTTCCCGTCACCAGCACGGTGAGCGCTGTCGAGCGGATTGCCAGTTCGACGGTGCGGAGATCGAACAGGATGTCGACCGCTGCTCCGGTGGAGCCCAACACTCGAGCGAACAAACTCAACAGTGGCAGCAGGAGCGGGAGGACCACCGCCACACCGGCGGCCCACAGCCACCAGGGTGCACGCCGACCGGTTGGCGACGGCGGAGCCTGCGGCGGCTCCGTGACCCCAACGACCTGTGGCGCGGTCACAGCAGGCCGGCCTCGGCAACCAGGTCGGTGGCGCGGTCGAGCACCGTGGCAAGATCTGACAGGTCGATGTCGGGGATGGGGATGCTCCCGATCGGCGGGAGTGCGGGGTTGGCGGGGACGCCGGGCAGCAGCGGGTATTCGAAGGTCTCGGTGGCGAAGAACCGCTGTGACTTCTCCGAGAGGAGGTACCTGATGAATCGATCGGCGGCGTCGGTGTTGTTGGCGGTCGTCAGTACCCCGACCGCCGCGGGCATGACCAGCGACCCGGCGCTGGCGGTAGGGAAGAAGTAGTTCTCAGCGGTCGCGTCGGGCTGCTCCACCAGGCGCCGCAACAGGTAGTAGTGATTGACCAGACCGCTGTCGAGTTGTCCATCGGTGACGGCGGCGACGATTGGTGAGTTCTTCGGGTAGCTGGGCGACCGGTTGGCTGCCATGCCCTCCAGCCAGCTGAGCGTCTCGTCCTCGCCGTCGAGGAGGATCTTGGCTGCGACGAACGCCAGGAATGATCCGTTGGCAGGCGCAATGCCCACCCTGCCCGCCCAGGCCTCGTCGGTCAGCCCGTCTTCGGTGGGTGGGAAGTCTGAGCGTTGATACAGGGTCGTGTCGTAGACAAGCGTCCTTGCCCGGCCCGATACGCCGACCCAGCGGCCATTGGCGTCGGAGAGATTGGTCGGAACAACGGAGAGGATGTCACCGGGGAGTTCGGCAAGCATGCCGGCTTGGGCCACCGCGCCGATCGATGCCGGATCCTGGGTGAACACGACGTCGGCGGGGCTATTGCCCCCTTCCTCGAGGAGGGTGGCCGCGATCTCGGCGCTTCCTCCGTAGCGGACGGCAACGTCGATGCCGGTCTCGTCCTCGAACTGGTCGATCAGCGGGCCGATCAGCTCCTCGGAGCGACCCGAGTAGACCGTGAGGGTTTCGTCCCCGCCTCCGATCGAGCAGCCGGCGGCGACGAGCGCGACGACAACCGTGATCGAGGCCAAACGAACCATCGGGGAATCCTACGGACGACGGGCGCGAACCCTATTAACACTACGTCGATAGTGCAAAATGCCTCGGTGCCGGCTGCTACACCGCCATCGTCCCGTGCCCGAACCCTCTCCAGTGGTGCCTCAGTTGGTCGATGATGCACCGCCAGTAGGCGCGGTCGGCCCAGATGCGGTGGTCGGACGACC
This sequence comes from uncultured Kiloniellales bacterium, assembly GCA_964195155.1. Classification (GTDB taxonomy): domain Bacteria; phylum Actinomycetota; class Acidimicrobiia; order Spongiisociales; family UBA5794; genus JACZST01. The sequence continues at coordinate 20,611 of CAXMOP010000069.1, read as the reverse complement.
GATGGCACTTCCCGGCACGACGGCTGACCTTCACCTTCACGGTGTCTCTGCGGCTACCCCCGTCGTCATCGGTGACGGTGACCTTGACCCGGTAGGTACCCACCTGCGGGTACCGGTGGTTCAGGTTGATGGGTGAGGTCGCGGAATCGACGGTGGTCGTGTGGCCGTCTCCCCAATTGATCACGGCGACGTGGGTGTCTTCACTGCCGCGGTCGGTGAAGGTCGCCTCGAGGCGGAACGCGCCGCCGGCTCGGCTCCTGGTGTCATTCCCCGCATCGACCTTGGGCCTGGCGTTCTTCACCGTGACCGTGGTCGTCATCGAGTCGGTGAGACCGTCGTCGTCGGTGACGGTGAGGGTCAGCGTGTAGGTGCCGTCGTCCGGCGCCCGGAACTTCGGCCGTGCCTTGTCCGGGTTGTTGAAGACGCCGCCGGTTGCGGTCCAGTGGTAGGAGACGATATTGCCGTCGGGATCGTGCGATCGTCTTCCGTTCAGCCTGATCCAAGAGCCCTCACGCCCGCGGTAGGGCCCGCCGGCGTCGGCGATGGGGGGCGTCCCGCTCGCCGAGGACACCGTCGCGGTGACCCCGTCGCAGTCCTGGCCGCCGTCGCCGTCGGAGACACACACCGTCACCGTCCACGTGTCGGCACTGAGGTAGGTGTGCCGACCTGAGACCGTCTTGGTCGTCGCCTCGACGGTGGCGGGGTCGTCGATGGTGCCGTCGCCCCAGCTGATGGTCGCCGTCCAGGTGTCTGCTCCCGGGTCGGTGAAGGTGGCGTCGATCTCGACCACTTCACCGGTGTCGGCTTCAACGTCGGGCCCGGCGTCGATGCTCGGTGCAACGTTGTGGACGGTGACCATCGTGGTCTCCGTGTCGGGGATGCCGTCGTTGTCGATCACCTCGAGCGTCAGGGTGTAGGTGCCGTCGTCGGGTGCGGTGAAGGTGGTTGTTGCCGAGGTCGGGTCGTCAAACGACCCGTCGGTTGCTGTCCACAGGTAGGACTCGACGGTGCCGTCGGGGTCCGAGGACGCCGACCCATCGACCGGGATGGCCTCCCCCTCGTCACCCGAGTACGGGCCGCCCGGGTTGGAGACCGGGGGGGTTGAAGTGTCGTTGACCGTGATGGTGAAGGTGTCGCTGTGGCTACCGCCGTCCTTGTCGGTCACGGTGATCGTGACGACGAAGTCGCCGGCGTCCGGGTAGGTGTGGCTCCCCGAGATCGGCAAAGCGGCCGAGCCGATGGCATCGACGGGACCGTGACCCCAGTCGATGGTCGCCGTGTGCGTGTCAGCGCTGCCCGGGTCGGTAAAGGTGGCGGCGACGGCCGGGCCGAAGGTCTCGCCCTCGTCGATGGTCTGGTCGGCGATGGCACTCACCGTGGGGGCAACGTTGGTGACGACCACGTCGGCCCCGTCGGTGTTGCACTGGGAGGTGGGCAGGGCATCGTCGCAGGCGGTGAGGGTCACCGGGAAGGTGCCGTTGTCGATGGTATTGGTGAACGTGGGTCCGACGACGGTGTTGTCGGTGAACGATCCGGCGGGTTGCCACAGATATGAGATGATCGAGCCGGTGCCGGGATCGTCCGAGGCCGAGCCGTCGAGGGTGAGGCCGGCGGCGCCCTCGGGCACGGAGTATGGCCCCCCGGCGTCTGCGATCGGGACGGGGTCGATGCCAACGAGCACCACTTCGTCTGCCCTGACGGCTGCGCCGTAGAAGGGAGCCACGTCGATCGAGGCGAAGGACCCGCTCATCGAGGCATAGGACATGACCTGGTACTCGACGCCGATGCCGGGTTCGAAGCCGGCGAGCGCGTGGGCTTCCAGCGCCCCGCCGAGGGTGGCCGAGCCGGTGACCTCGATGCGGCCGACCGGGTCGACGCCGACCTGGACGTCGAAGGTGCCCGCGGCGCCGAGGGTGAGGTCCCCGTTGACGGTGAGCGTCGACGGGTCACCGGGGTTGGCGGCGTTGCCGACGATCAGCGTGCCGTTACTGGTGAAGTCGGACCCGGTGGCGAAGTCGGCGCCCTCGGCGAGCCGAAGCGTCCCGCCGTTGGTGTCGAAGGCGTTGATTGGCTGAATGTTGAAGGGCGAGGCGAGGTACCCGAAGGACGACCCGGGACCGGTGAGGGTCAGTTCGGCGGTGCTCTCGGTGATCGCCGCCGGGAAGGCCAGCCTGGCACCGTCTCGGGCTTCCCAGGTTCCCCCGCTGAGCACGGTGCCGGCGTAGTGGGACGGTGCCGATGCGATCCAGAGCTGCCCCGCCCGCGCCACGACCTTGCCGTTGTTCCGGAAGTCGAGTCCGGCGGGCAGACCGGCCACGTTGTTGTTGGGGCTGTTGCCCTCGAGGGTGCCGTCGTTGAGGAAGGGGCCGTCGCCCAAGACCATGTCCCGGAACTCGGTGTTGGTGAACTGCCACAGGCCGTCGTCGTCGTTGGTGATCGCTCCCGGCAGCGTCGCGTACAGGCCTGCGTCCGGCTGGGTGACCGTCCCGCGATTGATCAGAGTTCCGGTGACGTGCAGCTCTGTCGAGGTGGTGAGGCGGTCGATTTCGAGCGCCCCATCGCCGGGGATCTCGACGTTGCCGGAGATGAGGCCCTTGGTCCAAACGGCATCGCCCGAGATCGAGAATGTGCCCGGCCCCGAGATCTCCGCGCCGGCCAGCCGGAACGACGCCGCAACGTTGACCACGGCGCCGTCCTGGATGTCGAACCGGTTGGCGGTCCACTCCACGGTGCCCGTCCCGCTCATGGTGGAGGTTCCCTCGACGCTCGCGGTGCCGTCGGCCGACATTTCGAGGGTGGCGGCCCCGTCGACGTGCATGGTTGCGCCGTCGATTGTCGAGATACCGCGGATCTGGAGCGAGCCGTTTCTCACGACGATGGCGCCGCGGTGCTCGAAGGTCACCGAGCCGCTCGTCTCAATCGCAACCGCAGTGGCGCCGGCAGGGCGTTCGACGGTGCCGGTGGCCTGGTTCTTGAAGGTACCGCTGCCGACAATCACAGTGTCGGCGAACGGATAGGTGAGGTACCACGTCCCGTGGTTGGTGACCGTGCCGCTCATCGTGTAGTTGCGGGTGGACTGGGTGACCGTTCCCCGGTTGGTCAGGCTCCCACTGAGATTGGCGAAGCCACCAATCTCCAGGTCGGCTCCGCTGGCGATCTCAACGCTGTTCCGGATGAATCCGCTGTTCCACGTCGAGCCCGTGCCGGTGATGGTCAGCGAGCCGGGGCCCTCGATCGAGCCGATGGTCGTCGCCGACCCGTCGAGAGCGATGCGGTTGGTCTCGGATGTGTCGTTGAGGATGAGCGTTGTTTCGATACCGAGGGTCCCGGCGCTGACCAGTTGGTTGGCCGCCGCAAAGAGCGGGTTGTCCACGGTGACCGTCACGTCGGTTTCGATGCACACGTCGTCGGTCCCTCCCGGCGCCGACGGGCTCGACCAGTTGGCGGCGTTATCCCAGTTGCCGTCGCCGGGTGCGGTCCACGTGATGGAACCGGTTGGGCAGGCAGTGGCGGCGACGGCGGGCGCCGCGGCGATGGGCAGGGCGGGGACCGCAACGGCAAACGCCGCGGCCAGGCGCACCCCGGTAGCGACGAGTCGATTCGCCACCGACGGCCCCCCGTGAGAGCGGTCAAGTGTCGTCATGGCCAGCAGCTGGATCATACGTATTCCCCACCCATGGATCCGTGCCTTCCCCAACCATCTGACTAGATACTTTGAGCAGTATGCCGAACACGGAGAGTGGTGACTAGGGGGAATTTCGCAAGGAAGAACTAGTCACGCACCCCCAGCCGCCGCGTACCCAGGGTTCCAGTACGCATATATGACGCTGTGAACCCTGGGTACGCGGCGCTAGGGCCCAACGAGCAACGGAATCAGCCGTTCGGCGTCGGTCAGTGCTCCGTGATTGCCGATCATGCGGTCGTCGGAGTGACGGTGAAGCAACAGGGTGTCGTCATCGGCGACTAACACGCCGTCGGGGGCGCGGGCATCGAAGGACTCGTGGCGCGGTCCCGGCCCCCACCATCCAGCCATGTCCTCGACCGGAATCCAGGTTGCCGGCAGCGACTGCGCAAGTGGGGCGCCTGCCCCCCGCACGAACATCGCCCTGCCGTCGCCGTAGAAGGTGCGATTGTCGTGATCCGGTTTCGGGATCTTGACCTGCCGTTCGAAGTCGACGTGGCCGTGGTCACCGGTCCCGAGCAGAGTGACATCAGGGGGAACGAGGTGCGCCGCGTGATGCCAGGCCGCAGCGGCGGTCCCGATCGCTTCGAGATACTCGTCCGACTCTTGTCCGTAGACGTGTGCGGCGAAGTCGACGTGAGGGAGGTAGGTGAATACCAGCCGCCCGGGCTCTGCGGCCAGCTGGACGGTCGCCTCGACGATCTCATCGACCGTGGAGGCCGGTTCGAATCGGCAGCCGCGGTACAGCGCGTTGGACAGGGCGCTGTTCGAGAAGTGTCCGGGCTGGACCGTGATTGGCTCTCGTCCCGCCTTGGCGAGTCGCTCCCACAGGTTCGGCGCCGGCAGCAGCGAAGCCGTGTCGTACTCGATCGGATCGCCCCAGAGCGTGGTCCATTTAATGGTATTCACCACCTCGCCGACCGCGGGAAGCCAGAGCTGGTACCCGAGGAGGCCGTGTTGGGCGGGGGGAAGGCCGGTGGCGACCGTGGCCAGGCTCACCGTGGTTGTCGTCGGAAAGGGTGCGTCGAGCGTGGCTCGCTGCGCGGCGGCGAGGACTGCTCCGGCGGGGTGTTCGAGTTGCAGCGAACCGAGGCCGTCGAAGAGAAACAGGATGTAGCTGTGCCCCATCGGAATCAGATCTGCCAGGTGTGGGCGGAGGCGCGGGCTGGCGCTGTGTCCGGTGAGTCGCTGCTCCAACTCGGCAACGAGATTGACCAGCGAGCCACCTCCGTAGTCGGGCACAGTGATGGAGGGCATGAGCAGGACGGTACCCACTCACCTGGCGGTGAGCAGATACCGAGTCATCGGTCGTCAGTCATCAGTCTTCAGTGGCCTCGTCTGGCTGTGGACTGTGGACTGTGGACTGTGGACTGTGGACTTCCTTTGAATTGGGAGCGCGCGCGTGACCATATAGAATCGGTCCAGGCGACGAGCCTGCCGGCTAAGCAAACTGCGAGAGGGCATCTGCGCGTGCAGAACGAGTACTTCGGTGACTACATAACGGTCGCCATCTTCCTGCTTGCCGGGATCGTCCTTGTCGCAGGGGCCATCGTCACTGCCCGAATCGTCGCTCCGAGCCGGCCGAGCGTATTGAAGTCCACCGCTTATGAATCTGGCATCGAGCCGCTCGGTGGCGGCTGGAACCAGAGTCACATCCGGTACTACATCTTTGCCCTGCTGTTTCTGATCTTCGACGTCGAGGCGGCGTTCCTCTTCCCGTGGGCGGTGAACCTCGAGCGTTTCGCCGAGGCGGGGCAGGGTGCGCTCATTTTCTTCGAGATGCTGGTGTTCGTCGTCATCCTGATCCTCGGGCTCGTCTATGCCATTCGCAAAGGGGTGTTGCGGTGGGAGTGATCGAGCGCTTCGGGGCGCCGAAGCCCGTGTCATGGCTGCTCAATTGGTCCCGTCGGTATTCGCTCTGGTTCTTCCAGTTCGGGCTGGCCTGCTGCGCCATCGAGGTCATGGCCGTGTCGAGCCCGCGCTACGATTTCATGCGGTTCGGCATCGTCCCGCTTCCCGCCTCGCCCCGCCAGGCCGACCTGATGGTGGTGGCGGGCACGGTCACCGACAAGATGGCGCCGGCGATCAAGCGCCTCTACGAGCAGATGCCAGATCCGAAATATGTCATCTCGATGGGGTCTTGCTCGAACACGGGTGGGCCGTACTGGGATTCGTACTCGGTCACCAAGGGGGTCGACCAGATCATTCCCGTCGATGTCTACGTTCCCGGATGCCCGCCGCGGCCAGAGGCGCTGCTCGAGGGCATCGTGATGCTCCAGCAGCAGATCAAGAACGAGGACGTCCAGGAGAAATGGAGCCGGGTTGACCAGCGACCAGCCTGAATCCACGACGACCCTCGACGCTTGGGCGGCCGGTCTTGCTGAGCGGCTCGGCGGAGAAGCTGTCGTCGAGTACGACACGGTTCGGATCTCTGTGGATCGGGAGCAGTGGCTCTCCACGCTTCGCCGAGCCCGCGACGACGAGGGGCTGGTCTTCTTCTCATGGCTGACCGGGATCGATTGGTCGAAGGATGTCGAGGTCGGTGAGGGTGTCGCAGAGCCGGACGACCTCGATGAGCGGTTCGAGGTGATGTGTCGGTTGTCCTCGGTGGAGAGCAACGATGCGGCACACTTCGTGGCAAGACTTCCCAAGGATGATCCCGTCATCGACTCGGCCGTGCCCCTCTTTGGTGGCGCCGAATGGCACGAGCGCGAGGCTCACGACATGTTCGGTATCGAGTTCCGTGGCATCCCGAACTCAAAGAACCTGTACCTGCCGGACGACTTCGTCGGGCACCCCTTGCTGAAGTCGTTCCCGTTGCTGACGCGCGAGGTCAAGCCGTGGCCCGGAGCCGTAGACGTCGAGGGAATGCCAGGAGTTGAAGAAGAGGGGGCGGAGGCGTGAGAGCTCTTCTGATCCTGTGGGCGACTCGTGACTGCTTCGGAGCGGACTCTTGACTCAAGACTCTGGACTCTCGACTCAAACCGCGATGCTCCATCGCTCCGAGGTGGCGGTCTCGATCGAGATCGAGACACCGGACATGACGTTGAATATCGGGCCGCAGCACCCTTCGACGCATGGGGTCCTGCGCCTGATCGCCAACGTCGACGGCGAGCGGATCAACTCGGTGGAGCCGGTGATCGGCTACATGCACCGCGGCTACGAGAAGCTGTCGGAGGTACGCACCTACGCCCAGATCACGACCCTGGTCAACCGCATCGACTGGGTCGCCGGGTTCGCCAGCGAGGTGCCCTATATCGTTGCCGTCGAGCGCCTGATGGGGGTGGAGCCGCCGGAGCGGGCCCAGTGGATCCGACTCATCCTGAGCGAGATGGCGAGGATCGCCTCGCACCTGGTGTTCATGTCGTCGTATCCGCTCGAGCTCGGTGCCATTACTCCCTTGTTCCACGCCTTGCGTGAGCGGGAGCGGGTGCTCGAGCTCATCGAAGGAGTCACCGGCGGACGCTTCCACCCCAACTTCAACCGCGTCGGTGGCGTCAAACCCCAAGCCGGAGGGGGCAAGCAAACGCGCACGGTCTCCCAGGACATCCCGGCAGGGTGGTTTGCGCAAACCCGCGACACCATGGACAAGGTGCTCGGGGTATGTGACGACATCGACACCCTCGTTGTCGGCAACGAGCTGTTCAAGGCACGGACCGTGGGCGTCGGGATCATCCCACCCGAGAAGGCGCTCGAATACGGGTTGTCCGGGCCCAACCTCCGAGCTTCAGGCATTGCCTGGGACCTGCGCAAGGAAGAGCCCCACTTGCCGTACCCGGAGGTCGAGTTCGACGTGATCAGCGCCGAGAGCGGCGACAGCAACGATCGCTACCTGGTGCGGCTCAACGAGATTCGCGAGGCGGCCAAGATCGTCCTCCAGGCCATCGACAAGATCCGTCCGGGTCCGCTGGTCGCCAAGGTGCCACGGATCATCAAGGTCCCCAAGGGCCAGACTTATGTGCGCGGCGAAAATCCCAAGGGCGAGTTCGGCTACTACTTGATCTCGGAAGGCGGGCAAAAGCCTTACCGGCTGAAGATCCGGTCGACCTCGTTCTCCAACCTCTCCATCCTTCCCTGGATCCTCGAGGGTCAGCTCGTGCCGGATCTGGTGGCGATCATGGGCAGCCTCGACTTCGTGCTCGGGGACGTGGATCGATGAGGTCAGTCGTCAGTCGTCAGTCGTCAGTCGTCAGCCCTCCTTCGGGTTTGGCTGAAGACTGTGGACTCATGACTGATGACTCGGCGAAGCCTCCGAAGGAGGTTCGCCCATGGACCTGACCACCGGCTACTTCTGGCTCGACACGCTGATCAAGGTGGCGGTCGTTCTCGGCCTCGTGATGGGCCTCGCATTGCCCGTGATCTACGCCGAGGTCAAGTTGATGGCCCACATGCAGAACCGGGTCGGCCCCTACTACGCCGGCGGGCGCTTTGGGTGGGCGCAACCGATCGCCGACGGGCTCAAGTTCGTCCAGAAAGAGGATCTCGTCCCCCGTGAGGCCGACTCAGCCGTGTTCCGAACCGCCCCCTATGTCGTGATCATGGCCGCGGTGGCGACGTTCGTCGTGATCCCGTTTGGGCCGGGCGTCGTTGCCCGCGATCTTGACCTCGGCGCCTTCTATCTGCTGGCGATCTCGTCGATCGGCACACTCGGTGTCCTGATGGCCGGCTGGTCGTCTGCCAACAAGTACTCGCTGGTGGGCGGTCTGCGGGCCGCCGCCCAGCTCATCGCCTACGAGCTGCCGTTGCTCCTCGCCGTGCTTGCGGTCGTGATCCAGGCCGGGACGATGTCGCTCAACGGGATCGTCGAGGCCCAGGGTGCGCCGCTCCAAATCGGGTCGATCCAAGTGAGCCTGCCGTACATTCTCACCGGACAGATCGTCAGCTTCGTGATTTTCCTGATCGCCATGGTGGCGGAGCTGTCCCGCATCCCATTTGACATGCCGATCGCCGAGTCCGAGCTGACGATGGGGTATCTCACCGAGTATTCATCGGTGCGGTTCTCGATGTTCTTCCTCGGTGAGTACGCATCACTGATCGCGTTCTCTCTCGTCGTGGCCACACTGTTCCTCGGCGGCTACTACGTGCCGTGGGTATCAGAAGCGTGGCTGAACGCGATCGGTCCGCTCGTGGTGTTCGCCAAGGGTGCGCTGATCGTGTTCTTCGCCCTTTGGATCAGATCCACCTTCCCAAGGCTGCGCGAGGATCAACTCCAGACCATGGCATGGCGGTGGTTGATCCCGATCGCCCTCGTCAACGTCATGGTGATCTCATTTTTCAAGGTGGTGATATGACCGACAACGGCAGCCCCGACAATGGGCAGAACGGCAACGGCGATCACAAGAAGATCCGCTTCCCATTCCCCGGGCTGTTCAAAGGGCTCGCCTTCACCGGCAAGTACCTGTTCAAGAAGCCTGCGACCGTGTTCTATCCCGACGAGCAGGAGATCCCGGTGCCGCGTGCCAGAGGCGTCATCGCCCTCGACACCGAGGCTTGCACCGTTTGCATGCTCTGCGCCAGGGAGTGCCCCGACTGGTGCATCTACATCGAGGGCCACAAAGAGGAGCAGGAACCCGAGGAGCCGGGCGGCCGGGTCAAGGTCCGCGCCGAGCTCGATCGATTCGATATTGACTATGGCCTGTGCATGTATTGCGGGATCTGCGTCGATGTCTGTCCGTTCGACGCCTTGTTCTGGAGCCCGGAGTACGAGTACAGCGAGCATGCCGTCGTCGACCTGCTCCACGACAAGGCAAAGCTGACCGACTGGTTGGCGACGGTGCAACCCCCGCCGCCGCTGGAGAGCTCATGAGCGTCGGGGACTGGCTTTCCGAGCTGGCCAACTGGGTGTTCCTGCTCCTGGCCATTCCCACCCTCGTCGCATCGGTGATGGTGGTGTCTTCAAAGAACGTGGTGCGAGCGGTGCTCTACCTCGTGATCGCCCTCGCCGGGACCGCCGCCCTGTTTCTCATGCTCGGCGCAGAGTTCGTCGGGTGGACCGTCGTGCTGGTCTACCTCGGTGCGGTCATCATCCTTTTCCTGATCGGCATCATGATCACCAGGGCGCCGCTCACCAAGAGCGTCGAGCTCAGCGAGCCGATGAGCGCCAAGGTGCCCGCGGCCCTGTTGTCGTTCCTCCTGTTCGGAGTCGTGGCCTGGGCCGTGGTCCAGTCCTTCGACAGCAAGGTCATCCCGCTCCCGGACGAAGCGACCAGAACCGCCGAGCTGGGTTATTCGATCTTCACTTCGTGGGTGATCCCGTTCGAGGTGGTGTCCTTCGTGCTGCTTGCCGCTCTCATCGGCGGCATCGTCCTGGCCAGGCAGGACCCGGCTACCCCGGTGGAGCAGCCGCGATGACGATCGTCCAGTTCATCCTGCTCGGCGCGGCCATGTTCTCGGTCGGCCTCTACGGCGTGCTCACCCGCAGAAACGCGGTGTTGATCCTGGCCTCGGTCGAGGTGATGCTCGCCGCGGTCAATGTCAACCTCGTCGCCTTCGACGTCTACCTCGCAGATCAGGCCTCTACCGGCCAGGTCTTTGCTCTTTTCGTGATCGCCCTCGCCGCTGCGGAGGCCGGCATCGGCATCGCCATCGTGCTGATGATCTTCAGGAACCGCCACTCCGCCGATGTCGACGAGCTCGACCTCATGAGGTATTGATGGTCGCCTCCGCACTGCCACTCTTGGTCTTCATCCAGGAGAACCACGAAGAAGTGCATGCCGGCGACGGCGGCACGCTGGCCGAGTTCGCCTGGCTGATCCCGGTCGTCCCCATGGTGATGGCCTTTGCCATCTTGTTCTTTGGGAAGTTCTCGCCGTGGAAGGGTTGGGGGATGGCAACGGCGGCCCTCGGGTTCGTCGCCGTCTACGGCATCGTCCTCACGGTCGTGAACCTGCAAGACGGCATCGTCACCCAGAGCGCCATCGACGTCGGACAGATCGGCATCTTCACCATCGAGTGGGGCGTGGTCGTCGACGGGTTGTCGATCATGATGTTCTTCCTCGTCGGAATCGTCGGGTTCCTCGTCTTCGTGTACGCCAACGGTTACATGAGAGGCGATCCTCGCTACACGTGGTTCTTCGCATCGTTCACGCTGTTCGCCGGCGGGATGCTGGTGCTGGTCTCGGCGCCGAACCTCATTCAGCTGATCGTGGGCTGGGAGCTGGTGGGCGTGGCCTCGTACCTGCTGATCGGCCACTACTGGGAGGACTTGGAGAACGTCGACGCCGCCAACAAGGCGTTCATGACCAACAAGGTGGCCGATGCCGCCCTCTTCCTTGGCGCCATCGTCATGGCGGCGTCGGCGGGCACCTTCAATTTCGCCGAGATCTTTGAGCGGATGATCGGCGGCGAGACCGACCTGGCCACCCTCGGGTTCTGGGCGGGACTGCTGCTCTTCATCGGCGCCATGGGCAAGAGCGCGCAGTTCCCGTTCCACGTGTGGCTGCCCGACGCCATGGCGGGCCCGACCCCGGTGTCGGCGCTGATGCACGCGGCAACGATGGTCACCGCCGGGGTCTATCTGCTTGCCAGGCTCTTCCCCTTCTACCAGCTCCCCGAGTTCGCAGGATCGCTCAACACGATCATCGTGATCATCGGGGCCATCACCCTGTTCTTCATGGGGCTGCTCGCCATCGTCCAGGACGACATCAAGCGCGTCCTGGCCTACTCGACGGTCAGCCAGCTCGGCTACATGGTGGCGGCGATGGGTGTGGGCGCCTACAGCGCGGGGCTGTTCCACCTGTTCACCCACGCCTTTTTCAAGGGCCTGCTCTTCCTCGGCGCCGGCTCGGTCATCCACGCCGTTCATTCCAACTACATGAAGGACATGGGAGGGCTGCGCCGTTACATGCCGGTGACCTTCTGGACCTTTCTGGTCGGCACCGCCGCGCTGGTCGGACTGTTCCCGTTCGCCGGGTTCTGGTCAAAGGACGAGATCATCGCCTCGGCATACTTCAACGCCACCGAAAACGCCGAGACGGCGGCGTGGTTCATGGTCGCGTTGTCGATCGCCGGCGCTTTCATCACCGCCTTCTACATGATGCGGGCGCTGTCGCTGACCTTCTTCGGAACCTATCGCGGCACCGTCGAGCCGCACGAGTCGAAGTCGATCATGACCATCCCGCTGATCCTGCTTGCGGTAGGGGCTGCATTCACCGGCCTGCTGAATATTCCCGGGCTCACCTCGGTGTTCACCGGCTGGGTGACCACCAGGGCTTTCCCGATCATGGAGCATCACTTCGACGCCCCGGACATCCTCCTCATCGCCATCGTGACGCCTGTGGTGCTGCTTGGCCTTGGCGCTGGCTGGTTGCTGTGGGGCCCGCAGCGTGAACTGGTGCACACGACAATCGGCGAAACCGACGATATTTCGGCTCCGGAGCGGCAGACCACTGTGGAGCGCCCCACCTACTCGGTGCCCGTCCTCACTCCGATCCTGGTCAACAAGTACTACATCGACGACCTCTACATGAACGCCCTGGTCCGGCCGACCATGGGGCCGATCGCCGACGCCACCGTCTGGGTCGACGACCACGTGATCGATGCGGTTCCCAACCTCGTTGCGCTGGGCAGCAAACAAATCGCCGAGGCCGTGGTCGTGATCGACACCAATGCCGTCGACGGCGTGTATCACGCCGCGGCGGGCCTCACAGGAGCGACCGGGCGCTTCCTCAGATTGCTGCTCCCGGGCAATGTGCACCAGTACGTTGCACTGAGTTTTGCCGGCGTGGTTGCGATCGTCGCGTTGTTCATCATTTTCTGACAGGAGGAACGGGCTAATGCAAGAGTTGTTCGACAGCGGCTGGGGCCTGAGCCTCATCGTGTTCATCCCGGTCCTCGGCGCCGTGGTAGTGGCATTCATCCCGCGCAGTTTCGAGGCCGGCCTGAAGTGGACGGCGCTCGTCGTCTCCGGCATCGCGCTCGTGCTGTCCGGGATCATGGTGGCGCTGTTCGACTTCTCGGCCGCCGACGAGTTCCAGTTCGGTGTCGACCTGAGCTGGATCGATTCCATCAACGCCAACTATCACATCGGCGTCGACGGCATTTCGCTGTGGTTGATCGTGCTCGCCACATTGATCACGTTCCTGGTCGTTATCTACTCGTGGGACCACTGGCCCGAGCCGCACAACCCCAAGATGTTGCTGGTACTGATGCTGATCCTCGGCACCGGCATGGCCGGGACGTTCGTTGCTCTCGACCTCATCCTCTTCTTTGTGTTCTTCGAAGTCGTGTTGCTGCCGATGTACTTCATGATTGGCATCTGGGGAGACACCGAGCCGCGGACGGTGCCCATCGTGAACTGGGTGATGGAAATGCGGCTTTACGCGTCGATCAAGTTCTTCTTGTTCACGCTTGCCGGCTCAGCGTTCATGCTTCTCGGGTTCCTCGCCCTCTACTTCCGGTCGGGCGATGTAGGGGAGCGAACCTTCGACATCGTTGAGCTGTCCGTCCTCGGCACGACCGGCCTGTTTGCCGGCACGTTCGCCTTCTGGGTCTTCGCCGCGCTCTTTGCCGGGTTTGCCGTCAAGGTGCCGATGTGGCCGCTCCACACCTGGCTGCCAGACGCCCACACTGCGGCGCCGACCGTTGGATCGGTGATCCTGGCCGCGGTACTGCTGAAACTCGGCACCTACGGATTCGTCCGTATCGCGCTTCCCATCCTTCCAGACGAGGCACGGAACTGGGCGTGGTTTATCGGCCTGCTGGCGGTGATCGGCATCATCTACGGATCGCTGGCGTGTCTCGCTCAGACCGACGTGAAGCGGTTGATCGCCTTCTCCTCAATCGGTCACATGGGCTTTGTAATGCTCGGCATCGCGACCCTCACTGCGGTTGGCATCAACGCCGCCATCATCGGGATGGTCGCCCACGGTCTGATCACCGGCTTGCTGTTCTTCCTGGCCGGATCGATGTCGCACCGCTATCACACCCGTGACATGCGCCTTCTCGGCGGGCAGATGCGCCTGCTGCCGAGGATGGGGGTCCTGCTGGGATTCGCCGCCATGGCGTCGCTAGGCCTGCCCGCCCTTGCCGGATTCTGGGGAGAGTTCATGGCGCTGCTCGGTTCCTTCGAGCCGCTCGAAGGGCTCAACGAGTCGGTGTTCCGCACCTTCATGGTGATCGGCGCGGTCGGGACCGTACTCACCGCCGGATACATGCTGTGGATGCTGCGCAGCGTCAACTTCGGGGATGCGCCGGCCAAGTGGCTCGGCGCGGACCTCCAGGACGTCGACACCTACGAGTGGCTTGCCTGGGCACCGCTCGTGCTCGCCATCATCGCGCTCGGGGTCTATCCCGACCTGGTGCTCGGCGCCACCAACGAAGCCGTTGTCAGCTTGGTAGCGAGCGCCTTCGGAGGCTGATGCGTTGATCGACTACCACGCCATTCTCCCCGAGATCGTGCTTGCGGTGACGGTGCTCGCCGTCCTCGCCACCGACCTTGTCGTGCGCGAAAAGTACTACTCCGCCGTCGTTGGAATGGCCGGGTTGTTTGCGGCGATGATTCCGTTGTTCACCCTCGCGTTGTGCGACGAACTTACCGGGTGCGCCGGTACGCTGCCGCGCGAGCTGTTCGGAGGCTCCTACGTGGTGGATCAGTTCTCGCTGGTCCTCAAGGGCGTCTTCATCTTCGCCGCATTCGTTGCCCTGCTGCTTTCGGTCGCGTATCTCGAGTCCGACCGGTACTACGAGAGCGAATTCTATTTCCTCCTGCTCAGCGCCGCCCTCGGCGCTGTCGTGATGAGCTCGTCGCGGGACTTCCTGACCATGATCGTGGCCCTCGAACTGGTGACCGGGGCGGGCTTCATGCTCGCCGGTTGGCGAAAGGGCGACGAGCGATCCAATGAGGCCGCGCTCAAATTCTTCATCGTCGGTGTGACCGCGTTTGCGCTCATCGTGCTCGGGGTGAGCCTGATCTACGGCGTCACCGGCACCCAGCTGTTCTCCGCGCTTGCCGAGACGCCCGAGGCGGTCGCCGAGGAGCCGGTGTTCGTCCTCGGCCTCCTCTTCATCGTGCTCGGGTTTGGGTTCAAGATTTCGGCCGTGCCGTTCCACGTGTGGACACCGGATGTCTACGAGGGGTCGCCGACACCGGTGTCGGCGTGGCTTTCGGTCGGCTCGAAGGCGGCCGGGTTCGTCGGCCTTCTCGCCGTCTGCTACTTCGCCTTCCCAAACCAGTCGAACCTGTGGGGGCCCGCCCTCTGGGTCGCCTCGGTGCTCTCGATGACCGTCGGGAACTTTGTCGCCATCCAACAGACCAACGTCGTGCGGCTGCTCGGGTACTCATCGATCGCCCAGGCCGGGTTCATGCTCGCCCCGTTCGGGGCGGCGGCGGCCTCAGGTGCCGATCTTCAGCAGGCGTTTGCCGCAACGATCACCTACCTGCTGATCTATGCAGTGATGAACCTTGGCGCCTTCGGCGTGGTCATCGCGGTCGGCTCCAGGCTTGGCAGCTACGAGCTCGAAGACTGGGCGGGCTTGTATCGCTGGGCGCCCGGCCTGGCGGTCGCGCTCGGTGCCTTCTTCCTCTCCCTCGCCGGCATCCCGCCGTTCGCCGGCTGGTTCGCCAAGCTGGCCATGTTCAGCGCCACCATCGCGGTCGGAGATGCGTGGGGGTACTCGATCGCGATCATCGCCGCCGTCAACACGGTCGTGGCTTTTGTGTACTACGCCAAGGTGGTCAAGACCGCCTTCTTCGATCCTGTGCCCGACTACATCGACGCCGACGCCCTGGCGCCGATGGAGGTCGCTGCACCGTTGCGCCTCGCCCTCGGGATCACCGGTGTCCTGGTGATCGTGATCGGCGTCTTCCCCGGCATCGCCTCCGCCCTCGCCCAGTACACCTCAGAGGTCGTCGTCGCCCTCGGCCTGTAGTCCACCCCCCGCGTACCCAGCGGCGTGCCCAGGGTTGGAGAGCGTCTATATGACGCTGCGGGCCGACAGAATGAACTCCGCCGCGATCCCTGGGTTGGACGCGCCGCGTACCCTGCGTCCGTGCTCGCCGACAAGCTCCGTGCTCGAATCGCCGCCGACGGTCCCCTGCCATTCGAGGAGTACATGGCGGCCTGCCTGTACGACCCGGACGGGGGATTCTTCACAACCGGGCCGCTGCGCTCGGTCAAGGAGGGCGACTTCCTCACCAGCCCCGAGGTCAGCCCCTGGTTCGGACGGATGCTGGCGAGGTTTGCCGAACGAGAGGTCGAGGGCGGCCTGTTTGTCGACGTCGGCGCCGGGTCGGGTTCGCTGTTGGCGCCCATGATCGATTCCCTTGCCTCCCCCTCAGGGGGAGGTGCCGAGCGAAGCGAGGCGGAGGGGGGCAAGCCTCTGTCACGACCACGGTCTGACCCCCCTTCCAGCCCTGACGGGCCGGACTCCCCCCTGAGGGGGGAGCAATGGGAATTCCACGCCGTCGAAGCTTCCCCGGCGGCTCGCGAAGCGCTCGGCGACGTCGTCGGACCCGACCATGTCCACGAGACGATCGACGAGCTCCCGGACCAGTTCAACGGTGTGGTGATCGCCAATGAGCTCCTCGACAACTTCCCGGTGGCGTTGGCCATCCGCAACGGTGATGGCTGGGTGGAGCGATGGGTTGGGTCGACGGATACCGCCTTTGGCTTGGTCACCGAAGAGGCCCGTCCCGACGTCGTTGCGTGGTGCGATGCCTATGCCGGCACCGTGCCAGAGGGCGGCATGGTCGAGGTGCAGCTGGCAGCAACGGAGTGGGTCGGTGCGATCCTTGGGTGGATCGAGCGCGGCGCCCTAGTCGTCATCGACTACGGGGGCACCGCCGAGGAGTTGGAGCCGCGTCGGACGCAAGGGACGCTTCGCACCTACCAGCGCCACCACCTCGGCCCGGACCCGTTGCTCGAGCCGGGGGCGACTGACGTGACGGTGGATGTCAACTTCACCGCGCTGATCGCGGCTACAGAGGAGACGGGGGCGACGGTGGAGTTGCACCGCCAGGACGACTTCCTCGCCGACCTCGGGCTCCGCGACGTGGTGCGAGATCTTCGCCACGAAGAGCTCGAGCTCGCCAAGGGCGAGGACGCCATGGCAAGGCTGAAGGTCCGCTCCGAGCTCACCGACGCCGACACCCTCCTCCACCCGAGAGGCCTGGGCGATTTTCGCGTGCTGGTGGCAACACCCGCCGAGACATGAGGACGGCGAGGCTCTCACACCCACGAACCCGGGGACCAACGTGCCCACGAGGAGTGTGGAGGAGACCGATGGTGCGCCGTTTGATGGCCTTCCTCGCCATCCTCGCCTTCTCGCTGGTACTCGGAGCGTGCACGGGCGGCGCCGATGAGGACACAACGACCGTCGCCCCCAGCAGCACTTCGACCACCGAGCCGGCCTTTGACCCCAATGCGTGGGCGACCACCTATCTGGTCGAGGTCGAGTCGGAGGGAGCCCTCGGCGAGGAGAGTGCGGCGGGCTTTGGATCTGGTTTGGTCGTCGGCGAAGAGGGGCTGATCGTGGTTCCAGCAACCGCAGTCGTGGGTGCCGATCGCGTGAATGTGCTTATCGCCGATGAGGAGTTCCCAGTCGAGGGGGCTGTCGAGGCCATGGCCGAGTGCTCCAACCTGGCTCTCGTCAGGGTGGACCATCGATTCCCCGATTCGGTCACTCTCGGGGCCGGCTCGGGGCCGGCAGCGTGGCTGGCTTGGGCTCGCGACGGCGAGTGGGAGACCGCGTCCTCCATCACGTCCAACCCGGGACCGTTCGCCGTCTCGATTGACGCCAAGGGGGATGTGGTCGCTATGGCGATCTACCGCGGCAAGGGCATCGCTGGGGCAGAGGCAGCTGAGGTACTTGCGGCCATGCGCCGTCGAGACGTCGCTGTCGAACTCGACTTCGCCGGGCTTGACCAACCGGATGGGACAGTGATCGTCACTGGGGTCAACGCGGGAAGCGACGTGGCCGCAGCAGAGCTCGGCGCGGGCGACATCATTGTTCAGGTTGGCTCGGAGCCGCTCACGGGCGGCCTCGCAGAGTTGTGCGACGCGTACCCCGCGGCGACGAGAAGTCTGGAGTTCGTTCGCGACGACATCACCTACGAGGGGGAGGTCGGTGCCGAGGCATTCCATCCTGCATCGTGGCGAACCGTCGACGAGTTGAAGGAGGCAGTGGTCCGGGTCGAGACGGATCGTGCCTCCGGAAGCGGCTTCGTCGTTTCCTCTGACGGGTTCATACTCACCAACCACCATGTTGTTGCAGGTTTCACCGACGTCATGATTTCCTGGGATGGAGGAGATCGCCTGATCGCGGGGCGTGTGGTCGGCCGGTCGTCGTGTGCCGACCTCGCCGTCGTCGACGTCGATGGCTCGGACTATGTCTTTCTTGAGTGGTCCGGGGCGCCGATCATTGCCGCGCAGGAGGTTCGGGTCGTCGGTTTTCCGCGTGGTACAACTCAGCTCACCTTCAAGCCGGGAGAGATCTCGAAGGAACAGATCGAGCCCGATCCGAGCACGCCGACGACCCGCGTCCTCGAGCACTCGGCCCAGACCAATAGAGGTAGTTCCGGCGGACCAGTGGTCAACGAGCACGGCGAGGTTGTTGGCGTGCACTACGCCGCGTTCGTTCTCGAAGAAGCCGCTACCCGAGAGCCGTTTGCGATTCACGGAGCCGACGCGTCTGACTACGTGCCTCGGCTTATGCAAGGGGATGTGGACCACCTCGGGGCGCGGCTCGGCTACTTCTATGACGTAGACACTGGAGAGCTCCGCTCTGTCCGCGTCCTCGCTGTCGATACGGACTCGCTCGCGGGCATTATGGGCCTCTTCGGCCACGCAGACCTGGGCGACGTCCTTCTTCGCTTCGGCAGCCTCCTCAACGCTCCTCGCGAACTGGCCATTCGGGCCATTTGCCAAGAGATGCAGGAAACAACCGGCCCGATCCCAATTGCGATCTTGCGCCAGGCCGACGCAGAGCACTACGACGGGGAGCTGCGGGGAGCTCCGTTGGAGGTTATCCCCGACCCCATCTTCCTCTCCAGCCCCGACGACGTCGTCGGGACCTCCGTTCCCGGCAGATGGGTCTCCACACCGCTCGGGCCGAATGACGACGGCGACGGGTACGGCCTTCGGGCGGGGCTGCCAGGATTCGACTTCAACACCAAGTTTGGGCGCGAGCCATACATGAGATTGGTCGCGTCGAATGCCAGCGCGGAGAAGTGGGGCTCAACAACGGATCGATTGGCGGCCGAGGACTACAGCGGGCATTGTGCCGACCAGCAGGTGGACAACGTCCCGAGCGATGAGTTCGAGGGACACATGCAGATTTGGTCGGACTGCGCCAGCGGGGTGGAGATTCACAGCTACGCGCTGTTCGATCGGCGCCAGGAGCCATCTCCGATGGTCCTGCTCCTGGTTGTCGATGATGTGTATTCCGTCGCCGAGACATCGGCGCGGGCCTTCGGGAACCTGCGGGTGCAACCGTTTCCACCTCCTGAGCCAGAGGAGAACGAGGGCTGACCCCCACAAACATCTCCGTCCGCCCGATATCCTTCCCCTATGGCAAACAACCTCAAGACGGTCGGCCTCATGGCGCTGCTCGGGGCGATCTTCGTTGGCCTCGGGTACTTCTTCTTCGGGCAGCAGGGCGCGGCGATCGCCCTCGCCATCGCGGCGGCGATCAACTTCTTCATGTACTGGTTCTCCGACAAGATCGCCATCAAGGCGGCCCGTGCCCGCCCGGTCGCCGAGCACGAGCTGCCCGATGTCTACTCCATCGTCCGTTCGCTCGCGATGCGCGCCGAGATGCCGATGCCCGACATCTACCTGATCCACTCCAAGCAGCCAAACGCCTTCGCCACCGGGCGCAACCCGAAGCACGCCGCGGTCGCGGTGACGACCGGCATCATCGAGGCCCTCAACTATCAGGAGCTGGAAGGCGTGCTCGCCCACGAGCTCGCCCACGTGCAGAACCGCGACATCCTGATTTCTTCGGTGGCAGCGACGATCGGCGTTGCGATGTCGTTCCTGGCCCGGATGGCGTTCTGGGGAGGCATGGGCCGGCGCGGCGGTGGCAACAATGCGGTCACGGCCATCGCAGGGCTCGCCGCCATCATCATCGCCCCGCTGGTGGCGATGGTCATCAGGATGGCGATCAGCCGATCGCGCGAGTTCGAGGCCGATCGGTCGGGCTCGGAGCTCACCGGGTCGCCGCTCAACCTGGCAAGCGCTCTCGACAAGTTGCACTCCGGGACGACCAAGCACCCGATGGACGTCGGGGCTGCCGCCTCGACGTTGTTCATCGCCGACCCGTATGCGAGCCTGTCCAACGAGCGGCGGAAACAGCTGCGGTTCAGCAACCTGTTCTCAACGCATCCACCCATCTCGGAGCGCGTCGAGCGCCTGACCAGGATGGCGTCGCCGCTCAGCTGAGAACCGGCGGAAACGCGCATACGATGCACCTCTGGTCGGGGTAACCTGCACCGCTGTTGAGTTCGGGCTCGCGACTGGCGACTCGTGACTCGCGACTCATGAGCTGGGATGCCCGAGCGGCCAAAGGGAGCAGACTGTAAATCTGTCGGCAGACGCCTACGGAGGTTCGAATCCTCCTCCCAGCACTCGCGAAGGTAATCTTCGCGAGCCCTGCCTCCTTAGCTCAGTGGTAGAGCACTTCCATGGTAAGGAAGGCGTCCCGGGTTCAAATCCCGGAGGAGGCTCCCCGTACGCGGTAGCCCACGCTGGCACGCGGTTCTCGTCGAGAGCGCCGTCTCACGCTGTGGTCCCCGTCACGACTCATGGCAAGCGGTCCGCGTACCACGTCACGCAGATCGTCGTTCGAGGCTTGACGTTCAAACCCCGGAGGAGGCTCGCGGGGCATACGACTGACCTGTCGCCCAACGTCGTTCGATCGACCGAAGACCGCTCAACAGTGCCACTTTCTCCCGCGGACGTCGCCGTAAGTTGCGAGAGTCGTGCTATCGGA
>CAXMOP010000068.1:0-43276 GCA_964195155.1 uncultured Kiloniellales bacterium | reverse complement strand
CGGGTCAGGGACGGATCGGTCTCGACCAATGAGAGCACCACAGAGCTTCTCACCGGGCTGGTGAGCGCGGAGGCGATCAGGGCCGCCGCCGGAGGTCGGTCGATGGCGTTTCCGACGGCCGGATACTCAAAGAGCACCCGGGTGCCGGCGACCGAGACGGCGCCTTCATACGCGGGGTTGGTGATCGCCTGGCGCTCCCACTCGGCGAAGTGCTCCTCCAGGGCCTCGGTGTCAAGAGACCAGTCGAGGTCGAGCTCGATCTGGCCGCCGAAGCTTGCCACCCAGGGAATGAAACCCGCTACGAAACCGTGGGACCGCTGCTCGAGTGCTTGTTCGACTGCGCCGTTCACGTCGGCCCTGAGCGCAACGCTGGTCGGCCGCAGCTCGAACTCGGTTGCCTCGACGACGACGGTCGCGGGGAGGGTTTGGAGCTCCTGCTCGTATGTTTCGATGATGGCCTGCGCGTCTTCGGGAGTGGCGCCTCCGATCTCAACGCCGTCGACCGAGATGTTTCGCGGCACATTGCCAGACGACACGGAGCGGTCGATGGTGTACCCCCCGATCGGCAGCAAGACGAGCAGGGTGATGGGGATGGCGGCAAGCAGGGTGAGGCGAAGGGCGCGTGGCATGACTCGTGGGTTGTCGGGACCAGCACCAGTATAGGGAGGGCGCCGAAAAACGAACGTCTATCGCACCGGGCCGAAAGCCTTGTTGTGTAAGCGATTCGGGCATACCATCCGGTGGTGATCCCACTTCCTCCTATCGAGCCAGGTGAGCCGCTGAGAGTGTCGGCAACCCTCTACAAGACGTACCTGGCCTGCCCGCAGCAGGCGCTCGGACGCCTCCACGGTGAGTATCCGGCCGACTCGATGCCCTCGTTCAAGGGTTCGCTCGCTCATCGGCTCTTCGCCAGGCATCTGAGCCAGGGCCCGATCGACGACGTCACTGCTGCGTGCAAAGAAGAGATTGGTGCCGGCTTGAACATCAAGCTCCAGGCGTTGGGTATCACCAAACCGTCGGCGCTGGCTCCGGTGATTGCGGAGGTCGGTGACCTCTACGCACGGTTCAAGCGATTCCCCACGGACGGGTTTCGGTCGGCGGAGGTAGCGATCGAAGCAGAGCTTGATCAGGATGTGACGCTGGTAGGCACGATCGACGCGATCTTCGACGACGAGGCAGGAACCCGAATAGTCGATTGGAAGACCGGCGGATTCATCGACGACGCCGACGGTCAGCTCGACTTCTACTGCCATGCGTGGGTGCAGCAGTTCGACGAACTGCCGGCGGTTGCCGAGGCAGTGTCGGTCAAGACCGGTGAGCGGTCTGCGTTGGAACCGACCATGGAACGGGCGACGGCGACCGGTGCGGCCGTGGTCGAGATGGTGAATACGCTACGCGAGGCATTTCGGGAGGATCGCGAGCTGGAACGCCGGGGCGGCCCCTATTGCCGGTGGTGCCCTCTCCTCGAAACCTGCGCTGAGGGCAATGCTGCGACCGCCGTCGCTCAGGGGGCGTGACCCCTCCTGCTTAACTCCCGATCATCATGACCCGGACGCTCCTCGCTTTCCATGCCCATCCTGATGACGAATCGAGCAAGGCCGCGGCAACCGTCGCCCGGTACGGCGACGAAGGGGTGCGTACCGTTCTCGTCACGGCCACCGGTGGTGAGGCCGGCGATGTTCTCAATCCTGCCGCCGACTCCGCAGAGGCCCGCCGCGACATTGGCGCCGTCCGCCGCCGCGAGCTGCAGGAGGCCGCCGACATCCTGGGATTCGATGACGTGATCATGCTGGGCTATCGCGATTCGGGGATGCCGGACACACCACCCAACGAGCACAAGGACGCGTTTGTCAACGCCGATGCCGAAGCGGTGCTCGAGCGACTAGTCGCCATCGTCCGCTCCGAGCGGCCGCAGGTCATTCTCGGATACGACAACCACGAGTGGTACCCGCATCCGGACCATCTCCGGGTGCACGCGCTTTCGGTGCCGTTGTTCGAAGCCGCATCCGACCCTTCCCGGTTCCCGAGCGCGGGGGAGCCATGGGAGGTAACGAACCTCTTTGCGCCGATCTGGTCACTGCGTCGGGTGCGAACGCTGCATGCGGCCATGCAGGAAGACGGACTCGAATCCCCGTACGGCGAGTTCCTCGAAGCTCGCGACAATGGTGCCGAGGATCCAGTCGCCGCCCGCATCGAGGTGGGGGATTACATCGATCTTGCCCGGGCCGCGCTGGCGGCTCATCGCACCCAGGTCGCCCCCGACGGACCCTGGTTCCGGGTACCGGCAGACCTGATCAAAGCGGCATATCCGTATGAGGACTTCCAGTTGCTGGCATCGCGGGTGGAGCTGGATGGGATCGTGGACGATCTCTTCGCCGGCGATACTTGATGGGCGGCGCCATGCTTGTTGGGCGGCTCGCAGGGGCTCGCCGCCTGACTGCGTGATCGCAACAGAGCCAGTAGAAAGCAATTCAGAACTGGCCATGTTTGCTGGGCGGCTCGCAGGGGCTCGCCGCCTGACTGCGTGATCGCGACGGAGCGAGTCGAAAGCAATTCGGTCCGCTGGTAGCTCGCGACTTGGCAGCCCACGAGCGATTCGGAACTGGTAACTGGCAACTCGCGACTCGCGTCTCGCGTCTCGCGTCTCGCGTCTCGCGTCTCGCGACTCGCGACTCGCGACTCGCGACTCTCCTGTTGCTTATTGGGCGGCTCGCAGGGGCTCGCCGCCTGACTGTGTTATCGCGACAGAGTTGATCGAAAGCAATTCGGTCTGACTCGCGACTCACGACTCACGACTCGCGTCTCGCGACTCGCCTGTTGTTTGTTGGGCGGCTCGCAGGGGCTCGCCGCCTGACTGCGTGATCGCGACAGAGCGAGTCGAAAGCAATTCGGTACTGGCAACTGGTAACTGGTAACTCGCGACTCCGGACTCGCGTCTCGCGTCTCGCGACTCGCCACTCTTGTGTTGTAATAGCGACTGCCATGACCAGTCCAGCTGCGATAGAACTGCGGGATCTCCTCCGAGAGGTCGACGCGGCGGTCGCCGAACCCGCCATCGGGCCGCTGCATCGCCTTGTCGACGAGACCGGCTTGACCCCCAATCTGGTGGTGGCGCTCGTCGGGCCGACCGGTACCGGAAAGTCCGCGCTGTTCAATGTGCTCGCCGGTGCCGAGATAGCCGCCGTAGGCCCGATCCGGCCGACGACAACGGACGCTGAGATCTGGCCGATTGGCTCGCGGGGACTGATACTGATCGACACACCCCCGTTCGAGCTGGATCCCGACGGGGTGACCCACGCCCTCGACCGAACCGACCTGGCCGTCGTTGTGCTCACGCCCGAACGGTACGCGGACGTCATCGTCCGCGACCTGACCATGGAGCTGGAGCGTCGGGGCGTGCCGACCGTCGTTGCTCTCAACCGGATCCCCGACGACCCGGCGCTGGCGGCAGCGATCACGGTGGATGTGATTGCTTCGCTCGAAGGTGAGTTGACGATCGTTCCGGAGTCGGCAACCGGCAACATCCACGGTGCGATGCTCAGAGACCGCATCGCCGGATTGGGTCGCACCGAGATCGTCGCCAGGCGCGATCTTGGCGCCGCGGTATTCGTGGAGGATCAGGTGGAGATGATCGCCCAGCAAATCGAAGATCATGACGTACATGTCGACGAGCTCGTCGACATTGCCGAGCGGAACCTCGCCGACGCCCGCATCGATCGTGGGCGCCTCGCAGCCTCCGCACGACTTTCGTGGCCGCTTGCCTCCAAAATGCTGCTCGATACCGTCGCAACCACGACGACCCGGGCCATGGAGTCTGTGGTCAAGGACCCCTCGCTCCACCCAAGGGTTGGAGCCGTGGCCCGCGACGCAGCCGAGGCCGCCGGTCCCCTTGACGCGGCACCCCTTGATGCGTGGAAACAAGAGATCACCGATGGCGCAGTTGCCCGGATGCGCAAGCCCTCATTCCACCCACTGCAGCGCAGGGCCGTCGAGCAGCAGATGTGGCGTCTCGCCGCCGACCTCGCCATGCTCCCGGATCGAAGGATTCGCTCTGCGCTCGGGGATCAGGTCGCCGACCTGCGCATGGCGGGAAACCACAGTCTGACCTTGGCCCTCCGCGATGCCGCCGAACATCGAATCGACCAGTTCATGGATGCCCTCGGCAGCGAGTCTCCTGTTTCGGCGTCCCAGTTGCGACAGGCGGCTGGAGCCGTGGTGTCCGAGACCACCGAGCGTGTCGAACGACTCCTCAGCAAGAGCGTGGAGAGCGTTGATGGCTGAGCTCGGCGAGCTTGTTGATCTGCTCGACCTCGCGGTGGCGAACGCGGCTGGGGTCGCTCCGCCCGCGGACCGCGAGGCGGCGGCAACGATCGCCGTCGCGCAGCGTCGCCGGCGCGATTACCTCGGCGGTGCGATCGTGGTCGCGATCGCCGGCGGCACGGGATCCGGTAAGTCGAGCTTGCTGAACGCCCTCGCCGGTCGCGAGATCGCGTCGACGAGCGCGATCCGGCCGCACACGAACCAGCCAATGGCATGGGCACCGGCCAACGACGAGACCATGCGCGCATTGCTTCGATCGATGGGCATCACGCAGATCGCCGACAACGATTGGATGTCGTCGGTGGCCTTGGTCGACCTCCCGGACATCGACAGCATCGTCGACGATCATCGGGCCACGGTCGAGGATCTGCTGCCCCACGTGGACGCCGTGATCTGGGTGTTCGATCCGGTCAAGTACAACGACCCGACACTGCATGATGACTTCCTCAGCCCGTTGTCTGGCTACGAGCGTCAGTTCCTGTTCGTGCTCAACAAGGCGGATCTGTTGCAGAAGGCCGATATCGAGGACGTGAACGCCCTCGAGCTGGTCACCGAGGATTTGACGATCAAATTGAACGACGACGGTTTCCTTGATCCCACTCCATTCGTCGTCGCCGCCGACCCTGCAGTGGGACCACCTGCCGGCATCGATGCGGTGCGCATCGCCCTCGACGAACGCCTGGCGTCCAAGCACGCCGCCGTGGCGAAGATCGTCGAAGACATTGTCGCTGCGGCGCGTCTGCTCGGCGAGGAGGCTGGGCTCGGCAAGGGGGCGGGCTCCGGCCACGCCGAGCGGATCGCCAGGACCGCGCACAACGACGTGTGGCTCGCTTCCACCCTCGACGACCTTGACCTTGGCGGGCCCACGACCGAGCGAGTCTTGATGGATCCGACCGACCGGCAGGCCGTGGGAGCTGCGATCACCGACCGCGCTGAGCTGGCCGCGATCCTGGCCTCGATCGCGGTGGCGTCCGCCGAACTCACCGTGCACCTGGAGGAGGAAGCGTGAGCGCGTTCTCGACATGGCCGGAGTGGGTCCACAACGCGTTGTGGACTGCGGCCGTGCTCATCGGTGCGCTGATCCTCTGGTTCATCGTGCACCGTCTCATCCGTCGATGGGTCCTGTCGAAGGTATCGAAATTGTCCGATGCCGAGGATCTGGGGGAGCGGGCCAGGGCACAACGGCTCGACACGATTGCGCGCACAATGGAGAACCTTTTCGTGATCGTCATGAGCGTCGGCGCGGTGGTCTACATCATGCTCATCTGGGGCATTCCGATCGCCCCCCTGGTCGCAGGGGTTGGCATCATCGGGCTGGCTATCGGCTTCGGCGCCCAGGACTTCGTAAAGGACGTCATCGGCGGGTTCTTTGTGCTTGTCGAGGACCAGTACGCGCTTGGCGACTCGGTTTCGATCGCCGGCGCCAGCGGCATAGTCGAGGACATCCGCCTGCGTACCACGGTGTTGCGGTCACTGGATGGGGCGATTCACCATGTTCCGAACGGGGAGGTGCGCGTCGCCACCAACCTCACCCCGGATTTCAGCCGGATGGTGATCGACCTCGGCATCAGCTACGACTCGGATGTCGACTCGGCGATCGGGGCGATCGGCGACGAAGCCGCTCGATTTGCCGCGGACCCGGAGTGGGCAAAGGCGCACGCCGGCGACCCGGTCGTTCTCGGCGTGGACGAGCTTGGTGACTCCGCGGTAGTGATTCGGACGGTCTTCACCACCGCCCCCGAGCAGCGCTGGGCGGTGAAGCGGGAGTTCCTGAGGAGGGTGAAGTACCGGCTCGATGCCGAAGGGATCGAGCTTGCCTATCCGCATCTGCAGATCGTCCGGGGCGGCGATCAGTCTTGAACCCGCGGCCTGAGCGCGAGTAGCGCTTCGGGGGCGTCGGTGACCACGAGCCGGTCGGCGACACCGAGGAGCTCCCCGTCGGCCTGGAACGGTGTGGGGGGTTCGGCATCGACCACCAGCTCGCCAAATCCATGCCAGACGGCGGCGTCGAGTCGCTCGGCCATTGGGCGGCGAAACATGGCGCGCAGGAAGATTTCCGCGGAGCGGTGCACTTCGAGGTTTGCGACGCAGATGGCGGCGAGACCATCGACAGGGCCCGTGGTGATCTGGAGGGGTATCGGCCCCAAGAACGTGTACGGGTAATGGACCTGAACCATCGCAGCGACCCCGTCTGCGCGTTCCCCATTGGCGGTGACGCTCAGGTTGGGAGGACGGTTCCTCCAATCGAGAACTAGCTTCGAGAGCGCGGACTGGGCGTAGTGTGCCCCGCCGAGCCAGATCTTCGACTGCGGTCGCTCCTCGGCGAGGGCAACGACGTCGGCGTCGAAGCCGGCGCCGACGGCAAACGTCGCAAGCTCCGTCATCGTCCCTGACGCAGTCTCAGCTTCGAGCGCGGCCATCCGCGTTGGGAGCGCCGGGAGTGACGCCATGGCCGCCGCGGCCCGCTTGGGCTCGCCGTGAAGTCGAAAGATACGAGCAAGGACGTTGGTCGTGCCTGCCGGGATGATGCCGAGGGACGCTGCGGTGTAGGCCAAGCCATTTGCGACGTGGTGCGCGACGCCGTCACCCCCCATCGCGGCGACGACGTGGTAACCCTCGCCCGCCGCTTCCGCCGCTCTCCGACGGGTGGCTTGGGCCCCGTGCGGCCACTCGGCGTCGACCTGGAAGTCGCGTTCGAGGATTCGCACGACGTCGCGGAACAGGGCGCCGGTGAATCCGGATGCGGATGGGTTGGCCAGGAGCAAGAGACGGCGCATTGCCGGCAGCGTATTGCGAGTCGCCCGACAAACAATCACCTGAATATCCTCCGAGTCATGTACCGCGACCGGGTCGATGCGGGAGAACAGCTGGCGGTAGCAGTGCGAGAGGCGCTGGGAACGGACCACAAGCCGTTGGTTCTCGGGGTGCCGCGGGGCGGCGTCCCGGTCGCGGCCGTTGTTGCCGAACGGCTCGGCGGTGACCTCGACGTCCTGGTTGCACACAAGCTCGGCGCACCGGGCAATCCCGAGTACGCCATCGGCGCCGTGGCCGAGGATGGATCCGCCTACGTGGACGATCAGATCCTCGCCGCGCACCGCATCCCGGACGAATACGTCCGCGTCGAGACGGAGCGCCAGCTCGCCGAGGTGAAGCGAAGGGCCCAGTTGCTGCGAGGCGACCGGGCGCCGCTGCCGATTGCCGGCCGAATCTGCGTGGTGGTCGACGACGGGGTTGCGACCGGTGCCACCCTCGAGGCTTCGCTGCGCCTGGTGCAACGTCTCGACGCGGACCGGGTGATCGCGGCAGTTCCTGTCGGACCACCGGACACGATCCGGCGCCTCGGTGGGGTGGCCGATGTCGTGGTGTGTCCGTTGCAGCCGCGGCGCTTCATGGCGGTTGGAGGTTGGTACGAGCGCTTCGATCAGGTGCCGGACGAGGACGTCATCGGACTCCTCGAATGAAACGCTACGACTTTGCCGCGGCGAGGGTGAGCAGCTCCATTACCGACTCCCGAAGCTCTTCGGGACGGAACGGCTTCGTCATGAACGAGTCTGCACCCTTGGCGACAGCCCGATCCGCCATCTCCGGCTGGGCATGGGCGGTGAGCACGAGCACCTGCACGTGCCGCGTCGCTTCGCCGGAGCGGAGCCTGGCCAGAACCTCCCAGCCGTCCATCCCGGGCAGCCCGATATCGAGCACGATGGCCTCGGGCACATCGGAAGTCGCTGCTTCCAGGCCGAGCAAGCCGTCCTCGACCGAGCGGACCTGAACGCCGAGCGGACGGAGACAGACCTCGATCAGCCGACGCACACTCGCCGAGTCTTCGATCACCAGCACAGACGCTTCCATTCCGGCCATATCGGCGCGCTCCCGTTACCCCTTGAGGTCGATGTGGGCCGTGGCAGAGCGTACCCTGGCTCTCCGAATCACCAGGGAGCACTGTTTTGGATCACGAAGAACTGGCGTTGAAAGACTATCAAGCCACGCCGTACTCGGATTTCGCCGAACCGGGACCGGCGGCCAGCTACGAGAAGGCCCTCGGTGTGGTCCGAGATCGCTTCGGGCTCCACGCTCCGCTCCTCATCGGCGAAGAGCGAATCGACACGAAACGGCGAATTGAGAGCACGGATCCTTCCCGCCCCGATCGGGTCATCGGCTCGGCATCGTCGGCGTCGGCATCGCACGCGCTGCAGGCCGTAGAGGCGGCGTGGACGGCGTTCCCGGCGTGGGCGGCCCGGCCCGCACAAGAACGAGCGGCGCTCGTTCACCGCGTCGGCGATCTGATGGCGTCGAAGATTCACGAGTTCTCGGCCTGGCAAACCTACGAGGCGGGTAAGAACTGGGCCGAAGCGGAGGCCGACGTCGCGGAGGCCATCGACTTCTGCCGCTACTACGCACATCAGGCGTTACAGATGGCCGAGCCGCTGGCGGTGTACGACTATCCAGGGGAAACCAACGAGTCCTTGCTGCAGCCGATCGGCGCAGGGGTCGTTATCCCTCCATGGAACTTTCCACTCGCCATCCTCGTCGGGATGACGATCGGACCCGTGGCGGCGGGCAACACGGTGGTGTTGAAACCTGCTTCGAACACGCCGATCGTGGGCTGGGGGTTCATGGAGGTGCTCGCCGAGGCGGGAATTCCTCCGGGGGTGGTCAACTTCCTGCCGGGGCCCGGTTCCGAGGTGGGGGACTCCCTCGTCGATCACCCCAGAACCCGGTTCATCAACTTCACGGGTTCCAAAGAGGTCGGGCTGCGTATCGCGGCGCGCTCGGCGGTTGTCGGTGAGGATCAGCGCTGGCTCAAAAGGGCCTACATGGAGATGGGCGGGAAGGACGCCCTCATCGTCGACGAGACTGCCGACCTGGACGCCGCCGCCGACGACGCGGTGCGGTCGGCCTTCGGATTCCAGGGCCAAAAGTGCTCGGCGTGCTCCCGGTTGATCGCGGTTGAGGCGGTGCACGACGAGCTCGTCGACAAGGTGGTGGTGCGGGCGGCGGCGCTGTCGATCGGTCCTCCGGAGGAGAACTACCCCGTCGGCCCGGTCATCAGCGCCGCGCAATACCGCTCCATCCGCGACGAAATCGAGCGAGGCAAAGAGGAAGGGACGCTGGTGATGGGTGGCGCCGTAGTCGATCGCGATGGCGGGTTCTACATCGAACCAACGGTGTTTGTCGACGTCGACCGCGATGCCAGGCTCGCTCAGCACGAGATCTTCGGGCCCGTGCTCTCGGTCGTCAAGGCCGCCGACTTCGACGATGCGCTCGCCGTCGCCAACGGAACCGAATACGGGCTCACCGGCGGGCTGCACTCCTCGGATGAGAGCCGCATCGCTCGAGCGAAGCGAGAGTTCCACGTCGGCAACCTCTACATCAACCGAAAGATCACCGGCGCCCTCGTCGGGATCCAGCCCTTTGGCGGGTTCAACATGTCGGGGTCCAACGCCAAGGCGGGCGGGCCCGACTACCTGCGGCTGTTCATGGAGATGAAGACGGTCGCAACAGCACTGGCGCCATCTTCGTCTCCCTCGCCGGGCGGGGGAGACGCGGAGCCGCGCTAGCGGCTCCGCAGAGGGGGGCTCGGCAAGAGCCGCCTCCGCTCGCAGACTCCGTCTGCTCGCGCCTCCCCCACTGCGCTGCCGCTTGTGGGGGAGGCCATTCGTCAGGGCGCTTCGATCACCTCATGCACGAAGCGCTCGACGACGTTGCCGAACCCGTCCTGGATGATCAGGGTATTTCCGCCGGCCGACCACAGGTCGGGATCGACACACCAGGCGGATCCACCGGTGCCTTCGGCATCGCAGCTCACCGCGACGCTCACCAGATCGCCGGGGGCAAGCACCAGCGGACCGGGAAAGGCGAAGCTCGAAGTGTTGCCGGCGTCGCGCAATGTCCAGCCGTCGATGGCGACCTCGGTGTATGACTGGTTGACGATGTCGATGGATGTCTCTCCCGTCGCACCTGCCGCCGGCACGTTCACCGCATCGATTCGCAGCTGCGGACGATCCGGGGAGACTCTCCCCTCCGGGTGCCCGCACACGAAGGTGCCCCACATCCCCTTCCCCGACGCGTAGGCGCGCTCGTTGACGCGGAGGAAGTCCCCGGCGAGCTCATGGCCGTGGAGAGCGACCGCAGCACCGAGTCCGATCAGCTCTACATTGATCAGCACGGGAATGTCGCCTTCGATGATGAGGTAGCGGATTGGTGTCCCGTCACCGTCGATGCCGTCGCCGACCACCGCGACGTTGCGGCCCGCCGCCACCTGGGAGACCGCCAGGCTCGCTTCGGCCGCGTAGCACTCTCCTCCCTGTGGTGCGCGGATACCGGCGAGGCGGATGATCTGGGGCTCCTCTCCGATCATCACCGCGACCGTGTCACCGTTGACGACGTCCGAGACGATGCCGTGCTCGGTGTCTTCGGGAATCGTGATGGAGGTGGATGATCCATCGGCGCCGTCGACTTCGATCGTCGTCGGGGAAGATTCGCTGCTGCATGCGGCCAGGACCACCCCGATCACCACGACGAGTGCCACCAGATCTCGCATGTGCTCACGGTAACTGGAGCGTGGGCTAGTCACGGTTTATCGTCGCCGTCCGGTCATCTGGGCGCCGCGCAGTACGCTCGATGCCATGCACGCTTTCGACCTGACCGGAACCGTGGCCCTCGTTACCGGTGGCAACGGCGGGATCGGGCTCGGCATGGCCGAAGGGCTCGCCGAAGCAGGCGCCGATGTGTGCATCTGGGGAAGAAACGCCGACAAGAATGCCGCGGCCGAGGAGACCCTCCGCGGATACGGCGCCCGGGTCGAGGCCATGGTCGCCGACGTCAGCGACGAGGACGGTGTCGAGGAAGCGTTCGCGGCTACCGTCGAGCGCCTTGGCAAGGTCGATGCCTGTTTCGCAAACGCCGGCGTGATCGCTTGGGGAAACCGTTTCGTCGACGTCTCTCCCGACGAGTGGGATGCGGTGTCCGGCGTCAACCAGTTCGGTGTCTTCCTCACCTTTCGCGCCGCGCTCCGCCACCTGATGGAACGCGGCGAAGGAGGGTCGCTCATTGCAACGAGCAGCCTTTCATCGGTGCTGGGCATGCCGCGGGGGGCGCCGTACGCGGCGTCGAAGGCGGCGGTGTCGGCGCTCATCCGATCGATCGCTGTGGAGTACGGCAAATTCGGAATCAGGGCGAACGCCATCCTTCCCGGCTGGATCGAGACCGACATGACCAGCGGGATCATGAGCGACGAGCGCTTTCAACGCTCTCAGCTCGGCCGCACGTCGATGCGCCGCTGGGGAAGGCCGGACGACTTCGCCGGGATCGCCGTGTACTTGGCCTCCGAGGCGTCCCGGTTCCACACCGGCGATACGATCGTCATCGACGGTGGGTACCTGGTCGACTGAACCTCGTGTAGCGTGACGCCATGGATTTTGGAGTCGTGCTGCAGACCAATCCGCCAGCTTCGCGCGTCGTTGAGCTGACCAAGCGGGCCGAGGACCTCGGCTTCACTCACGCCTGGACGTGGGACTCCCACATTCTCTGGCAGGAGCCGTTCGTCATCTACTCACAGATGCTCGACCAGACCGACCACATGATCGTTGGTCCCATGGTGACCAACCCGGGCACCCGTGACTGGACGGTGTTGGCGTCGCTTTTCGCCACCCTCAACGACATGTACGGCCCACGCACGATTTGCGGGATGGGCCGTGGGGACTCGGCCTTGCGCTACATCGGGCGCCCACCAAGGACGCTCGACGCAATGGTGGAGTCGATGCAGGTCATCAAGGGTCTCGTTGCCGGGGAGACGGTCGAGTACAACGATCGGCAGCTCAAGATCCCGTGGATCGAGGAGGGCTGGGATCTGCCCATGTGGGTAGCCGGCTACGGCCCCAAGGCATTGGCAACCGCCGGCCGGCACGCCGACGGGTTCGTCCTCCAGCTGGCGGACCCACAGATCCTGGAGTGGATGATGGGGACGGTGCGCCAGGCCGCGGAGGAAGCGGGTCGCAATCCCGACGACATCACGATCGCGGTCGTTGCGCCCGCTTATGTCGGCGACGACCTGGCGCATCAGCGCGATCAGCTCCGGTGGTTCGGCGGCATGGTCGGCAACCACGTCGCCGACATCGTCGACCGTTACGGCGCTGACTCGTCCGAGGTCCCCCAGGCCCTCACCGACTACATCGAGGAGCGCGAGGGCTATGACTACGCCAACCACGGTCGGGCGGAGAGTGAATCCGTCGACTTCGTCACCGATGACATCATCGATCGGTTCTGTGTGCTCGGCACCGCCGACGACCACATCGAGAAGCTGCTGCTGCTCAAGGACCTGGGCGTCGACCATTTCGGCATCTACCTGATGCACGACGACGTCGACGGAACCCTCGACGCCTACGGCGATGGCATCATCGCGGCGGTGGGGTAGTGAAGTAGCTGAGTAGCGCTCGCTTCGCTCGCTTGAGTAGCTGAGGTGCGCTCGCTTCGCTCGCTTGAGTAGCGCTCGCTTCAGTGCGAGTGGGTTGGTCTCGTCTACTCGGCTACTTCGGCCTCGTCTACTCGGCTATTTCGGTACTCGGCTACTGATCTACTGATCTATTCCTCAATCAGGTTCCGCTGCATCTTGCGCATGCCGCCGAGCCAGCGGTCGTAGTCGGCGGCCTTATGTGCGAAGTACTCACCAACGTACGGATGAGGGAGGATGAGGAATCGCTCCTCGCGAATGCCATCGATGACGGCGTCTGCGACCCGGTCGGTCGAGATGCTGGTTTCGACGGCGAGTTTGTGGAGGCCGGCCGAGACCTCGGCGAGGCCGTCGAGCATCGGGGTATCGACGAACTCGGGCGCCAGGCAGGACACGCGGATCCCGGCGTCGCCGTAGGTGATGGCCAGCCATTCGGCCAGGGCCACCACGGCGTGCTTGGTGACGCTGTACGGCGCGGCACCGATATTGGTGAGGAGCCCGGCCGCGCTTGCCGTGTGCAGCAGATACCCCGAACCACGCTCGAGCATCGATGGCAGCACCGCCCTTGCCCCGTAGACCTGGGACATCACGTTGACCGCCCAGGCCCGCTCCCATGTCTCGTTCGAGGCGTCGACACTGCCACCGACGGAGATCCCGGCGTTGAGGCACAGCAGATCGATCGGTCCGTATCGCGCCTCGGCGGCGGCAATCATGGCGACGTTGTCGGTTTCCGAGGAGACGTCGACCATGATGGCGATCCCACCGATGTCATCGGCGACCGCCTCGGCAGCCGCTTTATCGATATCGGCGACCAGGACGCCGGCGGCGCCTTCCTCACTGAATCTTGCGGCAAGCGCTTTGCCGATTCCGCTGCCGGCACCGGTAACGATGACGACGCGGTCGGCAAGCTCCATGGCGGGCAATCTACTCTTTGCCCCGCTACCGAGGGAGGTCCGATGATCACCATTCCCGCAACCGAGCTCGTCGATCATGTCGGGGAGGAGACCGGTGTCTCCGACTGGATGGTCATCGACCAAGATCGCATCGACGCCTTCGCCGAAGTCACGCTCGACGACCAGTTCATCCACACCGATCCGGAGGCGGCGGCGAAGACACCGCTCGGGTCCACCGTCGCCCATGGCTTCTTGACGCTGTCGCTGGTGTCGGCGCTCGCTGCCGAGGGGATGGTCAAGCCGGAGGGCACCGTCATGATGCTGAACTACGGCGTCGACCGGGTGCGGTTTATCGAACCGGTAAAGGTCGACAGCAATATCCGAGGCAGGACCCGGCTCGTCGATGTTCGAGAGAAGGGCACCGGCCGCTGGCTCACGACCAACGAGGTCACGATCGAGATCGAGGGCTCCGAGAAGCCGGCGATGGTTGCCGAGGTCCTCACCCTGTTCATCACCGTCTGACCGGACGCCGCCAGGTTGGTGATGTCCGTTCTTGCGTAGCCAGGAGCGATATATGGCCGTCTGCTACGCAAGAACGGCAAACGGTGGCGTGTAGCCGGTCGTATGGGAACATGCCCCGATGCCGCATGTGGTAGCAAACGACAACACCTTCCACTATCTCGAAGAGGGCGACGGTCCTGTTGCCCTGTTCATCCACGGGTTCCCGTTCGACGCAACGATGTGGCGCGAGGTGATGGATGACCTCGGGGGGCTGCGCCGCTGCATCGCCGTCGACCTGCGCGGGTTCGGTGGCACGGGACGATCGATTCGGCCCGCGCTCACGATGGAAGATCACGCCGACGACCTGGCGGTGTTCCTCGACAAGACCTCGGTGGTCGCCGGAGTGGATCTGGTTGGGTTGTCGATGGGCGGTTATGTCGCGCTTGCGTTTGCCCAGCGCTACCCGGATCGGGTTCGATCGATCGCGCTGCTCGACACCAAGGCAACACCGGACTCGGACGAAGCCAAAGCCGGGCGCGACGCGGCTGCGTTGCGTGTGGTTCAGGATGGACGGTCCCCCTTTGCAACGACCCTGATCCAGGCGTTGGTGTCTGATCAGGCGCCGACGTGGGTACGGGGCCGGCTGCGCACCATGATCGAGGCGACGCCAACCGAGACCATGGTTGCCGCGCTCGAAGGAATGAAGCATCGGGCCGACCGCACCCAGGTGCTTGCTCATACCCAGGTTCCGGTGGCGGTGATCGTTGGCGAACATGATCGGCTCGCATCGCTCGCCGACGCGCAGCACATGGTGGAAGCTGCCGGAGCGACCCTGACGGTCATCCCCGAGGCCGGACACGTCACTCCGATCGAGCAGCCCGCCGCGGTGGTATCGGCCCTGCGAGCATTGTGGCTGAAGGAGTAGGGAAGGTGGGCCCGAAGTGACCGATGGCGTCATCGCCGGCTACAGCGGCGTCGATGACGGGGAGTACCGGCGCCGCATCAGGGCCTGGACCCTGTACGACTGGGCCAACTCGGCGTTCGCCACCACGGTCCTCGCCGCGGTGCTGCCGGTGTATTACTCCCAGGTCGCGGGGCGCACCCTGGGATCCGCGGCCCAGGCCACCGCGTACTGGACCGCGACCTTGTCGATCTCGCTCGTGCTGGTGGCCGTGTTTGCCCCGATCCTGGGAACGATCTCGGATCTCAAACGTGGCAAGAAGAAGTTGCTGACCATATCCGTCTTGATCGGCAGCGGGTTCACCGCCCTCCTGGTGTTCGTCGGCACCGGCGATTGGCTGCTGGCCTCGGTCATCTTCATCGTTGCCAGGATCGGGTTTGCCGCCGGCAACGTCTTTTACGACTCGCTGCTCCCGCACGTCGCCAGGCCGAGAGACGTCGATCGGGTATCGACGCTCGGCTTTGCCGTCGGCTACCTCGGCGGTGGCCTGCTCCTGGCGATCAACGTCATCATGATCTTCACCCTCGGCAACTCGACGGGGACCCGACTTTCGTTCCTGTCGGTGGCGGTGTGGTGGCTGGTGTTTTCGATCCCGATCTTGCGCCGGGTGCCCGAGCCGCCCGCCGCAGTCGCCGGTGAGCCGGGCGGTCTGTTCTCGACCACCTTCTCCCGGATCGGCGACACGTTTTCCCATCTCCGCCAATACCGGGAGCTGCTCAAGTTCCTGATCGCCTTTCTCATCTACAACGACGGGATCGGGACCATCATCGGGGTGGCGGTCATCTACGGCGCTGAACTCGGCTTCGGCGCCATCGAGCTGATCGGGGCGATTCTGCTGGTGCAGTTCGTTGGTATCCCGTTCTCGGTGATCTTTGGCAGGATCCCGAGTCCGGACGAACCGCGCCGCGCCTTCTTTCTGGCCTTCATCCTGTGGAACCTGGTGATGCTGCCAATCGTCGGAATCGGGGGGAAGTTCATCCTCGAGGATGACGTTGCCGGTCGGCCGCAGCCGCCCTACGTGGACTCGATTTCCGCCGTCGGTGAGGGCACCTATGGCGTTGACTCCGAGGCCGTACAGCTCCTGGGCACCTGGCAGGTCGACGGGGACTATGCGGCGACTTCGGAGATCGGAGACGCCTACCGCCTGTCGTTCAACGGAAAGACGGTCCGTATCGCCTATTCAGAGGGCCCGGATCGTTCGAACTGGGAGGTCCTCATCGGTGGAGCGGGGGGATTCACCCCGGCCATCGGCGACGATGGGGATCCGATGGTCATCGAGGGATACAACGCGGCGGTGCACGATGGCGTGGATATCGACGTGTCTGCGGGGAGCGAGGGTGAGCACATCCTCCTGATCGAGAACACCGGCAGCGTCGACGCGGAGTCGACCGGGACGATGATGGTGATGGGTGAGGCCGAGGTCCTTGCCCCGGCACGGGTCAGCGACTTGATCATGATCCTTGCGCTGCTGGCCGTCGTGGAGATCGTCGGGCTGGCGCTGGCAACCGTCCTCGGCCGGCCGCTGTTCGGCGGTCTCGCCGAGACCATGACGACGAAGCGGACCATCATGCTGGCCCTGATCGTCTACGCGGTGATCGCGGTGTGGGGCTTCGTTCTCGATTCGGTCATCGAGTTCTGGTTGCTTGCATTCATGGTCGCCGTGGTACAGGGTGGGTCGCAGGCACTGAGCCGCAGCCTGTACGCATCGATGTCGCCGACCGCGCTTTCCGGCGAGTTCTTCGGGTTCTTCTCGGTGATGTCCAAGTTCTCCGCCATCGTCGGCCCGCTGCTGTTCACCGCTGCGGTCGCCGTCTTCGGCTCGTCGCGACCGGCGGTCCTCGCCCTGATCGTCTTTTTCATCGCCGGCATCGCGATCTTGAGGACGGTAGACGTAGACCGGGGTCGGCAGGCGGCTATTGAGGCCGACGAGGCTGCTGCGGCAGCAGGCGTGATCGAATCCGGGTGAATCGGCTCGCCGCGGGGCTTCTGGTGTTGGCGGTCGTGATCGCGGCGTGCACCACGGAACCAACGCCGTCGACGTCGGAAACGCCGGCGACCGCAGAGCCGACCACGCCGGCGACGGCAGCGCCGACCACGTCGGCGACCGCAGAGCCAACGACAACGACGACGACCCAAGGCGCTTCGACCACGACAACGACCCCGATCGCGGAGACGGTGCTTGGCTTTGACCGGATCGTCGAGGGGTTCGCTCAGCCGGTGCTGGCGACCGCCTCGGCGGGCAGGCTGTTCGTGGTGGACCAACCGGGCCAGATCTGGGTGATCGACGGCGGCGATCCCGAGGTGTTCCTCGACATCCGAGAGCTGGTGTCGTTCGGTGGCGAACGAGGCCTGCTCGGGCTCGCCTTCCACCCCGAACACGACGACCTCCTGTATGTCAACTACACCGGGCTGGACGGCGCGACGCGGGTTGTGGAATACCGATACGGACGGGACGGTTCGGACCCGGGGTCACAACGGGTCGTTCTGCGCATCCCCCAGCCGGCCCGTAACCACAACGGCGGGATGATCGCCTTCGGACCCGACGGCAGCCTGTACGTAGGCATGGGTGACGGGGGCGGCGCCGGAGACCGCTTTGGGCACGGCCAACAGGGTGGCACGCTGCTTGGCGCAATGTTGCGGATCGAGGTCGGTCCGGAGGTGACGCCCTACGGCGTGGCCGACGAGTACGGCTTCGAGGCCGCCGAGGTGTGGGCGATCGGAGTACGCAACCCGTGGCGTTTTGCCTTCGACGGGCGCGACCTGTGGATTGCAGACGTGGGACAGGATGCACGGGAAGAGATCAACCGGGTCACCGTCGACGATCGTGGGCTCAACCTGGGATGGCCGGTTTATGAGGGGACCGATTGCTTTGGGAGCGATCCGCGTTGTGGAGATGAGGGTTTTACCTTCCCCGTTCACGAGTACCGCCACCCGGAGGGGTGTTCGATCACCGGCGGCTACGTGTACCGCGGGGACGCCATCGCGCAGCTACGCGGCCACTACTTCTTTTCCGACTTCTGCTCGGGGTTCATCCGCTCGATCGCGCCATCGGGCGAAGTATTCGACTGGACCGAGCGGACCGGAGTGTTTGGCGGCGTGACGTCCTTCGGGGTGGATCCGGATGGGGAGCTGCTGCTCGTCACGGCGGGCGGCACGGTGCATCGCCTCGTTGAACGCTGATCGCGGGTTGCCCGCGGTCATGTCGACGCCGGTGGGAAAGGTGCCATGCGACCCGAAGAGCAATTCGACGCGCTCACCGACAATTAACCTCGCCCGATGGCCCGCCCAATCATCATCGACACGGACCCGGGGCAGGACGATGCCGTTGCCATCCTGGTCGCCCTCGCCTCGCCCGAGCTCGACGTCGTCGCCATCACCACGGTGGCAGGCAATGTTCCCCAGCCGCTGGTCACCAACAACGCCCTGTTGATGTGCGAACTCGCCGGCCGCACCGATGTTCCCGTCTA
This sequence comes from uncultured Kiloniellales bacterium, assembly GCA_964195155.1. Classification (GTDB taxonomy): domain Bacteria; phylum Actinomycetota; class Acidimicrobiia; order Spongiisociales; family UBA5794; genus JACZST01. Next base: position 24,685 of record CAXMOP010000068.1, on the reverse strand, counting down.
CCGCGGTGCCGACGCTCCACTCCAGCGAGAGCTGAACACCGCGGAGTATGTCCACGGCCCGACCGGTCTTGATGGCGCCGATCTTGGGGAGCCGGCGACTCGAGCCAACGATGGGCACGCCGTCGACTTCATCATCGAGGCCTGCCTCGGGGCCACGGAGCCAATCACGATCTGTCCGATCGGGCCACTGACCAACGTGGCCATGGCGATCGCCAAACACCCGGCCATCGTTGCCTCGATCCGGGAAATCGCCCTGATGGGCGGCGGGTTCTTTGCCGGGGGAAACACGACACCGGTAGCCGAGTTCAACATCTTTGTCGACCCGGACGCGGCAAGCATCGTGTTCAACTGCGGCGTCCCGATCACGGTGTTCCCCCTCGATGTTACCCATCAGGTGCTGGTACTTCCGGCGGATCTCAGGGCGTTCCGCGAGCTCGGGACCCGCGCCGGCAATGCCGTTGCCGGCATGCTCGAGTTCTACGAGAGGCACGATGTGGACCGGTACGGCATGGCAGGAGGCCCACTCCACGACCCGTGCGTCATCGCCTACCTGCTCGACAAGACACTGTTCGGTGGCAAGCCCTGTCGTGTCGACATCGAAACCGAGTCGGAGCTGACCATGGGCCAGACGGTCGTCGACTGGTGGGGCATGACCGCAGAGGATCCGAACGCGGTGGTCATGAACCGCGTCGACCGGCAAGGGGTCATGGACCTGATCATGGGACGGATCGGGCTGCTGTGATTCCCCCGGACCTCGCCATGCCGTCGCTGGAGCCGCCGTTCGACCAGGCACTGGTCGAGGCGATCGAGTACGTCTTCGAGATCCATGGTGACGTCGTGGCGATCAACCTCGCGGGGAGCGTGGCGCGCGGCGAGACCGACGCTCGCAGCAACATCGACCTCTATGTGATCGTCGGGGGCGACCTGCGTCATCGCGACCAGCGAATCTTCTCGGGCGTTCCCGTCGAGATGTTCTTCAACCCCGAGGAGCGCGCACGTCGCGCCTTCGACGACGATCGGAAAGAGGGCCGAGCGCCGGGGGTGGCCCTGATGGCCTTCGGACATATCATCTATGACCCCGATGGCGTCTTCGAGCGGCTGCGGGCCGATGCACTCGACGTCATGGAGCATGGCCCGGCGGTTACCGACCAGCAGGTGACCAGGCAGCGCTACGGAGCCGTCAACCAGCTCGACAATGCACTCGACGTCGTCGAGCGCGACCCGGCGATGGCTCAGATTCTTGCCACCGAGGCCGTCTCTCAGGCGATCGCGGTGTGGTTTATCGAACGTGGCGGCTGGACGCCGAGGGCCAAGGATCGACTCGAGGCGTTGCGCCGCGTCGACCCGGAGGCGGCGGACGCCGTCGTGCAGTTCATCCTGTCCGGCGATATCACCGATGCCGAAAGTGCCGTCGGCGTGCTGCTCGGGGTCAGCGGCTTCTTCGAATGGGAGTCGATCCCGGAGCCGTAGAGACGCGAGTCGCGAGTCGCGAGTCCAGAGCCCGCGGGGTCTTGCTTGGGACTCTTGACTCTTTCTACTGGTGGACGACTAGCCACACGGCGATGTAGTGGGCGGTGAATGCTGCGACCGTCAGCGTGTGGAACACCTCGTGGAATCCGAATGTGCCAGGGGCGGGGTTTGGCCGTTTCGTGGCGTAGACAATTGCTCCAAGGCTGTACAGGATGCCGCCGATCACAATCAGGACGACCGCGGCGATACCTGCGCCTTCGATCAAGCCGGGAAAGAAGAGGATCGCTACCCAGCCGACGACGACGTAGAGCGTTGTCGACAGCCAGCGGGGAGCACCAACCCAGAAGAGTCTGAACGCCACACCGGCCAGCGCCCCGACCCAGACGATCGTCAATAAGGCTCGACCCTGCTCGGGCGGCAATGCGAGCACTGCGAACGGCGTGTATGTACCCGCAATGATCAGGTAGATGTTCGCGTGGTCAAGGCGGCGCAGCAGCGACTCGGTGTGCGGCGTCCACGTGCCGCGATGCAAAAGTGCGCTGGTGCCGAATAGGAGGGCAGCAGTCGAAGCGAACACCGCAGCGCTAATCCGGCCTTCCTGGGTCGGAGCGGTTGCGACGAGGATGATGCCGGCGACGACGGAGAGCGGGAACATCACCGCATGCATCCAGCCCCGCAGGATCGGTTTTGCGGTATCGGCCGGAGCCAACTGACTGTTCATCGTCCGAGAGGCTACGGCGAGCCCGTCCTTCTTACTCCTGACTCTCGACTCTGGACTCTTGACTCCTCCAAGCCCATATTCCCAGGAGCAGCGCTCCGATCAGGAGCACCGCGGCTGCGGTCATCGTGTCGGCGAAAGCGGCGGCTTGTGCCGCGGATGGAGCGTCGGCCGCGCTGCCGCCGCCGGCATAGACGATCGTCCTCGTTGCCCACAGCGTTCCGAGCACGGCGATGCCCATGACGGTGCCCGTCGTTCGGTTCACGGTCAGCATGCCGGAAGCGATTCCGAGCCGGTCTTGCGGGACGGCTCCGAGCACGCCGCTGTTGTTTGGCGAGTGGAAGATGCCGACACCGGTACCGACGATCAGCCCGATGACAAAGATGGCTGCTGCGGTAGTGGCTCCCTCGAGGACGAACCCGGCGACGACGTACCCGACGGCCATCACGGCCAGCCCGACCACCGTCATCGGCCGGGTTCCGATCCGGTCGGACCGACTTCCGGACAACGGCGACATGAGGCCCATGGTGATGGGGATTGCGGCAAGGACCAGGCCCATTGTCCGCGGCGAGAGCCCGATCACGTCGGTGAGGTAGAACGGCGCGATCACGAGCAGCCCGCCGAGGGCGAAGAAGTCGATGAAGCCGGTGATCAGGTTCACCGACACGTCGCGATCCTCGAACAGCGAGAGGTCGAGCATGGGCTCGTCGATCCGGCGCTCGATGACGACGAAGGCGACGAAGCTCAGTATTGCGGTCACAAACAACGCCAGGTTGATCGGGTTCGTGAACCCGATCTCCTGGCCGGAAGTGAGGCCGAGCATCAACGTGAGCAGCGCCACGAAGAACAGGCCGGCGCCGAGGAAGTCGAAGCGCTGACCGCCCCGCGGCTTGGTGTTTGGCACGAACTTGAGCGCGGTGAGGGTGCCGGCGATCCCAAGCGGAATATTGACCAGGAAGAGCCATCGCCACGAGGCCGACTCGAGGATCACCCCGCCGATGATCGGCCCCGCCATGATGCCGATCGAGGCAATCGTGGTCGTGATTCCCAGTGCCTTGCCGCGCTCTGCCGGGGGAAACGCCTCGGTGATGATGGCGAACCCGAGGGCGAAGATCATTGCCGCACCGAGCGCCTGGAAGGTTCGCGCCCCGATGAGGTAACCGACGGTCGGGGACAGCGCCGCCAGCAGCGATCCCACCGTGAAGACCCCGAAACCGGCGCTGAAGATCGCTTTCTTTCCGATCATGTCGCCGAGCCGCCCGATGCCGAGGATCAGCGTGGTCTGGGTGAGCAGGTAGGCAAGGACGACCCATTGAGTGACCGCAAACGTGGTTTCGAATTCGTCGACCAGGGTCGGCAGCGCGACGTTCAGCATGGTGCCGTCGATCGTGCCCAGGAAGATGGCCATGGCGATCGCGACGAGAACGAACCATTTGTTGGCGTAGTCGATGCCTTCCGGTGGAGCCGGGGCGCGGGTGTCTGCGTCTTCGATGGCCATCAACGAGCGAGGGTAGGAGAGCGATGTCGGTGGTCGGGCGACGCGGCGCGACGTCAAGTTCTCGTGTCCCGACCAAGAACACGTGCCCAGGAAAGTGATCAGTGACCAGACCTTGGCTTCTCTGCTCTGGCAACTGGCAACTGGTCTTCTCTGGCAACTGGCGCCTTCACATCCACCATCCTGCCTCGACCGGGCGGGCCGCAACCGATGTCCCGCCGATGAACCGATGCGAGCAGTGCCCCTTCCTGTCACCCCCCGTCGGTACCATCGCGCCATGGCGCGCATCCACGTAGAAGGCTGGGCTCCCGAGTACGGGAACCCGATGCAGACCGACGAATCGCTTGCCGATGAGGACCGCGTCGACGAGACGGTGGAGGTTGCCGGGCGTTGGCAACCCATCGCTGGTGTCGATGACGGTGTCGGCGAAGTGGCCTTCGTCGATGGCGTGCGCCGCATCGATGCCAGGCTCACCCTGGAGGAGGGAGACGGGCTGCCGGTGTCCGGGATCTGCGGCACCTACGCCGTCGGCTCGGTGCTGTGGGACCGCACCGTGCCGGCCGCCGAGGTCACCCACGGCGTCGTCGACCGCGTGGCGATCTTTGGGAGCGGCAAGGGAGCACCGATGCCGGCGATCTCCCCGGAGCTGAGTTACCGCACCGAGTCGATCGCCGACTCCGATCCGTCTCGCCTCATTCAGTCGCTCCATGGCCAGATGCGCAAGGCCGAGGCCGCCCTCTCCGAGGACCTGGCGAAGGCGGGACAGTTCGTCGTGGCCGATGGACCGATCAACGACCTCTCGGCGACCGAGAAGGTCGGCTTCATCAAGACACACCGCCGCCCGTATCTCTCCGACGAGCGCATCGGCATCATCGGGTCCCTCGTAGCAGCGGAGCGCACCCCGCTCTTTCTCATTGGCGCCGGAGGGGCGTATCCACGGTATTCGTGGTATTTCCGCCTTGCCGACATCGATCACGGCCATGCCTGGACCGGGGTTGCTCGCGCCGAGGTGTCGAGTCACCTCGATCTCGCCACGGCGCGGTTGATGGCGGACCGGGTGACGGCGGTCCTCCCCGCGGTTGCCTCGGAGCCGCACATCGACCCGCGAGCGCCGCAGAACCTGGTGCCGATCGCGGCTCTCGAGCGCGAGCTGAGGAGACGTATGGGCGATCCGGCCTTCGTCTACCGTGCGTTGAGAGCGGCCACCTTGGGCGGGGTGCTGACATGACCGACCAATCACAACCTGTTGGGCGCGTGCTTGGCACCCAGCACACCTCGACCAGCGAGTTTCGTGTGGTGCTCGAGGACGATGAATACCTCCAACTCGACGACCTGGTCGTGGTGCGGACCCAGGTTCCCAAATACGGAGAGGTGCGGACCTACGGCGTGGTGACCGAATCCGAGGCGGTCTATGAGGGCGCCCAGTACGAGTCCGACACGCACCGCATCGCCGCAGAGGGGATTCTTCCCGGCGCCAAGGTGCGCTCGGCGCGGGTGCAGGTCACCCGGGTCGACCCCGAGCTGTGGGTGTCCGCGGACCCCGGTGAGGTGGTTGAACGAGCCCGTGGGGATGAACGCGACAAGGCGCTGTACGTCGACGAGATGGGCCGTCCGCTTCCCGTGGGGATCGGCCGCGACGGCGATCCGGTCCCGGTCGACCTCGATTTCTTCGATGGGCGCAAGGGTGGCCACATGTCGATCTCCGGGATCTCCGGGGTGGCCACCAAAACCTCCTTCGCCCTGTTCTTCCTGCGGCTGCTGTCGGCGCGCCCCGACATCGTCGGCGAAGGAGCGGCAAACCTGCGCATCCTGGTGTTCAACGTCAAGGGTGAGGACCTGCTCTGGCTCGATAAGCGAAATAATGCGTTCACCGCCGACGACGGCACGAAGTGGGAGCAACTTGGAGTCGAGCCGGCCCCGTTCCCATCGGTGTCGTTCTGGGCCCCGCCCCGTACCCGAAGCGGTGACGTGATGGTGCCGGACACCGGAGGTCGCCAAGAGGGGGTCGAGGCCTTTGCCTGGACGCCCCGCGAGTTCATCGACGAGGGACTGCTGCGGTTCCTGTTCACCGACGCGTCCGACTTTCGCAACCAGCTCTCGTTCATCGAAGAACGGGTGCGAAGCCAGCTTGCTCGGTTTGCCATCGACGTCGACGGCGTGCCCGGTTCGGTGGTGCTGCGCGACCCTGCCGACGTCGACGACCCGCGCCAACCGGTCGTTGCGCATCGTGGGGAGCGGGTGGTCGTCGATCTGCGAACCATGATCGACGGGATCGCCGAATACATCGATCCCGAAGACCGTGAGCCAGACGCGCGCTGGACCGGGCGGGTGCAGGGCGGAACGGTCTCGGCGTTCATCCGCCGGCTGTACGCGGCGGAGAACCGGCTCGGCCACATGATCCGCGCCGGTGAGAGCCGTCGCATCGACCGTCACCATGCCCAGGTGACGGTGGTGGCCATCCAATCGCTCCACGACCTGGGTCAGCGCTTCGTCGTCGGCGCCCTGCTCAACGAGACCTTCGAGGAGAAGGAGCAGACCGGGCAGCGGCTGCCGCTGTCGGTGGTCGTGCTCGACGAGTTGAACAAGCACGCACCACGCGAAGGCTCCAGTCCGCTCAAGGAGATGCTCATCGACATCGCCCAACGCGGCAGAAGCCTCGGCGTGCTGCTGGTCGGCGCACAGCAGACCGCGTCGAAGGTGGCCCCGGAGGTGATGGAGAACGCCGCGATCAAGGTAGTCGGCCGGCTCGACGCCGCCGAAGCCGAACGCGCCGAGTACGGGTGGATGCTGCCCTCGACCCGTGCCCGGGCCCGGCTGCTCAAGCCGGGCACCATGGTGCTGTCGCAGCCGTCGATCCCGGTGCCCATCGTGCTCGACTTCCCGTTCCCGCCGTGGGCAACCCGCAAGGAGGAGGTCGACACCTCCGATAGCGATCCGTTCGAGGGGCTGTGAGGGTCCTCCACACGTCGGATTGGCACGTCGGTAAGAAGCTCGGGCGCTACGACCGCACCGACGAGTATCGCGAGGCGATCGCCGAGGTCGTCGCCGTCGCCGACGACGAAGGTGTTGATCTCGTTCTCCATTCCGGCGACCTGTTCGACCGCCCCATTCCACCGATCGATGCACTGAACATCGCGCTCGACGGTTTGGTCGGGTTGAGCGATGGGGGGGAGCGCCCGGTAGTGGTGATCGCAGGCAACCATGACTCACCGGGGCTCTTCGATGCCCTTGCGCCATTCCTGAGAACGGTCAACGTGCACCTGGTCGGCGGCATCAAGCGGCCCGATGCTGGCGGTGTGCTCGAGGTCGAGACCGCCGCAGGGCCCGCGGTCGTGTCGGCGTTCCCGTTTCTGCGTGAGGGGAGGAGTTTCGAGGTCTGGGAGCCGCCGGAGGAGCATTACAAGAAGTACGCCGACCGGCTGCGCGCCATCTCCGAGGCGTACAGCACGCACGCGTCGGAGATCGCGGGAACCGACGCGGTGACCTTCCTGGTCGCCCACTTCCTGGTAGGCGGCGCCAAGGTGCATGGCCACGGGGCGCCGCGGGGCGAGCGCGAGCTGCACATGGGGGAGGCCTACACCGCAACCGCCGAAGCCATCCCGCCCGGGCCCCAATACGTGGCCCTCGGTCATATCCATGCCCCGCAGCGGGTGCCGGGCGCCAAGGTGCCGGCCGAATACGCCGGCTCGCTGCTCGAGCTCGACTTCGGCGAGGCGGGCGAGGAGAAACGGGTGGTCATCGTCGACGTGGATCCGGGCCTGCCAGCTGCGGTCCGGTCGGTTCCCTTGCGTGCCGGGCGCCGCCTGTTGCGTCCCCGGGGCGCCTGGGAAGACATCCTGGGCATGGATGGGGTCCACGATTCGTATCTCGACCTCACCGTCGATACCGCAGGGCCCGACCCCGGGCTCGCCGAGCGCGCCTTCGATGAGTTCGAGTATCTGGTCAGGGTCCAGGGCGAATATCCGCGTGTAGAGGCCGAACGCGAGGACTCGGCGCATCGCACGCTCGCCGAGCAGTACCACGATTTCTATGTCGACACCCACGAAGCGGAGCCGCCTGCCGAGCTCATCGCGGCGTTTGGCGCCGTACTCGAGGAGGTGACCGGTGCGCCCGGTTGAGCTCAGGCTCCGCAACTTCCGGTCCTACTTCGGCGACGAGGCGGCCTTCGACTTTCGCGACCGGCGCCTGGTCGGCATCGTCGGCCCAATCGGGAGCGGCAAATCCACCATCCTGGACGCCGTGTCGTTCGCCCTGTACGGCCGCACCGCGACGATCGGCAGGGGCACCAAGGCGCTGATCCACCAGCGAGCAGACAACGCCGCGGTCGCCTTCCGATTCACCGTCGATGGGGAGGTGTGGGAGGTCCAGCGGATGCTGCGCAGGAAGGGGGCGAGCCAGCACGCGCTCTACCGGCTGGAGGACGACACCGAGGGCGCAGATAAGCTCGACCAAATCACCGGCGAGGTCGAGGTCACCACCAGGGTCGCCGAGTTGCTCGGCCTCGACTTCGATGCGTTTGGCCGCTCGGTGTTGCTCGCCCAGGGCCGGTTTACCGAATTCCTCACCGCCCGCCCCGCCGAGCGAGACAAGGTGCTCAAGGGAGTCTTCGGACACGACCGCATCGACCGGATGCGCACCGTTGCCAAAGAGCATGCCAGGGAGGCCGAGATCGAAGCCGAGAAGGCCACGGTGACCGTCCGGCACCTCGCCGAGCTGGAGGCCGCCACCGCGACGCGCAAGGAAGCGTTCGCCGAGGACGAGAGCCGATTGGCCTCCATGGAAAAGATCGAGCCGACCGTGCGCGAACTGAGCAGCGGAATCGAGTCCGCTTCAGCCGAGCAACGCGCCGCGGATCAGACGCTCGAGGAGCTGCGAAAAGCCGGCGAGGGGTTCCCGAACGATGATGAGCTGAAAGCGACCGTGTCGGCCGCCCTCGGAGCGGTAGAGCGACGGTCCGCTGCGGCGCGCCTCGTCGAGCAGGCCAGGTCAGACGTCGAAGCTGCCGAACGGCGTGCCGGCGACGCGGCGGCGAGCCGCGAGACGCTCGACGCCGCCACGACACTCCTCGCAACAGCAGAGCAGCGAACCGCCGCAGTGGCCGACGCGGAGCAAGCGTTGGGGCGCGGCAGCGATCGCCGGCAACAGGCCGCTGCCGAGGCAGCCGGCCAGGGTGACCGCGTCGCGCTCGCCGAGCGGGAGGCCGGCAAGGCCGAAATAGTGCTGGCGGAGGGCACAGCAGCGCTCGTCGCCGCTGAGGGTGCCTATCACGAGGCGGTTCACACCGACATGGCCGCCTCACTGCGCCGGGAGCTACACGAGGGCGAGCCGTGCCCGGTGTGCGAGCAGCCGGTTCCGCGCATCCCGGAGGGGCCGGACGACGGAGCAGACGTCGACGCCGCCCTCGCCTTGGTCCAGGCGGCTCGCGACCGGCGGACCAAGAGCGAGGAGGCAAACACGACTGCCTCCGGTGCTCTTGCGTCGGCGAAAACCGCGCAGGAAGATGCGACGCGTCGCAAGACCGAGGCGGAATTTGCGGTAGAGGATTTCGAGGAGCACCTCAGCAAGGCATCGGAGGCCGCAACCACCACCAGCGGCGAACTGATCTCGCTGCTCGCCTCGAGAGACGTCGACGGCGCCGTTGCGGCCCTCCGAGACGAGCTGGCCGGGGCCGCATCGGCGATGGATGCGGCGGCTGTTGCGCGGGATCGAGCCAGAGCGGATCACGACACGGCGATCGCGGCCGAGCAAGCCGCTAATAAACGTCTCGCCGATCTCAGGGTCGTCCTGGCAGGTGTCGCGGCCCGCGTCGATGATGCCCCGTCGATCGGCGACGGCGCCGAGGCGGTTGCGGAGGCCGCAGTGATCCTCCGCGCCATCGTGGAGCAGGCGCTTCACGATGCCAGGAAGCGGCGGGAGCAGGCAGAATCGGTGGCCGAGGACCAGCAGAAGGCTTTGGAAGCGCTGCTCATCGAGGCCGGGATCACCGGTTCGTTCGATGAGGCGCTCGCCGGCCTGCGTTCGCGGGTGGAAGTGCTCCGGGAGGAAATCACGCGCGCCGATCAGCAGCTCGAGGGAAGAGCGGAGGAAGTTGCGCGCCGCGACACCCATGTCGCCGCGATGAAGACCTACCAGGCTCTCGCCGGCGACCTGACCGATGCACGTTTCGTCCGCTTTCTGCTCGACGACGAGCGCCGCCATCTCGCCGAGCTCGGCAGCGACCACTTCCAGCGCCTCACCAATGGGCGCTATCGGTTCACCGATGACGGAGCGTTCGACATCGTCGACCTCACCAGCGCCGATACCGTCCGCAAGGCCGACAGTCTCTCGGGGGGAGAGACGTTTCTCGCGTCACTCGGCCTGGCCCTGGCCCTTGCCGAGATTGTCGCCAGGGGAGGCGGCAGGCTCGACGCGTTCTTCCTTGACGAAGGCTTCGGCACCCTGGATCCGGAGCATCTCGACCTGGCGATGGAGGGAATCGAGTCGCTGGTGAGCGAGGACGGATCCCGGCTTGTCGTGGTGGTCAGCCACGTACCCGAGCTTCGGCATCGGGTCGAGGACCTCATCGAGCTCGACCGAAACCCGACGACGGGCGACACCCGAGTGCTCAGCGCGTGAGCGGGCCACTCCAGGGGATCACCGTTGTCGAGCTCGCCGGGCTTGGCCCGGTCCCGTTCGCCGGCATGATCCTGGCCGGGATGGGTGCCGGAGTGATCCTCGTCGATCGTCCGGTGGGACCCTCCCAGCCGGACGTCATGTTGGGAGCGGTGGGACGAGGAAAGCGCTCGGTGGCGATCGACCTCAAACACCGGCACGGCCCGATGACGCTGCTGCGTCTTGTCGCGGGCGCCGATGCCCTCATCGAAGGATTCCGTCCCGGCGTGGTTGAACGACTCGGCGTCGGCCCCGACGACTGCTTCGCGGTCAACGCGGACCTCATCTACGGGCGCATGACGGGATGGGGCCGCAACGGACCGAACGCGATGATGGCCGGCCACGACATCAACTACATCGGGCTCACCGGTGCCCTCGAAGCCATCGGGGTTGCGGCACAACCGATTCCGCCGCTGAACCTCATCGGGGACTACGGCGGGGGCGCCATGTACCTGGTGGCGGGGCTGCTTGGTGCGCTGGTTGACCGCGATCGGTCGGGAGGGCGGGTGGTTGAGGCGGCGATGGTGGACGGTGCGGCGTCGCTGATGAGCCCGTTCTATGAGATGCTCGGGACCGGTGCCTGGCAGCCGGGGCGAGCCGGCAACCTGCTCGATGGAGGGGCCCCGTTCTACACGACCTACGCGACCAGCGACGGCAGGCACGTAGCGGTGGGGGCGCTGGAGCCCCAGTTCTACGCAGCGCTGATCGACGGCCTCGGGCTCGCCGAAGGCGACCTGCCGGATCGGCTCGACCGTGGTCGGTGGCCCGAATTGCGTGACCGCCTGGCTGAGGTGTTCGCCAGTCGCACGATGATCGAGTGGGAGGAGGTGTTCGCCGGATCCGACGGGTGCGTTACCCCGGTGCTCGACATGAGCGAGGCGCCGCTCCATGAGGCGAACCGTGTGCGCGGCGTGTTTGCCGACGACGGCGCCTATCCGCTCCCGGCTCCTGCGCCCCGCTTCGACCGCGACATCCCCGGAGAACTCCGTTCGGCGCCGAGCCCGGGCCAGGACACCGACGCCGTACTCTCGGATGCGGGATTTGCCGCGGACGAGATCGCTGGGCTCCACGCAGACGGCGTCGTTTAGGAGGGTGTTGAGCAATCCTCCAGCGTGCGGTCGCTGACTACAGAAACCGATTCACTGCAAGACTCAGGGAGCGGCGGCTCAGGGCACTCGTCATTGGTCAACGCCGTCCTAGGCCTCGAGCGAGCTCGGGTCGGATGGTACGTCGACGGCGTTTTCCTTCAGCGCTTCGAGCCGGACCACCTTGAGCACGCGTTCATGCGTGGAGGCCAGGACCACCGGGGCCGCGACTCCGTCGTGGTGGGCGCGGAGCCAATTGCGGGCGGTCACGCACCATCGGTCACCGGGCACCAGGCCCGGGAAGTGGTATTGCGGCATCGCCGTAGACAGGTCGTTCCCGATGTCGCGTTGGTGATCCAGAAACTCCCGGGTGACGACTGCGCACACCGTGTGACTGCCGGCGTCTCGATCGTCGGTGTGACATGAGCCGTCGCGGAAGAATCCGGTCATCGGATCGGTTCCGCAGGGCTCGAGGTCGCCGCCGAGGACATTGCGATCGGTCACGCCCCCAGTATTGCTGGCGGGAACGCTCACGGGTGGTGTGACGAGAACCGAAGCCGGTGTGTGGCGGCAATGCGATCCCGATGCTCGGCGGTCACCCCCGCCTTGTCGGAGTAGACGCGCCATCGCCCGACGACGGTGACTATCTCGTCGAGGATCGACGCGGGATCGCGGATCCCGATCTTGTCTCCCACGACCGTGAGGTCCGAGCGAGTGAAATCGTCGCGTTTTCCATTGATGGTCATCTGGTGGTGATCGGTCCATCGGCCCCGGGGGTTGTAGGCCCAGATGATGTCAAACGCCGGCGCGAGCTGCCATCGTCCCGACTCGTCCATCAAATACGCGATGTTCTTGGTGTGGTCGTCCTGGTTGCGAGCAACGACGTTGAAGAGCATCCTGCGATAGAGCTGATCGATCGCCACCGGCGGAATTGCCAGACCCTGGGTAGTCGAGAATGCATCCTCGTAGGAGTAGGCGCCGGTACGGTTGAAGTCGAAGTGGCGGAGGGCGGACAGCGACTGCATGTGCACCTTGCGGCCGTCGGGAGTCCGATCAAAGCGGCGGGTCATGAAGTGTGCTCGACCGGCCCGGTCGACCTCGAGGCGCGCCTCGGTCATGGAGATTCCCGCGTCTACCGCCATGAGGTGGTATCCATATTCGATGCGGCCGTACCCCTCCGGGTCCGCCAGTCCACGATCATCGCGGCGGACGCCGTCGAACTTCAACAGCCAGTACTGGAATCCTTGAGGAGCCGGGACCTGACCTGAGCGGATCTCGCCAGTGGCCGGGTTCCAGGCGATGATGGCTTTGGGGCGAGCACCGCCGGCCGAGGTCCCAACCTGGAGCAGGTCCTCCAAGCCGTTGTCGTCGAGCTCGCTCCGAAGATCGTCGCGCCCCGCGAGTATCTCGGCGGCGAGGTCCGCCAACTCATCGACATGAACGTGCCCGGACCCGCCGCGACCGCGGAGCGCTGGTCGATACTCCAGTGCGCCCATCCCCCGGTTCCCCACATAGCAGAGTTGCTCGACGGGATTGAATGTCGATCGATCCCGTCCCTGTCGACTGAGCCACTCGTCGATGAGGATGTTCCCGAATCGGTCCGGCAGGGAGTCAGCCAGCATGCCGGGCAGGCCGTGGTATGTCTCGAGACTGAGCTGCGGGAAGCTGAAGATGCGTGGCTCGAGAGGCATCGTGAATGGGGCGACCGGCAAACCCGCTCGCGCGAAATCCGGTTCGTATTCGAAGAACCCGAGGCTGCGTTCGTCGTCCCAAGCGACGGCTCCGATCTGACGGTCCCAGAGGGTGACTTGAGCGACAAAGGACTGGGGTGCCAAGAGACCGCTACTTCCCGCGTTCCCGGGAGCGATTTCCGCTGGCGCGCTGGCGCTCCTTCCCCTTGAGCCGGGCAAGCTGGAGAGGGCTCAGGGGGGGTTCCGGAAGGAGCGCGTCGAGCCGGTCCACCAGTTCGAACGTCCGCAGCATTCGGATGAGGGTTTCCATGGAGAAGTTGTCACCGTCCTCAACCTTGGCGACGGTAGATCTGGAGAGTCCACTGTTATCGGCCAATCCCTGCTGGGTCATGTTGCGGTTGAGACGCTCTCGTCGCAGGCGTCGCCCGAGTTCCCCGAGGATCGCCGAGTTGGACCAAGAAGGTTCCATAAACATCAGTATAGTACATGTTGATGGGCAATATCGTGCGTAATGAAGATCTTATCGGTCATAGATTTAACTCTGCGTGTCTCCGCGCGACTCCATAGAACTACCGATATAGTAGACGTTATTGCGTCGAAAGGGTCCTTATACCCGATATAACAAACATAAGGACCGGTCGAGGTTCGACCGCCGGTTCAGATTGCTCGACGCGTCTCGCGGGCAGTGGGGCGGATCAGGGACGCGTTGCGGTCACTCCTGGAAGGGGACCGGCATCATTTCGTAGATATCGACGGCGTAGTCGCCCTTGCCTTCGCTGAGATATGGATGGCCGTCGGCAAGGACCCGGGCCGAGTCCAGGTCGGCCGCCTCGACGATCGAGTAGCCGGTCAGCGAGTGCGCGGTGCCCATGCTCCCATCGTCGACCAGGGAGCTGGCCGCGCCGAACGGCGTACCGACGTCGGTGAGTGCCGGACCGATCTTCTCCATCCAAGCGCCCCACTTCGCCATCACCTCGGCGCCTTGCTCCTCCGTCATGTCTGCCATATCGGTGGCCTCACCCTTGTAGACCATCATGTACTGCGCCATCGCGGGTTCCCTCCTTGGGAAAGCTGGAAGCTGCTGCCGGGCCACCATAGACACACCGAAGAACGTCGAATTCTCCGGCTCGGGCTACTCCGCGGTGAGCTCTTCGACCTCGTCTGCGGTGCTCCGGTGGCCGATGCGGCGGCTGATGGCGTCAATGCCGAGAACGACCGCGAACGCCAGGACGGCGGCGACCAGTGCCGCCGGCAGATCCTTGTCCGGAGCGCCCAACGCGGTGCTGTCCACGCCGAGTGGCCACGGCCACAGCACCCGCAGCGACCCGATCATGAGACCGATCAGCACCGCCATCACCGTGTTGTAGTGATCGCGCAGTGCCCGGTGCAATACCTGGGAGAACAGCGCCAGCCCGATGATCGCGCCGAGCATGAACACGCCGAGGCTGGGGAGGTCCCGGCTGGTGACCGCCCCAAGTACCGCTCCGTACATGCCGAGCATGACCAGGATGAACGACCCGCTGATCCCGGGAAGGATCATGGCGCAAATGGCGATTGCCCCCGAGGCGAAGAACGCCCACAGCGCGGGTTCCGCAAGCTGGGACGCGGTCTCTGCCGAGGTGCCCTCGGTCAGCCCGATGAAGGCGAAGACTGCGATGCCGACGCCGATCATGATCAGCACTCGCCGTGTATCGCGCACCGTGAGCAACCTCCAGGCGATGACCGCGGAGCCGGCGACGAGGCCGAGGAACATCGCCGCCATCACTTCCGGATAGTCGTGTAGCAGCCGTTCGAGCGCCGAAGCCAGCATCACGATGGCCACCAGGATCCCCGCGCCGAGGGGCAGGATGAAGCTCCAGTCCACCTTCTTCAGCCACTCCTTGGTCTTGGCGGAGTCGAGGCGAACCATCGCGCCGATTGCCGAGCTGCCGGCGCGGATCGACGCCACGACCCGCTCGTAGATGCCAAGGACGAGGGCGATCGTGCCGCCGGACACCCCGGGGACGATGTCGGCGGCGCCCATCAGGAAGCCACGGACGATGGAGGCGGGGATCTCGCGAAACACGGATCTGAGTGTAGGAAGCGGGGCGGTCACCGGTAGGGGATCGGGAACCGGCCGGCCGGGCTGAAGCTATGCGCCTGCTGGCACCTTTGCCAGATCCTCGACGATCTCGAAGCCGGTGAGGCCGACGAGCTGCGACGGGTCGAGTTTGATCTTGGCCGATCTCGAGCCGGCGCCGATGATCACCCAATTCGGTTCCAACACGCGGGAATCCACCCAGACCGGAAGCCCTTCCGGCAGGCCGAAGACGGTAACGCCGCCGATCTCCTGGCGGGTGAGATCGAGGGTCACCCCGGCGGGGGCGAAGCTCACCTTGCGCACTCCGAGCTTCTTGCGAACAACGCCGTTGACGTCGAGCCGGGTCGTGGCCAGGACCAGGCACACCGCGTTGTGGCCTTCGGGCTTGCGCGACGCCACCAGGATGGCATTCGCCGAACGCTCCAACGGGATGCCGTAGGCCGCGCAGAACTCGGCGGTGTCGGCAAGTGCGGGATCGATGTCCATGATCTCGTGACGCACCCCGGCAGATTCAATCGCCGCGATCACCTGTGGGTCAGCCGGCATCCGGCGAGCCTACCGAGACGTCGTCACCATCCCGGCGGTACGCTCGCCGCGCATGCGAGCGGTGATTCAGCGGGTGAGGAAGGCGAGCGTCGAGGTCGACGGAGAGACGACCGGCGCGATCGAACTCGGTCTCGTCGTGCTGGCCGGCGTCGCCGACAACGACACCGTGAGCGACGCCGACGCCCTCGCCGACAAGATCGTCGGGCTTCGGATCTTCCCAGACGAGGATCAGAAGATGAACCGAAGCGTGGTCGACGCGGCCGGCGCGGTGTTGCTCGTCAGTCAGTTCACCCTGCTCGGCGAGGTGCGCAAGGGCCGTCGCCCTTCGTTCTCCGCAGCCGCACCGGCTGAGGAAGCCGAGATCCTGATCGCGAGGCTGGCCGACGCCATCAAAACCCATGGGTTGGCGGTGGAGCAGGGCCGGTTCGGGGCGATGATGGAGGTGTCGCTCATCAACGACGGGCCGGTGACCATCATCATCGACACCAACGACGGCAAAGTGATCTGAACGTTGACCCCTCCGGGTTTCTCCTCCTCTCTTTGCTCCCCCCTCAGAGGGGAGTCCCGCCGCAAGGCGGGGAGGGGGGTCAAGGCGTGGGTCGCGACAGCGGTTTGACCCCCTCCGCCTCGCTGCGCTCGGCACCTCCCCCTGAGGGGGAGGCAAGGAAGTCGCCTCGCTCCTCTCGCGCAACCCAACACCTGAGGGGGAGGCAAGGAAGTCGCAAGAGGAGAGGGTGGTGGAACCGGTGGTCACGAGCCCTTTTCTTTGCTCCCCCCTCAGGGGGGAGTCCCGACCGTAGGGAGGGGAGGGGGGTCAAGGCGTGGTCGCGATCGGTCAGTATTGCGTAGCTCGTACTGCGTATCAGGGGGAGGGAGAGGCTTTGACGAATGCCTGGCCGGCTTCGCAGAAGGCCAGGAAATCGCAGCGGTGGCATTGCTCTGAGGGCGTTGGCGCGAAATCCTCATCCTCGATCTTCTCAACGAGGGTCTCCACCCGGCTTCTCGCCGATGCCAGCCATTCGTCGTCGGCCTCGAACGATCGTTCGGCGTACTCATCGCCACCGAAGAAGGCGAACGTGACGGTGAGATGCTCCGGGACATCCCGGGCAATGGCTCCGTCGACCGCAGCGAGGGCGTATGCCTGAAGTTGCACGTCCAGGTCTTCGTCGTTCGCGGGACGCCCCGACTTGTAGTCGACGATCTCCCAGGTGCCGGGATCGGCCTCGTAGACCGCGTCGATCCTGCCCCTGATCCGAGTTTCGCCGATGCGGAGCTGGATCGGCGTCTCGGTGAACCTCGGCCGTTCCTCACCAAAGCGCGATTCGAGGAACACGTCGAACGGTTTGCGCGACGATGGTGTCGCCGAGCCCTCTCCGACGATGTCATAAACCTCGCCATCGATATCGGTCAGCGGCACTTTGCCCAGATTGTGCATTTCGACCTTGCGGTGGAAGTCGACACCGCGCCTCCTCGCCGCCGACGGGCGCAGCGGCAGCCGGTCGACGGTGGCCCAGCGGTATCGCAGCGGGCACCGTGCCATGGTGACCAACCCGGTTACCGAGGTGACTGCCGGCTCGTCGCCTGCCTGCTCGACCGGCTCCGGCATTGCATCGAGTTCGAGTTGGAGCGCAGTGGCGGCCTCACCGGCAGCGTCCGCATGCTCCGCATACCCTTCGAGCCAGCCCGGTTCGGCAGCGGCCCGGAGCGCCGCCTCCCAGCCGCCGTCCCCGAAAAGCGGGTCTGGGCTGCCGGCTCCGCCGCGATCCGCCGGCGGTACCGGCCGGTCACCCGCCGCCTCCACGACCTGCTCGGCGTTGGCGAATGCTTTCGTCAACTCCCACAGATCGGAGACTTTCCGCGCGGTCTTGCCCTCGGCCCAGAACGATCCGGTGACGATCAGCCGGTGACGGGCTCTGGTCACCGCGACATACGCGGTTCGCCACTCACTGGCCCGGTGACGCTCTGAGAGGAGCGCCTTGCGTTCCTTGTCGGTCGCGGCCTGGCTCAGGTCAGCGATCGCATCGGCGTCGATCCGCAGTCGGTACGGGACGAGCTCCGCCTTTTCGATCGGGTTGTCGAAACCCTGGGAGTATGCGGGGAAGGTCCCTTTGGTGACGGCCGGCAGGATGACCATGTCCCATTCGAGCCCCTTCGCTCGGTGCACCGTGAGCAGCGATACCGCCTCTTCTGAGGAAACGGTGGCAGTGTCGAGTTCGTCGACGACGCGTTCGTCGGTGAGCAGCGCGAGATATCCGAGGAAGGCTCCGAGCGAGGGGCGCCCTTCGAGCGGGCTCCATGACTCGGTCAGGTCGAGGAAACGGTACAGGTTGAGGCGGGCGCTCAACGCGGCGTGGTCCTCCATGGCGTCGATCTCGGTCCACGCCTCGAGCTCGCCCAGGATGTGCCGTGACAACTCGACGAGCGACTCGCCCTGCGCTGCGATCAGCAGAACCCGGTACAGGGCCCGGAAGCGCTCCAGGCGCACCACCGCTTCCCGGCTGAGCCCATCGACCGCTTCGAGCTGCTCGATTGCCTCGAGAATCGCAAGCCGAGGCTCGTCGTCGCGTCGCTCGACGTCGCGATGGGCCCGTACCCACAGCGACAGCGGCGCCAGATCGCCGAGGCCGAGCCGGAACTTGCTCCCGAGCAAGATGCGAGCCAGCGCTGCCGAATCGTCCGGGTCATACAGGATCCGCAGCCAGGCATGGAGCTCCGCAACCTCCGGCACGTCGAGCAGCCCCCCCAGAGACACGACCTGGATCGGGACCCCGGCGTCGAGCAGCGCGTCACGAACCGGCCCGATGTGACGGTTCTTCCGAAAAAGGATGGCCATCTCACTCCAGGGAATGCCATGGCCGGGTTCGGCGGTGTTTGCCGCGACGACGCGATCGGCGATCCAGGCCGCCTCGTCGGCCTCGGTTCGCAGCCAGGCCACTTCGACGGTTCCGGACGCTGCGGTGTCGATCGGCACCAACGGCGCGAAGGAATCTGCACCGTGGATCTCCTCTCGGATCCGATTCGCCAGGTCGAGGATCACCCGATCGGATCTCCGGTTGCGGGTCAGCGGCAGTGTGGCGGCGGGCTCGCCATGCTCGTCGGGAAAGTGTGCCGGGAAACCCGCGAAATTCTGCAGCGAGGCACCGCGCCACTCATAGATCGTCTGGTCGCTGTCGCCCACCGCCGTGATCGGGAATCCGTTGCCAAAGATTGCGAGCATCAGCCGACGCTGGGCGGGATCGGTGTCCTGGTATTCGTCGAGGAGCACAGCGCGGTATCGGCCGCGGATACGCTCCGCCAGCTCGGGGTGCTGGGTAACCAGACGGTGCGCCAGGAAGATGAGATCGGCGTAATCGACGACACCGAATCGGCTCTTGGCCGTCTGGTACGCGTCGGCGATCGACACCAGCTCCAGCCGTTTTGCCCACACCGGATCCGGCAGGTCCGGCGCCGCGTCGAGGAGATCCGCAGTGGTGAGCAGGTTGTCGCCGAGCTGCCGGGTCAGTGCGGCCGCATAGTTCACCAGCCCCGACGGCCAGGTGAGGTCGAGCGCCCGATAACTCCCCTCGGCGAGTGCTTCATCGATGAGCTGACGCTGGAACCCGGGTCCGATGACGCCGGTGCCCCGTTCCATGCCGACGATGGCCCCGAACTCCTCGAGAAGCCCGTAGGCAAATCCGTGGTACGTCGTTACCGCGATCTCGCGCCCGCTTCCGGCGAGATCGGGAAGGCGCTGGCGAAGGCGGTCGGCGAGCTCTTCGGCGGCCTTGTTCGTGAACGTGAGGCCAAGGGCTTCCTCCGGCTCGATCCCGGCCTCGATCAGCGCGCCCAGGCGCATGACGATCGTTGTGGTCTTTCCCGTCCCGGCTCCCGCAGCCACCCGAAGCGGGGCGAGCGGGTGATCGATGATGGCCTGCTGTTCGGAGGTGGGAACGATCTTCATCCGGAGAACGCCTCCTTGCCTTCGGGCCGCGCCTGGCACACGAAACGGACCGGGCAGCGGGGGCAATCGTCGTTCGGGCGGGGCTCCCAGTCTTCGACGCCGATGCCCTCGGCGACGGCGCTCATTCGCTCCCCCACCCCATCGAGCTCGGCGGGGTCGAAAGGCAGCACCGCGATTCCCGATCGTGCGAGGGGGTACCACAATTCCGCCTGGTCGACGAGGCCGATGGCGCCGAGCCCGGCGTCGTGGCGGGCGGCCAGCACGTAGAAGCCGAGCTGGAGCGACGACTGTGCTTCAGCCTTCGTCATCGGGCTCTTCGAGGTCTTGTAGTCGATCACCACGAGTCCGCCGTCGCGGGCCTCGATCCGATCGGCGCGACCCACCCACGGTGCGCCGCCGTGCTCCAGCTCCAGGTCGTGCTCATGGGCAACCGGGTCGCCACCCGACGGCCAGTTCTCATAGAGCTCGGTGAGGGCCGCCCTCCCTCGTTCTCGCCAGGCCGCGTCGAAAGGACCTCCCCCGAATTGCCCCGGGCTGAGTTGCCGGTCGAGCTCGTCGAGTGCCTCACCGAGGCCGGCATGGCGGTCGCCGCGTTCGGTGGCCTTTGACTCCACGGCCTCGAGCACATCGTGGATGATCGTTCCAAACGCGGCATACAGGCTGTCGCTGTCGCCAATGCCCAGCCGCCGCCCAAACACGTATCGGCGCGGGCACTTCTCGTAGGCGTCGGCCTGGCTCGGAGACAGGTGGAACTCGTCTCCAACGATCCCGTTGCTTGGGCCCGGTGGGAGGTATCCGGCGAATTCCACCGGGTCGCGGAGGCCGTGGGCAGCACCACCGGCGAGCACCAACGCGGCAGCAAGTCGTTCGGAAGGCGCGGCGGCCGGGTCGACGAGGCTGCGACGCATGGCACTCTCCGCCTCACGCGGGGTAATCGCTTTCGTCCGCATCGGAGGACGCTGCGCCGCCTCCTCGATCGAACCGGTGCCCGCGGCGAGGGCGAGGAAGCGACTGGGGATGCCGGAGCCCTCGTCATAGCCGGAATCGGTGGCGGTCCACACCACGCGCCGTGTGGCTCTGGTCATTGCGGTATAGGCGAGGCGCCGTTCCTCGTCGAGACGGAACCTGAGGTATCCGGGGGTGTCGGTCGGCAGCGACGGTTGGAGATGCCTCGTGTTCAGCAGAGAATCGCGAGAGCGGAGATCCGGAAAGACCCCTTCTACGGCGTCGGCGATGAACACGACATCGAACTCGAGCCCCTTCGACTGATGCAAGGTGGTGAGGGTGACCCGGTCTTGATCGGAGGCCTGGTACGCAAGCAGCGGGCTGGCCTCGAACTCATCCGCTTCGGAGAACCGGCGATAGTCCTCCAACGTTCCATCCGGTTCCCGATCGTTCCAGCGTCCCAGTACCTGCGAGAGCGACGACCATGCCGCGCGATGCGCCTCAGCCTGAGGGTCGGCCACCATCTCGTGGATCTGGGGAAGTGTCGACCACAGATTCCACAGCCCCACCGACGCCGGCACATCGGTAGCCCACGATGCGTCCCGGAGGAATCCGGCGAGCGGTGCGCCGCCCGGGACCAGCTCCCAGATCGCCTCGGACCATGACCAGGACCGTCGCAGCCGGTCCCGCTCGATCTCTCGCAGACGAGCGAGAGGCATGCGGAACAGCGGGCCGAGCAGGACTCGACGCACTGCGAGCTCTTGCTCGGCGGATTGGTCGGTGGCCGCGATCACGACATCGAGCGTGAAGCGCACGGCAGGCTGATCGATGAGCCGTGCGTCGGGGCGGTCGTGCGGGATACCGCGCCGCTCGAGAGCCCGAGAGAGGGGCCCGAGGAAACGTCGTTTGGAGCGGGTGAACACCGCGATCCTCTCGTAGGGAATCCGCTGTTCCAGGTGGAGCCGTTCGATCTCGGAGCCGATCCACTCTGCTTCTTGTACCTGCTGCTCGAAGCGATAGGTTTCGACCGAGCCTTCGCCGGGGGAGGCAACCACCTTTCCTGCCGCACCGGGGAGCTCGTGGGCAGTAACCCGGACCGCGGCGTCGAGAATTTCGCGTGGTACGCGGTGTGATGTGCTGAGAACGATGCGAGTTGCCGGATTCCCCGCGGCATCGGTGAACTGTGCCCGAAACGAGGCGACGTTCTCGAGTTCGGCCCCGCGGAAGCTGTAGATCGATTGATACGGATCGCCGACTGCGGTGATGTTGCGGTGGCGGTTGGTCAGTCGCTCGAGCAGCGTCGCCTGAGCGTGCGTGGTGTCCTGATATTCATCGACGAGCAGGTAGCCGTACTGGGCGTCGAGCCGATCGAGGATGTCGGCCTCGAGGATGGCGACCGCTTCGGATAGGAGCGTGCCGTAGTCGAGCACGCGGCGGTCGTGCAGTTCGCGGTCGTAGCGTTCGAGGAACTTCGGCAGGCCGCGCCAGTCATCGCGGTCGAGTTTGGCCAAGCCCTCCGAATCGATCAGCTGCTCACGGCATCGCAAGACGAAATCGGTCACCTCGTCGGCGAAGGTCCTGGTTCCCAATAGCTCGCGATAGGGGAGCGCCCAGTGAGACGGGTCCTCCTCGGCCAGCAACGCTCCAATGAGCCGCTTTTGATCGGGGCCGGGCAGCACCTCCGGGGGGCGGTCCCAGCCGAGTGCCGGCGCATGAGTCTCCAGCAACCGTCGGGCGAAAGCGTGATACGTGGTCACGTCGACCGCCGGCATCGAACGACCGACGGCGTCGCTGATGCGGGTATCGAGATCGGATGCGCCACGACGGGAGAACGTGACGATCAGCAGCTTCGCGCCGTCCCCGGCTTCAATGAGCGTCTTGGCTCGACGAACCAGAAACTCGGTTTTGCCGGTACCGGGGCCGCCGACGATGAGCTGCGGCCCATCCGTTCTCGCGATGTGATCCGGCCACTCGTCTGGCGAGATGCGGATTTCATCGGCGGTCATGAGAACGGCAGGGTGGGCTCGTGGGGGCGGCTCGATCCGTCGCCGACGATGTGGATGACCTCCACACCGCGATCGTGCAGTGCCGCGCCAACCACCGTAGAGCGATGACATGCGCCTGGCTCGAGCTCGGCACAGAGAATCACCGTTGGAGCGGTGTCGGCGAGCTCGCTCAGGTCGCTGATCGAATCTTGGAAACCCGGGCGTTCCGGCCCCACGGGACCGCTGTCCGACTTGCCGCCCAGCGTGGCTCCGAGCCAACGGTATCCGATGCCGGCCTCTTCACAGAGCAGCTCGAGTCGGCGCTTGGTGAAGTCCGGGGCGTGCCGCGAGTAAGGCTCCGATCGAACGTCCACAAGCACCGAGATCCCGAACCGCGCGATTCGCTGCTCGAGGTCGGTGAACGATCCTGCCCCATGGCCGATGGTCCACACCGTCGTTGCCAGGTCAAGCCTCCGCTGCAAATGCCGGACAGATGTCCCGATAGGCGCAGTAATCGCACAGCGGGCCGGTACGCGTCGGGAACCGGTCGTTGTCGATCGCCCGCTCGATTGCCGTCCATAGCGCGGTCAGCTGGCGCCCTACCGCGTCGAGCTGCTGGTCGTTGACCGGGATTTCGTAGACGGTGGGACCGTTCAGGTAGATCAGCCTGAGGAAGTCGGGGGTTCGCCCTTCCCGAATACGGGTGAGCAGGGCGTAGATCTTCAGGGCAAAGAACGCGGGAAGGGCGTAGCGCTGTGGCGGCGCCTTTCCGGTCTTGTAGTCGGTGATCACCAGGCCCTCGGGTGTCTCCTCCATCCGGTCCAGGATGCCGCGGATCGTCATTGACCCAACCTCCTGGGTCATGTCGAGCTCTCTGGCAAGCGGCTCGAAGGCGGTGGGGTCTTCCACCTTGAGGTAGTTGGAGAGGATCTCGAGGCTTTCGATGCCCCACTGTCGCTCGTCGGATTCCTCGGGGAACAACTCCGGGTACTCGACCGGCTTCAGCTCTTGCCATGCCTCGCGGAAGAGGTCATACAACTGCTCTGCGGTCCGCTCATTCGCCGGGAGATCGAAGAGTCGCTCCAGCGCCAGGTGGGCGGTGGTGCCCCGCGCCTGATAGACGTTCGGGGGCGTCTCGATCCGGTCGATCGAGGTGAACTTGAACAGCTGAGGGCAGCGCTTGAAGTCGCTGGCCCGGCTGGGGGACAGCGATGTCAGGCGGTACTCGTCCGTTCGATCTGTTGTGGTATCGGCGGTCATGGTTTGACTATACGGCAGGGGTGTGACACGAACCACACGAATGTAACTATTGAAGTCGCGAGTCGCGAGCTGCGAGCCGAACACGAGTCCCGTAACACGCATCACATCCCTCCTCGCCCTCGGTTCGGCAAAATCTTTCGTAATACGCGAAAAGCGATCACGGCTTCAGGTTGACGATGCCCCCCTTGGTTGCGTACCTTCGCGATTGCTCGGAAGGCTTCGGCCGAACGAGCGCCCGGAAGACAGGCCTTCGGGCCACCGGTATCGGCGGTTCGCCGCCGGGAAGCGGGTTGGAAGGGGGTTCAGGGCTACCGACTCCGGTCGGGCACTGGACGGGAGGGTCGGCTCCTCGGAGGCGGCCTCCACATCTGAACGGGACAGCCCAGGTTCCGGGAGGATGGTCCGAGGAAACGGCTTCGGCCGGGACCGACGACACCGAAGTGGTAAAACACTTCACTGAGAGCCCCGAGAGGGTGAGGCGCAAGCCAAACTCCCTCGGGGTTTCTCTATGACCGCTACGGGCCCGCGGAATGGAGAACGCTGCCTCCCCCATGGCTGTCGCATTTCGCGACAGTGCGACGATCGGGTTCTCACCGTCGCAGCCTTCTCTTTGCTCCCCCCTCAGGGGGGAGTCCCGCCGCAGGCTGGGAGGGGGGTCAAGCCGTGGTCGCGAATGCGCCTTGACCCCCTCCGCCTCGCTGGCGCTCGGCACCTCCCCCTGAGGGGGAGGCAAGGAAGCAGCCCCTCCGAGGCAGGCGTCGCAACCCCGCGCGACCGTTCACCATGGCGGGGACTTCGGCTTTGGCGAACCGTCTCTTT
>CAXMOP010000067.1:0-6490 GCA_964195155.1 uncultured Kiloniellales bacterium | reverse complement strand
TGGTGATGCCTGGTGATAACACGGAGATGACGGTGACGTTGGGTAAGCCGATTGCGATGGATGAGGGTTTGCGGTTCGCTATCCGTGAGGGTGGAAGAACCGTCGGTGCCGGCCGAGTCACCAAAATATTGAAATGAGTCGAGAGTCAATAGTCGAGGGTCAAGAGCCAGATCACACCGATACCCTTTGGACTCAAGACTCTGGACTGCGAGTGAGGAACGAACGAGCAAATGGCCTCCGCTAAACGACCCCCGATCACGCTCGCCTGCGAGGTCTGCAAGCGGCGCAACTACGTCACCACCAAGAGCAAGGCCAACACCAGGGACCGCCTGGAGTTGAAGAAGTACTGCCGGTGGTGCCGAGAGCACACGCTGCACAAAGAAAACCGCTGAAGCGTGTTTCCGGTATTGGGTATTCGGTTTCAGGTAGCTAGTACCTAATACCTGATACCGACTACCCCTCAGTCGACGGACGACCCATCTAGTCTTCTGACCCATGACTCCGCTGGACATGGAGGGGATGGTCATCGGACCCGTCTCTCACGCCGTCGACCGAGAACGCGTCGCCGCGTTCGTCGCGGCGACAGGTGACGTCCCGGAGCGCTGGGTTGGCGTGGCTCCGCCCGGCTACGCCGCGGTGCTGTTGTTTCGCGTGGCTGCCGACTTCCTGTGGCACCCCCAGATCGCCGAGCACATCAAGACGCTGATCCACATCGATCAGACCTTTGCCTACCCAACGCCGCTGTATGAAGGCGACGAGGCGGTCATCATCGGCACGGTCGACCGGGTCCGGGAACGCTCCGGCGCCTACTTCGCCACCTTCACCGCCAACGCAACCGTTGGAGACGGCACCGTGCTCGAGTCTCGCTCGACCTTCCTGATGTCCGCTCAGGCGGCGGCAGCGCCGGGCCGCGACCGCGGCGAGCCGCCGATCGACGATCGAGCCGAGAACGACGAGCCCGGGAAGCGCCCGCTTCCTCCGGAAGGCTCGGTCGATGTCATTGCCCGGTCAGCGAGCCGGGCCGATCTGGTGCGCTACTCGGCGGCGAGCGCCGACTTCAACCCGCTCCACTGGGACCACGATGCGGCCCGAGCCGCCGGTCTCGACGGTGTCGTGGTCCACGGGTTGTTGCTCAATGCCTGGCTCACTCAGCACGCCAGCTCATTCGCCGAGGGCGATGCACCCGTTGCGAGAATCAAGGCGCGGTTCAAGAACGCCCTCCGTCCCGCAATGGCAGCGGAGTCGACGGCCACCGTCGCCGGCGTCACCGGCGAGGGGGTCTCGCTAGCCCTCCAACTCGACGCCGGTGAGGCCACGATCGTTACCGCAGACGCCACCATTCGCGGGGTAACGCTGTGAGCGGGCGCGAGGTCGGATCCATTGGAGAGCACGACCTGGTGAGGCTCGCCATGGGCGGTGACGACGCCGCCTTCGGCGAGCTGGTCAGGATCCATCAGCAAGAGGTGTACACGGTGGCGTTGCGCATGGTTACGGATCGAGATCTGGCGAACGATGTGGCACAAGAGGCCTTTGTTCGCGCCTGGCGGGCGATGGGACAGTTTCGCGGCGACGCCAAGTTCTCCACCTGGATGCACCGCATTGCGGTCAATACTGCCCTCACCCACCGCGAACGCAGGAAGCGCACGAGAACCGAGGCGCTCGACGCTATGTATTACGAGCCGGAGGCCGACGGGCTCACCCCGGAGCGCGCCGGGGTCAGCGCAGCGGCGCAGGCGTCGCTCGAGGCGGCGCTCACCGATCTGGCCGATCCGCTGAGAGCGGTCGTCGTGATGAAGGACGTCTACGGCTGGAGCCACGCCGAGATCGCAGACGAGCTCGGGATCACCGTGACCGCAGCCAAGGTCCGGCTCCACCGCGGGCGCAAGTCGCTGCGGATCGCCCTCTGGGATTACCGGGAGGAAGCATCGTGAACCCGACCTGCCGCTTCATTGCCATTCGCCTCCCCGGCGTCGACGCTGTCGAGGACCTCGGGCCGCGCCTGGCCGGTCATGTCACCACCTGCCTGCGTTGTCAGGCCGAGGCCGCCCGCTACAAGTCACTGCACCGCCGCCTTGGAGCCCTCGAGGAGACGATCTATCCCGCGCCGGAAGGCTTTGTTGCCTCGGTGATGCGGAGGCTCGCGGATCCCGTTGCCGCATTTGCATCGCGTCGCCGCCGTCGCCTCGTGCCGTCGAGGGCGACGATCGCCGCCGCAGCCACCGGAGCAGCCGTGGTCGCCACTGCGGGCACCGTTGCCGTCGTGTTGCGCCGCCTCAACGCCCCGATCTGAATCGGCTCCGCCTCCCCGGCGATGCCGTACGATGGAGGAAAGATCAACCAGGAAAGGGCACTGCCGAAACTAAAACCAGGCAGTGTCGAAACCGGACGGGCAATGCTGGTACGTTGTGCGTTGCGAGCGCCGCTCCATATACTCCGTCGTCGGGCCGAACCGGCCGGAGGGGTGTAGCTCCAATTGGCAGAGCGCCGGTCTCCAAAACCGGATGTTGTGGGTTCGAGTCCCGCCACCCCTGCCCACCAGGAGGACAGGATGAACCGCCAGATGCGTCGGCTTCAAGCCAAGGAAGAGGCGCGCGCCAAGAAGCAGCAGCAGCCGGGCAAGAAGAAAGAGCGCACCGGCGTCCGCCAGTTCTTCCGCGAGGTCCGTGCCGAGCTCAAGAAAGTCACCTGGCCGTCGCGCGAGGAGCTCCAGACCTACACCATCGTCGTGTTCGGCCTGAGCGCTGCCCTGACGCTGTACGTGTTCGCACTCGATTGGGTGTTCACACGTGGCGTCCTCTGGTTCCTGACGAACGTCGGCTGATGGCTGACCTGGACGAAGCGCAGCAGGGAGCAACCGTCGACACGATCGACGAAGCCGCCGCCACTTCCGAGGGCTTGCCCGAGGACGCAGCGAGCACGGTCGAGGGCTCGCCCGAGGACGCAGCGAGCACGGCCGTTGACGATCAGACCGAAGGGGACACCGAGATCGCAAAGGACGTCGCCGAGGTCGAAGCGGTAGCCACAGACGACGAGCCCGTCGAGGTAGCGGAACCGGTTGAGGAGCCGCCGCTCAGCCCCTACGACCTCCCGGGCAGCTGGTTCGTCATCCACTCCTATTCCGGCTACGAGAACAAGGTCAAGGCCAACCTGGAAACCAGGATCCGGTCTATGCACCTCGAGGACAAGGTCTTCGACGTGGTCATCGCGATGGAAGACGTCGTCGAGTACAAGGCCGGCAAGAAGGTCACGGTCCAGCGCAAGAAGTTCCCCGGATACGTGCTCGTTCGCATGTATCTCGAGGACGACACCTGGTACGCCGTGCGGAACACCCCGAGCGTGACCGGGTTCGTCGGCTCCTCGACCCAACCGTCCCCCCTGTCACGCATTGAGGTCGAGCGCATCCTCGGGGTGGAGAAGGAAGACGGTGCCAAGAAGGAGAAGCCGACCTTCAAGCCGGCCTGGGAGGTCGGGGAGACCGTCAGGGTCGTCGAGGGTCCCTTCGCCGATTTCAACGGTGTGATCGAAGACATCAACGTGGACCAGTCCAAGGTCCGCGTGCTGGTGGACATCTTCGGACGGGAGACCCCCGTCGAGCTGAACTTCGACCAAATCGTCAAGTACTAATTCCGTAGATTCCCCAGAAGAGGTTCCTCATGGGTCGTAAGAAGCTGATGACCATGCTCAAATTGCAGATCCCCGCTGGCCAAGCGAGCCCGGCTCCGCCGGTTGGTCCTGCCCTCGGCCAGCACGGCGTGAACATCATGGACTTTGTCCAGGCGTATAACGCGGAGACCGGAGGACAGGCAGGGACGATTATCCCCGTGGAGATCTCGATCTACGAAGATCGAAGCTTCACGTTTATTACCAAGACGCCACCCGCCGCAGTCCTGCTCCGACAGGCCGCACGGCTAGAGAAAGGCTCCGCGGAGCCGCACAAAGAGAAGGTGGGAAGCGTCACCAAGAGACAGGTACGCGAGATCGCAGAGATCAAGATGCCGGACTTGAATGCCAACGACGTGGACGCCGCGATGAAGATCGTGGAGGGAACGGCACGCTCGATGGGGATCACGGTTGACGGGTAGCAGCGAGAAACAACCGTAATGCGTAATGCGTAGAGCAACTCGCAGATCGCAATACGCAGTACGCCATACGCAGTACGCAAGAGGTGGGAGGGGTCCGCCCCGTCCGGACCACAAGGAGAACCAATGACTGCCAAGACCAACAACCGCAAGGCCGTCGACGAGACCTTCGACCGGGCCAAGGCCTACGCCCCGAGCGATGCGGTCGGCCTCGTCAAGGAACTGACCTTCGCCAAGTTCGACGAGAGCGTCGACATGTCGTTCCGGCTCGGGATCGACCCCAAGCAGGCCGACGAGATCGTCCGCGGCACCGTCAGCCTGCCAAACGGCACCGGGAAGGACGTACGCGTGCTGGTCTTTGCCGAGAGTGACCAGGCTCGCGAGGCTGAAGAGGCCGGCGCCGACGTCATTGGCGGCGCAGAGCTGGCAGAGGCGATCCAGTCCGGCAACCAGGCGCTCGACTTCGACGTGACGATCGCCTCACCGGACATGATGTCGGTGGTGGGCAAGCTCGGACCGGTCCTCGGGCCTCGGGGCTTGATGCCAAACCCGAAAAGCGGCACTGTCACTCAGGACATCGGCAAGACCGTTGAAGGCTTCAAGGCCGGAAGGGTGGAGTATCGGAACGACCGGTATGGCAATGTCCATGTGCCGGTTGGTCGCGTGTCTTTTGCCGCGGAGCAGCTGCTCGAAAACATCGCCGCGATCTCCGGCGAGATCTATCGGGCCCGCCCGGCGTCGACCAAGGGCCGCTTTGTGAATACGGCGACGATTTCTTCCACGATGGGACCGGGTGTCAAGATCGACCTTGCCGAGCTCGAGGATTTCGTCAAAGAGAGCCGGTAATCCGTATTGCGTAGTGGGTACTGCGTAATGCGAGTTATCCAGTACGAGCTACGCAATACTTGCCGATAGGCAATAAACCTGTTGCCACTGCCTTGGGCTTCCTGCCATACTCCATCCCACATAGCGGGGGACCCTGGCGGACCGAGCTTACGGGACGATCCACCACCGTCTCAGGCGGGAAACCCAGCCACCCCGGACCACCCGAAGGCCAGCCCCTACCCTGGCCATCAAAACCCGAGGTGGAGACGAGTAGATGGCATCCTGGCCCGCCGTCTGCCCGAATCCTCGGAAGTGGGGCCCCCAAGCGGGCCACCAGGTTCTCCGCTGTGACAGGCGCCCGGCTTTTGCCGGGCGCCTGCGCGTTCAGGATCCTTTGCCTCCCCCGCAAGCGGCAGCGCTGCGGGGGAGGCGCAAGTAGCCGGAGGCTGCGAGCGGAGGGGGCCGTCCGATGGCAGCCCCCTCTGCGTCGCGTCTGTCGACGCAACGCGTCTCCCCCGCTTCGCGGGGGAGACGAAGGATTGCGATTACGGCGCTGTTCCTCTTACCCTCTCCCACCACACAACCACATCTCTGGCCCCAGACCGCAGGTGCTTCGTGCATAAGACCGCTTCGGCGGCGCCGGCGTAGGTCGTCCTCCTCGAGGGCTCCGCGTCTTGGGACGGGAGCCCGTTTTCTATAGGAGGAGGACGACGAATGCCAAGACCCGAAAAGGTCCAGGCCGTCGCCGACATCAAGGAGCGCCTCGACGACGCGCAGGCGGTGTTCCTCACCGAGTACGCCGGCCTCTCGGTCAAGGATCAGCAGGACCTCCGTCGCCAACTCAAGACAAACGAGGCCGAGATGAAGGTCGTGAAGATGACCCTCGCTCGTATCGCTGCCGAGGGCATGACCGACGAGCTGACCGATCTGTTGCTCGGCCCCACCTCGTTGACCTTCGCAGACGGAGACCCAGCCGCTGCGGCAAAGACGCTGAAGAGCTTCGCCAAGGACCACGACGTCCTGATCATCAAGGGTGGCGTGCTGGGCTCGGAGTTCCTGAGCCCGGAGCGGGTCTCGGCGCTTGCGGACTTGCCGGCACGCGACGTGTTGCTCGCCAACATGGCCGGCGCCTTCGCCGCACCGATGTCGCAAATGGCCGGCCTCCTGGCTGCATTGCCAAGGAACACGGCAACGGCGATCAAGCAGCTGTTGGAGAAGAAGGAAGAGGAGAGTCCTGAGTCTTCAGTCGACAGTCCTCAGCCGGAGGGGGAGAGTCCTGAGGAGAGTCCTGAGTCTTCAGTCGACAGTCCTCAGCCAGTGGAGTCGGGCGATGAAACGAACAACGGCCCCCAGGCTTCGACGGAGGATCCGGAACCCGAGGCTGAGTCCACAGAGGACGTGACGACTGAAGACTGACGACTGAAGACTGACGACTGGCGAAGAAAGACTGGAGACCAAGAAATGGCCAAGACCCAACTGAAGTCCGAGGAGCTGCTCGAGGCGTTCGAGGACATGAGCGTTCTCGAGCTCTCCGAGTTTCTCAAGGCATTCGAAGAGAAATTCGACGTGACCGCTGCCGCACCGAT
>CAXMOP010000066.1:0-12657 GCA_964195155.1 uncultured Kiloniellales bacterium | reverse complement strand
CACCGTCCTAGGAGGCCTGGCGGCGCTTCCTGCGGTCGGCGAGCCAGCGTTTCCGCAGCCTTCGCCGGTCATCCTCGGGGTACCCGCCCCAGATGCCGGCTTCCTGGTTGGTCTCGAGGGCGTATGAGAGACATTCGTCCTGGATGCTGCACGCCGAGCAGATTGCGGCGGCCTGGCGAATCTGCGTCGCCGCAATACCGGTAGTGCCGACGGGAAAGAAGAGTTCAGGGTCGGAATCGCGACACGCACCGAACGTGCGCCAGTCGTTGATCGTCAGCACGCCGGAATCCCTTGCCGGTTCATCAGCTCTGCTTGTGAATGTGAACGCTTTCACAGCGCCCCCCCGTTAGAGAACCGGGCTTTCACCCGGCTTGGGGATATTCTATGCAGCGCCTGGGTGACTAGGCAAGCGATTTCCAAGACCTGGAATCTCGCAACCAGTTCGGCAGTATCGCGACACGCCGACACGGTGTCGGAGGAGGCATTCGGTGACCATTCACGAACAGCTTACGAACGACCGGGTCGCCGCAATGAAGAGCGGCGATCGGGCAACCGTGAACGTCGTGCGCCAGATCGAGTCGGAGGTGTCGATAGCGAGGAGCGCTCCCGGCTTTGTCGGGGAGACCGACGACGAGCTGTACCTGGCGACGATCGCCGCCTATGTGAAGAAGATCGACAAGGCCCGTGTCGAGTACGAGTCGTTTGGCGAACGCGGCCAGGAGCATGCCGACATCCTCGGCTTCGAGATCGACTACCTCGCACAATTCGTCCCCGAGTCGCTGTCAGAGGATGACACCCGCGCCCTGGTTGCCAGGGTCGTTGCCGATCTCGGGATCGATGATCCGAAGATGAAGGGTCGAGTGATTGGCGCGGTCATGCAATCCGACGAAAACGTCGACGGCGCGCTCGTGGCGCGACTCGTCGCCGAAGCGCTTCCTACCGCGTGATGGTGAAGGCGTCACTATTGCCGCCGTCGATTGACGTCCAGCGCCCCGAGAGCGTCGTTTCGGTGGCGTCGATCCTCAGGTATCCGGGTGCCCATCCCGGCAGGTTCGGTCCGCCAAGGAGGATTGCTCAGCACCGATCTATGCAGTTTTCCTCTTGGTGGCGTCTACGGAGGCCTTCAGTGCGTCCATGAGATCGACGACGGCGGTCGGTTCCGGCATCTCGGGGCTCACGATCTCTTGGCCGTCGATCTTGGCCTGTGCCGCCACCTCGACCGCCTCCCGCGAATCGTCGTTCCAGGCCGAAGGGTCGAAGGTCTCGGTGAGGTTGTCGATGATCATCCCGGCCATCTCCACCTCGGCGTCGGTCACCTCGACGGTGGACTCGAGACTCTCGAACTGCGGCTCGCGGACCTCATCGGGCCAAAACATCGTCTCGAGGATCAGCACGTCCTCGTCGGCCCTGATCGTGGCGAGATATTCTCGCTCGCGGATGGCGACGGTGGCGAGGCCGACGACGCCCTTGTCCCGGAGGGCGTCGCGCAGGATGTGATACGCCTTGATTCCGGTCTCTTCAGGCGCCAGGTAGTAGGAGGTCCGGTAGTAGATCGGGTCGATCTCGGCTTCGTCGACGAAGGAATCGACGGTGACGGTGCCCCCGGAAATGCCCTTCATGACGTCTGAGAGCTCTTCCGAGCTGAAGACCACGTATCGGCCCTTCTCAAACTCGTATCCCTTGACGATGTTCTCGAACGGGACCTCTTCGCCGTCGGCTTCGGCGGTTCGCTTGTACTTGATTCGGCTGTGATCGGATTCACGAAGCTGTCGGAACTTTGGCCGCTTGTTCTCGGTCGCCGAGTAGAGGCCGACCGGGATCGTGACCAGTCCGAAGGAGATCGCGCCTTTCCAAATGGATCGCATGGGCTCGCTTCGCTTCGCGGTAGTGCGTACTGAGTACTGGGTACGGTCGATACGGTAGTGGAACACGGTTGCTTTTCGCGATCGGCATCCGTTCGGTCATATGCACTACGCAACACGGGCACGATCGGCCAAAACGCACTACGCAGTACGCAGTACGCCCTACTGAACAAGGCTGGCAAGCCAGCCTTGTTCTGTGCCCCAGGCAGGAATCGAACCTGCGCTCACGGCTCCGGAGGCCGATGCTCTATCCCCTGAGCTACTGGGGCGCCGAGCCGGGATTGTAACCTGCGGCCCCCTGCAATCCCGCGGCCGCGAGGACCCCGATGTCGATCATGTCAGACCTCTCCGAGCGCTTCGGCGAAGCCTTCGTTGCGAGCGGCCTTGATGCCTCCTGGGGGCTGGTCGTGCCATCGCAGCGGCCCGAGCTCGCCCAGTTCCAGTGCAACGGCGCACTCGGAGCAGCCAAGCAATCTCAAGGGAACCCGCGACAGATCGCCGACGACGTCATCGCCGCCGTCTCGGATTCGTCGGTGTTTGCCGAATTGGCTGTCGCCGGGCCCGGATTCATCAACATCACGGTCCGCGACGACTTCCTGGCTCAGTACACCCAGGCCATGGCCGAAGATGCACTGCTTGGGGTCAATCAGGCCGACCCGGCTCTCCGGGTGCTGGTCGACTACGGCGGGCCCAACATGTCAAAGTCGATGCACGTCGGCCACCTCCGGGCATCCATCATCGGAGAGAGCCTGAAGCGACTGTTTCGACTCGCCGGCCACCAGGTCGACGGCGACATTCACCTCGGCGACTGGGGGATGCCGGTTGGGCAGCTCATCACCGAACTCCAACTGCGGGAACCCGATCTTCAATACTTCGATCCCGACTACACCGGGCCATATGCGGAGGAATCACCGGTGACCCTCGACGATCTCTCCGAGATGTATCCCGCCGCCGCCGGGCGCACCAAGGACGACGCCGAGGAGGCTGCAGCGGCGCGCCAGGCCACCTTTGACCTCCAGAATGGTCGGCCCGGATATCTCGCCCTCTGGCAGCACTTCCACGACGTATCCGTAGCCGAGCAGCGCAAAGACTTCGAAGAGCTTGGTGTCGAGTTCGAGCTGTGGCGGGGCGAGAGCACCGTCCATGATCGGCTGGCTCCGTTGATCGAACGGCTCAAGGACGAAGCGGGCATCGCGATCGAATCCGAAGGCGCGTTGATCATCGAGGTCGCCGAGCCCGGCGACGCCAAGGAGATGCCGCCGCTGCTGCTGACCCGGTCGGATGGCTCATATCTGTACTCGACGACCGATCTGGCGACGGTGGAACAACGCGCCGAGGAGGGCTACGACCTCGTTCTCTACGTAGTGGATGCCCGCCAGGCTCTGCACTTCGACCAGGTATTTCGCGCGGCGCGCAAGTCATCGATTGCCGGGGATGGCATCGCCATGGAGCACATCGCATTCGGCACCGTCAACGGGCCGGACGGCAAGCCGTTCAAAACCCGCGAGGGGGGAGTGCTGCGGCTCACCGACCTGATGGGCATCGTCACCAATGCCGCCGGTGAGCGGCTCGCTGAGGCGGAGATCGCGCAGGGATACTCCGAGGCCGAGCTGGGCGAGGTGGCGACGGCGGTCGGGCTCGCTGCGTTGAAGTATGGAGACCTGTCCAACCACCGGACCTCGAACTATCTGTTCGATATCGACCGTTTCACATCATTCGAGGGCAAGACCGGCCCGTATCTCCAGTACGGCGGCGTGCGCATCCAGTCGATCCTGCGGCGGGCCGGTGACGAGGGTCTGTCGCTCGGGCCGATCGTCCCGGCTTCGGTCGATCAAGAGCGGGGTCTCATGTTGCGCCTGGTCCGACTTCCCGAAATCATCGATCGGGCCATCGAGCTTCGGGCTCCAAACGTCGTGACCGAATATGCGTACGAGCTGGCCAATGACTTCAACCGCTTTTACGAGGCGTGCCACATCCTGAGGGAAGAGGACAAGGCGCGACAGTCCTCGTGGCTCACCCTCGTCGACCTCACCTTGCGGGTGCTCGGAACGCTCCTGGACACTCTCGGAATAGAAGTCCCTGAACGGATGTGATGTCTTCGTCTCCCCTGCGGAGCGGGGGAGACGCGGAGTCGCGCTAGCGACGACGCAGAGGGGGCGTCGGAGCGGGAACCCCGGCAAGGCGCAGTCCCGCCAGCACACCGCACCACACGGCAAAGAGCAGCAATCCGATCGGCTTGTTGTAGAGGAGGACATCGAAGACGAAGAACGGCAGTGGTGCGACATAGAGAAGGGTCGGTCGATATCCGCCCCGAACCGCCTGGACCCCCGTCCAAACCAGCAGGGCGGTGAACACGATCGCGGCGGGCAGACCAAGCTCAGCGGCCACCATCAGCGACTCGTTGTGGACCACGAACGGGTAGTCCTCGTCAACGGTGTATTGGCTCTCGAGCACCGTCATGTAGCGATTGGGCCCAACACCGACGACCGGGTGATCTCCGGCCATTTCGAGCGCCTGGCGGGCGAGGGTGATCCGGCCGAGCGAGGCGTCGTCGAGGTTGGGAGTCGCCGACTCGTCGAAGCGAACCTGCCATGCGTTCGCCGTCAGCAGCGCAGGAACGACGAAGGCGGCGACGACGACGATGATTCCCACGCGAAGGCCCGGCTCCCGCCGAGCCACAGCCAGCGCACCGACGGCGACCACCAGCATCAGCCCGAGCAGCGCCGAACGCGAGTGGGTCAATGCCACCGTGGTCGCTGCGGCGCCGATGCCGACGAGGAACGCGGTCCGCATGCGCCCCGCCGCCGGCATCAGGGCCAGCCCGACGGCCACCGCCACTACGGCGACCGCAGCCGGCTCGTACACGTGGTCGAAAAGGCCCTGGGGCCGCACGATCGTCTCGTTTGTGACCAGGAGCTCGCTCCCAGGGTGGAGCAGGTTGTAGCCGAACGCCGATCGTGTTCCCGACTGGATGGCGACGATGACGGCCTGGAGCGCCGTGGTTGCGAGCAGCGGCACGGCGACGATACGACGCAGCTCATCGGTGGTGAGTCTGGCGGCCGAGATCACGATGCCGATCGGCGCCACGACTGCAAAGGTCAGGATCGCGCCGGCACCGGAGGGGTGAAACAGCAACGAGATCAGTGCCCCCGCGCCCAGCACCAGGTACATCGTCACCGCCGCCGCCCGCCTTCGGATCGTGGCGACGGCCGCACCATCAACGGTGGCGAGCGCCGCCAGCACTGCAACCGTCGTGATCATCGTGAAAAGGAACCCGAGACCACTCTCGGCGAACGAGAGCGACCAGGCGGGAAGGGTGGCGACGGCAACCGCGATCGCGCCGCGGTTGAAGCGCTGCTTGGGGGTGAGTGCGTCGGTGACGGCAGTGCTGCCGGTGGTTTCGGTCATCGCTCCGAGCGTTATCGTCGCCAGCTTCCCCATGATTGAGTCTACGGGCGAAGCCGCCAAGCACCCGGGTCTATCGTGATCGGCATGGATCACAGCCGATGGCCGGGCGTTGTCGAGGCGTATCGTGACCGGCTGCCGGTCGATGCCGACACTCCGGTCGTGACGCTGGCCGAGGGCGGCACGCCGCTGGTGGAGGCGCCCATGATTTCGAGCCTCGTCGCCCGCGAGGTCTACCTCAAGGTCGAGGGTGCCAATCCGACCGGCTCGTTCAAGGACCGGGGGATGACCCTGGCAGTGTCCAAGGCTCTACAGGACGGCGCGACCGCGGTGGCGTGCGCATCCACCGGGAACACCTCGGCCTCGGCGGCGGCCTATGCGGCGCGAGCAGGGATGTCGTGCATCGTGATTCTTCCCGCGGGGAATATTGCCGCGGGAAAGCTCGCTCAGGCGAGCATGCACGGGGCGAGGATGGTGCCGATCGACGGCTCGTTCGACGATGCACTCGGCCTGGTCCTCGAGTTGACCGCGGTCCATGACGCCGTACTGGTCAACTCGATCAATCCGTACCGGATCGCCGGCCAGCAAACAGCGGCATGGGAGGTGATCGACGTCCTCGGCGGTGCGCCGGCCGTCCATGTCCTCCCGGTCGGAAACGCCGGGAACATCACCGCTTATTGGCAGGGCTACACGGCCGAGGCAGCAGCACCGCAAATGTGGGGGTTCCAGGCAGCAGGGGCAGCGCCGATCGTCGACGGGGAGATCGTCGAGTCGCCCGAGACCGTTGCCTCCGCGATCAGGATCGGCAACCCGGCGTCGTGGGAAGGCGCCACGACGGCGCGCGACGAATCGGGAGGTCTCATCGAAGCCGTGAGCGACGAGGAGATCCTCGATGCGTACCGGATGCTCGCCGACGAGGAGGGAGTCTTCTGCGAGCCGGCCTCGGCGGCAGGGGTCGCCGGGCTGCTGAAACTCCGCGACGGCCTGCCCCCCGGGCCGGTCGTGTGCACCTTGACCGGGCACGGGCTCAAGGACCCGGAAACAGCAACGGCGAGCGCAACTCTCCGGGAACCGCTGGCACCGCGTTTGGATGCCATCTTGGAGCACTTGGAGCTTTGAACTGTCTTCAGTTCTTAGCTTTCAGCCTTCAGTTCGCGGGCTTTGCTGACGACTGATGACTGACGACTGACGACGTTCTTCCTTGAACTAGCCCGATGAGCCGTTACACTTGCCCTATCCACGCCCAACGACCACGCCTTCGCGCGTTGCTCGACGGGCATTCCATGTGACCGGGACCGAACCCGCGTCACTACACCCCAGGGTCTCCGACCCAAGCTGCTGAAAAGGGGAACCCAGCAACCATGAGTACGCCCAGAGCAAGGCTCCAGGAACTCGGCCTCGACGATCTCCGTGAGATGGCTGGCAAGGTTGAAATCGAAACCGACGGCCTGCAAAAATCCAAGCTCATCGCCGTGATTCTCGAGGCCGATTCCTTTGAAGAATCGATGATCCCCGAGAGCGCCGTGGTCGAGCAAGAGCCGGCCAAGACCCAGGAGCGTTCGGAGCGGACCAACGACCGCGAAGACAGTGCGGGCAACCGTCGCCGCAACCGCGGTGGGCGTCCCCGTCAGCGTGAGCCCATCGACGAGTCGACCCTCGAGACCCGCGAAGGCATCCTCGACATTCTTCCCGAGGGCTACGGCTTCCTGCGCACTTTCGGTTATCTGCCCGGTGACAAGGACGCCTACGCATCGGTCAATGTCATCCGCAAGGACCAGCTCCGCAAAGGTGATCTGATTGCCGGCCCCGTCCGGCCGGCGCGCGGCCAGGAGAAGTTCCCCGCGTTGGTTCGTGCGACCAGTGTCAACGGCGGCGACCCGGCGGAGGCCATGGCTCGACCCAAGTTCTCCAAGCTGACGCCGCTCTTTCCGGACCAGCGGATCCGGCTCGAGATCGACGGCAAAGGTGACGACATGTTGGCGAGGATCATCGACCTGATCGCACCGATCGGCAAGGGCCAGCGCGGGCTGATCGTGTCACCTTCCAAGGCGGGAAAGACCACCGTCCTCCAGGACGTCGCCAACTCGCTTGCTGCCAACAACCCTGAGGTCCACGTCATGGTGGTGCTCGTCGACGAGCGCCCCGAGGAGGTCACCGAGATGCAACGCTCGGTCAAGGGTGAAGTGATCTACTCCACCTTCGACCGTCCCGCCGAGGAGCACACCCA
The DNA here is from genome assembly GCA_964195155.1 of uncultured Kiloniellales bacterium. Lineage (GTDB taxonomy): Bacteria > Actinomycetota > Acidimicrobiia > Spongiisociales > UBA5794 > JACZST01. Next base: position 5,163 of record CAXMOP010000066.1, on the reverse strand, counting down.
GGTGTCCGAGCTCGCCATCGAGCGGGCCAAGCGCCTGGTCGAGAAGGGCGACGACGTCGTTGTGCTGCTCGACTCGATCACCAGGCTGGCCAGGGCGCACAACCTGGCGACCCCGGCCTCGGGCCGGATCCTCTCGGGTGGTGTCGACTCGACTGCCCTCTACCCGCCGAAGCGGTTCTTCGGCGCCGCCCGCAACATCGAGGAGGGCGGAAGCCTTACCATTCTGGCCACGGCGCTGATCGAGACCGGATCACGGATGGACGAGGTGATCTTCGAGGAATTCAAGGGCACCGGCAACATGGAGCTGCGCCTCGACCGCAAGCTCGCCGACAAGCGCATCTACCCGGCGATCGACATCGAAGCGTCGGGAACACGCCGCGAGGAATTGTTGTTTGATCCTGACGAGCTGACCGAGGTGTGGAAGCTGCGCCGAGTGCTGATGGCACTCGAACCGAGCGCCGCCCTCGAGTTGCTCATCGACCGGCTCAAGTCCACCAAGTCGAACGCCGAGTTCTTGCTCAGCGTCGCCAAGTCGGGTCAATGACGGTGGTTGGGGAATACTCCAGCGGGTAAAGCCCGTTGTACTCGTCATTCGCAAACACCGTCATTTAGGGTCGGGCCAGTACCATCCAGGAGACATCGTGAAGACCGAAATCCATCCCGAGTACATCGAGAGCTCCGTCACCTGTTCGTGTGGCAACACGTTCGTGACGCGCTCGACCGAAGCCGAGCTTCACGTCGAGATGTGCAACCAATGCCACCCGTTCTACACGGGCAAGCAACGCCTGGTTGACTCCGGCGGACGGGTTGAGCGCTTCCGCAAGCGCTATGGCGACGCAGGAGGCGGCTCGAAGCCAGCTCCGGACGCCAGCGAAGCGCCAGCCGAAGGCATGCCAGCCGAAGGCACGCCAGCCATGACTGAGGACGACACGGCCGACGCCGCGGAGTCCTGATGAGCCGCCCACAGGGCGCAACCGTCGGCGGGCAAGCAGTGATCGAGGGCGTGATGATGCGCGCCCCTGCCGGCTGGGCCGTTGCGGTACGCCGTCCCGACGGGCAGATCGAGGCCAAACGCAACGAGCTGCCTGCACTGACGACGCGCTCTCGTGCCGCCCGTACCCCGTTTGTGCGCGGGATCCTCGTTCTCGGCGAATCGCTCACACTGGGATTTCGCGCGCTGTCGTGGTCGGCGGAAAAATCGGCAGACGAGGATGAAAGTGTCGGTCGTTTCCAGGTGGCGATCACGATGGTCGTCGCCGTCGTGTTCGCCCTCGGCCTGTTCATCTTCCTCCCGGTGCTCGCCGCAGGTTTTCTCGATCAGTTCTTCGGAGACTCGAGCCTCGTATTCGTGCTCCTCGATGGGCTGATCCGGCTTGGCCTGATCGTCGGCTATATCTGGTTGATCGGGCGCAGTTCCGAGATCCAGCGCGTGTTCCAGTACCACGGAGCCGAACACAAGACCATCCACGCCTACGAGGCCGGGGACCCGCTCGAGGTCTCGGCCATCCAGCGATACAGCCCGCGTCACCCGCGGTGTGGAACCTCGTTCATCGTCATCGTTGCGATGGTGGCGTTCGTGGTTTTCCTGGCGCTGGCGCCGCTGGATTACGTTTGGCAGGTGATCGCCCGCCTCGCATTGATCCCCGTGATCGCCGGCATCTCATATGAGGTGCTCAAGGGAGCTGCGGGCCACCGATGGATGGCGTGGGCCACGAAACCCGGGATCTGGATTCAGTCGATCACGACGAACGAGCCGGACGACCTCCAGGTCGAGGTGGCGGTCGCCTCGCTGCTGGCAGCGCTCGACAAGGATTCGGTGGCCGAGGTGCACGAGCGCGGACCGGTTGCCTCGGGTGCGCTTACAGTCACCTACGACGATAACGGCACCGACGATGGATGACCGGGTCATTGAACGGCTGGAGACCATCGCCGGAGAGTACGACGAGACGGTTGTGCAGCTCGCATCTCCCGACGTCATTGCGGATCAGAATCGGTACCGCGAGCTTGCCGAGCGCCACGCCGAGCTGAAGCCCATCGTCACCACCTTTAACGAGTATCGGGAAGCCGCTTCGGAGGCCGCCGAGGCCGCTGAGCTGGCCAAGAGTGAGGACGATCCCGAGATGGTCGAGTACGCGGAGTCGGTCGTCGCCGCGAAGACGACCGAGCTTGCCAAGCTCGAACTCGACTTGAAGCGCCTGCTTGTGCCGAAAGACCCGAACGACGACAAGGGGGTGATCGTCGAGCTGCGCTCCGCGGCGGGTGGTGAAGAGGCGTCGCTCTGGGCCGGGGACCTGTACCGCATGTATGAGCGATTCGCCGAGCGCAATCGCTGGAAGATCGAGCCGATCGACGTGTCACCCTCTGATACCGGCGGCTTCAATCAGGCAACGTTTGCGGTCACGGGGAAGGGGGCCTACTCGCGGTTCAAATACGAGGCGGGGCCCCACCGCGTCCAGCGGGTCCCCAAGACCGAGTCGCAGGGGCGGATCCACACCTCGATGGCCACCGTGGCCGTGCTCCCAGAGGCCGAGGCCGTCGAAGTCGACATCCACGAGAACGATCTCGAGGTCGAGACTTTTCGCTCACAGGGGCCGGGGGGACAGTCCGTGAACACCACCGACTCGGCGGTGCGAATTAGACACATCCCTACCGGCATCGGCGTGTCGATCCAGGACGAGAAGTCGCAATTGCAGAACAAGATCAAGGCGATGCGGGTCCTGCGCGCTCGCTTGTATCAGGCGCAGCTCGAGGAGCAGCTCGGTGAACGCGCCGACGTGCGCCGATCCCAGGTCGGGTCGGGTCAACGCTCGGAGAAGATCCGCACCTACAATTACAAAGAGAACCGGGTCACCGACCACCGCGTCGGTCTGACCATCCACTCCCTTCCACAAGTGCTCGATGGCGATCTCGTCGAACTGCACGATGCCCTGATCGCCGACGACGCCGCCAGGGCCCTGGCAGGGGAATGAGTCGCGAGTCGCGAGTCTCGAGTCCCGAGGCGAGCTCTGCAGAACTCCTGGACTCGATCAGCGACCTCCCGCGGCATGAGGTCGAGCGTCTGCTCGGCAAAGCCACTGGTCGGTCGCGCACCGACCTGCTGTTTGCGGTGCCGGTATCGGACCTCGATCGGGAGACCTTCATCGCGCTCGTCGGTCGCAGAAGAAGCGGAGAACCATTGCAATACCTCGAAGAGCGCATCCCGTTCGGGCCGATCGAGGTTTCGGTCGACCGGAGAGTCCTGGTCCCCAGACCCGAGACCGAGCAGCTCTTCGAGCTCGCCACACAGGCGCTTGCCGAGCCGAGGGTGATCGTCGATCTGTGCACGGGCTCAGGCAATCTTGCCCTTGCCCTCAAACACACCTTCCCCGATGCGGTCGTCTACGCAACCGACCGCTCCGCGGACGCTACTGCCGTCGCTGAGGAGAACGCCAGGGAGGCTGGTCTCGAGATCGCCGTATTCACCGGCGATCTGTTCGAGCCGCTCCCCGAGCACCTACACGGGCAGGTGGACCTGATTGTTGCCAACCCGCCGTATCTGGCTGAAGACGAGGCCGGAGACCTTCCGGTGGACGTGCGCGACCACGAACCGCGTATGGCGCTCATCGCCGGCCCGACCGGTGACGAGGTGCTGGCGGCGATCGCCCGTGAGGCATTCGCGTGGCTCGTACCGGGAGGGGTGATCCTGTGCGAGATTTCGGAGTTCCGGGGCGCTGAAGCACTGGCCCTGTTTGCCGAGCTTGACGGAGTGGTCGAGAAGGACCTGGCCGGCAAAGACCGCTTCGTCGTCGCTTCCGTCTGACTACCTTGTGCAGATGGACGACGACATCATCGGCGATGCCAGCGTCGCGGTGCGCAGCGGCGACCTGATCGGTGTTCCCACCGACACGCTGTATGGCATCGCCGCCGACCCTTTCAACGAGGATGCGCTCGAACGCATTTTCGAAGTCAAAGGGCGCCCGGGGTTGAAGCCCCTTGCCATTCTCGTTGCCGACCTCGAACAGGCCCAGACCCTTGCCGCGTTCAGTGATCGCGCCCTCGAGCTTGCCGAGCGGCACTGGCCCGGCGCCCTTACCCTGGTGCTGCCAAAGCTGGCGACGACGCCCGAATGGCTTGGCGACCGCGCCCGCAGGACCATCGGGCTGCGCTGTCCCGATCATCCGGAAACTCGCGAGTTTCTCCACGCCGCCGGCCCGCTGGCCGTCACCAGCGCCAACGTTGCCGGCCAGTCGGCGGTGGCCGACGACGAGGCCGCCAAGGAACTGTTCGGGCCGGACATCGCCGTGTATATCCCGGGGGAGTCGCTCGGCGATGCCGCCTCGACGATCCTCGACCTCACCCAGCCCGCCGAGTGGGTGCTGCGCGACGGTCCGGTGGTCCCTTGACCTACGACGACACTGCCCTCGCCGATGCCGACCCTGCCCTCGCCGAGCTCATCGCCAGGGACGCCGACCGTCAACGAAGCCACATCCAGCTCATCGCCTCGGAGAACATCGTCGACCGGGCGATGATGGAGGCGTCGGGTTCGGTGCTGGCCAACAAGTATTCGGAGGGCTATCCGGGTCGCCGGTATTACGAGGGTTGCGAGATCATCGACGAGATCGAGCAGCTCGCCATCGATCGAGCCAAGGCATTGTTCGACGCCGAGCACGCCAACGTGCAGCCCCACTCCGGGTCGCAGGCCAATATGGCCGCCTATCTCGCCGTGATCGAGCCGGGTGACACCATCCTCGGGATGCGCCTCGACCAGGGCGGCCACCTCACCCATGGGTCGCCGGTGAACTTCTCAGGAGCGTTGTTCAACGTCGTCGCCTACGGGCTCGACCAAGAGACCGAGCGCATCGACATGGACGAAGTGCGACGCCTGGCGATGGAGCACCGGCCCAAGATGATCATCGCCGGGTATTCGGCCTACTCACAGATCCCGGACTGGGCGGCGTTTCGCGAGATCGCCGACGAAGTCGGGGCCATCTACCTGGTCGACATGGCTCACCTGACCGGGCTGGTCGCCGGCGGCGCACACCCGAGCCCGGTGCCGCATGCCGACATCGTCACCGCGACGACCCACAAGTCGCTCCGCGGTCCACGCGGCGGGCTGATCCTTGCTCGTGAAGCGCATGCCAAGGCGATCGACAAGACGGTTTTCCCGTACAGCCAGGGTGGGGC
>CAXMOP010000065.1:0-23793 GCA_964195155.1 uncultured Kiloniellales bacterium | reverse complement strand
TTGTTTCGATTCGGACATAGCCTGGACTCATGCGGGTGCTGATCGTCGAAGATGAAGCCGATCTTGCCGACGCCCTCACCGTCGGTCTGCGCCGGGAGGGGTACGCGGTCGACGCGGCCCCGGACGGAGCCACCGCCTTGGACCGCCTTTCCTACACTCCATACGACGCGGTGCTGCTCGATTTGAATCTGCCGGACATCGATGGTCTCGAGGTGTGCCGGGCAATCCGGATGGAACCAGACGCGACTACCCGGGTGCTGATGCTCACCGCACGCGACTCGATCGAGGAGCGGGTCGCCGGGCTCGACGAGGGCGCCGATGACTACCTGGCCAAGCCGTTCGCCCTGCCCGAGCTGCTTGCCCGCCTCCGTGCCCTGCTCCGCAGAGACTCGATGGCTGGGAGCGCGGTCGTCGAGGTGAGCGGGCTCCGTCTCGATGCTGCCCGCCATGAGGTGGCCCATGACGAGGCGGCGCTTGATCTCACCAGCAAGGAGTTCGCCCTGCTCCGCTATTTCATGCTGCATCCCGGTGAGGTGATCAGCACGGAGCGGCTTCTCGATCACGTCTGGGACGAGCACGCCGACCCGTTCACTCATACAGTGCGGGTGACGATCTCGAATCTTCGCCGCAAGTTGCGCGACGCCGGCTGCGACGACCTCATCGAGACGGTGGTCGGTGCGGGCTATCGGCTGCGCCAGGTGGTCTGAGCCCGCCGCGGCCCAGCCAAGCTGAGCCGTGGCCGGAGCACTCGCCCGAAGCGGCAAGAGCGGATTGAGCCGCACGACCGTCATCCCTACCGCTATTTGGGCGCTCGTCGTAGATTCCGGTCATGCGATCCATTCGGTCCCGGCTGATGCTGATCCTCACCACACTGATCTCTGGCACCACGGCGCTGATCGCCGTCATTTCCTACCTGCTGGCGGGACCAGGCGTCTCGTTGGTGCTCACGATTGGATGGCTGTCCCTCGCCGTGCTCGCCACGGGCTGGCTCGTCGGTTCGCACCTTGATGAAGAACGGATCGAGCAATCCGCTCATGCCGATCGACGGCTCGCCCGACTCGAAGCGCGAACCGAAGAGCGCTGGGCATCGGTGCAAGACCTCGCCCACGAGCTGCGTAACCCATTGGCCGTGATGGCCACCACGCTTGATGTCGCCCGCGGCGACCGGGACGCAACCGTCGCCGACCTGAGACGATCCGCCGGCGTGGTGCGCCGAGCCGTCGATCGCGCTGCCGGAACCGTCGACGATCTCATCATCTTCGCCCGCAACGAGACACCGGAGGCCAAGCGCACCGAGGTCGACCTGTATCGGCTGCTCGCCGAGGTCGTCGCCGAGCACCAGGGACCGATTGACGCCCAGCGGCTCACCGTCGAGCGAATCCGCGCCGCCGTTGTGGTCGGGGGCGACCGCAAAGCACTCAAACGAGGGCTCGCCAACCTGATCGGCAACGCCGTTCGCCTCAGTCGACCCTATTCCGTGCTCCGCGTCGGCGCCGGGACACATTGTGGCTTCGCGTGGGTCGGGGTCGACGACCAGGGCCCCGGCTTGGACCCTCGCCAGCATGGCCGGGTGTTCCAACGACACTGGTCTGACGACCAGGCCAGCCTGGGGGGCGAGTCGCGCACGGGCCTCGGTCTCGCCATCACCCGCCAGATCGCCGAACATCACGGAGGGCTGGTGACGCTTCGTTCCGAGCTGGGCGGCGGCGCTGAGTTCGTCATCTGGATCCCGCAGTCGCTCGACGCCGATCCCACCGAAATCACCGCAGACGGTGTCCACCCGGCATGGAGCCCCCTCCTCGAACCAACCCCAGGGCCCGTAGCGGCACATATGACCGCTACGAGCCCTGGGCTCGTAGCGGTACCTATGACCACTGGGAGCCCGCGGAATCCCCGAAACCGTTGAGCCCTGGGCTCGTAGCGGTACCTATGACGCTGGGGGCCCTGGGCTCGTAGCGGCAATTTCTTTATCCGAGGTTGACACGCGATCGCGTAGGTTGCGGAGGTTCGACTCAGAGGAGCTCCGTTGACGATCGACACCGACAAGACCATTGTGACCGGTCGCACTTGGCGCGACTTGCCGCCGGAGCCTCCGGTCGGGGACCCGCTCGACGCCGCCCCCCTTCCCGTTGAGGTCCCGACGTTGGTCGAACCGGAGCCTGCCGCGGCCTGGTCGTGGCGGAGATGGGCGGCGGGCCTCCTGGTGCTCATCGTCCTCCTCCTGCTGTGGTTGCTCCTGCCCCGCAGCGACGACCCGGTGGCTCCGCCGACCACCGTGCCGGCGACCGAGTCGACCGACCCTGCACCCACCGAGCCCACCCCGCAGGCACCGCAGGGCAACCCCCAGGTACCGCCTGCGGCCGGTGCCGATGAGCCGGTAGCCGACGTTGCGGCCGCCCTGCTCCCCTCGGTGGTCCATATCGAATCCGGCTTTGGCGAGGGATCGGGGTTCGTGTTCGACGAGGAGGGGCTGATCTTCACCGCGGCCCACGTCGTTTCGGGGGCCCAGGAGGTTGGCATCACCCTCGCCGACGGGCGCCAGACCACGGGAACGGTGGTGTCCCGGAATCTCGATGAGGACGTCGCCGTCCTTGCCACCCGCGCCGAAGACCTGGTTGCGGCTTCGCTCGGTGATGGCGGCGAGGTTCGCATCGGCCAGACCGCAATTGCGGTGGGAAGCCCGTTCGGCCTCGAGCAGAGCGTCACCGTGGGGGTCGTCTCCGGCCTTGACCGCAGCCTCGACGTGGCGGGGCGCACCATCTCCGGGCTCATCCAGACCGACGCCGCCATCAACGTCGGAAACAGCGGAGGCCCGTTGGCCAATGCCGCCGGAGCGGTCGTCGGCATCAACATTGCCATTGCGACCGCATCGGGAGGCTCTGATGGCGTCGGGTTCGCGGTCCCGATCGACGTTGCCCTCGCTGTCGCCGACGGAATCACCCCGGACAGCCCGCCGGCTCCGATCGACAGCGTCAGCCCCTCCGGTCCGCTCGGGCTCGACCCCCTCGCCGACCTGTTCGGACCGAACCTCGGTTTTGGTGATTTCGACCAGATGCTTGATCTGTTGGACGGGCTCGGCCTGCTGCCGGACGGGGTCCAGGATCTCGTGGACGACCTCGGCCAGCTCGGACAGGGCCTCGACGGCCTCGGTCTCGACGGACTTGGCCTTGACGGCCTGAGCGGCGGATCGGGCGACACCCTCTTCGATCTCGGGCCGCTCCCACCCGGCTATGACGAGACCGGGATCACGTTGCACACGACCAACGGGGTCACCACCCAGGTGGCCTCGATCTCTGGCCCCGTCGGCACCATCACGGTACGGGCGACCGCAGGCACCGAAGCGTCCCGATCGCTGGAGTCCGCCCTCGGGGACCTCACCACAGTTCGCGGGCAACTCGGCAAGCTCGACGTCTCCGCGACCCGGGTCGCATTGCGCTGGGTGGAGCTCGACCGCTATCTCGAGGCCCTGGCTCCGGCCGCCGTTGGAAGCGCGACCGTCATGAACGTCGTCGAAGCCATGGAGGTCGGCTGATGGAGTACCCAGCCCTGCGCACCAACCAGCTCGAACAAGCGCTGTTCGAGATGCGCAAAGTCGTCGTCGGCCAGGACCGCGTTCTCGAGCGGCTCATGGTCGCCCTGCTCGCCAACGGCCACTGCCTGCTCGAGGGTGTCCCCGGCTTGGGCAAGACCATCACGCTGCGCACCCTGGCCAGGGTCCTCGGCGGATCGTTCTCCCGCATCCAGTTCACGCCGGATCTCGTCCCATCAGACATCGTCGGCACCCGCATCTACCGGGCGTCCGAGGAGCGGTTCGACGTCGAAGTCGGTCCGGTGCTCGCCAACTTCGTACTCGCCGACGAGATCAACCGGGCACCGGCAAAGGTGCAATCGGCGATGCTCGAGGTGATGGCGGAACGCCAGGTCACCATCGGCGACCGTACCTTCGCCGCACCAAAGCCCTTCCTGGTGATGGCGACCCAAAACCCGATCGAATCCGAGGGCGTCTATCCGCTCCCGGAGGCGCAGCGAGACCGCTTTCTGATGCGGATTCCGGTCGGGTACCCGACCTCGCAGGAGGAAAAGGAGATCGTGCGCAGGATGGCGGTCGGCCCCGAGGCCGCCGATCCGATCCTCGACCCCGCAGACGTGCTCGGCATGCAGGAGGCCACCACCGGAATCTTCGTCGACCCCGCGGTCTCGGACTATGCGGTGGCGATCGTGGTCGCCACCAGGGATACCGCAGCAGCGGGAATCCCAGAGCTCGACCGGTACATCGCCTATGGGGCCAGCCCCCGGGCCTCGATCGGGTTGATCGCCGCCGGTCGGGCGATGGCGGTGCTCCGCGGCCGCAACTACGTCCTACCCCAGGACGTGTACGACGTGGCCTATGACGTGCTCAATCACCGACTGGTGCTCTCGTACGAGGCGCTTGCCGAAGGCGTGAGCGTCGACGACGTGCTCGTCGAGTTGCTCTCGACGATGCCCGCGCCGCGGATCACCGTTCGCGGCGAGGACCTCGTCGCCTCGTGATCGGCCTCCGGGACCGCCACGCCGCGCTGCGGACCATCGAGCTCGAGGTGCTGCGCCGCCTCGACGGCATCCTCCAGGGCGACTACCAAGGGTTCATCCCGGGCCACGGCACCGAGCTCGGAGAGGCCCGGGCCTACCAGGCGGGCGACGACGTGCGTCGGATCGACTGGAACCTCACCGCCCGTACCAACCAGCCGCACATCCGCGATGCGATCGCGGATCGCGAGCTGGAGACCACCCTGGTTGTGGACCTGTCGGCGTCGATGTCCTTTGGCACCGCGCTTCGGGAGAAACGGGATCTGGCCGTTGCCGCCGCCGGTGCGGTGGGATTGCTCACCCAACGCGGCGGCAACCGAATCGGTGGCATCCTCCTCGAGGGAGCCAACCAGACGGGGTTCCCGGCCCGGAGCGGCCGACGCCACCTCCAGGGCGTGCTGCTTCGGATGCTCGACACCCCGCGCGACGGGGGTGCCGCCGATCTCGCCGCCGGTCTCCGTGAGTGCGACCGAGTCTCGCGCCGGCGCGGCCTGGTCGTGGTGATCTCCGACTTCCTCGATGCCGGGCCGTGGCACCAGCCGCTCGCGGTCCTCAGTCGGCGCCACGACACGATGTGCATCGAGGTGCTCGACCCCCGCGAGAGCGAACTCCCCGAGGTGGGCTCGCTGACCTTCGTCGATCCGGAGACCGGGCGGAAGCGCTGGGTCAACACCAATTCCGCGGTGTTGCGCAAGCGATTCGGCTCCGCCGCAGCCCGGCAGCGCCGGGAGATCGGCCGCCGCATTCGCGCCGCCGGAGCCGACCACATGGTCCTCCGCACCGATCGGGACTGGGTCGCCGACCTGGTGATGCACATCGCCCGCCGGCGCCGCGGTCGAACGACGGGGAGGCGGCCGTGAACTTCCTCGCCCCCGACCGTCTGTGGCTGATGCTCATCCCGCTGCTCGGTGTTGCGGGCTATCTCTGGTCGCTGCGCCGCCACGAGCAGTTTGCGGTCCGTTTTTCCAATTTCGAGCTCTTGGATTCGGTCATGCCAGACCGCCCGGGTTGGCGGCGCCACCTGCCGGCGGTGGCCGCGCTCCTCGGCGTCGTCGCACTCGTCATGGCTATCGCCCGCCCGGTGATGGCCGTCACCGCACCGAGAGAGGAAGCGACGGTGATCCTGGCCGTCGACGTGTCGTTGTCGATGGATGCCATGGACATCCCGCCGAGCCGGATCGGCGCCGCCAAGGAGGCGGCGCTCCGTTTCGTCGACCTGGCCCCCGAAGACCTGCGCATCGGTGTCGTCGCCTTCGCCGGTATCGCCCTTGCCGCCCATGCCCCGAGCAACGACGCCACCGCGGTGCGGTCAGCCATCGAGCGGCTGTCCCTGGCGGAGGGGACTGCGGTGGGCGAGGGCATCTACGCCGCCATCGACCTGATCGCGCTCGATGTTGCTCAGGCGGAGGGGGATGGAGGAGAAGCCGTCCATATCGTCGTCCTGTCCGACGGCGAGACCACGACTGGCCGCTCCGAGGTCGACGCCGCACACGAAGCAGCCAGTCGCGGCCTACCCGTGTCGACGGTGTCGTTCGGGACACCGGCCGGGGCGATCAACTACGCCGGCGAAGTCGTCCCGGTCCCGGTGAACGAAGGTGCACTGCGCCAGGTCGCCGACATCACCGGCGGGCGGTTCACCGGGGCGGCATCGGCCGACGAGTTCCAGGAGATCCTCGACTCGGTGGGCTCACAGGTCGGGTACACCACCGAAGAGCGCGAAGTGTGGGAATGGTTCCTCGGTGCCGGGCTGGGAGTGCTGGTGCTTGCCGGGGTCGGGTCGCTGGTCTGGTTCTCGCGCATCCCGTAGCTAGCCGTTGTCGACCGGATCCGAAATGTTGTCCTTGTTGTTGGCGTTCTGGCCGGTGTTGCCGTCGCCGCTGCCCGTGTCGCTCTTGACGCAGACGTACTGGTCACCGTTCAGGTTGGGGTCCGGCCCATTCTTAGCCGAGGCGTCCTTGATGTGGGTGAGATCCCAGTTGCCGTCGGGGCACACGCCGGCCACGTAGTCGCCGTGGTCGACGGACAGGCCACCGACGCCATCGCCTCGGCGACGGTTGATGCCCGGTCGCGGTGACAGACGGCGACCGCCCAGCCGCCGAGCCCGGCGCCGGTCAGCCTGGCACCCGCTGCGCCTGCGGCGCGGGCCGCGGTGACCAGGGCCTCGAGGCCCGGAGTGCTGACCCCAAAGTCACCGGCGAGGCTGGCGTGCGACTCGTCGAACAGCCGTCCGAGAGCCTCGATTTCCCCCTGCCGAAGCGCCTCCTCGGCAGCGTCGACTCGTCGTGCCTCGGACAGCACGTGACGCGTCCACGCCCGGACCGGCAGCGGGTCGGTCTGCGAGAACCGTCCCTTCGAGAGCAGAGCCGCTTCCGGTTCGGGCACGGCGTACTCCGGCAGTTCGGCGAGGACGTCGCCGAGCTCGGCGGTCACGCTGCCGAGGACCGGTGGATCAAAGCCGAGCAGGAGCGCTGCGGTCCGGGTGCCGACCACTCTTGCGTTGTAGGCGTCGCGGGCCGATCCGCCTTTGGGTGCGGGCTCTCCCGAGTAGCCGGCGACAAAGGCAACGTTCTCCGGAATCGGCACCGGTCGCCGCGCGGTCGGATCGAATTCGATTCTCAGCGCAGTGCCTGCAACCGCATGGACGATGACGGTCTGATCCATCGCCCCGCCTTCGACGCCGACGGCTCGCTCGGCTCGGACGGCGAGGTCGACCAATCGATCGGGCTCGGGCTCGATGCCGCTGAGACGGAGCAACGCCGCTAGCAGGGCCACGCTCAGCGCCGAGGACGAGCTCAGGCCGCCGGTTGCCGGCAGGTCACCGTCGATCGTGAGCCTCGCCCCCATCGGCTCGACCAGGGCAATGACCGGCTCCAGGTATCGCGACCAGGCCGGGTTGTCGGCCCGGTCGGAGCGAAAGACGCCGCTGAACATGGCGGAGGTCGCCTCGACGACCTCATCTCCGATTGCCTCGGCCGTGACGCGAAGCCGCTTTTGGATGGCCACTGGCATGACGGGCAACGACGAATAGTCGGTGTGCTCCCCGATCAGGTTGACCCGGCCCGGGGCAGACGCAGTTGCGTGTTTGTGGGTCATGCTTTGCAGATTCTGGCTCTCTGAAACCAAAAATGCGCCACGACAGTCTGAAAAGTAGCGGGCCAGCCGTGGCGCGGGGGTACCCGGCTCCTGTGGCACGCGACGGTGACGGCTGATCGCAGTCTGGGCTGTGCTCACCGCCTCGCTCCTGGTTCCTCTCGTCGCGCTGATGTTCATCTTCTCCGGGCTCGGCTGGCCGTCCTAGCCTGCCGAGCATGGTGCAGAGCTCCGGCCTCCTCCTCTACCGGCGAACCGAGTCCGGCGGTGTCGAAGCGCTGATCGGGCACATGGGAGGTCCGTATTGGGAGGGAAAGCAGGAGCACGCCTGGTCGGTGCCAAAGGGGCTCCACGACCACGGCGAGCATCAGGCGCTTGCCGTGGCCCTCCGCGAGTTCGAAGAGGAGATGGGTTCGCCGCCACCCGATGGCCCCACCATCGATCTCGGCTCGGTGAAGTCGGGCCGCAAGACCATCACCGTGTTCGCTCGTGAGGGCGACTTTGTGGCTGAGTCTGCGGCTTCGAACACCTTCACGATGGAGTGGCCGCCGGGATCGGGACGCCGGGAGGAGTTCCCCGAAATCGACGAAGCCCTGTGGTGCGGCACCACCGAGGCTCGCTCACTGCTCTCCAAATCGCAGGTCACGTTCATCGATCGCCTGCTCGACCACCTTGCCGCCGACTAGGTTCTTGCTGCCGAACCCGATCATCTCATCGAGAAACGGATCGGCTCCCGGGGGCGAGCGTACGGAAAGCCGCCCAGACGACACGCCCGTCACAGGTACCAGCGCACCGGGGATCGAATCCCTACCATTCCCCCTATGGCAGCAACCATCGTCATCGTCCTGGTCGTCATTGCGCTGATCGTCGGGGTCGTGTTCATCTACAACGGCCTGGTCCGGTCCCGAAACAAGGTCGACAACGCCTGGGCCCAAGTCGATGTCCAACTGAAGCGACGCTACGACCTCATCCCGAACCTCGTCGAGACCGTCAAGGGGTACGCCGCCCACGAGCAGGAGACGTTCGAGCTCGTGGTCGAGGCCCGCACCCAGGCCGTTGGCGCCGGGTCGGTCGAGGAGCAAGGCCAGGCAGAGGATTTCCTCACCGGAGCGCTGCGCAAGCTGTTCGCCCTCGCCGAGGACTACCCCGAGCTGCGGGCGAGCGAGAACTTCCAAGCGCTCCAGGCCCAGCTCGAGGAGAGCGAGAACAAGATCGCCGTGTCCCGCCAGATCTACAACGACACCACCCTTTCCTACAACAACACGGTGCAGACCGTCCCGTCCAACCTCGTCGCCTCCGCCTTCGGATTCGAAGCCAGAGAGTTCTTCGAGATCGGGGGAGACGCCCGCATCGTGCCCGAGGTCGACTTCTGAGACGAAGCCTCGTCGTCGCCGTCCTGGTCGCGGCGTCACTGGCGCTGACAGCCCTTCCTGCCCTCGCCAAGGAATTCACGCTTCCCTCGGCCGATGTCACGATCGAGCTCCAGCCGGACGGGTCGCTCCTGGTGACCGAGCGCATCGAGTTCGCCTTTTCCGGTTCATTTCAGGGGGCATTTCGCGATATTCCGCTGCGGCGAGGCGAGGCGATCACCGATGTGATCGTGATCGAGAACGGCATCCCCTACGAGCCGGGCGCCAGCACCGCCCTTGGCTCAAGCGACCAGCCGGGCACCTTCGGCGTGGAGGACCGCGGCGGCGTGGTGCGGGTCGTCTGGCACTACCGGGCAAGCGACGAGGCGCGAACCTTCGACATCCGGTATCGGGTGACCGGGGTCACCGCCATCTACGACGACGTTGTGGACGTGAACTGGAAGGTGTGGGGCGACGAGTGGGAACAACGGGTGGACCTGGTCGAAGCCACCCTCTCGTATCCCGGCGCGGCCTCGCCGGGTGAGGTGCGGGTCTTCGGCCACCCGCTCGAGGTCGACGGCACCACCACCCTCGGCGCGGACGAGGTATCCCCGGCGCTCACCGCAGCCAACGTGCCGGAGCGCACCTTCGTCGAACTGCGTGTCGTGCTGCCGCGTTCGGTCCTCACCTCGACCCAGGGCGGCCAGGTCGTCGCCGGCGACGGGTTGCAGGACATTCTCGACCAGGAAGGTGCACAGACCGCGCGCCACGACCGGGCGGTCGCCATCACCGGTTGGACCCTCCTGGGCCTGTTGATCATGCTGGCGTTGATTCCGGCCGCGCTGTTCGGCGGCTACCTGTACTACGGCAGGGAGCGTCGACCGGCCGGCTACGACCGGGACTACGAACAGGAGCCGCCATCGGACCTGGAACCGACGATGGTCAACGCCCTGGTCAACCAGGGCAGGGCCGACGAGCAGGCGTTCACCGCGGCGCTCTTCGACCTGATCAGACGAGGCGAGCTCACCGCGGAGCCGGTATCGGTAGAGAAGAAGACCTGGCTCGGGCTGCGCACCGAGACCATCACCGACCTCGAGATCGGGATCGGAACCCTCGGCACCGGGCTGACCGCACCGGAGGCACGGGTGCGGACGATCCTGGAGCGGGTGCTCGACGAGGGGCCCGTGCCGCTCAGCGAGTTCCGCACCAAGGTCAGAGAGGACGCCACCGCCAACCACAAGTCGTATGTGGCCTTCCAGGACGCCGCCCACGAAGCGATGCTGCGCCAGGGCCTGCTCGATGAACGCGGGACGAAGTTCCCCTGGATCGTGCTCGGAGTCGCCGTGCTCGTCGGGGTCTTCGCTTGGTTCGTGATCGCACCATGGCTTGGCCGATTGGGCACCCCCGACAACGAGGGTCTGCTGCGGGTGGGTTTGGTTGGTGTGGCGGTGCTCGGCGCCGGACTCGTCTTCATTGCCTCGCGGTTCCGCACCGCCTGGGTGCGGCTGACCCCCGATGGCGCCTTGATGGCGGCTCGCTGGCAGGCGTTCCGCCGCTACCTGACGGACTTCAGCAGAATTCGGGAGGCGCCGCCGATCTCGCTGGCGTTGTGGGACAACTACCTGGTGTACGGCATTGCCATGGGCGTCGCCGAGGACGTGCTCTCCGCGGCCCGCTTCGCCGCTCCCGAGGCGCTCGCCGAGACGTCGGCCATCTATTGGTACAGCCATCAGGGGTACTACGGCGGGCATTCGAGCAACGCCATCGAGGGTATCTCCCGGTCGTTGTCCGGTGCCTTCGCCGCACCATCGTCGAGCGGCGGGGGAGGGGGCTTCAGCGGCGGTGGCGGCGGTGGCGGCGGCGGCGGGGGCGGGGGAGCCTGGTAGGGCGAAGCCCGAGCCGCTGCTCAGGCCAGGCGTTGGATTGCGATCACCTCGGTTAGCTCTCGAAGAACGGTGAGTCGACGCCGGAGGAGAACAGCGACACGACCTCGCTCGCGTCGCCACAGCTGTCGGTGAACCCGAGCTCGAGCCACGCCGAGCATGGCGCCTCCCACACCGCCCACAAGGCGTGCCGGCCCTCGGGTAGCCCGTCGGGGAAGTCGTGGACGAACCACTCGCAGGTCTCCGGTCCCGTCTGGGTTCGGTAGGTGGGACCGCACTGGTCGCTGGTGCCTCGCAACACGTAGTCAGACGTATATCGCGTAGTAGGGCCAATCAAGGAGCGATCGTCTTCCATCGGGAAGACGTAGAGCACCAGGTCGAACCTATCGCCGAGCGGCTCTGGGCCGTCGTTGATGAACCCGTGGCGCACATGGAACGGCTGACCCGCTACCCACTCACCCGATGCCTCGTCAGGACTGTCCGGGTCGGTAAAGACCGCGTCCCGGAGGCAGATGTCAAAACAGACCTCGGACAAGAAGTTCAGATAGCTCGTAGCCGGCAACTCTTTGACGACACCCAGCGCCAACGGCCCAACTCCATCATCACCCAGCACGGCACCCTCAACATCGGGCAACGGGGTGTCCCCGGTCGCCGCGGCTCCCGATGCATCGACCTCCGGCTGTACGTCTTGCTCCTGGTCCTCGCCCGACGAGTCCTCCGCACCCCCATCGCTCTCGCTGAGGAGCTCAACCCAAAGCTCGCCCGCCGGCCCGCTCGGCGTCAGCTGGTCAAACAGTCCACCGGAAAGGGCGAGTCTCTGTAGATCTTGGTCCGAACAGCCAAGCTCGTCGGCTGCACGCGTGAGGAGCATTCCTCCGTCGCGCCCGACCTTTTCAAAGGCTGGCCATGGGGGCCCCGGTGCATTGGCAGTCCCCAGCAGTGCCCAGAACTCTTCCACAGACATGTCACCCAGCTCGTCAAGGAACTCCTGGTTGATCGCGATGAATACATCGGCCACTTCCTCACAGGTTTGGGGGTCGGCGGTTGATGTGGTCGTCGTAGTGGTCGGTGTCGTCGTAGTAGTAGCAGGAGTGGCTGTCGTCGTGGTACTGGTGGGCGTCGTGTCACTACTACACGACGCCGCAACGATTGCGAGGATCGCGATTGTTATTCGGTAATAGTTCATGCTTCGCCTCCACAGGCTTGTTCGAGGATTACCGCTTTTGCTGACTCATCGGGGACTATCGACTCGCAGACTTCGCCTACCACCGCAGCCTGGACCTCTTCTTCGGCGCATCCGAGCTGCTGGATCCGCTGCAGCGCCGTTCCGAATCGAAGGTCGTTGACCATCGACAGCAGCGATTGGGCAAAGCCTTCGGCTGTCATCAGCGCGACCTCTTCCATGTAGCTGTCGTAGAGGTCGACGATGACGTCCGCCAACTCATCGCATGACTGGGCCGCGCTCGCCGGCGTCACGTAGGTGTCGACCAGATCTGCCACCGAGACGACGACCAGCGTGGCGAGCTCGCCGGCGGTATATGCGCCCGGCAACTGGTCGAAGACCACATAGTTTCCAGGGAGCACGGCAATATCGATCGAGTCACCGGGGGCGAGATCGGGTGCAGTTTCCGGCGAGTCCGCGCCGTCTGACTCCGGCCACACCAAACCGAAATGCGCTGCCGCGGTCTCCGCATCGGCGTCGGACACAACGCCCGCTTGGCCGAGGTCGACGGCTCCGTCACGCAACGGGAGATCGGACGGGTCTCCATCGAAGAGCATCGCAACGATCGGTTGACGGGGTTGGTCATCAACATTGGTAATCGTCAACACGACACCGCCGCCGCTATCGATCATTCCCGCCGGTTCGATGACCCAACCTGCCGAGTCGATCGTGGCGGTGACCTGCTCGGTCGGCGCAGGTTGTTCCGGTACCGGACAGCTCAACGAAACAGTGAAACCGGTTTCGTTCGCTGCCGTCTCGAGCGCCTGGCACCTACTCGCCAGTGCATCGGTCGTCCTGACAAAGTCCGGGTCCTGGGAGATGGCCGCCGCGTCCTCGAACGTCGTCAGCCGAGCAGCAAGCAGTGCCGCGGTCTCGTACCAGTCGTTCCGACTTGCTAAATAATCCTCGTGCTGCGTGGCAAGGCTCTGTGGGGCAACGAGGGCGGCCAGCAGGCTCGTATCCGCATCGAACGGCCCGATGACGCAGTCTCCAAAGATCTCCTGGACGTTGACTTCTGCGCCTGCGGTGGCCTCCACGCAATTTTCCTCGCGATTGTCGGCCTCCCCGAGAAGGTCGGAGAGTGCGACCAGGTAGTCCTCGCTCACAGATTGGTCATTGTCCTGACTATCAGGAGTCGTCCCGGACTCGATGGGGGTCTCGGAGCCGGTCTCCGCGACGTCGGTTCCCGCACACGCAGCCGCGAGCAGCAACGCGGCCACCGCAGCAAACTGGAGTCGTCTCATGGTGCCTCTCCTCTGCTGTAGTACACGTGTTGTTGACCCGCGCTCGACGATCCGGCCTCGACCCCGCCGGTCGGTGGCCATTCCTCGGCGCCGATGCGTGGGAAGACCGCTCCTATCCGCTCGATATCGATGGAGGTGGTCACGAGGGTGAAGAGACATGCCTGGTCCGTCGTCGGGAGACCCAGCGCCTGTGCGCGCGCTGAGTCGATGAGCTCGCCGGCTTCGGCAATGGTGAAGGGCTCGACGTCCGCGCCCGTCTCGTCGACCAGGGCACCTTGACGACCAGCGCCAAATCCTGCATGGAGACCGGTGCCGGAACAGCGGCCCGGCCCTTGGTCCTCGATCGCGAACTCGTCGAGGAGTGCCAGGTACACGGTCGTCGGCAAACCGGTTGTGGGAGGCGGTTGACCGACCGGCTGGCTCGACGGGCGGAGCACCACGACGGTACCGAGAACGACCGCAATCATCGCCGCGGCTGCCACGACGAGCACTGCCCTCGAGCGCCGGCGCCGGCCGTACAACCGGTCGATCCCCTCCTGAGTGTCGACCTGGGCTCGCACTCGTTCCACCAGCGCAATGCCCTCGCTGCGGAAGTCGTCCGGGATCACGGTTCCCGCCTCCCCACGCCCAGGCCGCGAAGCACCGCCTCCCGGCCGCGCTGCAGATGGGTCTTCACCGTGGTCTCGGCAACCTCCAGGACTTCTGCGATCTCGGCGATCGAGAGACCGTCGACATAGTGGAGCACAAACGATTCCCGCTGCCGTCGCGGCAACCCACGAACCTCCGTCCACAGTGCCTCGGCGTTCTCGGGATGCGTCTCGAGGGGCGTGCGTTGGCGCAACGCCACGAGGGTCATCGCCTTTGCCTCAGCAACGCGGCGGCGCAGGTGAGATCTCGCCAGGTTGATCGTTACCCGCCGCAGCCACGCTCCCGGCTTGTCGTAGCCAGAGACGGTCTCCCAGGAGCGATACGCGCGGATAAACGCCTCCTGGGCCAGTTCCTCGGCTGCCCACCGCTGCCCGGTGAGCGCATACACGACCGACACCATCTGCGGGAACTCCCGCATGTAAAAGGTATCAAACGGCTCGGCCGCGCGGACAACCTGAGGATCCGCGTCGACCCAATCCGACGGTCTAGCCATCGTTGCTTCCCAGCGCACACCCTTCACACGCACGGCTGCGGTGAAGGTCCACATTGATTGTGGCAACTACCGGTACATCGCGCGGTGAACACCGCTCACAACACCGACGGCAGAAAATGCTCAGTGACCGTCCACGGCACACCGAACCGCAATACCGGGACGGTTCTGTAACCATCCACAGCCGCCGTGGCGCGGCACGGGCCCCGGACGGTGGGTCAAGCGACCTGAAGTTCCATCCGATGAGTGATCATGAGACGGCCAGGACTCGTGATGGTGATGACGCTCGCGATCGTCGCCGGATCTTGCGCCGCCTCCGCCAGCGGCGCCCCCGCCGGGTGGCAGTCGGAGATGCCCACAGGCCTCGAGGACAGTCCGTTCCGAGCCGAAGTCACCGCCCACGTTGCTGCTTCGCTCACCGCCGATCCTCTCGTGTCTGCGTCTTGCATCGACCAGGTCGCGACAACGGTGACGGATGTGTCGTTCACAGACCTCGGAGTCAATGGGATGCGTAATTTCGGCGTGACCGCCGACGACCCCTCGGTGGTCGGCACCGATGTCTTCTTCGCGTCGCTTCCCGCCACAACGAGAGGCCGCGTCGTTGCCGCGATCGCCGACTGCGGTGGCCTGGCATTGCAGCTTTCTGTCGATATTCCCGGTGTGAGCTATGCATCACTTGCCTGTCTGGTCGACCGCCTCTCTGCCTCCGGGTTCTTCGAGATGGGTGATGCCAACGGGGCCGCGACCGCCACGTTCGCATCGGCCAAGACGGACTGTCTCTCGGTGGAAGAGATGGTGGCGTACGACGATTGGAGTGCCAGGCAGCTTGCGGCACCAGATCCGGTTGTGCTCTCACCGATTGATTGCAAGTCGATCGACGCGGCGCCGTTTGCCGCTGCGCTCGGCTTCGACATCGACAAGTTCGAGCCGTCGGTGATCAAGACCGATGCCGAGCGGCCGGTCGGCTGTGCCTACGGCGACCCGGATGAGGCCGGACCGTGGGTGATGCTCTATGCCGCCACCCAGAAGTCCCAGCTCGAGCTGTACGAGTCGCCGATCCCCCAGGTCGCCGCCACCTGGGCGGACCTTTCTGAGATCCTGGAGTACGCCGGCGTGCTGTTTATTGCAGAAGGCGGGTCGGTGGAATGGCTCGACGACGCGGTCACCGCCATCTTCGACGATGGGAACACCAGCGCCGCGGTCACCGCAGGCGACTATCTCCTGATGGTATCGGCCGGACCGGGCGGCGAGGGGCCGCAACTCTCCCGCACCCACCTGGCCGGCGCCGTCGAGGCCCTGGCGGTCGCCCTCGCCCTTTCGTAGGATTTCATCTGGGTGGGCCGGGGGTCGCCGGCTATGCCACCTTCCACACCCGCCACAACGCCGACGGGTCCTGCAACGGGTTCCCGTGCACGAAGAAGAAATCTGCCGGCCCGCCGACGGATATCTTCCCAGCCTCCGGCTCGCGGAGCAGATCGCCCCCCACCCAGGTCGCCGCCCCCAGCGCCTGCCAGGGCTCAAAGCCGGCGTCGACGAGATGCTCGACTTCCCAGGCGAGGTGGTTGGCGCGCAACGACCCGCCGCCGAAGTCGGTTCCGGCGGCAATGGTCACCCCGGCGTCGATGGCCAGGCGGAGGCTTTCGTAGGCAAGCTCGGTGCGCTCGGCAATGCGAGTGGTGTTCTCTCCGGTGGTGAAGCGCTCGATGGTCGTGGTCGAACCGAACGACGCCCACGACGAGCCGATCGCCAGGGTGGGCACCAGGTAGGTGCCCCGAGCCGCCATGTCCGCGGCGAGCTCGGTATCGAGGTGGGTGCCGTGCTCGACGCAATCCACGCCGCCGGCGACCGCGGCCCGCACGCTCGCGAGGTTGGTGGCGTGAGCGGTCGCCGGCACGCCGCGCTCGGTGGCGACGGCAACGGCACGCTCGACTTCGCCGATCGTCCAGGTGGAGACGTCCGGGTTCGGGCCTTCGATGTAGAGCTTGATGAGGTCGGCACCGTCATCGATCTGCTTGGCGACCACAGCCTCGACGCCGTCACCGTCCTCGACCGACACGGAGAAGCCGAACCCTGAGCCTCGTTCGATCCAGGTGCCGGCGGCCCGGATATACGGCCGGTCGCGTCGGCCCGCCCAGGCGTCGCGGACCGTCAGGGACAGCGCCCGTCCGTCCCGCGGTGGCGCCCCGACGTCGCGGAACCAGCGGATGCCGGCCCGGTGGGCGATTTCGCCGTTCTCATCCGCTGCTGCCAGAAGCTCGTCGGTCGAGTCTTCGATCCGATCGATCCAGTGCGAACCACCGGGCAGCGTCGTGTGGCTGTGGGCGTCGACCAAGCCGGGCACCAGGCTGGTGCCACCGGCGTCGATGATTCGATCGGCCTCGTGATCGTGAGGAGCCTCGTCATCGTGGCCCATCCACTCGACCCGCCCGTCGGCAACGAGAACGCTGCGATCGAGCAGAAGATCGGGTCCGGTGCCGTCGGCGATGGCGGTGGTGCGATACAGGATCCGCATCGCAGCTCAGCCGCCCGGGGAGACCCACATCGGGCGAGGGGCCTCGATCCGGTCGAGGGTCGAGCTGACTTCGGCGAAACGGTCGGTTTCGCCCGTATCCCAGTCGCGCCATGCCTGGGTCAGCTCCTCGCGGTTGCGGGCGACGAAGTTCCACCACATCTGGATCCGCTCGCCGAGCGGCTCGCCGCCGATCAGCATGGCCCTGGTGTTGTCCTGGTCCGCTTCGATGTGCAGGGTCTGCCCCCCGGCGGGGATCAGGCCGAGGTAGCCCGGCTCCACGATCGCCCCGTTGATCTTGACCTTGCCCTCGATGGGGACAAGCCCGTACTCAAACCCGGTGTCGGCAGCGACCTCCACCACGCCCGTGGCAAGGGACAATTCGGCCCCGACCAGCGGCGTGTCGGTTCTTGCCGGAGACGCGGTCCCGTCGAGGTTGCCGAGGATGACCGTCGCCTCCCCGGTACCGAGGTCGTGGGTTGGGAGGTCCGCGTGGTGCTCGAAGGCCGAACCGCCGTGGCGGGTGTCCTCGGGCAGGGCGATCCACATTTGCAACCCGAGCGCACCGGTCTTGGAACCGAGCTCGGCATGGGCAATGCCGTGGCCCGACGTCATCAGGTTCAGCTGACCGGCCCGGATCAGTTGCTCGGTGCCGAGCGAGTCGGAGTGGAGCGCCTCACCGTGCAGCAGCCAGGTCACGGTTTGGAGCCCGATATGGGGGTGGGGCCCGATCTCCATCGGGTCCGGCTCGACTTCGTCGCCGGGAAGCATCATGTCGACGAAGCACCAGGCACCAACGGTGCGCCGGCCCTTGGTCGGCAGGACCCGCATGACACTGAGATTTCCGACCTTGGCGACGCGGCCCTCGCGCACCTCGACGGTGTCGTTGCTGGTCATGGTCTCCACCCTACGGCCTCGACAGCCGCTCGCCTGCCTCCACGGCCAGATCGAGCCGGTTTCCCGGCGGTGCCAGCGGGCACGACCAACGATCGTCCCAAACACACGACGGGTGGTAGCTGTAGTTGAAGTCGAGCACCAGGGCGCCGTCGCGCAATCCGAGATCGGCTCCCTTGGCGGTGTCGAGCAGGTAACGCCCCCCGCCGTAGGTAGGGCCGCCGTTGGTGGCATCAGCAAATGGGAGAAACAGCCCGCCGCCGTAGGAGTCGAGCCAGTAGACGTCGAGGGCGACCCGCCGACCCCCAACGGTGGCTGTTGCGGTGCCGAAGCGGGCGAACCGGGTGTTGCCATCCCCGCTGTGGTCGATCAGCACCGGTTCGTCCTCGACCGCGTCCACCGTTGCGAGCACGAGCCATCCGGGGTCGTAGGCAAAGAACGCCGCGCCGGCGAAGCCGTCTCGCTCGTCGGGTGGCACCGGGCTTTGCGGATGCGTGGCAAAGAGCCGGTCACGGCCCGCCCGCCATTCGGTCCAGGCACCTTCACCGTCGGTCGACCGACGGACCGCGGTGTACAGGTCAGAGACCCGCCTCCGGTAGTCGGCGAGGTCCAGGGTGTTGCTCATGAACCTATATATTGGCTGAGCATGGGCGTTGACTCTTCCAACCCGGGCGTGCTCTTCCTCTGTGTGCACAACGCCGGTCGGTCACAGATGGCGGCAGGGTGGATGCGGCACCTCGCCGACGGGCGCATCGACGTGTACTCGGGCGGCTCAGATCCCGCCGATCGAGTGAACCCGGTAGCGATCGCCGCCATGGCCGAGCGCGGCGTCGATATCGCCGGCGAGCAGCCCCGGCATTGGAGCGACGACAGGATTCGAACGGCGGAAGTGGTCATCACCATGGGCTGTGGCGACACCTGCCCGGTCTACCCCGGGACCCGGTACGTCGACTGGGAGGTCGAGGATCCCTCGGGGCTCTCGCTGGAGGCGATCCGACCGATCCGCGACGAGATCGAGGAACGCGTCCGCGGCCTCCTCGCCGAGCTCGACGAGCTTGGCTGATGGAGCGAAGCGAAGTGTGGGGCCGAACCCTCCATCGCCTCAAGCGGTACGTCGAGTCTGGCGGCGACTCCTAACCTCGCCCGATGCCCAAGCCGATCCGATCTTCGCTCGCCTTCCTCAGCTCGGAACGACTGGTGATGAACACGGCGTTCCGGTTCGTCTATCCGTTCCTCCCCGCCATTGCGAGAGGACTTGGCGTGCCGCTCGAGGCCGCCGGATACCTGGTGAGTGCCCGCTGGGTGGCCGGCCTGGCGACACCGGTCATCCAGCGGGTCGCCGGCAAGGGCGAAGCGCGACGCCGGCTCATCGTCACCGGCTGTCTGCTCTTCATCGCCGGTGCCACCGTCACCGCCATCACCGGGGTCTATGTCGGTGCGCTGGTCGGGTTCGTCCTCATCGGGCTGGCCAAGCCGTCGTACGACATCGCCTCCCAGGCCTATATCGCCGACCGGGTGCCGTACGAGCGGCGGGCCAGGTACCTCGGAATCTTCGAGCTCACCTGGGCGCTCTCGCTGCTCATCGGTGCCCCGATCACCGGCTGGCTGATCGCCAGAGGCGAATGGGTCGCCCCCTTCTGGGCCTTTGCCGCACTGACCGTCGTCGCGCTACTGCTGGTACCCCGATTCGTCGATCCAGACCGTCACATCGAAGGCGCTCCGAACGCAGCCAGCCGATTCTCCATGCCGGGCATGGTGTTTTTGGTGGTCGCCGCCTTTTTCACCCTCGGTGCCGAGATGATGTTCGTGATCTTTGGGGCATGGCTCGAGAACTCTTTCGGCCTGACGCTGGCAGCCCTCGGTGCCGCCGCCGTGCTCATCGGGCTTGCCGAGCTCGCCGGTGAGGGAGCGACCGTGGCGTTCACCGACCGCCTCGGCAAACGCAGAGCGGTGCTGATCGGCCTGTCGATCTCGGCGGTCGGCTTTGCCCTGCTCATCCCGGCGGGGGGCCGGCTCGGGATCGGCCTTGGGCTGCTGGCCGTGGCGTTGTTTGGGTTTGAGTTCACGATCGTTTCGTCGATCCCGCTTGCCACCGAGCTCCAGCCCGACGCACGGGCGCGGTTCCTGGCGTGGATGGTGGTGGCCATGTCGGCCGGGCGGGGGCTCGGCGCCGCGATCGGGCCACTGCTGTTTGGTGCGTTCGGGCTGACCGGTCCCGCGCTCGCCGCCGTTGTCGCCAACGTTATCGCCGCGATCCTGTTGTTCGGATGGGTGCGTGACCGGGGAACCGTCGCTGCGGGATCCAACGGTCGTTAGCGTCGAGGTCGATGAGCAGATATGTGGCGGCGATCGCAGCGGCAGCGCTGCTGGTTGCTGCCTGCACCTCGGGAAGCGAAGCGCCCCAGCAAGGGCTGCTCGCAGTCGTCGATGGGGACGGCCAAATCGGGCTGATCACCATCGAGGGTGAGACGATCGCCACCCTGACCGAGATCGACGGATCGGCGACGGTGTTCCAGCCCGTCTGGTCTGGACCCGAAAATCTGGTGTTCGTGGAACAGTCGGGCTTCGGCGGCGCTGTCGTCGTCGCCACGATCGAGGGTGAGCAGCTCAGACGGGTTGAGTTCGTCACGCCGCCGTTCTTCCTATATCCACGCCCCGGTACCAACGACGGCGACATCGTGACGCTGCGAAGCGACCTCGACGGCAGCCTTGCCGCCGAGATACTCCACGCCGACGAGTCGGTCGGCACGCTCGAGGGCGGCTTTCCCTTCTTCCTCACCTGGATGCCGGACGGGCGCCTGGTCGCCCACGTGGGAAACGCTGCCCTCAAGGAGGTGTATCCGGATACGAGAGCAGCGGCCGTTGTCCCCGGACCGTTTGGCGCCCCGGCGGCGTGGGGCGACTCCGTCGTCTACATTCGCGCCGCCGGCTCAACGTCTTTTCTCAGCGTCCTGAGCGGCGAGCAGTCGATCGACCTGGCCACGGTCGGCGGCCCGACCCATCTCGTGGTGGGCGGCGACCGGGTGGCCGTGCGCTCCGTCGGGGGAGTAATGCCGGCTGGCGGTATCGAGATCCTGGCCCGGCAGGTTCCTCTCTTGCCCGCTGAGGCGCTGGTCGTCGTCGGACTCGACGACGGCGTGGTCGAGACCGTGGCACGGGGCGGTATCGCGGCTTTCTTCTGGGATCCCACCGGCCGCCGCCTCCTCTACCTCGACCTTTTCGACGAGGCGTCTTCGCGGCTGGCGTGGCACGTTTGGGAAGACGGTCAGGTCGTTGACTTCCCGCCGTTCATCCCCGACCCGACATGGTGGGTCAGCTTTGCGCCCTTCTTCGATCAGTACGCCCAGTCGATGACCCTGTGGTCGCCCGATAGCAGCGCGTTTGCCTACCCGGGTCGGGTTGGCGACGAGACCGGGGTGTGGGTGCAGCACCTGGATCAGCCCGCTCCGGTTCGGGTCTCTTCGGGATCGTGGGTGGCGTGGAGCCCGGGTGGCTGATCCTGTCGCAGGCGGCGTCCACGCCGTATGGTTGGGTGGATGAGGACGCTGATCGGTACCGCGGATGGCTTGTACGAGCTTGGATCCGAGTCGCCGGCCGTCCTCTCTGGCCACCGGATCGACGCGCTGGCGAGGGGCGAAGGCGAATGGTGGGTGCTGACCGACGGCAGCGACGTGTGGAGCGTGCCGGACGGCACAACGCCGAGCCGCGTGGCAGGCGTGGATGAGGTGCGGCTCAACTGCCTGCTGGCGCGACCCGACGAGGTCTTGCTCGGAGCCGAAGCGGCGCGCCTCTTCCGTCTTCCCGCTGGGGGAGGCACCGGAACGTCGCCAATCGTTGATCAGGCTTTCGAAGAGGCCCCGGGGCGCGACGACTGGTACACGCCTTGGGGCGGGCCTCCCGACGTGCGCTCGCTGGCCGCGGACGTGGACGGATCGGTGTACCTGAACGTACATGTCGGCGGCATCCTCCGCTACCGGGAGGACGACCCGGTGTGGCGCGACACGATGGACATCAACGCCGACGTGCACGAGGTCGTTGCGCACCCTGAGGAGTCGGGGACCGCGCTGGCTGCGACCGCTCGCGGGCTCGCCATCTCTCGCGATGGGGCGGACACCTGGAGGTTCCACAGCGACGGCCTGCACGCCTCGTACTGCCGTGCGGTGGCGGTCACCGAGGATCGAGTGTTCGTATCGGCGTCTCGAAGCAACCGTGGCCAGCAGGCCGCGGTCTACCGGACCGACCCTGCCGGGACCCGGATCCATCGATGCGAAAAGGGCCTGCCCGAGTGGTTTTCCACCAACGTCAACACCGCGTGTCTTCAGGCGAACGGCGAGCTCGTGATGATCGGCGACGCAGACGGCACGGTGTACCAATCTGGCGACGCCGGAGAATCCTGGGCCGCTGTGGCCGAGGGACTGCCCAGCGTCCGGTGCCTAGGGCTCGGGTAGGGCAGTGGGCCGAGGCAGTAGGCGGGCACTGAGCAGGCGCATCGCTCGTCGGCTCGCTAGGCGCCTTCCTTCTTGAGCTCGATCCAGACGGCCGCCGCCTTCGCCAGCACCCGGGCGTCCGAGGTGACGAGGGCAGATCCTGAGTAGAGCTTGCGCCCGTCGACGCCCATCGGCCAGCCCATCGCGATGATCTCTTCACCAATGACCGGCAGCGTGTCGATTGCCGCAGTGAGCCGTCCCAGGACTGCGTAGGGCGCGGTGCCGAGTGCGAAATACGAGGGACAGTCCAGGGCGGCCCAGATGTAGCGTCGATCGAGCGGGCGTCCATGCTCTCCGAGGGAAGTGTCCGGTGTCCACGATGACGCCACCAGGTCGGTTCCTATCACCGGCCCCGGGAAGATCCGCAGCCCGTCTCCCTCGGTGCGTTCCGGTCCGCAGACGAAGCATCCGGGGAAGATGTGGCCCTCGACGGCGAACCGCTGCGAGGCGGCCACGGCTGCGTCCAAGGTGGGTGGCGTCGGAACAGCAAGGTCGAGGTCTGCAGACTCCGCCTCAGCGACCAGCTGATCCCCGTCGAGCAGCCTGCTGTCGGATCCGTCCCCGCGCAGGTTCATCGGCGTATCCAGCGGAGGCGGCACCCGCAAGGTCGCCACCGAGACTCCATCGACGCCCTCGGCGACCACGCCTGCGGCGTACCCGCCGTTCCCGCTCTTCGGGGGGCCGCGAAAACGGTGGTCGATGGTGACGGTTCGTTCCATGGCAAAACCATAGACGGAGCGGCCAGGTGTTCCTGGCTAGCCTCGGTGCATGGCCGGCGACCCACCTGTCCAGGGCTACTTCATCGATCGTTTCGGGCTGGTGCTGGTGACGGTCGTGGTCACGATCGGCATGCTGCTCCTGGTCGACCTGCCGCGGCGCGGGTCGGCGACTTCGATCGCGGAGGTTGCGGTCACCGTGCTCACGGGCATCACCCTGGTGCTTGCCCTCCTTGCCTCCGGCTCCAACCGGCCCTTGCTGCGACTCGGCATCCTTCTGGTTGGCGGATTCGTGCTCTGGTCGTTGATCTCGTTCATCTCGGCAATCGATTCGGTCGCCTTCCTCCGAGTCGTGTGGTTTCTGCTGGTGGTCGCCACGCCATACCTGGTACTGAGGCGGCTGGTGGGGCATTCACAGGTCAGGGCAGAAACGCTGCTCGGCGCCGCCAGCGTCTATCTGCTGATTGCGATGATGTTCATGTTCCTATTCCTCGCCATCGACATCTTCGAGCCGGGGGGTTTCTTCGGTACGGCCCAGCCGACTACCTCCTTCATGTACTTCAGCCTGGTGACGACCACCACCCTTGGCTATGGCGATCTCGCCCCGCGGACCGAGCTGGCACGGGCGGCTTCGGTCTCCGCGGCGGTCATTGGACAGGTATACCTGGTCTTCGTCGTTGCCCGGCTGGTGGCGG
>CAXMOP010000064.1:0-49822 GCA_964195155.1 uncultured Kiloniellales bacterium | reverse complement strand
ACCTCGTACTCGATGGCCAGGAGAGCGGTCACGTATTTGCGCCGGTCGCCGATCACCATCGCCTCCTTGATGAACGGCGAGGTCTTCAGGCTGTTCTCGATCTCGGAGGGTGAGATGTTCTTCCCACCTGACGTGACGATGATGTCCTTGATCCGGTCGACGATCTTGACGTGGGTGCCGTCGACCCATTCGCCGACATCGCCGGTCTTCAGCCACCCGTCCTCGGTGAGCGCCTCGGCGGTCTCCTCCGGCTTGTTCCAGTAGCCGACGAAGTTGCTGTCGTGTTTGGTCTGGATTTCCCCGGTCTCGTCGTCGATCCGCAGCCCGATGCCGTCGTACGCCTCGCCGACGGTGCCAACCTTCACCCTGCCGGGAAAGTTGGTGGTGGCAACTGCGCTGTTCTCGGTCATCCCGTAGATCTCGTACACCGGGACGCCGAGTCCCATGAAGAACTCGAGCACTTCGGGGGCGATGGGAGCCGCACCGCTGCCGGCGAAACGGCAGTGCCGGAGCCCCGCCTTCTCCTTGAGGGCGCGGAAGGTAAGCGGGTTACCCACCAAGTACGCAAGCCTGGCCCCGAAGGTGAACTCCCCACCGTTGGCGACCCGTTGCGCCCCGATATACCGGGCAAGCCGCATACCCACAAAGCTGAGCATCTTCTTGAAGGTGCTCGCATCCGCCAGGCGGATGAGGATGCCCGCGTGGATCCGCTCCCAGATGCGGGGCACGGCAAAGAAGAAGGTCGGCTGCACCTCTCGCAAGTTGACCTGAACGGTCTCGATCGACTCGGCAAAATACAGCGTGATCCCGTTTGCCGACATCGTCCACGTCGAGAAGATCCGCTCCGCAACATGGGCAAGCGGCAGATAGGTGACGCCGATGTCATCGGGTCCGACCGGGTGCTTGCCGAGCCGCCCCGTGGCATTGATCAGCGTCTCCTGACAGAACGTGATGTTGCGATTGGACAGCATGGCGCCCTTTGGCGGACCCGTGGTTCCCGATGTGTAGATCAACGTGGCGATGTCATCGGCCTCGGCTTCGCCCATGATCCGCTCGACGGCGTTCGGATGCTCGTCTCGGTGGCGCCGGCCAAGCTCGATCAGGTCGTCCCAGAACATGAGGCGATGGTCGTCGTAGTCCCGGAGACCCCGCGGCTCTACGTAGAGCACGGTGCGGACCCTTGGAAAGGCGTCGGGACCTGCGTCGATGATCTTGTCGACCTGCTCCTGATCCTCGGCGAAGTGCACCACCGCCCCGCTGTCGTTGAGCAGGTATTTGACCTCGGCGGTGGGGTTGGTGGGGTACATGCCCGTGGTGATCGCGCGTACCGCCACCGTGGCGATGTCGAGGATGATCCACTCGGGTCGATCCTCGGAGTGAATCGATACTACGTTGCCCCGCTGGACCCCGAGGGCGAGCAGTCCGTGGGACACGGTCAGAATCTCATCCCAGAGCTGAGCCCAGGTGCGCTTGTGCCAGATCCCGAAGTCCTTGTGGCTCATGATCACCCGCTCGGGATCCCGTTGCGACCACTCCCGAACCAGATGGGCGATCGTGGGATAGGCGTCGGAGAGATCGGGCGAGTCGGTCCGCTCAACCGTCGGTGCCGTCATGGTGCCTCCGTGCTGCGCCGCAGAGCGCCTCAACGATAGAAGACTCGGTGGTCGGCCGCAGCCGAGCCGCAAGTCTCAAGTCGCAACCAGGATTCCGACTCGCGACTCGCGACTCACGACTCGCGACTCAGACCTCTCTTCGGACACCGATCACTTTGAAGCGACCGGCGACGAACGCCGGGTCGGTCAACGAGGCGTTGCCGGCAGGGTTGTGGCCGGTGACGTGGAAGTCCGAGAAGGCGGCGGACTGGTTGACGAACAGGCCGCCGGTCAGGTTGAACGCGATCGACACTCCGCCGTCAACCGCATGCTCGATGGCCGTGTCCATGACCGCTTCGTCCGTGGTGTAGACGAGCCAGGTGAGTGCACCCATGTCCCTCGCCGATTCTTCAGCGAGCGAGAGGGACTCGTCGGTGGAGTCCGTGGCCACCACGTAGATCACCGGCCCGAACATCTCCCGCATGTAGATGTCGCGATCGGCGGCGTCAACCTTGACGACGACCGGGCTGCGAACGGTGGCCCCCGGGAACGACGGATGATCGATCTCGCGGGATTCGAGCAACACGTCGCCCGCTTCGGAGGCCTCGGCCACCCGTGCCAGGATCTGCTCGGATTTGATCGCTCCGAGAAGGCCGGCGGCCCGTTCATCGTCGCCGAGCAGGCCACCAACGGCCTTGGCGAACCCGGCGGCGACGTCGTCGAACGGAACCACCTCGCCGCCCACTGTCACTCCCTGTCGCGGGACGTACAGGTTCTGCGGTGTCGTGCACATCTGACCCGAATACATCGACATCGAGACCGACAGGTTGCCGAACACCGGGCCGAGGTCATCGGCCGAGTCGAGGATCACCGAATTGACTCCGGCCTTTTCGGTGAAGACCAGCGCGTGGTGGACGTTCTCCTCCAGCCAGGTGCCGAATCCCGGACCCCCGGTGTAGTCGACGATGGCCACCGCAGGGTGCATCACCAGGTCCTTGGCGACCGGCGCTCCGGCGGTGTCGGTCAGCAGCGTGACCAGATTGGGGTCGAAGCCCGCCTCGCGCAACACCCGGCGCGCCGCCTCGACCATGATGGCGAGCGGAAGAATCGTCGCCGGGTGCGGCTTGACAATCACCGGGTTGCCGGCCGCGAGCGATGCGAAGATCCCCGGGTAGCCGTTCCACGTTGGAAACGTCGACACGCCGATGGTCACCGCGACGCCGCGGGGTCGCACGACCCACTGCTTGTCGATACGCAACGGATCACGACTGCCCTGGGGCTTCTCCCAGGTGAGCGGCTCCGGCAGGCGGGTCTGTTCGCGATAGGTGTAAGCAATCGCTTCGAGGGCACGGTCCAACGCGTGGGGCCCACCTGCCTGAAAACCCATGATGAAGGTCTGGCCGGTGGTCGCCATCACGGCGTGGCCCATCTCGAAACTGGCCGCGGCGAGCTGGTCGAGGATCTCGATCAAGACACCGGCGCGGGTCTCGGGAGAGGACCTGCCCCAGTCGGCGGTGCCGGCTACGGCGGCTTCGACCAGCTCGGAGACCGTCGATTTCGGGTACTGAATTCCGATATCGATCCCGTACGGCGAGGTTTCGTCGACGGCCTGGTAGCCGTCGTGAGGCTGGTCGATCTCGAACGGCTTGCCAAGCCTGGCCTGAAAGGCCTGCTCGCCTTCGCCCGGCGCCTCGTCGCCGTAGGCCTTCGGGCGCTCCGGGTAGGGCGACCAGTACGAACGGCTCTCGATGGTGGCGAGCGCCTTGTGGAGCGTGTCCTGGTGCTTATCGTAGAGATCGGCCATGGCGATGCTGCCTCCTTCATGGTGCTTCCCTACCCACCGATCAGGCTACAAGAACCGCCGCATCAGTTAGCTTGGGCACAACAGAAAGTTGCTATGACCACGATTGAAGACATCACCTACGAGGTTGACGACGGTGTCGGTCTGCTCACCCTCGACCGTCCGGAGAAACTCAACGCGGCAACCTCCCAGATGCTTCGCCATCTCCTGGCCTCCATCAGCGAGGCCGACGCCGACGACGACGTGCGGGCCATGCTCCTCACCGGAGCCGGGAAAGCCTTCTGTGTCGGCCAGGACCTCAGCGACCCGGCAGCCTCCGGGGATGTCCCGGACCTCGGCGCCCTGCTCGAGGAGCGCTGGAACCCCGTGATTCGCGAATTACGGGCGCTGCGCAAGCCGGTCGTGGTCGCGGTCAACGGCACCGCGGCCGGGGCCGGGATGAGCCTGGCCCTGGCCGGTGACATCGTGCTGGCAGCGCGGTCATCCCGCCTTTATCCCGCCTTTTCGTCGATCGGCCTGCTGCCGGACTCCGGAGGGACTTGGGCGTTGCCAAGGCTGATCGGGCCCGCTCGCGCCAAGGCGCTGAGCATGGTGACCGACTCGATCTCGGCGGAAGAGGCGTTCGAGCTCGGCATGATCTGGCGGGTGGTCGATGACGATACGTTGATGATCGAAGCGAGGGCGGTGGTCGACCAGCTCGCCGCCGGGCCCACGCTGGCCTATGCCGCGTTAAAGGAAGCAATCGACGCCGCAGAAACCAACACCATCTCCGACCAGCTCGACCTCGAACGTGACCTCCAACGAGACCTCGGCCGTAGCGCCGATTACCAGGAGGGCGTTGCGGCGTTCATGGAGAAGCGCGAGCCGCGCTTCCAAGGACGATGAGGGTTGGAGGGCTCGTCGTCCTCGTCGCGTTTGCGCTGGTGACTGCCGCCTGCGGCGGAGGCTCCGATGAAGGCGAAGGCAGTGGGCCGGAGATCACGACGGAACTCATCGTCGACCCGGGCGCTGTCGCCGGCCTCGATGACGGCACCGAGGCCGTCACCCAGGGGATTCTCGTCATCGACGGTGAAACCAGGGTGTGCGAGCTGCTCGCCGAGTCATTTCCACCACAGTGCGCAGGTGACTTTGCGCTTGTCGCCGATCTTCAGACCGACACGGTCGTCGCCTTGCAGTCGCCGGACGATCCAACAGCGGAAGGGGTGATGTGGACGACGTACCCGCTGGCGGTGGTCGGCACGGTCGAGGGAGGCGTCCTGGTCGACGCACAAGTCGCCGGTCACACCTACCAACAAGAGGGCAACGGCCTCCTCATTCGCCTGTACACCGCGCAGACCCCGTTCTTCCCCCAGGAGCTGCGTTCCGGTGAGGCGATCTGGTGGGTCATCGACGCCACCAACGTGACCGATGCCGCGATCCCCATCACCTTTGGGAGTGCCCAGGTCGCCGAGGTGACGGTCAGCGACGGAAGCAGCGAGCTGTACCGCTGGAGCAACGGCAAGACCTTTACCCAGGCAATGCAGGAGGTCGACTTTGCCGCGGGCAGGTCCGCGGGGGCGACACTGGCCGACCCGTTCGCAGTCGCTCCGGGAACGGATTACACGCTCCGTGCCTGGATCACGGGAATCGGAGCGGAAGACGTGGTGGTGACCGCCCCCGTCGAGGTAATCCAGAACTAAGTCGCGAGTCGCGAGAAGAAAAACGCGATTCGCGACCTGAGACGGTCACGTTCAGCAGGCTCTAGCCTGTCGAATATGACCCAAGCGTTCATCGTCGATTCGATCCGAACCCCGATCGGCCGGTTCGCAGGGGCTCTCGCCCCGGTCCGGCCCGATGACCTTGCCGCACACGCCATCGAGACACTGCAAGAGCGAAACCCGAACGTCGACTGGGGAAGCATCGACGACGTCATTCTCGGCTGTTCCAACCAGGCAGGAGAGGACAATCGCAACGTCGCCCGCATGTCGCTGCTGCTCGCCGGCCTCGATGAGACAATCCCCGGGCTCACCGTCAACCGATTGTGCGGGTCCGGTATGGAGAGCGTCGGCCTTGCGGCGAGAGCCATCAGAACCGGAGAGGCTGACCTGGTAGTCGCCGGGGGCGTCGAATCGATGAGCAGAGCCCCCAAAGTAATGGCGAAGGCCGGTTCGCCGTACGACCGGTCGGTCGAGGTCCATGATTCGACGATTGGATGGCGCTTCGTCAACCCGAGGATGCGGGACCGCTTCGGTGTCGATGAGATGTCGGGGACCGCGGAAAACGTTGCGGTCGAGTTCGGCGTGTCGCGCGAAGATCAGGACTCTTTTGCTGCAAGGAGCCAGGAGCGAGCCGAGGCCGCCATGGCCTCCGGCCGACTAGCCGACGAGATCACCGCGGTGACGGTCCCGCAACGCCGGCGCGACCCGATCATCGTCGACACCGACGAGCACCCGAGGCCGGACACGACGCCGGAGTCGCTGGCGAAGCTGCCACCGCTGTTCGAGGGGGGCACGATCACTGCGGGGAACGCCTCGGGAATCAACGACGGCGCGGCAGCGCTTCTGGTCGCTTCGGGCGATGCGATCGATCGGTTGGGTCTAGAGCCACGGGCTCGGGTGGCCTCGATGGCAGTCGCCGGCGTGCCGCCTCGCATCATGGGCATCGGTCCCGTGCCGGCGACACAGAAACTGCTCGACCGGACCGGCGTCGCACTCGCCGACATCGAGGTGGTCGAGCTCAACGAGGCCTTCGCCTCCCAATCGCTCGCGGTACTCCGCCAGCTCGGCCTCCCTGACGACGCCGAACACGTCAACCCCAATGGAGGGGCGATCGCCCTTGGACATCCACTCGGCATGTCGGGCGCCAGACTCGTTGCCACCGCTCATCGCGAGATGGCCATCCGGGACTCACGTTATGCGCTGACGACCATGTGCATCGGCGTCGGCCAGGGCATCTCGATGTTGTTAGAGCGGCCTTGAACCTCTCGTTCGGCAACGGGCCTGAGCAATGCTTGTTTGGGCGGCTCGCGGGGGCTCGCCGCCTGACTGCCTGAACGACACACTCGCACACCGGGCAGCGATTCAGTACGGGTACGCGACAGATGTGAGCCGGTGTAAATGGGCGGCTCGCAGGGGCTCGCCGCCTGACTGCCGGAGCGACACAATCGCTGTCGAGAAGCGATTCGGTGCGTTAGTTGGTGTCTCGGGTCTCGCGACTCGCGACTCGCGACTCTCTCCCCACCACCATCTCGGCTGCCTCGCGGACACCGGGGTTGCGGTCTGTGGTCGCCTTGCGGATCGCCGGTTCGATTGCGGGGTCGTCGAAAACGGTCAGGGCAACGACGGCCCTTCGACGAACTCGCGGGGGCCCGTCGGTCACGAGCTCGAGCAAGACGGGCAACGCCCGGTCATCTCCGATCGCTCCCAGCGCGGCCACGGCGGCTTCCTGAACCAACCGATCCTCATCGCCGAGGGCACTTTCGATCAGCCAATCCACCGCAGCGTCAGATCCGATCTCGCCGTAGGCGGTGGCGGCCGCCTCCCGGACGCGGTCGTCTGAATCGTCGCGCACAGTATCTACCGAACCGATCGAGGTGAGCGCCTCGACCGCCAGGGCGCGCACCGAAGGCTCCGGATCCGAAATCGCAATCTCGCCGAGCTCGGCCTCATATCGCGCCGGGTCCGTGCTGCACACCGAGATGGCGAGCCGCCGAATCGCCGGCTGGTCGTCGGCGAGAAACGGCAGCGGATCTGCCAATGCGGCGACCAGCTTCTCCCGTTCCAACCCGGTGTTAGTGATCGAGATCCTCCCGCACCCACTCGGCTCCGCCCGGCCAGTGCTCCTTCTTCCAGATGGGGGCGCGACCCTTCAGCTCGTCGATGACGTACCGGGCGGCGGGAAATGCGTCGACGCGATGCGCCGATGAGACGGCGACGCCGACTGAGACTTCGCCGACCTCGAGTGAGCCGGTGCGGTGCACGGCAGCTATCGCATCGACCGGCCACTTTTCCCGTGCCTCGGTGACGATCTCGGCGATCTTGGGCTCCACATGTTCGCGATAGGCCTCGTACTCGAGATGGGTGATCCCGGCCCGCCCCGGTGAGTGATCGCGCACGGTTCCCAAGAAACTGACGATTGCACCACTGTGGGGGCCGCTCACAGCCTCGACGAGGGCGCCGGGATCAATGGGATCGGGCGAAACCGACACCAGGTCGATGCGGCCGGATAGGCGGTCCTGGGGCATACAATTCCCTCCGTGGAGCACCCTACAGACGGCTACGAGCCTGAGGCGCCCGCAGCGGATCCGGTCGACGGTGCCGGCGACGCAATCGCGCCCTGGCGCTCGCCATCCGCCGGTCTCGACTACGCGATTGCCCCAAACCCTGATCCGGTCCAGCCGGTGGTTTGGGAGCACCCGTCTCCGATTCCCATTGCCATCGTCGCCTTTCTCGCCGCAATCGCCGGGTCATTGGTGACTGTTGGGCTCTTGGCCTTTGGCGGCTTCTTCGATAGCACCGAGCCTGCAGCGATCGCTCCGCCGCCGGCCACCGTCGTCACGACCACGGTCCCGCCTACGACGGCGGTCGTGCCTGAGTTCGATTCGCTGGTTAGCGAGGCCGTCTGGGAGAAGGTATCGCCGTCAATCGTGACGGTGGAGGTCGGGTCACGGAGCGGCGAGACGATCACGATCAATGCCAGCGGCTCCGGTGTTGCGCTCGGAAACGGGCACATCGCCACAAATCACCACGTCGTCGAGGGTGCCAGTTTCGTCCAGATCGTGCTCCAGGACGGGCGAATCTACGACGCCACCGTCGTGGGGAGCGACGCGCTCACCGATCTCGCCGTCCTCTCCACCGAAGCGACCGACCTGGTGGCAGTCGAGCTCGGCAGCACTGCGGATCTCTCCATCGGCGAGTTGACGATTGCGGTGGGAAACCCGCTCGGCCAGAGCGGCGGCGCATCGCTGACGGTCGGCGTGCTCTCCGCGTTGTCTCGTCGTGTCGACTTCCAGGACAACACCACGCTGTTCGGAATGTTGCAAACCGACGCGCCGATCACCAACGGTTCGAGCGGCGGCGCCCTGGTCAACGAAACCGGTCGGCTGATCGGTATCACCTCGGCGATCGGTCTGAGCGAGGCGGGGGCCGAGGGCATCGGCTACGCCATCCCCGTCGAGCTTGTCCGGCGCATCACCGACGAGATCATCGAGGTCGGAGCGGCCCATCACCCATTTCTTGGCATCGAAGGGCAAGACGCCATCGAAGTGGCGGACGATGGCGCCCGCATCCCAGCCGGAGCGGCGGTCAACAAGGTGGACCCGGTGGACGGGGCAGCGGCACGCGCCGGCATCGAGGCAACCGACGTGATCGTGGGAATGGACGGTGTCGCGATCAGCACGATGGGCGAACTCGTGGTCCAGCTCCGCCTCTTCCGGGTCGGCGATACCATCGAGATCGACATCGACCGCGGTGGCGAGGAGCTGCGGCTCACCGTGGTACTCGACGAGCGACCGGAAGGGCTGTAACGCATGAGCGAGGGCGACGACCTCTTCCAGCAGCTATTCGAGCTGTTCCAGTCGTCAGGCCCGGTCAACTGGAAGCTGGCGAGGGAGATCACCAAGAGTCTCGCCGGGGAACGCGAGCCGGTCGACCCAAAGCTCGCAGAGGAATACCTCGAACTCGCCAACGCAGCTGAGCTCCGGATCGCCTCAGTCTCTGCGCTGCCCGCGCCGTCACCGGGGGACTTGAATCCGGTCGACCGGGCCACTTGGGCCGCCGACAACCAGCAAACCTTCCGAATCCTCGTCGAGCCGCTGTCCAGCAAGCTCACCGGCGGCTTCACCGACGTCGCAGGCGCCGCGCCGTTCGGTTCGCTCGGCTCGATGATGGAGCCGATGGGCCCCGCCATCCTCGGCATGCAGGCCGGCACCATGGTCGGGTTCCTGTCCCATCGCACCCTCGGTCAATTCGACACCGGAATCCCGGCAATGGATCACGACCGGCCCTATGTAATCGTTCCAAACGTCGAGGCGTTTGCGCTCGACAACGAACTCGACGCGCAGCAGGTCAGGCTGTGGGCGGTCCTCCACGAGATGGTTTTTCAAAGACTGATGGAGATCGAGTGGCTGCGTGGCCACTTCGTCTCGGTCGTCGAAGCCTTCTACCACACGGTCGAGTTCGACCTCACCGACCTGATGGGGAATCTCGGTGCTCTCGAGGATCCCACCCGGGTCCAGGAGCTCCTCGGTGAGGACGGCGCACAAACCCCCTCGCTGCTCAAAGGGACATCCGATCCCGACCGCCTCGCGTCAATTCAAGCATTCACCGCCCTGGTCGAGGGGTTCGGCGACTACCTCGTGCGCATGGCAGGCGCGGAGCTCCTCCCCGACCTCGATCGCATCGAGGAAGCAAACGCCGTGCGCCGGGTGGAGCCGGATCAGGCAGAGCAGTACCTGCAACAGATCGTCGGGCTCGAGTTGCAGCGATACCGTGCCCGGGACGCAGCCGCGTTCTGCGTCGAGGTCAAGCAACGTTGGGGTGACGATGCGTTGAACCGGCTCTGGGAAGACCCGGAGCATCTTCCAACCCTCGAAGAGCTCACCGATCCATTGGGTTGGGCGGCGAGAGTGCTGTTGGGGGACCAACTCGAGTAGAGCGTTTCTCCTGGCTCCCCCCTGAGGGTGAACGGTCGCGTGGGGGTGCGACGCTTGCCTCGGAGGGGCTGCTTCCTTGCCTCCCCCTCAGCTCAGGGGGAGGTGCCGGGCGCAGCGAGGCTTCTTCCTTGCCTCCCCCTCAGCTCAGGGGGAGGTGCCGGGCGCAGCGAGGCTTCTTCTTTGCCTCCCCCTCAGGGGGAGGTGCCGAGCGCAGCGAGGCTTCTTCTTTGCCTCCCCCTCGGGGGAGGTGCCGAGCGCCAGCGAGGCGGAGGGGGTCAAAGCGTTGTCGCGACCACGGTCTGACCCCCCTCCCCGCCTGGCGGCGGGACTCCCCCCTGAGGGGGGAGCAAAGAGAAGGCCGCGGCGATGAGAGCCCGATCGTCGCACTGTCGCGAAACACGACACCCTGAGGGGGGAGGCAAAGGAGCCGCCCAACAAGCATGGCGCAGACCTGATCAGCGGACCTGACCCCAGAGGAATAGCAAGCAACCGAATTGCTTCTCGCTCCGACGGGCTTTCGCTCAGGCAGTCAGGCGGCGAGCCCCTGCGAGCCGCCCAACAAGCATGGCGCAGTTCAGGCGCGATTAGATTGCCGTTATGCCATTAGCCATAGGAACCCAAGCACCAGCATTCGAGCTCATCGACCAGGAACGACAGCCGGTCTCCCTCCACGACCTCAAGGGGGAGAAGAGCCTGATCGTGTTCATTCCGTTTCCCTTCTCAGGAATCTGCGAGTTCGAGTTGTGCACGATCAGAGACCGTCTCGCCGCGCTCAACGACCTCGATGCCAAAGTGGCCGTCATCACCGTTGACACCCATTTCACCAACGAGCGGTGGTCAAACGAGAACGGGTTCCAGTTCCCCGTCCTTTCGGACTACTGGCCGCATGGGGAGACCGCCATGGCCTACGACGCCTTCAACGAAAAAGTCGGCGCGGCCAACCGCATCACCTACGTCCTCGACGAAGAAGCGGTGATCCGCGAGGTGATCGACAGCGGTTCGCTCGGCACCCCTCGCGAATTCGACGAGTACGTTGAGGCTCTCGCCGGCATGAACTAGGAGGGTGCTGAGCAATCCTCCAGCGGGCCGTCGCGGTCGGTTGAAACCGAGTCACCGCAACCCTCGAGCACGCGGCAAACACTCGCACGCCTCGCTGTCGGCACCCTTCTCGTCGTGATCAATCGATCGAGTCCTGGTCTAATGGGCATCGTCTCGGTTCCTCAACCACGAAGGCACGTTTGACTACCGATCAAGACCCCTCGGGCATAAACGGTCCCAGGAAGGCCGTCGCCGTCGCCCTCGCCGTTGTAGCGGCGGTGTTCGTTGCCCTTGCCGTCGACGCGTTCTTTTTCCAAAGCGCCATCTCGGATGAGGACAGCTTCGTTGGGCGGGTGGCGCCGTTGCCGAAGGACCGGGCCGTGTCGACAGCGCTGGCGATCGGAGTGGTCGAAGCACTCGAAAAGCAGGGAACGATCGAGGAGCAGCTGTCGAACGCCCTTCCCGATGAGCTCGATTTTCTGACACCGGTCCTCGGCGGGGCTGCCACACAGCTGGTCTTCGACGCCACCAGGGCGCTCGTCGAAACCGATGCATTCGCCGCGATCTGGCGGCTGATCGCCGCATCCACGCATCGAGCAATCCTGGCCGCGATCAACGATCCGACGATCAGCGGAGACCTGGTCTTCGACCTCGACGCCGCCGCCGAGCCCATCCTGGAACGGCTCGAGCTCGCCGGCATCAGTATCGACATCGAACCAGGGACCTCGTTTGGCGCCATCGTCCTGATCTCGGAGGATGCCCTTGACATCCCACGTCGTATCGCCCGAGCACTTCAGACCGCGCTGTGGGTGTTTCCGGTCGCTGCAGCCGTCTTGCTCGGCGCGGCCGTTGCGATCGACACCGATCGGCTCCGCCCCATCCAGGTCGCAGGTTTTGCAGTCGGAGGCGCAATCTTGTTGAACGCAGCACTCCTCGCGGTAGTGAGAACCACCTACATCAACAGCGGCAACACGCTGGTCGACCAGGCGTCTCGCCGCGCAGTATGGGACGCTCTCACCGCGGGCTACCTCCAATTAGCGGCGCTGGTAGCCGTTGTCGGAGTGCTGATCGGGACGGGCGCCTGGTGGTATCGCCGCTCGGTGGTTCGCCGACAACGCGCGCTCGCGGTCTAGGAGGGTGCCGAACAATGACGCGTGCCATACGCCTCACGTGCCGCGAGGACCCGATCTCCCCCGACCCCGACCGCCCGCTGGTGGATTGTTCAACACCCTTCTAGTCTCTTGGCGCGAACCCAACCAGGTCAAGGACCTCAGCTTGCGCTTCGGCACGCGTTTTTGTCGGCCTAACCCAGCAGGGCAGGAGCAGACCTGGTGACCGCAGCAGAATACGAGGGCGAGCCCGCAGCCGAGCTTGCCGAAGAGGCACGACAAGGACAGATGCCCGGCTGGGCTCGGCTGGTGTTGGTCGTCGGCCTCCTCTACCTCTTCCTCGTCGGCGTTCGGCTGCTCGAAACCGGGATCGAGGGGGTCACCGGCGGGGCACAAGAGACCCTGTTCGAGGGAATCACCAACCCGCTCGCGGCGCTTGCCGTCGGGATCCTCGCCACGGTGCTGGTGCAATCTTCGTCGGTGACGACGTCGACCATCGTCGCCCTCGTCGCGGCCGGCAGCTTGCCCTTCGAGACCGCGGTGCCCATGATCATGGGTGCCAACATCGGAACCACGGTCACCAACACCCTGGTCTCCGTGGGACACGCCAGACGGTCCGAGGAGTTCCGGTTGGCATTCACCGCCGCCACCATGCACGACGTCTTCAACGTCCTCGCGGTGGCGATCATCCTCCCCCTCGAGTTGCTCTTCGGCGTGCTCTCCCGACCGGCCATCGCGCTATCGGAAGCATTCGCCGGCTCGGTGGGTGGCGGTACCTTCAACAGCCCGATCAAGGGCGCGGTCAGGTGGGGCGCGCGCCAGATCGAACAGGTCCTCGAGCTGCTGACCAGCGACCCGCAGGTACTCGGCGGCGTGACGCTCGTCGTCGGTCTCCTGATCATCTTTTTCACCCTGATGTTCATTACCCGCAATATGAAGGTGCTGGTCGCCGCCCGAATCGAACGGTCCCTCAACGCAGCGTTGGCGAGAAGCGGTCTCGTCGGAATGGTTGTCGGAGTCGTCATCACCGTCGCGGTGCAGTCGTCCAGCATCACCACGTCGATCCTCATCCCCTTGGTGGCATCGGGCCTCCTGCTGATCAACAACGCCTACCCGATCACGCTTGGCGCCAATGTCGGGACAACGATCACCGCGCTGCTCGCCGCCTTCGCCGCCGGGACGGTTGACGGGCTCGCCATTGCACTGGTGCACCTCGCGTTCAACCTGCTCGGGATCCTGCTGTTGTACCCGATTCCCGCCATCCGGCACATACCGATTCGCCTGGCCGGCGGTCTTGCCCGCATCGCCGTCGATCGAAAGTGGATCGCGGTCGCCTATGTCGCGGGAATCTTTATCGCCCTTCCAATACTCGTTATCGTCATTTCATAGGAGGCAATCGTGGTATTCGACTTCTTCAAGGGCGGCCACTCGGCAATCGAGGCGGTCGAGGAGACCCTGGCCCAGATGCTCGTCGACGGGAGAGAGGTATTCGACACCGCCACCGATGCGCTGTTCGGCGGGGGCAAGTCCAAAGAGACGAAGCGGGAGGTTCGCAGCACCGACCGCGACATCAACGTCGCCCAACAGGACGTTCGCCGCGAGCTGATGATTCATGCTTCGGTGCAGGAGACGGTCGACCTCCCGTTGGTTCTCGCCTATATGAGCACCGTCAAGGATGCCGAACGCATCGGCGACTACTCCAAGAATGTCTACGACATCGTTCGCTTCGGCGCCAACTTCGAGCACGCCGAGGATCGCGAGGAGCTCGCTGGGTACCGGGACCGAGTGTCACACCTCATCGGCGAGGCTGCGGAGGCTTTCGCCGCCAAGGACACCGAGCGGGCAAAGCAACTGATCAACAAGGCCGATGGATTCCTCGACGACTACGACCGCCATGTCAAGGCGGCGTTCAAGTGGGAAGGCTCGCCATCGGATGCGGTATCCCGAGCGCTCTACTTCCGCTTCCTCAAGCGGATCACGGCACATGTGATGAACTTCTTGACCTCGCTGGTGATGCCCGTCGACCGCCTCGACTAC
Source organism: uncultured Kiloniellales bacterium (assembly GCA_964195155.1). GTDB lineage: Bacteria > Actinomycetota > Acidimicrobiia > Spongiisociales > UBA5794 > JACZST01. The sequence goes on along the minus strand of CAXMOP010000064.1, from coordinate 35,614 downwards.
TACGACGAAGCCAAAGAGGACCGGTAGATCGGACGATCAGTACTTGGCTACTTCGCTACTTGGCTACTTAGCTACTCCCCATGGACTTTTCTCACAGCGAGCGGACCCGCGAGTACCTCGAACGGCTGAACGCGTTCATGGACGACCACGTCTATCCCGGCGAGGCGATCCACCGCCAACAGGTCGCCGAGCAGGGCAGCCCCACCGAAGCGACACCGCTCCTGCAGGGGCTCAAGCGAGAGGCCAAGATGCAGGGCCTGTGGAACCTCTTCCTGCCGGACACCGAATACGCCCCCGGTCTTGGCAACATCGAATACGCCCCCCTCGCCGAAGTGATGGGCAGAAGCATCGAACTCGCCCCGGAGGCCACCAACTGCTCGGCGCCGGACACCGGCAACATGGAAGTGATCCATGACTTCGGGACCGACGAGCAGAAAGAGCGATGGCTCACGCCTCTCCTCGAGGGCGAGATCCGATCATGCTTCTCGATGACCGAGCCGGATGTGGCGTCGTCTGACCCGCGGAACCTGGAGACCACGATTACGAGGGACGGCGACTCCTATGTCGTTGACGGGACCAAGTGGTGGTCGACGGGCGGCGTGTCCGATGACTGCAAGGTCGCCATCGTGATGGGCGTGACCAACGAAGACGCCCCCCCGAAGGAGCGGTACTCGATGATTCTGGTCCCCCTCGATACAGAAGGGGTCGACGTCGTCAGGGACTTATCGGTCTTCGGTTACCACGATCGGGGCGGCCACGCCGAGATCCGATACGACTCGGTGCGGGTCCCCGCATCGAACCTGATCGCGGGGGAAGGCAGCGGCTACATGATCGCCCAAGCACGACTCGGGCCCGGCCGGATCCACCATTGCATGCGCTCGATCGGCATGGCGGAGCGCGGATTCGACCTGATGGTCGCCAGGGCCAAGGAACGCGTCGCATTCGGCGGTCGGATCGCCGACCAGGGTGTCGTCCAGGACTGGATCGCCGAGGCCCGCTGGCGCATCGACCAGGCCAGGCTGCTCGTGCTGTACACGGCCTGGCTGCTCGATACTGTTGGCAACCGGGAGGCCAGGCGCGAGATCTCTGCCATCAAGGTGGTGGCCCCGCGGGCCATGTTGTGGGTGCTGGACAAGGCGATCCAGGTTCACGGCGGGGCCGGGGTGTCCGAGGACACGCCACTGGCCCGCATGTGGGCGATGGGAAGAACGCTCCGCATCGCCGACGGACCGGACGAGGTGCATCAGATGGTGGTGGCCCGCGCCGAGATCGGAAGGGATACCTGAGTCGCGAGTCGCGAGTCATGAGCCGTCTTGCTCGCGACTCGCGACTTCTTATCCGAACAGACGTCGCCACATCCGGGAGAACCAGTTTCGCTGGCCGGGCCGCGGCAGCTCGGCGACGACCGCCTCGATGTGATCGGGCGGCAGATCGCCGACCAGCGCATACGTGGCGTCGGGCGAATTCCACAGCACCCACACGTCGGCGGGGGTCACGACGCGCAGATACTCAAACCCGTCCGACATCCAGGTCTCGCCATCCGGCGCCAGTGTCTGGAGATCGGCACGACCCGAGATCGTGAACAGGGAGTGCCGGAACAGTCCATCACTGTAGAAACCCTGCTCCGCATCGCCCGGTCCGCGGTAGGCATCGACGAGCTGGTAACGCCCGAGGTCGCCTGGCAGTTGGGCCAGCTCGAGGGGGAGCATCATGTAGTACTCGCCATCGTCGACGTAGTCGACCATCGCGGGCGTCTCTGGAGAAAACTCGACCATCGTCGAGGAGCGGAAAACGGCGCCTTCGCTGTCGTAGACCTCGGTTTCGAGTGGGGCACCGGTGGCGGCATCCACGACCATCCGCATCCGGAGGAGCTCACCTTCGTACACCTCGAACACGTTGATCGGCCGACCGCTCCGCACGGCCATGCCGCCACGGGTGATCCGGTAGCCGTCAGCCGCCGGTAGCTCAGAGCGCTTGGCGTACTCGATCGCAACACCGGACGATCCGACCGCCCGCACCTTCCCGTGCCCGACCATCGTGTACGACTCGCCGGAGCCGATCATGGTCAGGCCGCCAGCGTGCTGGACCTCAATGACCCCCGTGCTCTCGATCCCGTCCCAGCTGGTTGAGACCCACCGCGTGCCCGAATAGGCCGCGGCATCAGCATCTTCGAGATACTCGGACAGCTCGTCGGCTATCGCTGGTGATACCCCAAACGCGACGAGCGCGACTGCAAGCGAGCCCAGGAACGCGAAACGCCGGATCGTCATGGCGATGACACTTCCACCGCAGGCGGGAACACGGCAAACCCCGGCTCGGCGGATGCCCTGGCGATGTGATGGCTGCCAAGGTCGTCGAGGGAGAAGGCCGGCTGGGGCTGGCCACCGATGGTAAGTGCGAAGAACAGTGCTGCGGCCGCCGCGATGCCAACGCCGCCCGCGACGACGTAGCGCCGGCGGCGGGGCGGCTCAATGCTCGGGATCCGGTCGAGCTGCCCGGTGTCCATCCCCGGCAGGGACCGCACCGCGGTTCTCGCCCGGTCCAGATCGTGCAGCTCCCCCCGGCACTGGGCACAGGTCACCACGTGGTCGGACACCTGCCGTTGCTCGGCGGTCGACAGCTCACCGTCCAGATACGCGGATAGGCGGTCCCCAAGGTGGCCGTCCGGCAGCAGCCGTGCCGGAATCTCGAGATCAGGCAGCATGCGCATCGCCCGCCGCACCTGCTGGATGCCGCGGAACTCGTCATTTGCTTCTCGGTCACTTTCGAGCAGGTCAACAACGAGATCCGCCTCGTCGGTGCTCAGTTCGCCGTCGAGGAACGCGGAGATCAGCTCCTCGCGGCGAAAGAAGAGCGGATTCACAGAGGCCACGTCAACAACTCCCTGAGCATCTTGCGGCCGCGGTGGATCCGGCTGCGAACCGTGCCAACCGGGATGTCGGTGGCATCAGCGATCTCGTCGTAGGTGAGCCCGACGACGTCGCACAGCACCACGGCTTCTCTGAATGCATACGGCAATTTGAGCAGGGCAGCCTGAATGTCATCGGAGAGCCGAACCGACGCCAGGACTTCGTCCGGTGACGGGCTGGAACCAAGGGAATGGTGATCGCCCTCGGGGAGTGCGGATTCCGGGCGGCGCTTCTGCTTCCGAACTCCGTCGAGAAAAGCGTTGCGGGTGATGCGCCACAGCCAGCCCTCGAAGGAGCCGGGGCGGTATCCCGAGAGCCCTTTGCGGACGCGCAACAGCACTTCCTGTACGAGATCCGCTGCGTCGTCGGGGTTTCCCGTGAGACGATATGCGAAGTTGTAGATCTTCCGCCCATAACGATGCGCGACGTCTTCCCAAGTTGGTGTGAACTCGTCAGCCATCTACTTCCCGTGCCCCATGGAAGAACGCCGATCGCCGCGTTTCGGTTCCCCTGAAGGAGGCCTACGAAACGTCTGACTCCTCGGCTGGCTCATCGGTTTCGCCGCCCTCTTCGAGCCCGTCCTTGAACTCCTTGGCGGAGGCGCCGAGTGAGCGCGCCAGACTGGGGAGCCGCGAGGCACCGAAGAAGAGCAAGACGACGACGAGGATGATGAGCAGTTCCGGCCCGCCGATGTTTCTTATGAACGCGAAAAGCATGATCTCTCCCGTATCGCTCCGCCATTGTAGGTGAGTATTCAGATTTCGGGTACGAAGTGTTCGTAAACGTCAACAGTCACGAGTCAAGGGGAGTCGAGAGCAAGACTCCGCACTCTCGACGTCTCATTGCATGGCAAAACCATCGACGAATGCCTGGAGGCGCTCCCGAGTGATGTAGCGACAGCGCGGATCGCGCCGCTCCCGCTCGTAGATCGCATAGGGACCGAACTTGTCGGTCACCATCATCGCCCGGGTGGGACTTTGCGCGGCGACGGTGAAGACGAACTCGTCGACGGCCTGTTCCGACAGCTCGGGATGCTCACCGGAGCGGTGGGCCAGCACCCCGACCAGCGTTTGCTCTCCGCCGCTCGTGGCCAGATATTGAGCGGATCGCGCCGGTCCGCCGGCGAGTGCGCTCACCGCATAGCCACCCATCGAGAGCAGACCGAGCGTCAAATCCTCGAGGCCGATGTTGTCGGGGTCGATTCCGCTGGCGCGTAGCGAGGCCTCCACGCGACCCGGGAGCTCGACGGCGGCCCCGAGTGGCTCCAGCCCTTCCTCATCCCTCGTCGTAGCGATCCCGGGCACCGCGAATTCCTGCTCGCCGATCTGAGCCAGCGGGTCGTATCCGGCGGTTGGCAGGTGGGGGACGAGTTCGGGGGCGGCGAGTTCCGGGATCACCCCGGGCTCGCCGAGTTCGAGTATGCCGATCTCGGCGTACTCGCCGTTGCGCAGGCCCATGGCCCGTACCCGCTTCACCTGGTCGATGGGGAGGCCAGCGGCGCTCTTTTCCCCCACCACCCTTGCCGCGTCGTGGATCATCAATTCCCGGAGATGGCCGTGGACCTCGCCTGCAGGCAGCGGCACTTCATAGAGCACCGTTGCCGTCTCGCCTTTCACGTGGAAATCTGCAACCCGTGGGCGTAGCTCACCCTGGCTGGAGTCGGCGTGGGCCGCCAGATCCCCCGAAGAGGTGCCGCGAACGGCGAATACCACCGCAGCAAGGATGGCAATAGCGACGGCTGCGGCGAGCAAGGCGATGACAATGGTCACGAGACCGTGAGTCTACCGTCGTGCGCCGACCGGACTGGATGCCGTCATGGCTCGCGACTGGTGACTTGCGACTCGGGACTCATGGCTCGCGACTCGCGACTCGCGACTCGCGACTCGCGACTCGCTAGCCTGCCTCGCGCCGGCGGGCGGCGATATGGCGCTCCTTGCGGATCTTGCGCCGCTCGCGCTCGGACATCATTCCCCAGATGCCGAATTTCTCGCTGGAGACGATGGCGAACTCCAGGCACTCTTCGCGGACCTGACAGTCGCGACAGATGCCCTTGGCCGTTCGCGTCGATGCGCCCCGCTCGGGAAAGAACAGGTCGGGGTCGGCACCGCGGCAATTGGCAAAGTCCTGCCAGGCCATGTCTAGGCCGTCTGCGGACAACGATTGCAGAAGGTCGGCGAGCATCATCTCTCCCTACGCCGAGGTAATTACATCTTTGTAATTCTCGCACACCCTGCGCGGTCATGTCAATTCGGAGAGTGACCTCCCGGTTCCTTCCAACTCTCCCATCGCCGTACAATCGGCCATAATCAGCCGACGACACCAGGAAGCACATGACGTCGACCAACCAGCGGAGCGCGGTCACCCGACGGTCGGGGTGGAACGGATGGCTTGGGCCGTTCTTCACATCCGACGTTGGGATCAAATGGATGATGGCCCTCACCGGGATTGGCTTGCTCGGCTTCGTGCTGGTCCACATGATCGGCAACCTGAAGGTGTTCTTCGGCGCCGCCGAACTCAACCTCTACTCCGAGAACCTGCGCGTGCTGCTCTACCCCCTTGTCCCCAAGCAATCAGTGCTGTGGCTGTTCCGGCTCGGGCTCATTGCGATCTTCGTGATTCACATATGGTCGGCCTACGTCACCACCCGGCGCAGCCATCGGGCCCGTGGTGACGAGCAGTACCAGGCCAAGCGCCAATACGTCGCGGTCAACTACGCAAGCCGGACGATGCGCTGGGGCGGGGTCATCATCCTGCTCTTCGTGCTGTTCCATCTCGCCGACCTGACGTTCGGCAACGCCAATCCGGAGTTCGTCTCGGGCGACGTCTATCACAACCTGGTCTCCAGCTTCGAGCGCACCCCGGTGGCGGTCATCTACATCGTGGCTCAGTTCGTGCTTGCGCTGCACATCTATCACGGGGCATGGAGCATGTTCCAGAGCCTGGGGCTCGCCAACCCGGGTTTCAACGACTGGCGGCGCTGGTTCGCCGTGGCGTTTGCCCTGCTGATCCTCGTCGGGAATACCTCGATGGTCCTGGCCGTGCAGTTCGGGTACCTGACGCTGTGAAGAACGACTCACCGATGCTCGATGCCAGGGTTCCGAGCGGGCCGATCCAGGCCAAGTGGGATCAGCGGCGATTCGACGTGCGGCTGGTCAATCCGGCCAACCGGCGAAAGTACACGATCATCGTGGTGGGCACGGGCCTCGCCGGAGCCGGGGCCGCCGCCGCCCTCGGTGAGCTTGGTTACAACGTCAAGGCCTTCACCTACAACGACTCGCCGCGACGGGCCCACTCCATCGCCGCCCAGGGCGGGATCAACGCCGCCAAGAACTACCCGAACGACAACGACAGCATCTTCCGGCTGTTCTACGACACCGTGAAAGGTGGCGATTTCCGCTCCCGCGAGGCCAACGTCTACCGGCTGGCCCAGGTGTCGAATGAGATCATCGACCAGACCGTTGCCCAGGGTGCGCCCTATGCCAGGGAATACGGCGGGCTGCTCGACAACCGCTCCTTCGGCGGCGCCCAGGTGGCTCGCACCTTCTACGCCCGCGGCCAGACCGGCCAGCAGCTACTGCTGGCGGCCTACCAGGCGCTGGAACGCCAGGTAGACGAGGGCACGGTCGAAGTGTTCAGCCGAACCGAGATGCTCGAGCTCGTGACCAAGGAGGGAAGGGCGGCCGGGATCGTGGTGCGCGACCTCGTGACCGGCGAGGTCTCGAGCCATTCGGCCCATGCGGTCGTTTTGGCCACCGGCGGCTACTCAAACGTCTACTTCCTCTCGACCAACGCCATGAACTGCAACGCGACGGCGATCTGGCGAGCGCATCGCAAGGGGGCGTTCTTCGCCAACCCATCGTTCACCCAGATCCACCCCACGTGCATCCCGGCGAGCGACGAGTTTCAATCGAAGCTCACCCTGATGTCCGAGTCTCTGCGCAACGACGGTCGCATCTGGATTCCGTCGAACCCGGGTGACGTTCGTCCACCGAACGAAATCCCTGAACCCGACCGCGACTACTACCTGGAGCGGCAGTATCCGGCGTTTGGCAATCTGGTGCCACGCGACGTGGCATCCAGGGCGGCGATGCGGATCATCGATCAGGATCGTGGCGTGGGCCCACTCAAGAACGGCGTCTACCTCGACTTCGCCGACGCGATCGAACGGCTGGGGCGCGACACGATCGAAGAGCGCTACGGAAACCTCTTCGAGATGTACGAGCGGATCACCGACGACGACCCGTACACGGTGCCGATGCGGATCTATCCGGCCCCGCACTACACGATGGGGGGCCTGTGGGTCGACTACGAGCTGCAGACGACGATCCCGGGCCTGTTCGCCTCCGGTGAAGCCAACTTCTCCGATCACGGTGCCAACCGCCTCGGGGCGTCGGCACTGATGCAGGGGGTCGCCGACGGCTACTTCGTGCTCCCGGCGACGGTCTCCAACTACCTGGCCGACTGGCTCAACGTCGAACCGCTACCCACCGACGACCCGGTATTCCTCGCGGCCGAAGCGGCGGTCGCCGACCGCGTCGAGCGCCTGCTTGCGGTTGGAGGGACGCGTTCGGTCGACCATTTCCATCGCCGCCTCGGCGCCATCATGATCGAGTACTGCGGCATGTCGCGTAGCGCCGAGGGCCTGGAGAAGGCGATCGCCGAGATCACCGCACTCCGAGAGGAGTTCTGGAGCGATCTGCGGGTCCTTGGAGAGAACGAATCGATCAATCAGTCCCTCGAGCGCGCCGGCAGAGTCGCGGATTTCCTCGAGCTCGCCGAACTGATGTGCCGCGACGCACTGGATCGCGAGGAGTCATGCGGCGGGCACTTCCGGGTGGAGCACCAGACCGACGAAGGCGAGGCGCTGCGAAACGACGAGGCGTTCTCCCACGTCTCGGCGTGGGAATGGGGCGGAGACGCGGTGTCACCGTCCCGGCACAAGGAGCCGCTCGAATTCGAGTACGTGGAATTGAGCCAGAGGAGCTACAAGTAATGGATGTGCGGCTCCGCGTCTGGCGCCAGCCAAGCCAGGACGCCACCGGCGAGTTCAAGACCTATGCCGCAGACGGGGTCAGTCCCGATGCCTCCTTCCTCGAAATGCTCGACCTGGTCAATGAGCGGCTCAACGAAGCCGGCGAGGACCCAATCGCCTTCGACAGCGATTGCCGGGAAGGGATATGCGGTGCCTGCGGGCTGATGATCAACGGCTCTCCCCACGGACCTCAGCGCGGCACCGCCACGTGTCAGCTGCACATGCGAAAGTTCTCGGACGGCGAGATGATCACGATCGAGCCGTGGCGAGCCACAGCGTTTCCCGTTCTGAAGGACCTGGTCGTCGACCGGACCCCATTCGACGAAATCATCCAGGCCGGCGGCTACATCTCGGCGAACATCGGAAGCGCCCCCGACGCCAACTCGATCCCGGTTCCTCGCCCCGCGGCCGACTCGGCCATGGATGCGGCGGCCTGCATCGGCTGCGCTGCTTGCGTCGCCGCGTGTCCCAACAGCGCAGCGAACCTGTTCACCGCAGCCAAGATCGCCCATCTGGGGTTATTGCCGCAGGGACAGCCCGAGCGATATCTGCGCACTGTGGCCATGGTTGAGACGATGGAGCAGTACTTCGGGTCGTGCACCAATTTCGGGGAGTGCGAGACGGCATGCCCGAAGAACATCTCGATCGACGTCATTGCCTGGATGAACCGCGATTACGTAGCGGCGCAATGGAAGAATTTCCGGAAACAGGGCCAGCAGGCGTAGGAAGTCGTCAGTGACCAGTTGCCAGTGACCAGTAGGACTTGACCCGGTCTGGTGACCTACTGGCGACTGAGGACTGAAGATTTGAGATCTCTGAATCGCGAACTGGGTCAAACACTACAATCCGGCCTCTTCGACAACGGAAGGACTTTCCCAGTGGCCAAATTTCTGAGCTCGGAGCACATGGAAGCCGCCACGGAGGCGTTGAACGCCGATGCGGCCTTCCAGGAGGCCATGGCCAGTATCGATCTCGGCCTTCAGTTCAACGTCACCGGCGGTCCAGACGGGGACAGCGACTACTACCTCAAGATCTCCGACGGATCGGCGGCGCTCGAACTCGGCGAGATGGGCGATTTCGACGCTTCTGTGGCGAGCGACTACGAATCGGCGAGCGCCATCTCCCAGGGAGAGCTCAACGTCCAGATGGCGTTCATGACCGGAAAGATCAAGGTCGGCGGAAACATGGCCAAGGTGATGATGCATCAGGGCTTGATCAACGAATTCGCCAGGGTGTCGTCAGGGTTGGATCTCGAATACTGACGCTGGTCTCCGACCAAGCGGTATTCGGTATCAAGTAGGCCCCGAGTCGTAATACCCAATACTCGATACCCGATACACCACAAGAAAGAGGCGCCCGAAGGCGCCCCTTTCGCAATCGTGGCTCTTCTCTAGCCGGGTTTCACCGCGGTCTTGAAAGCTTGGCCCGCCTTGAATGCTGGTACCCGGGTCGCCGGTACATGTACCGGGGCGCCGGTCTGCGGATTTCTCGCCGTACGCGCCTTGCGGTCGCGTGCCTCGAAAGTTCCGAAACCGGTGATCTGCACCTTGCCCTGGGAAACCACACCCCCCACGATGACATCAAAGGTCTCGTCGACGATTTTGCTCGTCAGCGCCTTCGATTCACCAGTGTTGCGGGCCACCGCATCGATTAGCTCACCCTTGTTCACAGTGGACCTCCTTGGTCGTGCTGAGGTGAATGACACCGGTGTAACCCTAAACGCCGCTCTTGGAGTTTTGCAAGAACCCTTGCGGGATAAGGAATCTTCGGTTTCGCGATCTGCAGAGGCGAGGCGCAGCCGAGCCGGGGCCCGAGCGGCCCGCCGCCGAAGGCGGCAAGAGCGGGAAACAACGTTCGACCCCGGTCGCGAGGACCGCTTCCCGCCGGCAACAGGCAAGAGGCGAGGCGCAGCCGAGCCGGGGCCCGAGCGGCCCGCCGCCGAAGGCGGCAAGAGCGGGAAACAACGTTCGACCCGGGTCGCGAGGACCGCTCACGTGGGCCTTTGGCTAAAGCTGGATCTCGTCCAGGTCGGCGACCTTCTCCTTCACCGCGTCGGCAGCAGCGACCAGCGCTGCTCCCTCTTGGGCAGTGAGCGCCACCTCGAGTACCGAGGTCAACCCGCCGGCGCCGAGCGTGCCGAGGACGCCGAGATACACACCCTCGATCCCGTACTGGCCGGTTAGCCAGGCGCAGATCGGCACCTGGGCGCCCGTGTCCTTGATCACGGCCTGGACCATGGCGGCGGCGGCTGCCGACGGCGCGTAGTACGCGCTGCCGGTCTTGAGGAGCGCCACGATCTCGGCGCCCCCCTTGCGGGTCCGATCGACCAGGGCGTCGATGGTGGCATCGTCCAACACCTCGGTCAGCGGCTTGCCGTCGACGGTGCAGAGCGATGGGACCGGAACCATGGTGTCGCCGTGGCTGCCCAGGGTGACGGCATTGATGCTGAGAATGTCGGCACGGGTCTCTTCGGCGATGAAGTGGGCCAGCCGCGCCGAATCCAGCATCCCGGCCTGGCCGATTACCCGCGCCTTAGGGAACCCGGATACCTTCGCAGCCAGCGTCGTCATCTGGTCGAGCGGGTTGGTGACCACGATGATCACCGTGTCGGGTGAGTGTTCGGCGATGCGCTCCGTGACCTCTTTGACGATCTTGGCGTTCACCTCGAGGAGGTCCATCCTGCTCATGCCGGGTTTTCGCGGCAGACCGGCAGTGATGACGACCACATCGCTGTCGGCGGTGTCTGCGTAGTCGTTGGTACCGGTGACCAGCGTGCGGTACCCGAGGATCGGCCTCGATTGATTCATATCGAGGGCGAGGCCTTGAGGGAGGCCCTCGACGATGTCGATCATCACCACCTCGTCGACGATGTCGGCCTGGGCGAGCCGCTGAACCGTGGTCGACCCATACTTCCCAGCTCCGACGACGGTGACTCTGGACATTGAAGGCTCCTTGTGCTCTCTGGGATTCGGAGAATAGTTCGTACAGTCTTCGTCTCTCCCGCAAGCGGCAGCGCCGCGGGGGAGGCGCGAGGCGACGGAGTCGCCGAGCGGACGGGGTCCCGCGGACGGAGTCCCGCGGACGCGGGCCCCAGATGGCTGCCCCCTCTGCGGAGCCGCTGCCGCGACTCCGCGTCTCCCCCGCTCCGCGGGGGAGACGAAGCTCAGCTCATCCGCTCGATCACTGCGGTGGCGAACTCACTGGTCTTCACTTCGGTGGGGTCGTCCATGAGCCTGGCGAAGTCGTAGGTAACGATCCCATCGCCGATCGCCGCCTCCATGCCCTTGATGATGAGATCGGCGGCCTCGTCCCAGCCGAGGTATCGCAGCATCAGCTCCCCGGAGAGAATCACCGATCCTGGGTTCACCTTGTCCATACCGGCGTACTTGGGCGCGGTCCCGTGGGTTGCCTCGAAGATGGCATGGCCGGTGTCGTAGTTGATATTCCCACCGGGGGCGATCCCGATACCGCCCACTTGCGCGGCCAACGCATCGGACACGTAGTCCCCGTTCAGGTTCATGGTGGCGACGACGTCGTACTCGCTCGGGCGGGTGATGATCTGCTGCAGGAAGGCGTCCGCGATGACGTCCTTGACCAGGATCTTGTCGCCGGGCTCTCCCCCGCTGTCCTCCCACGACACGGCGACGTCTGAGAATTCATCGCTGACGACCTCGTAGCCCCACTCCCGGAAGGCACCTTCGGTGAACTTCATGATGTTGCCCTTGTGGACCAGCGTCACCGTGTCGCGGTCGTTGTCGACGGCGTACTGGATAGCGGCGCGAACCAGACGCTTCGACCCGGTCTTGGAGATCGGTTTGATCCCGATGCCGCTGTCGGGCCGGATGTCCCAGCCGTACTCCTCTTCCAGAAAGGCGAGCAGGTGCTTGGCCCCCTCGGTCTCGGCCTCGAGCTCTTTGCCTGCGTATACGTCTTCCGTGTTCTCGCGGTAAATCACCATGTCGATCAGCTCCGGGTGCTTCATCGGGGACGGGACCCCTGCGTACCAGCGCACGGGGCGCAGGCAGACGTAGAGATCGAGTAGTTGGCGAAGCGCGACGTTCAGACTGCGGATCCCTCCACCGACCGGCGTCGTCAATGGCCCCTTGATCCCGACCAGGTACCGGCGAAATGCCTCGACCGTGTCGTCTGGAAGCCACTCGCCGCTGTCGTCGAAGGCCTTTTGCCCGGCCAGCAGCTCCATCCACTCGATCTGGCGCTCGCCGTGGTAGGCCTTGTCGACGGCGGCGTCGAAGACCCGCTGTGCGGCCGCCCAGATATCGGGACCGATGCCGTCTCCCTCGATGAACGGGATGATGGGTTGATCGGGGACTTCGATCCCGTCTGCTCCCATGGTGATCGGGGTGGCCATGCGCGTTGCTCCTCTGCGATTGGGTACCGCGAATTCTACGGAGGATGGCGGCCCATCGGTCGAAGTGGTGGTGATTCCGCGGGCTGGTAGCGGTCATATGTCCCGCTGTGAGCCCTGGGCTCATGGGCGCTCGGAGCGCGCCTCGGCGAGCGCGACGGTGTTTGCCAGGAGCGATGCGATCGTCATCGGCCCGACGCCGCCCGGCACCGGGGTGAGAGCCCCGGCGACACCGACCACCGAGTCATAGTCAACGTCGCCGACCAGCCCCTCCTCGCTCCGGTTGATGCCGACATCGATGACGGTTGCGCCCGGCTTGACGAAGTCGGCGTTGATCATCCTGGCCCGTCCCACCGCCGCGACCAGAATGTCACCCTGCCGGCACACCGCCGCCAGATCAGGCGTCCGCGAGTGGGCCTGGATCACGGTGGCGTCGGTGCCCTTCAGGCCGAGGAGCAGCGCCATCGGCCTTCCGACGAGGAACGATCGGCCAACGACGACCGCGGTCTGCCCGGCCGTCCCGATGTCATAGTGATCAAGGATCCGCATGATCCCGCCCGGTGTCGCGGGAAGCGGGCCCGGGCGGCCCTGGACGAGCAGGCCGAGGTTGAACGGGTGCAGCCCGTCCGCGTCCTTTGCCGGGTCGATGACCTCAACCGCCGCCTCGCCATCCAGGGCGTCGGGGAGTGGCAGCTGCAGGATCATCCCGTCGACCTCGTCGTCGGCGTTCAACCCGGCAATCAGCCCTTCCACGTCGGCCTGCGACGCCGACGCGGGCAGTGTCCGATCGATCGACACCATCCCGGCACCCTGTGCGGCGCGGTGCTTGTTTCGCACATAAATCTGTGATGCAGCATCGTCGCCGACCAGCACGGTGGCCAGACCGACGCCCCTACCCGCGCCGGCCAGCGCAGCCACTCGGTCGGCAATCTCGGCCCGCACTACCCCGGCGGCCTCGGTTCCGGAGAGAATCGTTGCGCTCAATGGAGAAAGTGCCTCCTGCCGGTGAATACCAGCGCCAGCTCGTGCTCGTCGGCGACGGCGATGACTTCCTCGTCCCTCACCGAACCGCCCGGTTCGACAATGGCGGTGACCCCGGCTGTGGCGAGGACCTCAACACCGTCGGGAAACGGGAAGAACCCATCGCTGGCCGCGACCGCGCCGGTGGATCGATCACCCGCCCGGCTCAGTGCCCGCTCTGCGGCGCCGACCCGACTCTGGTCGCCTGCGCCGACCCCGATGGCTGCCAGATCCTTGGCAACCACGATGGCATTCGACTTGGTGTGTGCCGCCACCGTCCAGGCGAATCGCAGGTTGGCGATCTCGCCACCGGTCGGGTCACGGCGACCGACGATCGACCACCCTTGGGGGAGGCCACTTCCGCCGAGCGCCACCTGGTCTCTCTCCTGGATGAGGTAGCCGCCTTCGATGCGGCGCACGTCGAGGTCGTGGCTTCCGGGGAAGGGCGCCTGCAACAGGCGGAGGTTCTTGCGGTCGGCGAGCGCAGCAGCACCCGAAGCGCTGATCGATGGGGCAATCACTACTTCGACAAAGTATTCGGCGATCCGGGCCGCGGTCGCCTCATCAAGCTCCGTGTTCAGGGCGATCACCCCGCCGAAGGCCGAGAGCGGATCGCATTCCCAGGCAGCGTCGAACGCGGCGGCAAGCGAGTCGGCCTCGGCGCACCCACAGGGATTGGCGTGTTTCATCACCACCGCCGCCGGCGGGTTCAGGTCGGCCACCAGGCGCCAGGCCGCTTCGGTGTCCGCGTAGTTGTTGAACGACATCGCCTTGCCCTGGAGCTGTTCGGTGTGGCGCCACCATCCGTCGCCGTGATGCTCGGCATACAGGGCGGCGTACTGGTGCGGGTTCTCGCCGTATCGAAGCGTCTCGACATGATCGAGCGCGTTGGACACCTTGCCAAGGATGGCGCCTTCCGCAAACCACGAGGCGATGGCGGCTTCATACGCCGCGGTCCTGGCGAATGCCTCATCGGCCAGGGAGCGGCGCATGTCGGCAGACAGGCCACCGGCCTCCACGGCTACTGCGACCTCGTCGTACCGGGTGGGCGACACGACCACGCCCACCCACCGGTGGTTCTTGGCGGCGGCGCGGATCAGCGCGGGGCCGCCGATGTCGATCTGCTCGACTACCTCGTCGTTTGTGGCGCCAGCAGCGACGGTTCCCTCGAACGGATAGAGGTTGACCACCACGAGTTGAAACGGATCGATGCCGCGGGCCTCGAGGTCATCGATGTGCTGCTCATTATCGAGATTGGCCAGGATGCCCCCGTGGATACTGGGGTGCAGCGTCTTGACCCGGCCGCCGAGCATCTCGGGAGCTTCCGTGATCTCGGCGACGGGTGTCACGGGAATCCCGGCGTCGGCGAGGTGACGAGCGGTACCGCCGGAGGAGACGATCTCGACACCGGCCCCGTGGAGTCGCCCGGCGAGGTCGACCAGCCCGGCCTTGTCCGAGACCGAGATCAGCGCCTTGCGGACCGGAAGCCTCGCCGTCATCGGTCACGCCATACGACTCGCCGTCCGTGCACTACCAGCGCACCGGTGCCAAGCGCATCGACGACCACCGGGTACACGCGGTGCTCCACCTCCCTGATCCTGGCATGCAGGCTGGCCTCGTCGTCGTCGGCGAGTACCGGGACCGCTTCTTGATAAATGATCGGCCCGTGGTCCACCTCCTCGTCGACGAAGTGCACGGTGACCCCGGTCAGTGCGGTCCCGTAGGCAAGGGTCTCCCGGACCGCGTGGGCTCCCGGGAACGACGGGAGCAGCGCCGGGTGGATATTGACGATCCGGTTGGGGAACCGGTCGATGGCGACCGGCGCCAGAACCCGCATGAACCCGGCGAGCACCAGCGCCTCGGCGCGGTGGCGGGCCACTGCGTCGCAAATAGCAACGCTGAACTGGTCCCGCGAATCGAAGTCATCCCAATCGATCACTTCGGTGGGTATGCCGGCGCCGGCAGCTCGATCGAGCGCCTTCACATCGGGGCGGTCAGAAATGACCGCGACGACGTCTGCTCCGTAGGTCGGCTCGCGGGCGGCATCGATGATCGCCTGGAGGTTGCTCCCGTCTCCGGAGACGAGGACGGCGACCGGGTAGCGCGAAAAGGACATCGGCCCGGATGTTACGGCGCGACGCCCTCGCGGCCGGTTTCGATGCGGCCCCGGATTGCCTCGATGCCAGCGTCGGGGCCGGTGTCATACTCATGATGCTCTCGCGATGCGCTATCTGATCTGCGATCGGCAGCACGAAGCTCGACCGGGCCCATGACTCGTCCGCGACGCGATCCAGCGAGGCGTTCTTGCTCAACCCGACCGCTCTTCGGCTTCGGCCTTGAGGGCGCCAAGCCAGGCGTCGAGTGAACGATCGAGCGTCTTTTGGAAGAAGCCGCGCAGCAGTGAGACCGGCCAGCCCTCCATCGACTCCTCGGTCACGACGCGGGTACCGCCGTTCGCTAGTTCGAACCGCCAGTCGTGGATCGCACGGGTTCCCATCGCCCGGCCCGTCCACAACATCCGGTTCGGGGGGTCGAAGATGGCAAGGCTCGAGGTAATCGTTGCGGGTCCGGACCTCCAGGCAAACGTCGAGCCCGTACCGAGCGGGCCGCTCGGATCGGCAGCGGTGATGTCGGGGTGCCAGTCGGGCCAGGCCTCGATGTCCGCGTGCAGCGCCCACACCGTGACCGGTGAGGCGGCGATCTCGATCTCGCGGCGGGCAACCGCCGGCGCCTCTCGGTTGATCTCGGTGGTCACAAACCGAGGGCCTGGTCCATCGCCGCCCCCATGTCGGTCGGGGTCTCGGCGATGGTCACACCGGCGCCCTGCAACGCCGCGATCTTGGCATCCGCGGTGCCCTTGCCCCCAGAGATGATCGCACCGGCGTGTCCCATCCGCTTGCCGGGAGGGGCGGTGAGCCCGGCGATGAACCCGGCCACCGGCTTGGTCATATTCGCTTCGATCCACTCGGCGGCCTCTTCCTCAGCCGAGCCGCCGATCTCACCGATCATGAGCACCCCTTCGGTGGCCGGGTCGTCGTTGAACAGGGAAAGGCAGTCGACGAAATCGGTACCGTTCACCGGGTCGCCGCCGATCCCGATCGCGGTGGTTTGCCCGAGGCCATTCAGCGTCAACTGGTGAACGGCCTCGTAGGTGAGGGTGCCGGATCGGCTCACCACGCCGATCCGGCCCGAACGGTGAATGTAGCCCGGCATGATCCCGATCTTGCACGCTTGGGGGGTGATCACCCCCGGGCAATTCGGTCCAACCAGCCGGGTCGACCGGCCTTCGAGGTACCGCTTGGCCCGCACCATGTCGGCGACGGGGATGCCCTCGGTGATCGTCACTACCAGCGGCATCGCGGCATCGGCGGCCTCCATGATGGCGTCTGCGGCAAACGGCGGCGGGACGTAGATCACGGATGCGTTGGCCCCGGTTGCGGCAACGGCTTCATCCACGGTCCGGAAAATCGGGAGCTCGACCTTGTACTGGTCCTCGCGCCCCGGAACGCCGGAATGGTCGGTCTCGCCCTCGAAGATCTCGGTCTCACCGGCCCGGCTTGGATGGACCGCACCGATCATGGTGGTTCCGTAGGCGATGGCCTTGTCGGTGTGGAAGCGGCCGGTCTTGCCCATCCCCTGGACGAGCACCTTGGTGTCCTTGCCGACCAGCACGCTCATGTCAGCTCCAGGATCTTCTCGGCGCCGTCCTTCATGTCGTCGGCGTTGACCAGGTCAAGACCGGATTCGTCGAGGATCTGCTTGCCGAGCTCGACGTTGGTGCCTTCGAGGCGGACGACTAGGGGCACGGCGAGTCCTACCTCTTCGACCGCGGCCACGATGCCCTCGGCGATCGTGTCACAGCGCATGATGCCACCGAAGATGTTGACGAAGATGCCCTTCACATTCGGGTCGGCGGTGATGATCTTGAAGGCGGCGGCGATCTGATCCTTGTCGGCGCCGCCACCGACATCGAGGAAATTGGCGGGCTCACCGCCGACGATCTTGATGATGTCCATGGTGGCCATCGCCAATCCGGCTCCGTTGACCATGCACCCGATGTCCCCGTCCAGTTTGATGAACGACAGCCCATGGTCCTTCGCAGCCAGTTCTGCGGGGTCTTCTTCTGTGGCATCGCGAAGCGCGGCGATTGCCGGATGGCGGAACAGGGCATTGGCATCGAACGACACCTTGCCGTCCAGTGCCATGACGTCGCCGTCGGTCGTGACCACGAGCGGGTTGATCTCGACGAGGTCCGTGTCGAGGTCGACGGCGCCCGCGCTGAGCGCTTGGAGGAACCGCACGCCGTTGTTCTGCGCTTCTCCCTCGAGGCCAAGCTCGTATGCGATCGACCGTGCCTGGAACGGGAGCAGCCCGAACGCCGGGTCGACCTCCTCGGTGATGATTTTCTCCGGAGTGTTGGCTGCGACCTCTTCGATCTCGGTGCCGCCCTCCACCGACGCCATCACGATGTTGCGCGAGGTTGATCGGTCGAGCACGACCGACACGTACAGCTCGCGGTCGATGTCGATTCCCTGCTCGATGTACAGACGGTTCACCTGCTTGCCTTCGGGGCCGGTCTGGATCGTGACCAGGGTCGAACCAAGCATCCGGCCTGCCAGCTCGGCAACCCCGGCCTCCGCCGCCTCGATCCCACCCGCAATACCGTCGGTGACCACGTTGACTCCGCCCAAATCTGGATGCTCCTTGAACCGCCCCTTGCCCCGTCCGCCAGCATGAATCTGGGACTTGACGACCACAACCGGGTTGCCGGTCTCCTCGATCAAGGGCCGAACCGCGGCCACCGCCTCGTCCACGGTGGTGGCGACCCGTCCCAGCGGCACGGGAATGCCGCGCTCGGCGAAGAGCTCCTTGGCCTGATGTTCGTGAATCCTCATGATGCCCCGTCGTCGCCTGCGAGATGCTCTGCCACCCATCGCTCGATCTCCTCGAGCGGCGTGCCCGGCGTGAACACTGCGGCGATTCCGGCCTGGCGCAGCGGCTCGACGTCCTCGTCGGGGATGATGCCCCCACCGAAAACGACGATGTCGGAGGCGTCGCGGGCCGCAAGCGCCTCGACCACCCGCGGAAACAGGGTGAGGTGAGCGCCGGAGAGGGTGGAAAGGCCCACCCCGTCGACATCTTCGTCGACGGCGATCCGGGCGATCTGATCCGGGGTCTGGTGGAGACCCGAGTAGATGACCTCGCACCCCGCATCACGCAGGGCTCTGACCACCACCTTGGCGCCTCGATCGTGACCATCGAGGCCCGGTTTGGCGATCAGCACGCGGGTGGACATGGAATCGAGGCTACTTCTTTCAAGACGACCGGCACCCATCGGACCGCCCTCCTACAAGCCCTCATTCGCTGTCCCATCCGAGCCTTGGAGCGCAACGGCTGCCCGATGCCCCAGGTATCCGCCGTACACCACGGCGGCCCCAGTCAGAAGCGCCGACAACAGGGCGATCCTTGCCGCGTCCGCGTCGTCGGGCCTGATCACAAGGATGACGATGCCCCCGACGGTGAGGATCCAACCGCCGATCGAGATCCAGCGGCCGCCGGCCTCGTGCGCTGCGTACCACCCCTCCCGGGAGGCAACCGTGGCGGGCGTGCGGATCCCGACCCATCCGTTTGGCGATAGCAGGCCGCGTTCAGCGGCGCGACCGAGCGCGACAATGAGCGATCCGCCGAGAGCCATGGCCGCGCCGGCGATGATCACGCGGGCAGGAGATACCTGATGACGTCGGCCGCGCTATAGGTCTCACGCCCGGGCTCGACGAAGCGGGCGACGTTCTTCACGTCGTCGCCCGAGGTCACCAGGGTGCCTTCGACTTCACCGTTCCGCTTGATCTGGTTGAGCCCGATATTGGCAAGCAGCGCGTTACATAGACACTTGCGGCCGAGGGTGTCCTCTTCGGGCCCGCCCTTTCGCACGAAGTCCTTGACCGGCTCGGCATTGCAGCGGTAACCGACCTTGCCGTTTTCCTTCTTGTAGGCGGTGCGAAGGTAGCCAAGGTCGCAGACCCGTGTCCGCTTCTCATAGACGACCGGGTCGGACAGGGTGTCCTCGAGCTCGACCACCTTGAAGGGAAACCCGGTCGGGGAAGCGACGGCGTCGGTGTAGATCCTCGCCTCGCCCTTCACGGAGAGATCCATCACTCGGCGCTTGATGTCGTCGTCGAAGCCGGACTCCTCGCAATACGCAAACGCCGTGCCCACCTGGACACCGGTGGCGCCGAGCTCGAGCGCGGCCTCGACCTGCTGCGGCTCGCCGTACCCACCCGCAAGCCAGAACGGCTTGCCGATCTCGACGAACACATCGAGATCGGGGATATCGCGGTCGGTGTAGATCGGCTCACCCTCGGAGTTGAACTCGACCTTGCCCCGCGGCGGTGCGTTGTGACCTCCGGCGGTGGGGTATTCGATGATGTAGCCATCGACGTAGCCGCTGGCCTTGCGCTCCATCGCCGTTCCCAGAACGTGTGAGGCGACGATGGCGAGGAACTTGGCCCGTGGCGCAGGCGGCAGCGGAATCCCTTCGCAGTACTCGACCGGGTCGAAGTGGGTGTGGATCACCTCGCCGCGATCGGTGCCCTTGACATCGATCTTGTACTTGACGGCCTTGCCTTCGTGCAGCCCATCGATCACACCGGGGATCGCCATGGGGATGCCTGCTCCGATAATCACATAGTCAACACCGGCCAGCATGGCGCCATAGATCGAGGACAGGTGTGGGATCTGGATCTTCTCCAGGTAGTTGATGCCGATGACGCCGTCGTGGCCTTCCTTTGCCAGCCACACCTCGACGAAATTGCCAACGACCATGAGATCGAGGGCCATGCCCTTCATGTTGATCGTTGGCATCGGCTTCGATTTGTAGCGCGCGTCTGGTTCCTTGCCGCCGGGGATGTAGTACTTCTCCAGGATCCGCTCGGCAATGTGGGGGAACGGGAACGCCTCGAGCGCCCTGCGGTGGTTCCCGTCGAGATCGCCATCCTGAAGGCGCCGGCAGAACGAAAGGTCAACCCCGGTTCCCGACACGACGCCAAGATGTCCGGCGCGCGCGACCGCGTTGGCGAGTTGGGGACTGGATACGCCCGCCCCCATCCCGCCTTGGATGAGCACAGGAAGTTCGTCTACCACGCCGCAATGCTAGGGGGAAGCACGGCGTTGTAACGAACCTTGCGAAAAACAGGTGCTTGCACTTGCAAGCGCGTGAAGTCACGAGTCGCGAGTCGCGAGTCGAAAACACGATCGGCTCACACGCCCTGTGCTCGGGACTCGGAGCGAGCGGAGCGAGCGCACTCGCGACTCACTACACCTTCTTCAGTGGCGCCCAGGCCAGCAGCAGCCGCTTGTCGCCCTCGTCGAATTCGACGACAGCCTCGGCGCGATCACCGGAGCCGACGACCTCACGCACGATCCCATCACCCCAGTGGGCGTGACGCACCAGATCCCCCGAGATGATGTCGGCGTCGGAAACCGTTGGATGGGATGCGTCGGCGGCGGCGTGCTTGAGCTGCTTGGTGCGCTTCATCGTGCTGAGCAGCTCTTCGGGGACCTCGCTGAGGAATCGGCTCGGCCCGTTGTACTGAGACTGCCCGTACAGGTTGCGGTTCCAGGCTCGCGTCAGGTAGAGGCGCTGTTCGGCCCGGGTGATCCCAACGTATGCCAGCCGGCGCTCCTCCTCGAGCTGGTCGGGATCACCAAGTGAGCGCATGTGGGGAAAGACCCCCTCCTCCATCCCGGTAACGAAGACGACCGGGAACTCGAGGCCCTTTGCGTTGTGGAGCGTCATCAGGGTGACCTGATCGGTCTCCTCCATCGAGTCGACGTCGGCAACCAGGCTGATCGACTCCAGGAACAGCTCGAGCCTCGCCACCGGGTCAAGCTCCGCCCAATCGGCGGGGCCCATCGTCACCGGACCGTTTTCTTCAAAGTCGGCAACCGCTGACACCAGCTCGCGGAGATTCTCCTCCCGGCCCATGGCTTCGATGGTGCGCTCGGCGCGGACCATGTCGAGATACCCGGTCTCATCGAGCACGGCCTGGATCACGGCGCGAGGCCCATCGTCGATTCGCTCTCGAATATGATCGATGATCGAGACGAACTCCCCAATGCTCCGCTGAGCCCGGGCCGTGAGCCGTTCGTTGCGATCCGCCTGGCGCAGCCCCTCCATGAACCCGGTACCCGCCCGCTCGGCGAAACGATCGACGTGGGCAACACTGGTGTCGCCGATCGCTCGCTTCGGCACGTTGATGATGCGCTTGAGGGCGACCTGGTCGTCGGGGTTCACCACCGCCCTGAGGTAAGCAACGGCGTCCTTGACCTCCCGGCGGTCGTAGTACTTGAGCCCGCCCACCACCTGGTAGGCCAGGCCGTACCGGACGAACACCTCTTCGATCACCCGGCTCTGGGCATTCGTCCGGTAGAACAGTGCCACATCGGACAGGGCAACGCCGTCTGTCTCGAGGTCTCGGATCTGTTCGGCAACGAAGGCCGCCTCTTCGTGCTCGTCCTGCGCTTCGAAGGCAAAAACGGGATCGCCGGCGCCCTCGTCGGTCCACAGTCTCTTTGGCTTGCGTGCCGCGTTGTTGGCGATGACCGCGTTGGCCGCGTCGAGAATGTTCTGGGTCGACCGGTAGTTCTGTTCGAGCAGCACGACCCTGGCCTCGTCATAGTCCTTCTCGAAGACGAGGATGTTGCGCATGTCGGCGCCACGGAAGGCGTAGACCGACTGATCGGCGTCCCCCACGACGAACACGTTCCGGTGCCCGGCGGCGAGGAGTTTCACCAACGCGTACTGGGCGTGGTTGGTGTCCTGATATTCGTCGACGAGGAGGTAGCGGAAACGGTCCTGATAGTGGGCAAGCACCTCGGGAAAGGCCCTGAAGATCTCGACCGTCAACATCAGGATGTCGTCGAAGTCGACGGCCGATGCCTCGACGAGCCGCTGCTGGTACAGCCGGTATACGTCGGCGACCTTCTCGTGGTAGAACCCGGAGTCGCTCTGCGCATAGGTTTCGTAGTCGATCAACTCGTTCTTGGCCTTGGAGATCGCCCCCCGGATCGCCTTGGGCGGGAACCGTTTGGGATCGAGGTCGAGATCCTTGACCGACACGGTGACGAGCCGGAGCGAATCGGCTTGGTCGTAGATCGAGAACGACGATCGATAGCCGAGCCTCGGCGCCTCTCGGCGCAGGATCCGGACGCACGCACTGTGGAAGGTCGACACCCACATCCCTTCGGCGATGTTGCCACCGACCAGTCTGGCCACCCGTTCGCGCATTTCGGTGGCCGCCTTGTTGGTAAAGGTGATCGCCAGGATGGCGTAGGGAGACACGCCGAGGTCCCTGATGAGGTGGGCAATGCGATAGGTGAGCACCCGGGTCTTGCCGGAGCCGGCTCCTGCCACCACGAGCACCGGTCCGTCGACCGCGGCGACCGCGTGGCGCTGCGACGGGTTCAGCGATTCGAGAAGCTCGGACATGAGACCGCGATTGTACTGGTCGCGGTCGGATGAACTACAGGCGTGTGAGTCGAGAGTCAAGAGTCTGGAGCAGGAAGAGACCGATACCTCGCGACTCGCGACTCGCGACTCGCGACTCGCGACTCGCGACTCGCGACTCGCGACTCGCGACTCTATGCCGTTTGCTCGGCCGCCCGGCGTTCCGAGATCAGCTCGTGGAGCTTTTCGGCCAGGCCACTCTCCCGGAAGTCGGACTTGTCAAAGAAGGCGTCGACGCCGGCCTGCTTGGCCCGTTCGACATCCTCTTCATCCGCCACCCCGGAAAGCATCACGATCGGGGTGTTGGCGTGTCGCTGCCGCACCATGTGCACGAGGGCAACACCGTCCGCCCGTGGCATCGAGAAGTCGACCACCAGGGCATCGAAAACCTCGTTCTGTAGTGAGCCCAACGCGTCGGCAACACTGCCGGCAACCGAAGTCATGAATCCTGAGGTGGCAAGCGCAGACGACACCACCTGCTGGACGCCGAGCGAGTCGTCGACGATCAGGACGCGGGGAGAAGCGAAGGAAGGGCCTTCGGCGGCAATGCGGCGCTGCCGCTCGACCAGGCTGGCGGTGTCCACCAACAGTGCAACCTCATCACCGCCAAGCAGGGCGACTCCGGTAACGGTCTCGGAGCCGGCGAGGAGCGCCCCGAGTTCTTTCGCCGCGACCTGGCGGGTTCCAATGGCTTCTTCGACGGCCAGCGCGACCTGGCCCACCGCGCTACTCACGATGACGACTTGGGTGGGAAGGCGGCTCGTGGTGAACCCGACGACGTCGGCGAATGAAGCGAAGGGGACATCCCTCTCGTCCCACTTGATCACGGTCGCGTTGTCGGTGACGTTGATTGCGGCCGCGCTCATCGGAATCACTTCTTCGACGGCGACCTCAGGGATCCCCCACGTGAACCTGCCAGAGATCACGAGCAAGGCCCGCTGCATCGCCCGGTGCATTGGCACGGTGATGCACACGCTGGTCCGCTTGTGGGGGACGCTCTCGACCTTGAAAGACCCGTTGAGCTGCTCGACGGCTTCTCGAACCATGGTCATGCCCATGCCGTCGCCGGCAAGCTCCCCAACGTCGTCGAGGGTGGAGAACCCATCGTGGTACAACATCGACCGCATCCGATCGGGGGCCATGTCGGCATCCTCTTCGATGAGGCCCTTATCGATGGCTTTTTCCTTGATCAGCTTCCAGTCGATGCCGCGACCATCGTCGGTGATCACCATCTTGAGGTTGGTGTCCTCCTGGGTAGCGCTCACCGTGATCGTTCCCTTCCCCGGCTTGTCAACGCCAAGGCGAGTGTCAGCGTCCTCGATGCCGTGCACGATGCCGTTGACCACGAGCTGTCGCATAGCGTCGTCAAGGACGTCCAGGACCTGTCGATCGATGAGCAATTCGTCGCCACTGACCTCCAGCTTGACCGAATTGCCCGTCTTCTTTCCGAGGTAACTGACGAGCTGGGGCAGCGTGCTGGTGATATCACGAACGGGAACCGACGCCATGTTGAGGCCCTCGGTCTCAATCGATTCGGCAAGGTCTGCGATCGGTTCGACCGCGCCCTCAATGGCCTCGACGCGTTCCGAGAAAAACGGATCGGCGGTGACGGCTTGCTTGAGCTCTCCGAGCTGGGCCTTGAGCGCATCGACGTCCATCCGCAGGCTGACCAGGTGGTTGACCATTCCATAGAGGCGGCCGGCATTCACGGTGACGATTTCCTCGGCCGCCCAGTCCTGGACGGAGGCGATCAAGCCTCCGAGGTCAGAAAGAGCCTCGTCGATCTCGCCCCTGTTGGAATCTGGGCCGTCGCCTTCGGGCTGCGGGAACTCGATGACCGCGGCGTCTGGCTGGTCGGTGTTGTCCGCGACAGGCGGCGGGTCGGGAGGCGACGCATCGACCACTTCCTCTTCTTCCTCGGCCTGGTCGTCATCGTCCGAGCCGAGCGGCGGATCGGGGGGCGACGCATCGACCACTTCCTCTTCTTCTTCGGCTTCTTCGCTCTCCGGCTCGTCGACTGAATCAGCCTCGTCGGCCCCTTCGGTGTCCTCGACGACCTCGTCGGCGGAGTCTTCAGGCGCTGCCGTTTCTTCTTGGGGCTCGTCAATGCTTGCTGCTTCCTCGGCCGACGCTTCGGACGAGTCCTCCGAGGCGTCTTCCGCAGCAGACGTGCCATCGTCGTCGACCAGTTCGAGCGGCGCCGCCTCATCGTCCGGCTCTGGGTCGTATACCGGCAGGGGCTCGGGAAGCTCTTCACCCTCGAAGTAATCGAGAACTGCGGCGATCGCCGTGTCGAGTTCCCTTGGATCGGTGAGGGCAACATTCAGCGAGGCACTCATTCCCTCCAAGACGCGCCCGAAAATGGGGGCTGGGGTGATGTCACCGTGCTGGATCCAACGCCAGATCATCTCGAGCAAATGTCCGGCGGCGGCGACATGGTCGTAGCCCATGATCTTGCCGGTGCCCTTGATGGTGTGACCTTCGCGCATCAGGTCGCCGGCCATCTGCGGCGTCACCTCACCGTTGCGCAGCGCCCGCGCTCCTTCGGCAAGTCGTGCCGACCGCTCGGCAACCTCGCCCGCGAACATCTCTTGCAATTCTGGGTCGTTTCCAAACGTCACGATCGATTACCTCGGCCCGTATAGCCCTTGCCTTCACTCGGTATCGACGCGATCTTGATAGGCCTTAAGACCTAAATGGCGAGTCGCGAGTCGCGAGACGCGAGACGCGGGCTCAAGTTGACTAGTCACGACGCCAGCTGATCGTTTTCGTAGGTTCTTCTCGGGACTCGCGACTCGCCACTCGTGACTCGCGACTCTTCATTCCCATTCAATGGTGGCTGGCGGCTTGGAGGAAATGTCGTAGGCCACCCGATTGATGCCGGGTACCTCGTTCATGACACGCGATGAGATGGTCCCAAGGACGTCGTATGGCAACTTCGCCCAGTCGGCGGTCATCGCGTCATCAGACGTGACCGCCCGGATGATCAACGGGTAGGCATAGGTGCGCTCGTCTCCTTGCACACCAACGGTCTTGACGGCCGGAAGTATCCCGAAGGTCTGCCACAGCGACCGGTACAGGCCGGCTTTTCGGATCTCGTCGAGAACAATGGCGTCGGCGGCTCGCAGAATGTCGAGGCGCTCCCTCGTGACCTCCCCGATGATGCGTATTGCCAGCCCCGGTCCGGGGAATGGCTGGCGCCATACGATCTCCTCGGAAAGGCCGAGCTCTTCGCCGATGGCGCGAACCTCATCCTTGAACAGGTCGCGCAACGGCTCGATCAGCGCGAGACTCATGTCATCGGGGAGCCCTCCGACGTTGTGGTGGCTCTTGATCTTGGCCGCATCCTTCGTGCCCGATTCAATGACGTCGGGATATAGGGTCCCTTGCACCAGGTAGGCGGCGTCGTGCACGTCGGCCGCGACCTCCTCGAACACCCTGATGAAGGTCTCACCGATGATCTTGCGCTTGTCCTCGGGGTCGGTCACGCCACGCAACGCTTCGAGGAAGCGATCCGCGGCCTTTACGTGGACCAGATTGACGTTGAAGGCTTGCCGGAAGGTCTCATCAACCTGCGCCGCCTCCCCTTCTCGCAGCAGTCCGTGGTCGACGAAGACGCAAACCAGTTGATCCCCAATCGCCCGGTGAACGAGCGCAGCCGCAACCGACGAATCGACACCGCCGGAGAGTCCACAAATAACGCTGCCGTCTCCAACGGTCCTGCGCACCGCCGCGATGGACTGATCAATGATTCCCGCGTGCGTCCAGGTGGGGCGCGCATTGCATACCTCATAGAGGAAGTGCTTCACGATCTCCTGGCCTCTGGGAGTGTGCGCGACCTCAGGATGGAACTGGACACCGTAGAGCCCGCGCTCGGGCGCCTCCATTGCGGCGACCGGTGAATCAGGCGTCGTTGCGGTGACGGTGAAGCCGTCCGGTGGGGCCACCACAGCATCCTTGTGGCTCATCCACACGATCTGCTCCTCGGGCAATCCACCGAACAGCACCGAGCTGCCATCGACCGTGAGCTCCGCGGGGCCGTACTCGGCAACGTCGTTGCGCTCGACGGTGCCGCCGAGGCCGTTGGCGAGCACCTGGTGCCCGTAGCAAATCCCGAGCACCGGAATCCCAAGCTCGAAGATCGCTTGATCGATGCCGTACGCATCAGGGGCATACACCGACGCCGGTCCGCCGGACAGGATGACACCGACCGGATCAACCTCGCCCACCTCGGCGGCGGTGATATCGCGGGGGACGATCTCGGAGTAGACGTGCGCTTCCCGGACCCGCCGTGCGATCAGCTGCGCGTATTGGGCACCGAAGTCGACCACGAGTACCCGGTCGAAGTCCTCAGCCGTGGAAGCGTGGCCGCTCGGGTCCCCGGCCACTTCAGACCATTCCCACGCCCTGGGACCGCTGCAAGCTTTTGCCCTCGGTCTGCAGGGCGGGGGCGATCATGACCTCGGCCTTCTGAAACTCCTTGACATCGGCGTACCCGCTGGTCGCCATCGACGTGCGCAGCGCCCCCATCAGGTTGCGGCGCCCGTCGTTCTCGTGTGCCGGCCCTACCAGCAGCTCCTCGATGGAGCCGAGCGAACCGACCCGGACCCGCGAGCCGCGTGGCAGCGTTGGATGGAAGGTGGCCATCCCCCAATGCATGCCTCTGGCCGGTGCCTCGTCGGTGGCGGCAAACGGTGAGCCGAGCATCACCGCGTCGGCGCCGACCGCGATCGCCTTGGCAATGTCACCTCCCGTGCGCATGCCGCCGTCGGCGATGACGTGGACGTAGCGGCCCGTCTCCTCGAGGTAGCGGGTGCGGGCCCCAGCGCAGTCGGCGATCGCGGTGGCCTGCGGAACACCGATCCCGAGCACCCCCCGTGTGGTGCACGCGGCACCGGGCCCGACCCCAACCAGCACGGCGACGGCTCCGGTGCGCATCAGGTGCAGCGCCCCGGCGTATGAGGCCACTCCGCCGACGATGACGGGCAGCTCGACGTCGCGAATGAAGGAGAACAAGTCAAGCGGCTCGGTTCGAGACGAAACGTGTTCGGCGGATACAACGGTGCCTTGAATGACGAGGATGTCCAGCCCACCGTCCTTGGCGAAATCAATGTATTCGGTGACTCGCTGGGGAGTGAGGCTTCCCGCAGTGATCACACCGCCGGCCTTGATCTCGGCGATGCGCCTGGTGATGAGCTCGGGCTTGATCGGCTCCTGATAGAGATCCTGCATGCGGCGCGTCGCCTTCTCGTCCGGCAGCGAGGCGATCTCCTCGTACACCGGCATCGGGTCCTCGTAGCGGGTCCACAGTCCTTCGAGGTTGAGCACGCCGACTCCACCGAACTTCCCGATGGCGACTGCAGTATTGGGGCTGACCGCCGAGTCCATGCCGGATGCCATCAACGGCAGGTCAAAGGTGAATGCATCGATCTCCCAGCTCAGATCGACGTCCTCCGGGTCGCGCGTGCGCCGCGACGGGACGATCGCGATGTCGTCGAAGCCCCAGGCACGTCGACCCGCCTTAGCAATGCCGATTTCGATCTCCATGGCCACCTCCAAAGCGATAATGCCAGCCCCCGGGGAGGGTAGTGGCTGTCTTCGCCTCCCCCACGGAGTGGGGGAGGCGCGAGCAGGCCGAGGGCCTGCGAGCGGAGGGGGCTCCCTATTCCGATTCCCCCTCTGCGTCGTCGCTTCGCTCCTCCGCGTCTCCCCCGCTGCGGCGGGGGAGACGAATCCGGATTAACCCCGATCCAAGCCGACCGCGTCGCGGACCTCCTGTTGGAAGCCCTCCGCCCGGGTTCGGGCATCGAGGGCGCCGCGCTGCATGATCCTGGCGACCTCATCGTCGTCGAGCTGCTCGTACGCCGCTCGGATCGGCGCCAGCTCGGCAACGATCGCATCTGCCACCGCCTCCTTGAAAGCCCCGTACCCGCCGCCGGCGTACTCGTCGACGAGATTATCGATCGAGCGGCCCGTGCACGCAGACATGATCTCGAGCAGGTTGGAGATCCCCGGCTTCTCTGCCGGGTCATAGCGGACCGTTGGCTCGGAATCCGTCACCGCTGACATGATCTTCTTGCGAATCTGCTCGGGGCTGTCGAGCAGGTCGATGCGGCTCTTGGGGTTGTCGTCACTCTTCGACATCTTCGAAGTCGGGTCGGTCAGCGACATGACCCGCGCCGCCGTTTCCGGGACCAGGCCCTCGGGAATGGGGAACACCTCGCCGAATCGGTTGTTGAAGCGCTCGGCCAGATCCCTCGTCACCTCAATGTGCTGTCTCTGATCGTCGCCAACCGGGACCAGATCGGCACGCAGCACAAGGATATCCGCCGCCATGAGCACCGGGTACGAGAACAGCCCGAGGTTTGCCGGCACGCCACGCTCGGTCTTGTCCTTGAACTGCGTCATGCGGTTCAGGACCCCCATCGGTGTCACCGTGCCGAGGATCCAGGCAAGCTCGGGATGCTGAGGAACCTGGCTTTGCATGTAGACCAAGGAGCGGTCCGGGTCGATGCCGATCGCGAGCAGCACCTTGGCGGTCTCGAATCGCGCCGCCTCAAACTCCTTCGGATCGTACGGGGACGTCATCGCATGGAGGTCGACGATGCAGTACACCGGATCGATGTTTGGGTCGTCCTGGAGCGCCACCCAATTGCGGAAGGCGCCGAGATACCCCCCCAGATGCATGTTTCCGGTCGATTGCACCCCCGAAAACACCGTCTGCTTCTTCCCGTCGGCCATTGATCCTCCTCCTGATTGTGAAACGCTAGTCCTCGAGCCTTCCGACCTCATCGACGAGTTCGGTTGCCGTCACCGCACGGCGCCGGGAGAGGCGGGCTCCGGCCAGGCCGTGGTGATAGGCGGCAGACCGGGCAGCGACGTCCACGGGTAGGCCGGCGGCCATGAAGGCGCCGAGCATGCCGGCGAGGACATCTCCGCTGCCGATGGTCGCAAGCTCCGGCCCTCCGCTCGTCACCGCCCAGGTCTCGATGCCGGTGGTGACGAAGGTCGGACCGCCCTTGAGCAACACGATGGCACCGGTCGTGTCGGCGACCCGCTCGGCGGCCCCGTACGTGGCCTTCTCGCCGGTCAACCGGGCGAACTCGCCCCCATGCGGGGTGATGACGGTTTGGCCCGCACGCGATGCAAGCGCGGCGAGCCCGTCGAGAGCGTTGAGCCCGTCGGCATCGAGCACCAAAGGACCGGGCCAGCCTTCGAGCACGCCCTCAACGAACGTCGTCTTGACCGGACCAAGCCCGGGGCCGACCACGATCACGTCGTAGCGGTCAGCGACCTCGAGAACGCCATCGACGTCCTCGGGCCGGAACCAATAGCCGTTGCCCACGCCGGCAGCCATGACACCGGGATCGAGGGATGCATAGACCGGGACGAGCGAAGCCGAACACACGATGGTCGCTGCTCCGGCCCCGACGTTCAACGCGGCGCGGCTGGCCAACATGGCGGCGCCGGTGATACCCGGCGAGCCCCCGACCACCGCAACCGACCCGGCCGACCACTTGTGTGCCGTGCGATCACGAACCGGCAACGGCGCGTCATCTGCCTCGCAGAGCAGGAACTCGGCCCGAGGGTCCCCCAAACCGATGTCGACGACCCGCAGTTCGCCGACGCGGTCGGGGCCTTCGCCGAGAAAATGGCCGGTCTTGAGAGCCTGGAAGGTGACCGTCATTTGGGCGGAGAAGGCCGTACCGTCGGTTTCACCGCTTGCGGCGTCGATCCCGGAAGGGATATCGACGGCGAGCACCGGCGCGTCCAGCTCGGTCCAGGGAACCACCTCGTCGGGAAGAGCGCCGTGGAACCCGATGCCGAACAGCGCATCGACGATGAGATCGGTTTCGCCGGGCGCGCCGAGGGACTCGATCGTGACGCCGCTTCGGGCAGCCTCGGCCGCGGCGCTGCGAGCCGGGGAAAAGTCACCTGCCGGGAAGCCAAGCGACTGCACCGTGACCTGCACGCCGCGACGAGCGAGATGCTTGGCGGCGACGTAACCATCGCCCCCGTTGTTGCCACGCCCGGCCAGCACGGTTGCGCGGTCTCCGTAACCGATGCCCATGTCGGAGGCGGCGACCGCGACCGCGAAGCCTGCCCGCTCCATGAGCGTGGTGACGGGCTCTGCGGATACCTTGTCGAGCCGCGACGACTCCGCCGGGGTGATCACGGGTTGCATAGCGAAATCATACGACGATGGCGACCCTTCCATTAGTGGGCTCGGTCACGGTCGCATTTCGCGCAGTAGCCTTGCGCGGCTTAGGAAAGGAACACCTGCTTGCTGTGTAGCAACTGCGGGGCGACAAACGACGCCGGCCACAAGTTCTGCTTCGAATGCGGAACCGCGCTGAGCGCAACATGCCCGTCGTGCGGACACGAGAACGATCCGGGGCACAAGTTCTGCAGCGAGTGCGGCCACGATCTTTCGAGTAGCGCTCGTGAACAAGAGACGGTGACACCAGCGTCCGAGCCGGGTGAGCGTCGTTTTGTGTCGGTGCTGTTCGCCGATCTGGTCGGGTTCACCACTTTCAGCGAATCTCGCGATCCCGAGGACGTCCGGGCGATGTTGACCCGCTACTTCGATCGGGCCCGCGAGGTCATCGAGCGCTTCGGCGGCGAAGTCGACAAGTTCATCGGCGACGCGGTCACCGCCTTCTGGGGAGCAACCCATGCCGAGGAGGACGACGCCGAGCGTGCGGTGCGTGCTGCGTTGGAGCTGATCGACGCCGTCGAGGCTCTCGGTGGCGAGTTGGACATCCCGGAGCTGGCAGTGAGAGCAGGCGTGCTCTCCGGCGAGACCTCGGTCGGTGCGGGAGGCAACGAAAAGGGCCTCGTCGTCGGTGACATCGTCAACACCGCATCACGCCTTCAGTCGGCCGCCGAATCGGGCACGGTCTTCGTTGGCGACACGACCAAGCAGCTGACGGAGGACGCCATCCGCTACGAATTGGTCGGCGAACAGGACATGAAGGGCAAGTCGGTGCCGGTCACGGCCTGGCGTGCGCTTTCCGTCCTCGGCCAGCGCGGCGGCGTCGGGAAGTGGGACGTCCTGGAGCCCCCGTTTGTCGGCCGCGACGACGAGCTGCGGCTGTTGAAGGATCAGCTCCACGCAACCACCAGAGATGGCAAGGCACGTCTGGTCTCGATCATCGGTGAGGGGGGTATCGGCAAGAGCCGGCTGGCCTGGGAGCTCTTCAAGTACGTCGATGGGCTGAGCGAGGTATTCCGCTGGCACCAGGGCCGCTCACCGGCATACGGCGAAGGGGTCACCTTCTGGGCGCTGACCGAGATGGTGCGCGTCAGGGCCGGGATCGCCGAAACCGACGAGCCGTTGAAGGCCCGCACCAAGCTGCGGACCGCCGTCGCAGAGAACGTTCCCGATCTCGAAGAACAGCAGTGGATCGAGCCGAGGCTCGCCGGCCTGCTCGGGCTCGACGAGATGCCGTCCGGTGACCGCAACGAGCTATTCGCTGCCCTCCGCACCTTCTTCCAGCGTGTTGCCGCCGATAACACCGCCGTGCTGCTCTTTGAAGATCTGCATTGGGCGGACGAGGGTCAGCTCGAGTTCATCGAAGAGCTGGTCGAGATGTCCCAGGGCCATCCCATCCTGGTCATCACCCTGGCACGCCCCGAGCTGCTCGACCGCTACCCGGGCTGGGGAGTGGCGCGACAGCATTTGCTATCGGCTCATCTCGGACCGCTCAGCGATGCCGAGATGAGCGAGCTGGTCACCGGCATGGCGCCAGGAATCTCCGAGGACGTCGTTGGTCTCATCGTGGAGCGCGCCGGGGGCGTTCCGCTGTACGCCGTCGAATACGTGCGCATGCTGATCAACGGTGGCGACCTCGTGCTCGACGGTACGACGTACCGGCAGGTTGGCGAGCTTGCCGACGTCGCATTACCCGACTCACTCCACGCTCTCGTCGGGGCCCGCCTCGACCGGCTCGACGAAGAGAACCGGGCGCTGATCCAAGACGCCGCTGTGCTCGGACAATCCTTCACCGTCGAGGGGATGACCGTGCTGACCGGAGCCCCGGCCGAGGAGATCGAGCCGAAGCTGCGCGAGTTGTCCCGCCAGGAACTGCTCCGCTACGACACCAACCCCTTCTCACCTGAACGCGGCCAGTTCCAGTTCGTGCAGAGCGTGATCAAGGAGGTCGCCTACGGACGCATTGCCAAGACCGAGCGGAAGGACCGTCACCTCAAGGTCGCCGCCTACTACGAGCGGGAGGCCCCGGTCGAGGCTGCAGCAGTTATCGCCAGCCACTACATGAACGCCTACGAGGCAGGGCCAGAGGACGAGCTCGCTGACAAGGCTCGGGGCGCCCTCGTGGACGCTGCGGAGCGGGCAATGGAGCTCAAATCCTTCGCCCAAGCCCTTGCGTTGGTGGAACAGGCGCTCGACGTACCCGGGAGCGAGGCGCACCAAGCAGCGCTGTTTGAGCTTGCCGCTCCCGCAGCCGCCGCCTTGTTCCGCCATGAGGACTCAGTGGCTTACGCCCGCCGCGCCCTGGACTCGTATATCGAGCACGGATCTCCAGCCGACATCGTCCGTGGTGCACAGGTCCTCGGAACGGCTTACGTCGATACCGATGAGCCGGTCGATGCCGTCGAGGCGATGGCGCCCTACTTCGACACCGACCGTGCCATGGAGCCGGAGATGATGGCTCTTGGCGCCGAGCTGTCACGAGCGCAGATGCGTTCTTTCAAGAGCCAGGAGTCCGCCGACGTTGCCCTTGCGGTCTTGATGGCTGCGGAGGCCAGCGGCAACACGGAAATGGTCATCGAAGCAATGAACACGAGGGGGACCGTCCTGGGCGGCCTCGGTCGCGTGTACGAGTCGGTCGCTTTGCTCCGCGAAGCCCTGCGCCTTGCCGAGCTGCACGGGCTCCCTTACCCGACCCTACGCGCTTTGAACAACCTCGCGACCGTCGAGTCCCTGGACGGTATCGCAAGCCAGCGGGACGGCTGGGAAAGAGGCTACGAGCTGGCGCAACGGGTCATGCATGGCGCGCTGTTGGTTCGGATGGCCGCTAGCTACGCCGGCGGCCTCTTCGAAGACGGAGAGTTCGACCAGGCCATCACCGTGTTGGACGAGCTCGACCTCGGTGAATCGGTGTGGGCGGACTTCTTTTCGATCTTCATCGAGCAGATCCGTTGGATCCAGACCGGCGACCCGGTGCACATCGAACGGGCGCGCCAGGTCAATGACCCATTGCTGAAGCACCCCGAGCCCCAATACCGCAGCGGCGCCGTGGACACCGAGATCGTCCTGCTCTGGACAGAAGGCCGTCTGGACGAGGTGATCGAGCTCGCACCCCAGGTTGTTCCTGCTCAGCCGTACCACCAGTTCCGCCACGTGGCGATTGGGTCGGCGATCAGGCTCGGAGATGCGGACAAGTTGCGCTCCGCAATCGACCTCATCGAGCTGCCCATCGGCCGTCGCTACGAAGTGCTCCGGTTTGCCGGGGACACCGGCCTCGAGCTTCTGGAAGGCGATCCCGATCGCGCCGCCGCCATGTTTGGCCAGCTGATCGACAAGCTCGCCGAGGTAGAGAGCCCGCGTTTCGCCGCAGAGTGGAAGGCGATCTTCGCCGAGGTCATGCCCGACCGGCCGGAGGCGAACGCCGCCGCCAAGGAGGCCTATGAGTGGTTCACCGAGGTCGGTGCCCAGGGCTACCTCGACTACTTCTCCCACGTCTGGGAGCATCAGCTCGGCGAACACGCCGCCGCCGGCTAACTCGTTCTTGCGTAGCGAAGAGCGAGATATGGCCGTCTGCTACGCAAGAACAGTCATGTGGGGTAGTCGACGCTCCCGGCGAGGCTCACGACCTCACCCACGCCGATTGGCGATTCCGTTTTTGCGTAGCGAGGAGCGATATATGGCCGTCTGCTACGCAAGAACGGTCACACCTCGCTCTTGTCCCGTTTCTTCCGGACCCGGGGCATGGCTCCCATCAGCAATGCCCCGGCGATGGCGGACGCCGGGATGATCCAGTTGACCGCGGCGTCCTCGGTGGCCAACCCGAAATAGGAGACCGCAGCGGCCGAGCCGGCGGTGAGCAGGACTCCGGGGGTGATCCAGCGTCGATGCGTGGGGGCCGGTTTGTCGCTGATCCTCCACTCGAATCGGGCGAAGATCGCCACAAGAATGAGAGTTACCGTCACCAGGACCGCCAGCCAGATCGGCCGCGTCAGCCACCACGCCCAGGTGCCCGGCTCGATCTTGAAGGCAACACCATCGAGA
This sequence comes from uncultured Kiloniellales bacterium, assembly GCA_964195155.1. GTDB lineage: Bacteria > Actinomycetota > Acidimicrobiia > Spongiisociales > UBA5794 > JACZST01. Next base: position 529 of record CAXMOP010000064.1, on the reverse strand, counting down.
GCGAAAAGGCCCACCGCCCCGACCAGGGTCATCGCCGACAGGTGCCACAGGTAGATGGTCATGATCACCCCGGAGATGGCGACCACACCGTGCCAGACACGGCGCCGCCGAGTGAGACGGGTCACCGGTGGCTGGGTGCCGAGGATCACCCCGGCCTGGGCCACACCGAGCAGGAACAGGGCAAAGGTCGGTGGCGTCATGTTGGTGAGACCGGCGCCGGGGATGCCGACCATCGCCACTGGATACCAGCCGACCCAGGTGACGGCGATGAGCGTCGCCAGCGCACCGGCGAAGAGCAGCCACCCGCGGCGTGGGGCGATCGGATGATCGGTGCCATCGCGGCTCGCCCACCAGTAGCCGAGCTGGTGGATGGCAGCCCACACGAACAGGAAGTTCACCCAGCCGATGCCGGGAACCTCGAAAACGAACCGGGCAAGATCCACCGCCAACGCGGCGGCGGCGAGGACCATCACCGTGACCAAGCCGCGCCGGTTCCACCAGGCATGGGTGAACGGCGCAACCGCCACCA
>CAXMOP010000063.1:0-19180 GCA_964195155.1 uncultured Kiloniellales bacterium | reverse complement strand
GAGCACCGCGGGCCTTGCCGCGAGCGCTCGCCTGAGTCGGTCTAGTTCGCCCTTCGTCCCGCCCGCCTTCGCGAGCGTGTAGGTCAGTCGAGCGATGGCGTCAAGTTGGGGAGTCGATTCGGCCCGCTTACGGTCCGCTTCGAACGCCGTCGTTTTGGAGTCCGGCGTCCATGTCTGGATTTCGGCCCAGAGGTCGCCGAGGTTGGCGAGCACCTTCCCGCGGCCTACTTCGCGGCTGTATTCGATCCAGCCGTTTTGCAAGGCCACGCCCGCGGCCTTCCCGATGCGCTCGGCCTCGGCCACCACTCTTTCAAGTTCGGGGATTTCGCTAGCCGGGGAGGTCTGGTCGGCCAGGGTCTCGCCGCCGAGGTAACCGGCGAACATGGCCTCGGCCAGTTGCCCGGGTTCGGCTCGCACCGCTGCCGCGAGGTCTTCCCGCTTGGCGAGTAGGTCCGCCTGCGCGGCGGTAGCACCGGCCCCGGCGAGCCTCAGCACCTTGCCCGCTCGCTCAACGGGAGCCGGGAGCTTGACGCCAGTCGCGTTGACTTCGTGCAGAATGCTCCTGCCCTTCTTGTCGTCGGCCTCTTGCCATTCCTTCGCGGTGGTCATCTCTGGTCGTCTCCTGAGTCGTCGGCCATAGCCGTAATGTCGTCGTGTCGGCGCTTGAGCTTCGCCCGGTGAGTCGCGAGGTGGCGGTTGTTTTGCTCGCGGTAGCGTTCGGGATTCAGCCGCCGCCACTTTGTTACTCGGTCCTCGGTCATCGGTTCGGCCTCCGTGGTTGGTCTCGACCCATTTCTACCCCGCGAGCTTTGTTGCTTGTCGGGGTCGCTACCCATTACTAGCTCCGCGAACGCCGTTGCTTCAATTCCGGCCGGATTTCTTTTGGGCACGCGGAAAGACTCCCGCCGCTCGGGAGCCTTCCGCCTCGGGTCTTCGGTCCTCAGCCGGTGGCCGTCTCGACTACCTCGGGGGTCTCGATGATTGTGGCCGAGCCGTCCCAGTCGAGCGCTATCGCAACCGCGGCCCGGTTCTCGGCTTGTGGCGTGTTAGCGGTCGAGCGGTACGGCGCTGAAGACCTAGTACGCCGGGTTCGCCGTGAGAGGTTCGGGTCGAATGCAACGGTGACGTTCGGCCAGCGGGCCGATGGCTGGCTAGCGGCTGTTGGCCTCGGTTCGGGCCGCTGGCCGGTCGATGCCGTCGAGCGCGGGCGCGGCGTTGCCGTGCCAGTCAGCGTTCAGCTTGATTCTGCGGCTAGGGCGGACCCTTGTAATCGAGCCGGTTCTCTCCTTGGCGAAGCGCGTGTCCCGATACGGTCGCATCAACGAGCCGCCGTTGGTGCGGGTGTCGGCGACGAAGTGGGGTGACAGTTTGTGGAGCCTCGGCTCGAAGTCGGCGATGAACTCCTTGGCGGGTTCCTTGATGACCTCGATGTACCGCTGCTTGTTGTCCTCCCACCAGGCCTTTTCGTTGTTGTTCGCCAGTTCGGAGAGAAACGCGAATACCTCCGGAGTGAAGTACTGCTTGCCCATGGGCCCCTCCCTTTGGTCGAGACGCGAGCCTACCGACCTGGTGTCAGCGCCCCGACGCCGACCTGCGACCTGCGACTCACACTTCTTCTTCGCTCCATCGGGCTCCGTCCACTGCCGGGAGGTCGATGCCGCGTTGCGGTCCCCAGGTTCCTGCCTCGTACAGATCGACGCCAGTCGGATCCAGCAACTCGCCGTATTCCCGCCATGAAGCCTCGACCTCGTCCGCCCTGACGAAAAGGGTCTGGTCGCCCTCCATCAGGTCGTGGAGCAGCGTGGAGTAGTCACTGCTCAGCGCGCCGAGGTGATCCTCGTACCGGACCGATAGCGGGATGCGCTGGATTTCGACCTCGTCACCCGGGGCCTTGACGTCGAAGTACAGGTCAAAACCTTCGTCCGGCTGCAGGGTCATCAACAAGAGGTTGCGGTGCCCGGGGCAGTCCTCATGAAACACGCACACCGGCGGCCGCCGGTATCGGACGAAGATGCGCGTGGTGCGGGTCGGTAGGCGCTTGCCGGTGCGGAGGTAGAACGGCACGCTCTGCCAGCGCCAATTCTCGATCGCGATGCGCATGGCGACATAGGTCGGCGTCGTCGAGTCTGGCGGAACGCCGTCGAGGTCGCGGTATCCGGCAACATCGCCCGATCCGGTGTACTGCCCATACACGATGTCGCTGGGCTCGATCGGAGCCATGGATGTCAAGACCTTCACCTTCTCGGAGCGGATCGAATCCGGGTCCATGTCTGCGGGCGGCTCCATTGCCACCAGCGTGAGCAGCTGGGTGAGGTGGTTCTGCACCATGTCCCTGACCGCGCCTGCTCCGTCGTAATACGCCTCACGCCCTTCGACGCCGTGATCCTCGGCGACGGTGATCTCGACCGATTCGATGTGATCGCGATTCCAGGTTCGCTCGAACAGCGCATTGGCGAAGCGAAATACGAGCAGGTTCCGGACCGTCTCCTTGGCCAGGTAGTGATCAATGCGGTAGATGTACGCTTCATCGAACCAACGGTGGACTACTTCGTTGAGCCGCTGCGCCGATTCGAGATCGGAGCCGAACGGCTTCTCCACGACGATCTTGGAGGTGTCGGTGACGAGGCCCGACGTGCCGATCTCCGGTATGGCTTGGGCCGCCGCCGTGGGGGAGAGGGCCAGGTAGAAGATGCGGTTGCCTTCGAGATCGTGGAGTTGATCGAGCTCCTTGACTCGATCGGCGAGCCTGGCGTACCCGTCGTCGTTGCCGACGCTTTGATAGTGGAGGCGGCCGCCGCACCACGCCATGGCTTGGTCGCCCGAGATCCCGGCTTCGATGAGCGAACCCTGGACAAGGTCGCGGTACTCGGCGTCTGTCAGTTCCCGTCGCCCCACTCCGAGAATGTCGACGTCTTCCGTGAGTTCCTTTTCGACGAGGAGCTCGTAGATGGCGGGGATGAGCTTGCGCTTTGCGAGGTCGCCCGCCCCCCCGAAGATCACGAACAGATGTGGGTCGACGGTTCGGGTCATCTCCGGGGCGAGTTCACGACTTGGCCAGCTCGATGTCGATGGCAGCGAGCAGATCGTTGAAGGAGTTGGCAAACGATTCGACGCCTTCGGTCTGCAGCTCGGCGGTGACAGCATCGAAGTCGATGCCGAAGCGGCTGAGGGTGTCGATTCGGCGCATCGCCTCATGAACTCCGGTCGTGAGGGCGTTGCGTTCGATCGTGCCGTGGTCCTGGAAGGCGTCGAGCGTCGTTGGCGGCATCGTGTTCACCGTGTTTGGCCCCACCAGCCCATCGATGTAGAGCAGGTCCGGGTAGGCCGGGTTCTTTGTCGACGTCGACGCCCACAGCGGCCGCTGCGGCGCCGCGCCACGAGCGCGGGCCACGGCGAATGGCTCGCCCTCGAAGATCTCTCGGTATCGGTCGTAGGCAAGCTTGGCGTTGGCGATGGCCACCGTGCCGAGCAGCTCAAGGGCCTCGGGCGACCCGTCCTTCTCCAACGCGGCGTCGACCTTGGTGTCGACGCGGCTCACAAAGAAGGACGCCACCGAGGCGAGTCGCTCCGGAGCGTCGGCTCGCTCGGCACCGTCGACGTAGGCCATCGCCACTGCGTCGTAGTCGGCGAGGCTGAACATGAGCGTGGCGTTGATGTTGAGCCCGGCGGCGGTGAGCACCTCGATGGCGGGAATCCCCTCGTCCGTGGCCGGTACTTTGACCATCAGATTCGGTCGGTCGACCAGGGCCCAGAGCCGTTTGGCGTCGGCGATCGTGCCATCGGTGTCGTAGGCGAGGTTCGGGGAAACTTCCAGGCTCACATAGCCGTCCGCCCCCTTGGATGCGTCGTAGACCGGGCGGAGGATGTCGGTGGCGGCGCGGATGTCGTCGATGGCAAGCGACTCGAACACCGCGCTTGCTTCCCCGTCCGCCCCGGCGATTGCCTCGTCGTAGAGGTCGGTGTCGGCGATGGCTTTCTGGAAGATCGTCGGGTTGCTCGTCATCCCTCGAAGCCCATCGTCGACGAGGTTTTGCAGGCTTCCGTCTTCGAGCAGGTCACGGCGGATGAAGTCGAGCCACACGCTTTGACCGGCGTTGTGGAGATCGTTCATGGTTGGCATCGTGCGTTCCTTCTTCTCGCCGAATTGTCGCAGGTCTCGGACGCTTTGCTTCCCCCGCAAGCGGGAGCGCTGCGGGGGAGGCGCGAGGCGGCGCAGCCGCCGAGCGGAGGGGGCTCCCGATCGGTGCCCCCTCTGCGTTGCGTCTGTCGACGCAACGAAGACTCAGGTCCTGAGTGCCCGCCGCACCGCTTCCTCAACCCCCTCCAGGTCGTCGCGCTCCAGGGCGAAGGCGATGTTCGCCTCGAGCAGGCCGACCTTCGACCCGCAGTCGAAGCGGGCCCCGTTGTGGATGACCGCGTCGAACGGCTTGTCGCCGATGAGCCGAGCCATGGCGTCGGTGAGTTGTATCTCGCCTCCGGCGCCGATATTGCCCTCTCCGAGAAGACCCATGATTCCCGGTTCGAGGACGTACCGGCCCGCGATTGCGTACCGCGACGGTGCGACTGCGGGCTCCGGTTTCTCGACGAGGCCCTTCACCTGGACGCGTCGCCCGTCTACCGGGCCCGGGTCGACGATCCCATAGGATCCAGTGTCCTCCCCGGCGACCTCGATCACCGAGATCACATTGCCGCCGGTCTCCTCGTGGACCTCTAGGAGATCGGCGAGCGGTGGCCGGTCTCCCGAGAGCAGCTCGTCGGCGAGCAGTACCGCGAACGCACCGTCGCCGATGAGGTGCCTTGCGCACCACACGGCGTGGCCGAGACCGAGCGGATCCATCTGGCGCACGTAGGTGATCCTGCCCGGGACCGTCCCGTCCATGAGCAATTTCGACACGAGGTGGGTTTTCCCCTGCTCGCGCAGCACCGTTTCGAGCTCGAAGTCGCGGTCGAAGTGGTTCTCTACTGCGCTCTTGCCGTGGGCAGTGACGAAGACGAAGTGCTCGACCCCCGAGTCGCGGGCCTCCTCGACTGCATATTGGATCAGCGGCTTGTCGACGACGGGAAGCATTTCCTTCGGCACCGCCTTGGTGGCCGGGAGGAACCTGGTCCCGAGGCCGCCGACCGGAAAGACTGCGGTGCGAACGCTCGTCATCAGCCGGCTTCGAGCATGGCGTCTGCGACGCGTTCGGCATGTCCCTTGGCCCGGACGTTGTACCAGGCGTTGATCACGGTGCCGTCGGCGTCGATGCTGATGGTGGACCGGATGATCCCCTCGTATTCCTTGCCGTAGTTCTTCTTGGTTCCCCACGCCCCGTAGGCCTCGGCGATGGCATGATCGGGATCGGACAGGAGCGCGAACGGCAGTGCATACTCGGCGCGGAAGTCCTTCAGCTTTTCTGGCTTGTCCGGGCTGACCCCGACGATCGAGTAGCCGGCGGACTCGAATGCCTGGTAGCGATCGCGAAAGTCGCAAGACTCCGTCGTACAGCCCGGTGTGAAGGCCTTCGGGTAGAAGTACATGACCAGGTTGCCGCCCTTGAAGTCGGCAAGCGCGACCTCGTTGCCCTGGTCGTCGGGTGCCGTGAAGGTCGGTGCCGATTGGCCGTGTTCGAGTCGCATCGTGCTCCTTGGCGCATTGGAGAAGGTGTCGGGCAGGCTACCCCAGGCTCAGCTTCGTTCCGCCTTGTTCCCGAACCCGCAGCTGGCCGCAGGCGGCGTCGATGTCGGCGCCGCGGGTGTCGCGGAGGGTGGCGTTGGCACCCTCTTGTTCCAGCACTTCCATGAAGCGCCTGGTGCGTTCCCTGGTGGCGGGTCGATCGTCGCTGAGCGGCGTTGGGTTGAGCGGGATGACGTTGACGTGTGCCCGCATCCGGCGCGCGATGGCTGCGAGCTTCCGCGCCTGGTCGTCAGAGTCGTTCGCACCATCGATCAGCGCCCACTCGATCGACAGGCGCCGACCCTTGGCGACGAAATACCCCTCGGCGGCCTCGATGACCTGCTCGAGCGAGTACCGCTTGTTCAGCGGAACCAGCCGCGACCGGGTCTCGTCGTCCGCGCCGTGCAGGCTGACCGCGAGATACACGGGCCACGGCTCGGCTGCGAGGCGGCGGATGCCGCTCACCACGCCGACCGTAGAGACCGTGATCGACCGGGCGGACATGCCCGCAACCTCGATGAGTCGTCGAAGCGACTCGCGCACCCGGTTGTAATTGGCCAACGGCTCGCCCATCCCCATGTACACCAGGTTGGTGACCCGGGGAGGAGATCCCGGTATCGGGGACTGTTTGAGGAAGGCGTTGGCGTACATCACCTGGGCCACGATTTCGCCGGCGTCGAGGTGGCGATCGAAACCGAACTGCCCGGTCGCACAGAACGTGCACGCCATGGCGCATCCCACCTGGGATGAGATGCACAGCGTGGTGCGCTTCGGGTAGCCCATCAACACCGCCTCGATCGCCGCACCGTCCGGAGCCCGGAACAGCCACTTTCGGGTGGTACCGCGGTCGGCGCTCTGATCGACCTCGACCTGGAACGGCCACAGATCGTCCCCGATCTGATTCCGTATGGCGCCGGGGAGGTTGGTCATCTCGTCCACGGCGAGCACCGGTGTGCGGTACAGCCAGTCGCGGAGCTGATCGGTGCGATAGGAGGGCTCGCCGTCGAGAAACGACGGCAGTTCCTCCGGCGCCGTCAGGTAGGGCGAGGGCATGTGATCCCTAGAGGGCGCTTGCGCTGCTCAGCCATTTGGCCGCGGTCTGTGTCGACACGCCGGCCGCTTCACCGACCGCTTCGGGTCCTGCGCTGATCAGGGAGGCGATGGAATGGTATCCCGCCGCGTTCATCCGCTCGGCGCGGGCCGGCCCCACGCCCTTGATGGCCGTGAGATCATCGGATCCTGTCGAGGCGGGCGGCGCCGGGGGCGTCGTGCGGAACCGCGGTGGGGGGGCATCGGGGATCGCCGGCGGCGGCAACAGCCGGTCGCGCAGCGCCCACGCCGCGGCGCCGAGACCGACGACGACACCGGCGATACGCAGGAAGGTCTTGAAAGGATGGTCCATGGTGTCGATGCTACCCGGCGCCGAGAGCCTGACAGCTCGCGATGGTCCTGGTCGGTGGCCACGGCCCCCACCAGGGGCTGGAGTTGTTGGCCAGCCAGGCGCCCGCGGCGATGTTGGCGGCACCGTTGTAAGGGTGGGCGGTCAGTCCTTCGTGGACGAATCCTGCTCCAACAGCTCTGCCGTTCCATGCCCACACTGAGTGCTGGAGGAGCCCGAGATAACTTCCGCTGTTGTTCGCCTGAGGGTTGCCGCTCGACTCCCGTTGGATCAGGTCGACCACGCATTGAACCCGCTCGGCCGGCCAGTACTGGGCAACCACAGAGCGCCAGGCCTCGCCGCCGCGGGCTCCCGCGCTATCGGCGGGCCACTGCAGAGAGCACGATCCTGAGATCAGGCAGCTGGATGGTGGCGGCTTGGGCTCGGTGGTTGTCGTTGTCGATGGTGGGTGGACGTGCGTGGTGGTGGTCGTCGATGGCGGTTTTGTGGTCGTCGTCGGCGGCTCGTAGTAGACGACGATGCGCACCGAGGACTCGTTCCCCGCCTCGTTGGTGGCGGTGAACACCGTGCTGTTGTATCCGGTGCTCACGACCAGCCTGATCGTCCAGGTGCCGTCATCGGACATCGTCGCCGCGAACGGCCCCGACGACACCGAGGCGCCGGTCTCACTGGTCCCGGAAAATTCGACGACGCCGCTGGTCACCGTTTCACCATCCGCCGGCGCGGTGATGGCGATGGCCGGCGGGGTGGTGTCGGCCGGGGGGCTGGTCGCAGCGGGTGGCTCGGTCGTCGTCGCAGCCACCACGGTTTCGGTCGGTTCGAGCGCTGCAGTCTCGATCGGTTCGGTCGGCAGGGCTTGCAGAGCCTCTATCCCGGCGGTGGAAACCGAGACGGCGAGTACCGCAGAGGCGACTCTGCCCGAGATCACTCCGTCGTAAGACTCCTCTTGGGGGGTCTCCTCGGTGCCGCTGATCGAGAACGCCGCCACCCCGACCACCGCGATCAGGGCGGCGACGAGCAGTGCAGCAAAAAGGAAGGGTATGCGATCTCGCAATCGAGCTCCGGTCGTTTACTCCGCGTTGACGCCCCCGCACATGCGGCCCGCGTCGTCGCGGAGGCTATCGGGCGGCCGGAGGTAGAGCAAGCAGCCGGAGCCTGCGAGCGGAGGGGGCACCGAGCTCGATGCCCCCTCTGCGGAATCGCTGGCGCGATTCCGCGTCTCCCCCGCCGAGCGGGGGAGACGAAGAACTCAGCTCCACAGCGCGGCTGTCGTCGACACTCGGGGGTCGGCAGCACCTCGGACCTCGTCGGGATCTGCGCTGATCGCCGAGACCGGGCCCCAGCCGTGCTCCCAGGCGGAAGCTTCGGTCACGGTATGGCCCCGGGCGGCGAGCCCGGACCGGGTCTCGGGGGCGAACCTCGACTCCAGCTGCAACACGGGATCGGGGTCGTCGATATCCGAGAGTGACCAGCGGGGCTGTAGCTGGGCGTCCTCCACGCACATGTCCGCCCACCGGTGGTGGGCGGCGAACTGGGCCAGGTACTGCGGTTGTTGATCGCCACCCCTGGTGCCGAGCACGAGCGCCGATTCCGCGTCGTCGGTCCACAGGGTCGGCGCCAGGGTGTGTAGCGGGCGTCGGCCGGGGGCGAGCTCGTTGGGATGACCGGGGCGTAAGTCGAACCCCTCGCCGCGATCGTGCAGCCAGACCCCGGTCGCCCCGGCCGAGAGCCCGGTCCCGATGCCGCGAAAGTTGGATTGGATCAGCGACACCGCCATGCCGGTGCCATCCCTGGTCGCCAGGTAGGTGGTGCCACCCGGTGCGGATTGGGTGGCGGGCCAGGGCCGGGTCGCGGTGCGATCGATGTGTTGCGCCCGTTCCTCCAGCCGACTTTCCTCAAGCAGTGAAGCCGCCTCGACGGGGAGGGTGTCGGAGTCGCTGGTGACGTCCGCCCGTTCCCACACCACGGAGCGGTACGCCTCGATGAGCAGGTGGTGATACTGGGGATCCAGCGGATCGCGGGGCGGGTCGAGCAGCTCGAATATCCGGAGGGTCGCCAGGGTCATCCACCCCTGGCTGTTCGGTGGCACGGTCCACCCGGTGAGGCCCATGACGCTGGTGCCGATCGGGTCGACCCACTCCGCCTGGATACGGGCGAGGTCGTCCGCGGTGACGATGTTCCCGGTGACCTCGCTGATGGCCCGGCCCACCGCACCCTCGTAGAACGCTGCCCGGCCGTCGTCGGCGACTGCGGAGAGGGTTTCGGCGAGGGCAGGGCGGCTAATTGTGTCGCCCGGCTGCGGAGGGGCGCCCCCCGGGTAGAGGGCGCTAGCCGATGGCTGAGCGCCGATCAGCGGCTGGAGCCGTTGCAGCGAGTCGGCCAGCTCGTCGGATGCGGGGAATCCGTCGGTGGCGTAGCCGATGGCAGCGGAGAGGAGCTCTCCGAGTGATCGGGTGCCGTGCTTCGCTAGCGCTTCCCACCCGTCGACGCATCCGGGCACCGTGATCGAATCGATGCTGCGCAGCGGGATTCGATCGTGGCCGGCATCGCGCAGGCGTTGCGCCGAGGCGCCCGACCCTGCCCGCCCCGACGCGTTCAAGACGGTCGGCGACCCGTTGCCGAGGCGATGCACGATGGCGAAGAGGTCACCGCCGAGCCCACAAGTGTCGGGGAGAACGACGCCGAGGACGGCATTGGCGGCGATCGCAGCGTCGATGGCATTCCACCCTGCCCTCATTGCGTCGACGGCAACCCGCGATGCCAAATGGTGCGAACTCACCGCAACCGCAGTGCCTGCCGCCAACGGACCGGTAGCGGTGGGAGCCGCTCGGTCCCTCGATGAAGCCGTCACGGAGTCATCGCTGGGCAGCCGAGCCAGGTGTCCCGTGGGCTCCGCGAGCAAACAGTGGGATCGGCTGGCGCATTCGATCCTCGACGAAGACGCCGATTCCGATGGCGAGAAAGACGTCGCCGATCGAGATCACGCTGGCCGGCAACGGGATCACGTCCCCCAGGAACGGCAGAAGGGTGGCGTCGGTCATCAGAACGTGTCGTGCCCCGAGGTCGAGTATCCCGCCGCCTCCGGCGACCTCAATCGCTTCGAACATGACTGGCATCCCCGCGTTGAGGGCGATCACGGTGAAGTTCATCAGGATGCCGATCCCGGCGATCCACATACCGGTCATGTGGCGATTCAGCCACACAAACAACAGCAGGGGCACGTATGACGCCAGGATCAGGGCAACGGCGAGATCGTGCCGGTCGCTCGGCAGGAAGATGGCGACCCCCTGGAGCCCGAACCCGATAAAGAGCAGCCACCAGATGCGGACGCGAATCTCGGTGAGGTTTGCCAACCGGCCCCCGCGGGACCATCCGATGATGATGGCGAGGCCGATCACGAACAGCATCCACAGCATGGGTCCACGGTAGCGAGGCAGGTGACTAGCCGGGTGGTCCCTTCGGCTACGGTCACCGTCGTGATCCGGTTCCAAGCCACAGGTCGTCGAGCGACGCTCACGATCGACGACGAGGAGCGGAGAAACCCGCTTACCAACGAGGCGATGGCGCAACTCCTGGATGCGGTTCACCAGGCCTGCGCCGATGACGAGGTCGGGGTCATCGTGATCACCGGAGCCGGGGATCGAGCCTTCTCCGCCGGAGGTGATCTCTCCGGGGGCTTCGTCGATGCACCGCTCGCCGACCATGGCGAACGTGGCGCATTGGCGGACCTGTTCCGGGCCATGCATCGCTGCCCGAAGCCCATTCTGGCCAGGGTGAACGGCCACGCCTTTGGCGGAGGCCTTGGCGTTGTTGCGGCGGCAGATCTGGCGGTCTGCGCCGACCACGCACAGCTCGGCACCCCTGAGATCAGCGTCGGTCTGTGGCCGATGATGATCACTGCGGTCCTCGAGCCGCTGGTGCCGCGGCGTGCCCTGCTCGAGATGATGTTGCTGGGGCGCCGGTTCGACGCAATCGAGGCCGAGCGGCTTGGCCTCGTCAACCGCGTGGTGCCGGTCGCCGGGCTGGACTCGGCGGTCGACGAGGTGGTGACGCAGCTACTCGAGCAGAGCCCGGCCGCACTGGCTTTGGGAAAGCGGGCGTTCTACGCCGTCGACGATATGGATTTCGACACCGCTCTCGACCACCTCCACCATGGCCTCACCGCGGTGGCATCCACCGAGGATGCTGCAGAGGGCGTGGCGGCATTCCAGGACAAACGACCGCCGGAGTGGACCGGGCACTGACCGTTCTTGCGTAGCAGACGGCCATATATCGCTCCTGGCTACGCAAGAACGGTCCTAGCCGAAGTGCTCGGCCAGTTTCTCGTCGATCTGCACGCCGGTGAGCGGACCGAAGATCCGCTCCACGACCCGCCCGTCCGACGAGATGATGTAGGTGGCCGGGAGTCCGATCGGGGCATAGCCTTCGTCGACCTCGCCGGTCTCGTCGAAGGCGAGCGGATAACTCACGCCGATCTCGTCGGCAAAGTCGCGAGCCTTGCTCAACTCGTCCTTGACGGCCACGCCGATGAAGGCGATGCCGGCGTTGTGCCGGGCGGCTTCGTCGATATCCGGCATCTCGGCGCGGCAGGGACCGCACCAGGATGCCCACAGGTTGAGGAACACCGGGCGCCCGTCCTCGGCCAGGTGCTCGGAGAGTGTGAACGTCGTGCCGTCGAAGGTCTCCACCGAAAAGTCGGCGGCAGGCTCACCTGTCGGGAGCGCTCCGCCGGGGAGATCGCCGAGCTGTGGAACGGTGTCGCTCGTCGTCGTGCAGGTCGTTGCGGCAAGTGCGATGGCGGCCACCAAAGCGACACGAGCAAGCATGGCCGCAAGATACCGACGGAGGTCGAGTAGTCGCGAGGGTACGATCCAGTGGGTGAGCTTCTTCGACCGCAATCGGGCCAAGTACGTAAAAGCGGGCGTCGACGCCGCCCGCATCCCGCCCGGCCAGTACGTCACCGAGCGGTGGCCGGTGTTGCATGAAGGGGCCGTCCCCGCTCTCGACACCGACCAATGGACCTTCCGTGTCGACGGGTTGGTCGCCGACCCGACGGAGTGGAGTTGGAGTGAGTTCAGCGCGCTCGGGCGGGCCACCGTGCACACCGACATCCACTGCGTGACCAAGTGGACGAAGCTCGACACGGATTGGGAGGGGGTGCCGGTTCGTGCTGTCTGGGACGCCGTCGGCGCCGATCCCAACGCCGGCGCGGTGATGGTGCACGCCATTGGCGGCTACACGGCCAACCTCCCGGTCGACGACTTCCTTCGCGACGAGAATCTGTTTGCCGACACCTTCGATGGAGTGCCGCTCACTGCCGACCACGGCGGCCCGATGCGACTCATTGTTCCCCACCTCTACTTCTGGAAGTCGGTGAAGTGGGTGACCGGGTTCACCGTTCTGGCCCAGGACGCGCCGGGATTCTGGGAGCAGAACGGATACCACATCTATGGCGATCCCTTCCGCGAACAGCGATTCACCAACGACTGACGCTGGCAGCCCAGGGCCGGCAGGGGTACCTATGACGCTGGCAGCCCAGGGCCGGTAGGGGTACCGATGATGCTGGCAGCCCAGGGCCGGCAGGACTAGCGGCCGGAACCTCGCATCGAGCCGGTCAGCTTGCTGCCGTCGTAGGCTGTGATCATGCAAACGATCTCCCGGTCGTCTATCTCATCCCACAAATCCTCGGTGGGATGCAGGTAGTAGACATCGAGCTCTGAGAATTCGTAGGCGACGCCGACAAAGCCATGGAATCGGTCCAGGCATCCATCGGCGGCGGCGGTGCCGACCGCGTCGGCTCCCGGATAGGGCGATGAGGTGGTCGCCATGTCAAAGAGCGAGTACACCTCTGCATCGTGGGACTGGCCACACGGCAGCCCTTCGACCGACTCCACCAGGTTGTTCGACGGCAGGTTCATGCAGTCGCCCTCCCGAATGACGAAGGCACCAAGGCCTCCGCTGTCGGTGATCTCTCCCTGATCGTTGCGCGTGGTGTCGTCCCCGAAGGCCCCCACTCCGCCGAAAACGGCGACCCCTGCTACCACCGCTCCGGCAATGAGTCGCTTCATGATCCCAACTCCGATACTTGAACACCACTTGATCACACCAAGCTTGATCACTCCAAGCTGATGACTCGGAGAGTTGATCTCCCCGAGTTGATCACACCGAGAGAATGCTCTGGGTGGTTTGTAACTGCTCTGGGTACATCGGCAGGGTTTTGCTACTGATCCATGGGTCGGCGGACCCAATGAAGTCTTTTAACCACGCGAAATCGGATGACCACGCGAAAGTCGGATGGCCACGCGAAATCGTGTGAATCCACCTTCGATATGATTAGAGGGCAATCCGCAGCACAGATACCGAGGCCGCAGACATGACCCACGACCCCTTCGGCGCCCGAGCTTCACTCGCCACCGCGCTCGGCGAACGCACCATCTACCGGCTCGATGCGCTCCGCGACATCGGGGACATCGACTCGCTGCCCTACTCGATCAAGGTCCTCCTCGAGTCTGCGTTGCGCAACCACGACGGTCGGATGATCACCGACGACGACGTTCGCGCCGTGGCCCAGTACGACGCCACCAAGGCCGGCGACGCCGAGGTCGCCTTCAAGCCGGGGCGCGTCGTGCTTCAGGACTTCACCGGGGTCCCCTCGATCGTCGACCTGGCGGCGATGCGCTCGGCCATTGTTCGGATCACCGGCGATGAGGGCTCGGCGTCCCTGGTCAACCCGCAGGTTCCGGCCGATCTAGTCATCGACCACTCCGTCCAGGTGGATGCGTTCAACTCGCGACAGGCGCTTGCGATCAATTCCGAGATGGAGTTCTCGAGGAACCGGGAACGGTACGAGTTCCTGAAGTGGGGTCAGGCCGCGTTCAGTGATCTCAGCGTGGTTCCCCCGGCAACCGGCATTGTGCATCAGGTCAACCTCGAGTATCTGGCGAAGGTCATCTGGGACGCCGACGGTGTGCTCTACCCCGACTCGCTCGTCGGCACCGATTCACACACCACGATGATCAACGGGCTCGGCGTGGTCGGCTGGGGGGTCGGCGGCATCGAGGCGGAAGCGGTGATGGTCGGCCAGCCGATCTACATGCTGCTGCCGGAGGTCGTCGGATTCCGCCTTACCGGAAGCCTCCCCGATGGGTCTACGGCGACCGACCTCGTGCTCAGGGTCACCGAGATGCTCCGCGCCCATGGGGTCGTCGGCAAATTCGTCGAGTTTCACGGTCCGGCCTTCAACGACTTGCCGGTCGCCGACCGGGCCACAATCGCCAACATGTCGCCCGAATACGGCGCCACGGTTGGGTTCTTCCCGGTCGACGACCGCGTGCTCGAATACTTGCGCCTGACCGGGCGGGACGACGCGCTGGTGGAGACGGTCGGGCAGTACTACCGCGAGCAGGGACTATGGAGAGACGACAGCCGTACGATCACGTACAGCTCGAACCTCGAGCTCGACCTCGGCTCGGTCGTGCCCTCGCTGGCAGGGCCCCGCCGCCCACAGGATCGGGTCGAGCTCGGCGGCATGAAGACCAAGTGGCTGGAGGATCTTCCCACGCTGCGCCCGGAGGGATCGAGCGGCGGATCGGCCACGGTGACCGACGAGGGCGAGACGTTCGAGCTCGGCGAGGGAGACGTGGTGATCGCCGCAATCACCTCATGCACCAATACGTCGAACCCCGACGTGATGATCGGCGCCGGCCTGGTCGCTCGCAAGGCCAGAGCGCGCGGTTTGAATCGCAAGCCATGGGTCAAGACCTCGCTGGCCCCCGGTTCGAAGGTCGTCACCGACTACCTCCGCGATTCCGGGCTGGCAGAGGACCTCGAGGCGATCGGCTTCTACACCGTGGGTTACGGCTGCACGACCTGCATCGGGAACTCGGGGCCCCTGCCCGGTCCCATTGCAGCGGGCGTGCGGGAGCACGATCTGGTCGTGGCTTCGGTGCTGTCCGGCAACCGGAATTTCGAGGGCCGAATCAACCCGGACGTCCGTGCCAGTTATCTGGCTTCGCCGCCACTCGTAGTCGCCTACGCACTTGCCGGCACCGTCGACATCGACCTCACCAGCGAGCCGCTCGGTGTTGACGGCGACGGCAACGACGTCTTCCTCAGCGATCTGTGGCCGACCCAGGACGAAATCGCCGTGGCCGTTGGGTCGTCGGTGAAGCGGAGCCAATTCACCAAGGAGTACGCCGCGGTGTACGACGGCTCCGACGAGTGGCGGGCGGTGGAGACGAGCGAATCGCTCCTCTATCCCTGGGATCCGAGCTCCACCTACATCCAGGAGCCACCGTTCTTTGTCGGTCTCGATGCGGGCCCATCGCCGATCCGGTCCATCGAAGGGGCACGAGCCTTGCTGCTGCTCGGCGACTCGGTGACGACCGATCACATCAGTCCCGCCGGGGCGATCGCGGCCTCGTCGCCGGCCGGGGAGTACCTGATCGGTGAAGGCGTCGATCCGGTCGACTTCAACTCATATGGATCCCGGCGTGGCAACGACCGAGTGATGACGCGTGGCACCTTCGCCAACGTTCGCGTGCGCAATCAGCTTGCACCGGGTACCGAGGGTGGATGGACCACCGACTTCCTGGACGGTGAGGTGAAGAGTGTCTACGAGGCTTCGATGCATTACCAGGCCGAGGAAGTGCCCCTCGTCGTGCTCGCCGGAAAGGACTACGGCATGGGCTCCTCTCGGGATTGGGCTGCGAAGGGAACGTTCCTCCTCGGCGTTCGCGCCGTCATTGCGGATAGCTTCGAGCGGATCCACCGTTCCAACCTGGTGATGATGGGTGTGCTGCCGTTGACGTTCCCCGCGGGCGAGAACGCGGCCAGCCTCGGACTTGATGGCAGCGAAACCTTCACGATTGCCGTCGACGATGACCTGGCCGCGCGCCAGGACATCGGCGTCACCGCAACCAGTGAAGACGGATCGGTCGTCGAGTTCATGGCAATGGCACGGATCGACACACCCATCGAAGTCGAGTACCTCCGCCACGGAGGAATCCTCCACATGGTGCTCCGCGAGATGAGCGCGGAATAGTCTTTTTGCTCCCCCCTCAGAGGGGAGTCCCGCCGCCAGGCGGGGAGGGGGGTCGAGCCGTGGTCGCGACAACGCTCTGACCCCCTCCGCCTCGTTGGCGCTCGGCACCTCCCCCTGAGAGGGAGGCAAGGAAACAGCCCCGCCGAGGCAAGCGTCGCACCCCAGCGCCACCGTTCCCCCTCAGGGCGAGTCCCGACCGACGAGGGGAGGGGGAGGCAAAGTCAACCGTCGTTGAACCATTCCTCGATTGCGACGCCGAGGCCGTCGGCTACGCGGTTGACATACGCGTAGTACGCCGCCACCTCCACGATGTCGAGGATGTCGCGGTCGGAGAACTCGGCGTTCCGCAATTCCTTGACGTCCTCCTCTTCCATATCGCCCGGAGCAACGGTGAGCTTCTCGACGAATCCGAGCATCGCCGCCCTTGGTTCGGAAAGCCCGGCAGATCTCCAGTCCTCGTCAATCCGATCGGCCAGTTCGTCATCCTTGAGGTGTCGGCGCAGACCGCGCCGGTGGTGCTCGACTCAGTAGTGACACTCGTTGAGGGCACTCACCACATAGGCGATCAGCTCGCGATCAGCCTTTCGCAACGACGCCGTGGATCGCATCGCAGAGCGATAGAGCATGTCGTGAGCGGAAAGCGCCGCCGGGTTCAGCGAATGGATTGCCATGATCGCGTCCACCCGGTCACTGCCTGGGTCGACGACCCTGGAGCGGAGGGCGGCGAGGTCACCATCCCACTCCTCGTCGTCGATCACCTCGATCCATGCCACACGGCGAGGTTACTCAGTAGCCTCACCCGTCATGGCAGATCCATTTCTCGACTCGGCGATCGAGGAGGCCGAGCGCAGCCTGGGGGAGGGCGGGATCCCGATCGGGTCCGTGCTGGTCATCGACGATGAGATCGTCGGCCGCGGCCACAACCAGCGCATGCAGCGCGACAGCGTGGTGCTCCACGCCGAGATGGACTGCCTGGAGAACGCCGGCCGGCGCTCCGCTGCGGACTACCGGCGAGCGACGATCTACACGACCCTGTCGCCATGTGACATGTGCACCGGTGCCATTCTGCTGTACGGGATTCAACGCGTTGTTGCCGGCGAGAACCGGACGTTCTTCGGCGGTGAGGACCTCCTCCGCTCCCGCGGAGTGACCGTCGAAGTGAGGGACGACCCGCGCTGCATCGCGTTGATGACGGCCTTCAAGCAAGCCCACCCGGAGTTGTGGAACGAGGACATCGGGGAGTGACGAGTGCGGCGGATTTCGGTCGTCGGTATTTCCGGAGCGGGGAAGACGACGATTGTCCTCAGATCTCGGTGAGGCAGTCGTCGTCCTCGGCACCGTGCGGGGTGACGATGGCGAGGGATTGCTGGCCGGTCGTCTCGAGCAGCCCGGAAACCAGGCCCTGATCGAGCCGGCACACGATGTCCGGGTGGTTGTCTGCGGCGACGCCGAACGGACAATGCCTGGTGACGAGACGTTGCTCACCGGGGCGAGCTTCCATGTCGAATCCGATTCCGGTCATCGCGCTGGCGACGGCACGGGCCGCGGCGTCGTATCCGTCGTCGGCACCGAAGCCGAGCTCGGCGGCGAGCTCTCGGCCGTATTCGCGACCCACCTCCTCGGCGACCTCGCCGGCATTGTCAGGTGCGACCCGCTGCACGATGCGCAGCAGCAGCTCAGCAAGCAGGTCATAGCGGCGTGTCGGGAACTGGACCGAGATGTCTTTCGCAGTTGGCTCGTAATGTTTGGCGGGCCGGCCCGCCCCCGGGCCCGAGCGCCCCGACGGCCGCTTGTGTGAGACCTGCAGGTAGCCATCTGCAACGAGATGGTCGAGATGGTGGCGGGCCACGTTGGCGTGGATGGCAAACAGGTCAGCGATCTGGGAAGCGATCATTGGTTCGGCCGACTCGCGAACGGCCATGTAGATGCCGCGGCGCGTCGTGTCGCCAAGCGCAGCTGCGAGGTCGCTTACTTCCTGGTCGAATTGGGTGGAATCCATGCCATCCGATTCTTCGGTTCGAGATACCAATATAGTTTCTATTCACTATCTCGATAGGAGTTTGATTTTGGTGGACTTGGAAGCCGTACGCGTCGCGGTCGGGGCCGTGCAGGATCCGGAGCTGCACCGGGGCCTCGGTGAGCTCGGCATGGTTCGCGACATCGAGGCGGACAGTGATCGCAGCGTGCGCGTGCTGATCGCGCTGACCATTCCCGGGTGTCCGCTTCAGGACACGCTGACCACCGACGTCGGTGAAGCCGCCCGCAGTGTCGACGGCGTGGACGAGGTAACGGTGGAGTTCACCTCGATGAACGACTCCGAGCGTTCGTCCGTCGTCCAGACCGTACGCGGGCAAGGCGCCATTCGGGAGGTGACCATCGGCAAGGCCGGCTCAAGGACCCGCGTTATCGGGATCGCCTCGGGAAAGGGCGGCGTCGGCAAGTCGACGGTGACCGCCAACCTTGGCGTGGCGTTGGCTCGCCAGGGCAAGAAAGTCGGACTCATCGACGCCGATGTCTGGGGTTTCTCGATACCGAAGATGCTCGGCATCTACCGCCAGCCCGTGGTCCTCGACGAGGTGATCCTGCCACCCGAGGGTCACGGCGTTTCTGTGATGTCGATGGACTTTTTCGTCGGCGACGATCAGCCGGTCATCTGGCGGGGCCCGATGCTGCACAAGGCGATCGAGCAGTTCCTGGTCGACGTGTTTTGGGACGAGCCCGACTTCCTACTGATCGACATGCCGCCGGGGACGGGTGATGTTGCGATATCTCTGAGCCAGTTTCTCCCGCGAGCCGAGACGATCGTGGTGACGACGCCCCAGCCCACCGCGGAGCGGGTCGCCGCGCGAGCGGGGTTGATGGCGGAGAAGGTCAACCAGCAGGTCCTCGGCGTGATCGAGAACATGTCATGGTTCACCGGCGATGACGGGACCCGGTATCCGATCTTCGGCGAGGGTGGCGGCGCCGTCGTTGCAGAAAAGCTCGGTGTCGATCTGCTTGGCCAGATCCCGCTCGTCTCTGCGCTGCGTGAGGGCGCCGATGAGGGCATTCCCATCGTCGTGATCGACCCGGACGGAGAAGC
>CAXMOP010000062.1:0-77572 GCA_964195155.1 uncultured Kiloniellales bacterium | reverse complement strand
CTGAGGGGGAGGCAACGAAGCCGCCTCGCTTCGCTCGGCACGTCCAGCTCCGGCATGTCCTACGAAATCAATGACACCAGGGTCGGCAGAGCCGGCAGTGGAGCAGCGTTCGGCCGTCGGTAGGCACGCAAGCGCCGTATTCAAGACACTGTCGGAATTGTGGGTGTGGACCGCGGTGTTCCCACTGGTGTATGCCCCAAAAAGCGACCGACTTCGCCCTGGCCGATGCGATCGACGATCAACGCGTCCGGCCGTTCCTGCCGCTGGTGTATGCGGCATGGGCGGATGGTGAGCTGACCAGCGAGGAGATCGCCGGGATTTGCACCGCGGTGGCCTTGTACCCCGGGATCGACGTCGACTGCCAGGTAGCGCTGCGCCATTGGCTCGACCCCACCGATCCCCCGACACCGGCGGATCTCGAGTTGCTGCGTCAACGCATCAACCAGTGGACGGCGCTGCTGGACGCACCGGCAGCGGCCTCGGCCGTCGATCTCGGCATCGCCATCGCCGAGACGACGAGGGAGAACGCAGCGGTGAGCAGCGCCGAACGTAAGGCGCTTGCCGAGATCGAAAACCGTTACGGACCGCTCGGTCCCGCTCCACCAGCACTGCGATCGTCCATTCGGCTCCCCGACATCGTGAAGACCGAACCACGCTACGACGCTGCTGCGCTCACTGCGGTGCTCGACGGGCGCTATTCGGGTATCAGACGAAGGCTGCGCGACCGGCTCGCAGAGCCAGATTTTGCCTATCCCGACGAGCCGCAACGCGACGAGTATCGGGAACTGGTCCTCCGCTGGGTGCAGCTCCTCGCCGACGGGGGCATCGGCACGCTCGGCTACCCGGCACCGTATGGGGCCGACGATCGCGGTGCAGCCGTTGCAGCCTTCGCCATGCTCGGCCATCACGATCTCAGCCTGATGACCAAGTTCGGTGTGCAGTTCGGGCTCTTCGGCGGCGCGATTGCCCAGTTGGGCACCGCCGACCACCACATCAGGTACCTCCAAGACATTGGATCGCTGCGCCTTCCCGGGTGTTTCGCCATGACCGAGACCGGGCATGGCTCGAACGTGCGAGATCTCGAGACCCGTGCGGTGTACGACGCAGCGAGCGACGAGCTGGTGCTGTCTACACCTCACGATCGAGCGCGCAAGGACTACATCGGCAACGCTGCGCTCCATGGCCGCCTCGCCGTCGTGTTCGCCCGCCTGCTGGTCGATGGGACCGACCACGGGGTGAACGCGATGCTGGTGCCTATCCGCGACGAGGCGGGATCGGTGCTCCCGGGGATCCGGATCGAGGACAATGGCCCCAAGGGGGGCCTCAACGGTGTCGACAACGGCAGGATCTGGTTCACCGACGTCCGGGTGCCCCGGACGGCACTGCTCGATCGCTTCGCCTCCATCGACGATGGCGGTGTGTACGTCAGCGACATCCCCGACGCCGATCGCCGATTCTTCACGATGATCGGCACCCTCGTCGGAGGGCGGATCGGCGTCGGCGCCGCCGCCGTGAACACCGCCAAGTCTGCACTGACCATTGCGGTGCGTTATGCCCACCGCCGCCGCCAGTTCGGCGCCACGTCCGGGAGCGAGTCACTGCTGATCGACTACCCCGTCCATCAGCAAAAGCTGATCCCCCGCCTCGCAGCCACCTACGCATACCACTTCGCCTACGAGGCGCTGATCGAGGACTTCGCTGACGGAACCGACGACCCCCGTCGCATCGAGGCTCGCGCCGCCGGGCTGAAGGCCTTTGCCACCTGGCACGCCCTCGATACGATTCAGACGGCGCGTGAGGCAACGGGCGGGCAGGGGTATCTCGCCGAGAACCGTCTGACCACGATGCGGGCCGATGCCGACGTCTTCACTACCTACGAGGGAGACAACGTCGTATTGGCCCAGCTCGTCGCCAAGGGGCTGCTCTCCGAGTTTCGCCAGCAATTCGAGTCGTTGAGTGCCACCGGCATGGTGCGCTATCTGTTCCGACGGACGAGTGGGGCGCTCACCGAGGCGACACCGGTCACGATCAGCACCACCGACGCCGATCGGCTGGTCGAAGCCGGATGGCAGCTCGACCAGCTTCGATGGCGCGAGGCCCACCAGCTCAAGACCCTGGCCCAGCGCCTCAAGCAAAGGATCGGCGATGGCGTCGAGCCGTTCGACGCTTTCGCCCAAGTCCAGACCCACGCCGTCGCCGCCGCTTCCGCCCACGTCGACCGCCTGGTGCTCGAGGCCTTCACCGAATCCGTGGCCCGGCTCGAAGACGGCTCGCTCTCCGACACCCTGGAGCGGCTCAGGGCGCTCCACGGCCTGGCCGCGATCCGGGCCGATCTCTCCTGGTTCCAAGAGCATCACCGCCTCAGCGCGGCGACCGCAAAGGCCATCAACAAGACCCACGACCACCTGGTTGGTGAGGTTGCAGCCGAGTCCCTCGCGCTGGTGGACGCCTTTGCCATCCCGGACCGAATCCTGGCGGCTCCGATCGCCGCCGTTGAACAGAGAGGAACCAACCAATGAGTCAAGACACCGAACGCGTCGCCGTCATGGGCGGCGCCCGCACCCCGTTCGCCAAGGCGGGAACCCGCCTCAAGGAACACACCGCACTCGAGCTCGGGACGCACTCGGTCGATGGCGTTCTCGCCAAGCTCGACCTCGATCCCGCGCTCGTCGACAGGCTGGTGTACGGCATCGTCACCATCGATGCCCGGGTCCCACACCTCGCCCGCGAGGTCAACTTCTCCAGCCAGCTGCCGGACTCAGTTCGATCAGTAACGGTGACCGACAACTGCATCACCAGCATCACTGCGATCGAATCCGTCGCCGACGCCATCGCCGGTGGTCGGAGCCGGGTCGGGATCGCTGGCGGTGTCGAGTCGATGTCGAACCCATCGGTTCTATGGAGCCGCAATGCCACGAGGGTGTTGTCGGATCTGCGCGGCGCCAAGACCATTCGCGACCGGGCCGGCATCCTCGCCAGGCTCCGGCCCGGCGATTTCGTCCCCAAACCCCCCGGGGTCACGGAGCCGTCGACCGGGCTCTCGATGGGAGAGCACACCGAGATCACCGTGAAAGAGTGGGGCATCTCGCGCTCCGAGCAGGACCAGATCGCCTATCTGAGTCACATGAACGCCGCCGCCGCAACCGAAGACGGCAGGCTCACCGCCGAGATCCATCCGCTCGACGGCATCGACTCCGACACGATCATCCGGCCAAACACGACGATGGAGAAACTTTCGAAGCTCAACCCGGTGTTCGATCCTTCACCTGCCGGCACACTCACCGCGGGCAACTCGAGCCCGCTCACCGACGGAGCGGCATCGGTTGTCCTCATGGCAGAGGCTGCCGCGCAGGAGCACGGCTACGAACCGCTGGCGTTCATCAAGGCGATCGAGTTCGCCGCGATCAGCCCCGACGACGGCCTGCTGATGGGGCCCGGAGTGGCCGTGCCGCGAATGCTCCATCGCGTCGGCATGTCCCTCGACGACTTCGATCTGATCGAGATGCATGAAGCATTCGGGGGCCAGGTCGCATCGAACCTGGCGGCATGGGAGCAGGGCTGGAAGGAAGATCCGATCGGCAAGGTCGACCGGGACAAGCTCAACCAGCTCGGTGGATCGATCGCGATCGGCCACCCATTCGCTGCGACCGGAGCCCGCATCGTGACCCAGCTCGCCAACGAGATGGCCAGGCGGAACGCCCGGTACGGCCTCGTCAGCATCTGCGGCGCAGGGGCGACCGCTGCTGCGATGATCCTGGAGAGGAAGTAGCCGAGTAGCCGAGTAGCTGAGTAGCTGAGTATCGAAGTAGCCGAGTAGCCGAGTATCGAAGTAGCCGAGTAGCCGAGTAGCCGCCTCGTTCTTTGCCTCCCCCTCAGGGGGAGGTGCCGAGCGCTAGCGAGGCGGAGGGGGTCAAAGCGCTGTCGCGACCATGGCTTGACCCCCCTCCCCTCCCTACGGTCGGGACTCCCCACTGAGGGGGGAGCAAAGACAGGCCCTCGGCCACCGAGTAGCCGAGCACTCAGCTACTCAAGCGAGCAAAGCGAGCGTTACTGGTGAGGTCCGACCCGCATGAGGTGATCGGGCATGGGCGCCAGCCCGGTGGCTTCGAACTCGTCGAGGAAGGCTCCAGCGGTCTCGTAGGAGCCCACGATGAGCGCGTCGGCCTGGGAGAAATCGTGTGCCGGAACGTTGAGCGGGCATGGGGGCGGGAGGACAACGAGATTGGCCTTTTCCTGGAGGTGACGGACCTCCACCACGAATCGCCCCGTGACCAGGAAGCCCATGGAGTGCAGGAGCATCGGGATAGCGCCCTTCGGTGGCTGCGCGAGACCGCAGGCGGTCCCGCTGGCAAGCACGTAGATCGTTTCGGCACCACCCTCGATGGCGTGTGAGATCGGCGCGTAGTTGGAGATGCCGCCGTCCATGAGCAACCGGCCCTCCCACTCCACCGGCGGAAAAATCCCGGGAAGGGCGGAGCTGGCGAGCACGGCTTCGACGAGGCTGCCTCGAACGAGGGCGACCTCCCGGCCCGTGCCGGCGTCGGTGGCGACGATGTGCAGCGGGACCGGCGCATCAGCCAGGTCGGTGAATTCAGCGTTGGCCTCCAGCACTTTTCGCAGCGGCCGGTTGGAAACGAAGTGCTTGCGCAGCCCGGCGAATCCCAGAAAACCGCCGGCGAAGTCCATCGGGAAGACGTGAGCACGGCGCAGGCGGCGCCAGATGTCTCCGAGCGACCGAGCCGTCTCGGGGGTTTGGGGCCGGGAGGCGATGAACGCCCCGTTGATGGCACCCACCGAGGTTCCGACGATGAGATCAGGGGCGATGCCCCGCTCATACAGCGCTTCGAGCATCCCGACATGCACCGCACCGAGGCTGCCACCGCCGGTGAGCACAAACGCATCCATGGTGTGGAAACGCCGTGTTGAGACAGATGCTTCCGACGATGCAGCAAGTGACCATTGACCAGGAGACCAGGAGACCAGGAGACCAGTGACCAGAAGACCGCAGAGACTGCGGATGAGGAGCGACGAGCGCGATCCGGAGGACTCGGAACTCGGAACTGGCAACCGGACTTCGTTCCACGTGCCATTCGTCGGCTGGGCGTCAATCGGTGCTTAGGGTTAGCAGCACTGCGGTTCCACAAAGGATGTCCCAGATCCATCGACCGGGTGCACTGACCACCGAGATCCCGACGCCCTCAACAATGCTGCTCCACAGCAGAACGGCAATCGTCGTGGCCCTCCTCGCTGCGGTCGCGCTCACGGTGGGGGCCGCTACCGAACCGGCGTGGCTGGTCGCCATCGACGAGTCGCTGTCAGTGTGGATTCGCGGTTGGGGCCTGCACGACTTTTTTCGGATCGTCACCAACTTTGGTTCAATCAACGGCGCGCTGGTGCTGAGCGCGGGGGCAGCCCTGCTCATGTGGAAACGGTGCCGCCCGATGGCGCTGGCCTTTCCCGGCATGATCATCGTCGCCATCGCGCTGGACATCGCCCTCAAGGTGATCGTCGACCGGGACCGGCCCATAGATATCCTGGTCGGAACCAATCTCGGGTCGTTTCCCAGCGGCCATGTGATCACGGCGGTTGTCGTGCTCGGGCTGGTGGTGCCCGCGTTGTGGATCGCGACGCGGAGCAAACCAGTCTTCTGGGGATCGGTAGTGCTGCTCATAGTCGGCGTGACCCTCGTCATGCTGAGCCGCATCAACCTCGGAGCCCACTGGCCGTCCGACGTCGTCGCCAGCGTCTTGATCGGGGTCTCGATGTTGCTCCTCGCCGAATATGCGCTCTCGTCTCGATGGGCGTGCCGTCGGTGTGGAGGCTGCGCGCTGCACCTACCAAACTGAGGTTTCAGCCCTTCGGCGCCACCCCGATCGGAGTGCGGGCCAGAAAACGGCGTAGCCACGGCGGCACGCTCGGGTACACGAGGGCGATGTAACCAAGGAGCAGGCCAAGCGACAGGAGGCCGAACACCGCCACCAGCGACACTGCCCATACCCAGGCGATGTCCTCGACCCAGCCATCGTCGACCGGGTTGATGTAGTTCCAGAACGACCCGATCAGTCCGTAGATCGCAATGCCAACGAACACCATCGAGGTGAACACGTAGGTCCACCGGCGACGCAGGCCGCGAGTCCCGTGCCCACTCGACTCGTCGTCGTGCACGGAGCTGAGCACGTCGCCGGCGAGATAGCCGGAGATCAACTCGCGCTCCCGCTGCTTGCCACGGCCACCTCGGACCTTGTTGATCCCATCGGCCACCAGGATGCCAAGGGAGAGGAGCACGCCGACGCCCATGATCGACGGGACGAAGACGTTGGTGCCCTTCTCGGTGTCGTCGACCCAGGTGGTGTGTCTTGGCAGAGGGATCATGCCGCGACCTCCTCTGTGGCCTCGTCGCGGTGGAGCAGGATCCGGCCGGTGGAGCCGTCAACGGTGACCTCCTCGCCGTCGACGATCAGCCCGGTGGCTCCGGGCACGTTGAGCACCGCCGGCAGTCCAAGCTCACGAGCGACGATGGCGGCATGGGAGAGCGGTCCACCCTCCTCGACGATGAGCGCCCCGGCAGTCAGGAACAGCGGCGTCCACGATGGATCGGTGGCGGGAGCAACCAGAATGTCGCCCGGCTCGAGGCGGGCGTCGGCGACGTTCGTCACCACACGAGCACGGCCCCGGTACAGCCCGGGCGAGGCGGCCCAGCCATCGATCGAGCCTCCAGCGCCCGCAACGGGCGCCTCAACGCGATCGGGGCGGCCCTTGAAGATGCGAGGGAGGGCGCCGACGGCCTCAGCGGTGTCGAGAGCGCGGCGGCGGCGGTGCAGAACCGAGCGGTTGATGTCAGCGCCGGCGAACGCGGCCTCCATCTCGTGGATGCTGAGCAGTTCGGCGTTGCGGACATCGCCGAGGGCCCCCGATTCGGTCAGCCGCTCGGCGATCTCTCTTGTGGCCCGCCGCGCTTCGCCGCCGAGTCGCAGCACGGCGACCTTCGTCGTCTCACGGAGGGCCAAGAACTCGACTGCCTCTTTGACGAGTTGTCGCAGCATGCGGATGCGCATGTCGACGACCTGGCCGGTGATCACCCTCGTGACCTTCCATTTGGTCTGCGCGGTGAGTCGCCCGATGACTTCTTCGAGGACGTCGGCCCTATTCGTCTGCGAGACGGGCCGCCCGGTCTCGGTCTCCACGAGCACCGCCTGACGGAGCACGTTCCAGGCGCCGGCCTCATCTTCACCCCAGGTGGGTCCGCCGAACACGGCAGCCGATCCGGCATGGTCGAGGCGGGCGCGGAATGCGGCGAGAAACTTCCGTCCTGCCTCGGAGGCCTCCAACAATTCGCGCATCTGGTCGGGATCCTCGATCGAGTCCAGCGCGTGGCGCACATCGGCATCACCCAGGCCGGTCTGGACCAGATCGCACACGTCGAGTGACGTGCGCAACCCGCACGCCTCGATCCCGCCCGCGGTGAGTTGCTGAGTGAGGAAAGCCGATTCGTCCCCGCAGTGGGGTTCGAGGAACATCTCGAGGCCGCGATAGGCCGCCGCGGCGGAAGCGGCGACGGCAACCTGCGTGGCCACGACCCGCTCGGCGAGGGCGAGAATCCGGCGCCAGTAGGCAAGAAGGTGGGCATCGTTGAGGCTCGACGGGTCCAGCCTGCGCTCCATGATCTCTTCAACGGCGGCAATGATGACGTTGGCCTCCGATGACAGGTGGCGCCGCATCGACAGGGCACGCACGGTCGAGGGGATCTCCTTCATTTGGCTCAACTTGCCGCCACCCGTCGACGCGTCGTCTTCGAGGTCGGGAGAGACAACCTCCCCGAAATATTGCCGTTCCATCTCGGCGGCAGTGCCCCCGGGCATCGCCCCGGCGGCTGCCTTGAGCAGGTCGAGATTGAGAGCGGCCCTACCCCGGAAACGGCCAACGACCGCACCGGACGCGTCGAGGTCGGGGACGACACCGAGCTGGCCGAAGAGCTGGCGGAATCCCTCCTCGATGAGTGGACCGTCGATCGACCAAAGCAACGGTGGCAGCACGCCCGGCAGCATCTCCCCGATGCCGGCGGGCGTGTAGGTGCATTCTTCGACGGGCACAGTGTCGAACCCATCGTCGTCGGCGGCAATGTGAGCGGTGGTGGTGATCGGACGAGCCTGGACCAGGTACAACGTGGTCCCATCGTCGGCCCACTCGATGTCCTGTGGTGCGCCAAACGCCTTCTCGATCTGCAGGGTGAGCGGGACGAGCTCGCCGAGTGGAGCCTCCGACGGCGGTGGCACAGCGGTGCGCTCCATCACGATGGCCTCGGGGGTCTCGGTTCCGGAGACGAGACCTTCGGCGAGTCCGTGGACGAACTCGATGCGCATCTGGTCGGGTGCGCCGCCCGGGTCGACGGTGAAGACCACCCCTGCGGTCTTTGGCTCGACGAGCCGCATCACAACGACCGCCATTGCGGCGTCGTGGCCGATGCCGCGGTGCTCCCGGTAAGCCATGGGCGCGGCGTGCCACAGCGACGCCCAGACCAGCCGCACCGCTTCCAGTACTTCTTCGTCGTCTACCACCTCCAAGAAGCTGCGGTACTGACCGGCGAACGATGCCGTGTCCGTGTCCTCTGCGGTCGCCGAGGAGCGCACCGCGAGACGAGCATGGTCGCCGCGGATCTCAACGGCCAGGTCGACGATGGCTCGCTCGACTTCCCTCGACATGGGGGCCTCGAGGAAGGCACGGTCGACGTCGGCGGCGTGAGCTGCGAACCGATCAGGGCCCGGGGTGCCGTCGTCGGCGAGAGCGTCGAGCCGTCGTCCCAGGTCGGAGGCATCGATGAAGGTGCGGTAGGCGTGGGTGGTGACCACGCCGGTTATTGGGACCGGGGCGTCGAACGCAATCAGGCGGTCGAGGGCAGCGCCCTTGCCGCCGGCGACCGAGGTCGGAAGCCCTGAGCCGTCGAGGCGGGCAGTAATCACGATCCAGGACCCTCCGAGGTGGCGGCGAACACCGCGGTGTGTCCCTCGACGGGGTCGACGCGGCGCCGATGGCCGGCGACGGCGCGGTCCAGGGTCGTTTCGACCGTTTCGCCGGTTCGGTGTGAGTGGCCCACGACCCATCGCTCAAGATCGGTGCGCAGCGTGACCGGGCGCCGGCCACTCTTGCTGCGAAACGACAGGAAGGCAACCAGAACGAAAGCGAGGACCAAGACCACGAAGAGGTCCCATTCCCCGCTGACGATCGAGTCCACGATGCCGGCGATCAGAACAAGCGCAGCGGCGCCGGCGATGATCCAGGTCGGGATGATTCGTCGCATGTTATTTTCCTCCTCGC
The DNA here is from genome assembly GCA_964195155.1 of uncultured Kiloniellales bacterium. Taxonomy (GTDB): domain Bacteria; phylum Actinomycetota; class Acidimicrobiia; order Spongiisociales; family UBA5794; genus JACZST01. The sequence goes on along the minus strand of CAXMOP010000062.1, from coordinate 68,260 downwards.
ATCGGCAACACCGCGGCGCACCGCGATGAACCTCAACTGTCGCCAGCGCGTCGATTCGATTGACAGCCCAGGACCGTTCGTCAGGTCGGCAGCCGCCGGAACACGGCGAGCACCACGCCAGACAGGACGACGAAGGAGATGAAGTCCAAGGCCAAGAACAGTTCCGGTGACATGAGCGCCTCTTCCACTGGGTCATCTGTGGGCAGCCGCCGCCGGCGGCCACCCAACGGGGCTCCGGGGGTCGCGAGCGCCGTCATTTCGTCCAACGCTCTCCAAACGCGTCTTGCAACTCGATTGTCCGATTGACGAAACTCTTCTGCTCGACTCAACGTCTGCGGGACCCGAATAGTCGGTTTGGCGATATTCGCCGCACCCGTCGAAGACTCCGGGCGTTGGTCGGGAGATGAGTCTCGAACCGTTCATCACGCAGTGGCTTGGACCGGATCTCCCGATACGGATCGAGGCCTTTGATGGGACCGTCGTGGGGCCGGAAGATGCCAAGACGATCGTGACCGTGCACTCGCCAGACGCCATGATCCGTTTGGTGACTGCGCCTGGCGAGCTTGGCCTCGGCCGGGCCTATGTCGCCGGGGACATCTCGATCGACGGTGACATCTACGGCCTGTTCGATCTGCGGCAACGGATGCCCGAGGTGAAGCTGTCACTGAGACAGCTCGCAAGCCTGGTCCGCACCGTCGGTGTGCGAAACCTTCGCCGCATCCCACCCCCGCCAGAGGAGCACAGACCGGGCGGGCGCCTGCATACGCGACGCCGTGACGCGTCGGCGATCTCGCATCACTACGACATTTCGAACGACTTTTACCGGATGGTTCTCGGTTCGTCCCTCACCTACTCATGCGCGGTCTTCGATGATCCCTCAGACACCCTCGAACAAGCCCAAGAAAACAAGTACGAGTTGATCTGTCGCAAGCTCGATCTCCGGCCCGGAATGCGGCTGCTCGACATCGGATGCGGATGGGGTGGAATGGTGCTCCACGCGGCAAGGCACCACGGCGTCGAGGCGGTCGGGGTCACGATCTCTCAACCACAGGTCGACCTCGCCCGTAAGCGCATCGCGGCGGCTGGACTCACCGACAAGATCGAAGTGCGGTACCAGGACTACCGCGACATCGACGACGGGCCCTACGACGCGATCAGCTCGATCGGTATGTTCGAACACGTCGGGATGCGCAGGTTGGAGCAGTATTTCGCCAACGTGATCGACCTCCTTGCACCGGGTGGCCGCCTGCTCAACCACGCCATCAGCAGAACCGACAACGCCAGGCCTCCCCTGCACGCGAAACCGAGCTTCTCCAGTCGCTACGTGTTTCCCGACGGTCAGTTGCACGAGGTGGGAACCGTGATCACCTCCCTCCAAGACGCCGGACTCGAGGTCCGGCACATGGAAAACCTCCGAGAGCACTATGCGCTCACGCTCCGCCGCTGGGTAGCCAACCTCGAGGCGAACTGGGACGCCGCAGTCAGAGAAGTCGGAGAGGGTCGCGCCAGGGTGTGGCGGCTGTACATGGTGGCAAGTGCGATCCTCTTCGAGGAACACCGGGCCCACATCGACCAGGTTCTTGCGGTCAAGCTCGGGGAGACCGGCCGGAGCCAATTCGCCCTCCGACCCGATTGGGAACCGGACAGGGCGCCCGCTCCTTGATCTCCCCGCCCCTGTGATAATGGCGCAATGACCGACGCGTACTCCAACGCCAGGGAGGCGCTGGCGTCGTGGCGTGAGTCGGCGATGCCAAACCCGTATCACGGGCACCTCGAGCTCGTCAATGCCAAGTATCTGGCAGACAGCCGCCTTGCCACGGTGCGTGAGGCCGGCACCGGTTTCGGTCGGGTCGTTGCCGAAGAGCTCGGCCCCATCGTCGAGTCCTATCAGCGTCGTGAACCCGAACTCGACCGATATGACCCGCTCGGCAACCGGATCGAGGCAATCCGCTTCGACACTGCCTATCACGACGCCGGGCGACTGGTGTGGGCGTCCGGGGTCGTGCACGCCGCCGGTGCGCCCGGTGCGTCCTTCGAGCTGGCAACTGCCGGCTACCTGGCATCGCTCGAAGGCGAACTGGGCCACATGTGCGCAGCGACATGCACGACGGGGATGGTCCGGGGCGCTCCGCCGGTTCGCATCCGAAGCCATCAGAGACCGCTTTCTCCCCGCCCTCACCGACACCGACTACGACGCTGCGCTGCGCGGTTCGCAGTTCCTGACCGAGGTCCAGGGCGGATCGGACGTCGGTGCCCTGGCCGCCTGGGCGACCGATCACGGAGACGGCACGTGGCGACTGTCCGGTGAGAAGTGGTTCTGTTCGGTTGCCGACGCCGACCTGTTCCTGGTGCTGGCGCGTCCGGACGGTGCGCCCGCCGGCACCGAGGGGCTCGGCTGCTTCCTCCTGCCGCGTCTGGTGGACGGTCGACCGAACGGTTTCTCGATCCGCCGACTGAAAGAGAAGCTCGGGACCAGGTCGATGGCGTCGGCCGAGATCGACTTCCACGATGCGGTCGCCTACGTGATCGGACCGGTCGACGACGGTTTCAAGATCATGGTCACGGCAATGTTGAACACGTCGCGATGGATGAACGCCATCGGGGATATCGCCATCATGCAACGCGCCTACACCGTGGCCGCCGGCTACGCCCGGCATCGAGAGGCCTTTGGTCAACGCATCTCGACGTTCCCGCTGGTGCGCCGCCAACTCGCCGAACTCAAGTCGCATTGGCTTGCCGGCTTGCACTCGACCTGGCACCTCACCGCCCTCGACGAAGCGGTCGATCTCGGGCCCGAGCCCGCCGACGGCGGCTTCCACCGCTATCTCGTCAACGCCAACAAGCTGTCGTGCTCGCTCGCCGCCACCCAGGTGGTGCGAGGCGCCATCGAGATCCTTGGTGGGAATGGAGCCATCGAAACGTTCTCCATCCTGCCCCGCCTGCTCCGCGACGCAATCGTGTACGAACAATGGGAAGGCACGCACAACGTGCTCACCGCCCAAGTCATGCGCGATCTCGGCCGCCTGGAAATGTCCGAATCCGTGCTTGACCGAACTGCCGAACTTCTCAAAGGCATCAGCGAGCCCGACCTCGCCGTCACCGCCAAGCAGGCTCTCGCCGGATTCGAGGAGGTGGCCGCCGAGATTCGCCGCTGCGTCGAAGACCAGGAGCACGGAGCCCTGCACGGACGCGCCCAGCTGGAGCGGCTTGTGGTCGCCCACCAGATCGGCCTGCTGCTCGATGCGGCCCGCAGCGCTGGCGACCTCGGTGCAGAGCTGGCGGCCGCCGCTCGCCTCCTCGCCGGTTTGAAACTCGATCGTGCCTATCGACCCGAGGACGACCCGAACTTCCCAGCCACCATCGACGCGCTGGTCGCGTCGGATCTCCAGATCATCCCGGCGTAGCTGTGGGCCGCCCCCCTCAGGGGACGGCCCACAGCGGTCGTCGTTGGTGGTCTTACCGTGACGCAACGATCTCCTTGATGCGCACCGACTGGAAGCGCACCACGGTGATGATCGTGGCGAGACCAAGGGCGATCGACAGCAGGTAGGTGGACACACCAAAGCGGCGTGCCACCTCGAGCCAGATCGACCATTGCTCTGAGTTCGACAATGCCGAGTCGCTACCGGTGGCGATGAGCGTTCCGACGATGAGGTGGAGCACTACCGCGCCCACGATCAACATCATCCCCATCGCCATCAGCCCGATGAACGCACGCCCGGTCGGGGGCATGGTCAGCGTCTTCACTTCATTGCCGGTGGCGTGTTGCATGCCGCTTCCACCCGCTCGGAAGGCGCCGAGGATCCGTGCGATCGCAAAGGCGATCGCGGCGAACACCGCGGCGAAACCGATGAACATGAAGGCGGGCACGAACTGCCCGAGAGCGGCGGTGTCCTGAACGTTGCCGCTGTTCACGGCATCGGCACGGAAGCCCGCAAGAACGATTCCGATCCCAAACCCCATGAGGGCCATCAGGAACATCGGGAACCAGAGCCTGCGTCCTGCCTTGTGGGGCAGTATCTCGGCCGGCGGCGTCGCCGCTGTCTGTGTGTTGAATTCCGTTGTTGCTGTTGTCATTTCAGCCTCCTAGCTACCCGTGGTGATGATGCCGCGGATGCGCCAGAACTGGAATCCGAGCACGTTGCCGATCGTGGCCAGGGCCAGCACGATGCCACCGAGGAGCAGCCCGAGGGCCAGCTCCCGGAGCGGACCCAGGAATGCGAACCAGGTCGCCACATCAACAGCATTGTCGAAGGTCGTCGTCACGATGTAGCCAGCGAACTGGACGATGGCAACCATCATCCCGGCCACCATCAGGCCGATGAAGACCTTCGCCGTCTTTGGCATCTGCAACGTCTGCACCGGAAGGTCGAGGCCTGCCTGCACCGAGCCGCCCGCACCGCGCAATCCACCAAGGATCGAGCCGAGCAGGAACGAGATCCCGGCGAGCACCATTGCTTCACCGAGGAACTGGAGCCCCTGTGCCCAAGCGGACGCACCGATGGCCGTCTCCGGATCCGAGCCGATGTTTCCCGCCCAGACCAACGCGACAACGAAGCCCGCGGCGACGAGCATGAGGCCCATCACCAGCATCGGAGCCCACAGCGTCTTCGCCATCGTGTGGATGCGAAGCGCCTCGGGGGCCTTCTCGGTGACGTCGCAGGTGCCGAATGGCGTTTCCATCGTCCCGCTTGCCGGGACGTGAACCTGGTCCTCGGTCGGGGCCTTGAGCCCCGGCAATGCCGCGCTTATTCCGTGCGCCCTGGTCCACAGTCGGACCAGGATCCCGATCAGGATGATCGCGATGCCGGTCTTGATCGTGGCCAGCGCCACCGTGTTGAGCCCGAAGGCCACGGCCAAGAGCTGGCCGACGGTGTCTTCACTGCCGGCGTCGCCAACTTGAATGACAGCAGCGATCGCCAATCCGGCGACCACCATGGCAATCAACAAGCCGAGGAAGCCGACTCCGAGACCAATTTTGCGATGACCGGTTTCTGCCAGGGGGTTCGCATCGGTTGCGGGCCTGGTGATCCGGTCTATAGCAACGGTCATGTCTCCTCCTTTCGTAGGGACATCGCCGACAACCGGCGATGTCCAGCAGCAACCCCATGAATGTCGTGACCGTGACATTCCTTCTTGGAGGTGACAATTCGTTGCGGGGGTAGCGACCCTTGACCTCTTGCCATTTCTGCTTCCATCTCGCTAGCGCCTCCCCCATGCCACGACCGATGAGCAGAATCTCGATTAGCTGCTTCGGTTTCACGCCATCAAAGTCAATGGGCCGAGATGCCGATCCCCGATTGTGACCGAGAGCGGCCCAACAACCGGACCTGCGCGGCCACCCCGGAAAGATTGCTCACTGGGCCCTCCTGCCGTGGCAGCGCAGCAATGGCCATGATGACCCGGCAGTGGAACTCGAGTTAGGGGGGCGGGTAGTCGCCCGGCAACAACTCCTTGATCTTCTTGGCAGGGAGACCGCCGACCACCCAGCGGTCGGGGATGTCCTTGGTCACCACGGCGTTCGCCGACACGATGACCCGGTCCCCGATGGTCACCCCCGGCATGATGACGGCGTTGTAGCCGATGACGGTGTTCGACCCGATCACAATCGGGGCCATCGTCCGCCCCCCGAACGGCATCGGCTTGGTGAAATCGTCGAGAATGTGTCCGTGGGTGGTCAAGATCGCACCTGCGGCAATCATCGTATGGTCACCTACGGTGATCGGCCCACGATCGTCGATCGTTGCACCGCGATTCACGAAGACCCCGTCCCCGATCTCGGTGTTTCGCCCCGACAGGATGTACACATCGTGATGGAAAATGACGGCCTCGCCGACGCGCTTGAAAACCCTGGTGGCAAGGATTCGCCGCACCTTGATGGCGAAGTCGGCCAGCATCGAGGCCGGCATTCGGTCGAATAGCCTCCACAGCATCAGGTAGTAGGCGTGGTCGTCCACGAGGAGGGACGCATCGGCACCACCGAACGGGTCCTCGGCGACGCCAAACGAACCGGTGGTGAGGAAGCCTTCGACGAGGTCGTTCGCCTGTGCGAGGAAGACATTGGCTCCGCCGACCAGGTCACCGGATTGGACCCTTGCCTCCAACTCGCCCAGGACCTCGGCCTCTGCGCGCTCCGCCATGAGCTCTCCTATCTTTCTAGACGATCGTCTCGATCCAATCTACGAGTTGGTCGCCGAGCCGGTGCCCGTCAAAGTGAGATTCGGCGCGGAGCCGTGCCGCCTGCGCCATCGGCAAGCGCCGCTCTCGTTCCTCGAGCAGGCCACGCACCGCCGTGCCCAGGGCACGGGGTGCACGCTCGGTGAGCACTCCAACGGCGGGGATTACGATCGAGCCGACGCCTCCGCCTTCGTAGGCGACCGGGACTGTTCCTGCGGCAAGGGCCTCGGCGTACACCATGCCGAAATGCTCCAGCTTCTCGGGTGCCGCCACGAGCAGAGTCGCCGCGCTGATCAGTGCCTCCTTATCGACCTCCGGGACATATCCGAGCAAGCGGCCTCGATCCCCCAGTTCGGCCTCGAGTTGCTCCCGCAGGTCGCCATCGCCGAGGAATATCGGCGGAGCCAGATCGGCAAACACCTCTGACGCCGCCACCACGTTCTGCGGTCCTTTCAGCTCGGTGAGCGCACCGGGCGAGATCACATAGGAATCGGGGAGGTCATAGCGGCGCCGAACCTCGTCGCCGGTCCCTGGCCGGTAGGCGGTGAGGTCAACGCCACCAGGAATGATCCGGAACCGATCAATCGGCAAATCGACGATCGGTTTCACCAGCTCGTCGCGGACATAGTCGTTGGTCACGATGATGGCGTAAGCCAACCTCATCGCTTCTTCGATTTGGCTCCAGATCTCAGCGGCGTAGCCGCCGTGATACCTGGGCTCGATCCCGGTGCCGTGGACGAACAGTACATAGGGGATCCCGAAGTGTTCCGCGGCATGCTGGGTGGCAATTGCGGTGATGTTGGCGTGGTGGCCGACGATCAGATCGGGCGCCGGGTCCAACGACCGCAGCGAAGCATCAAAGTCGGCGACGAACCAGGACGCTTCCTCGGCGTCCATCGACGACACCGTCTGCTGCCGCCCGGCATGGCCGGTGAGATACTCGTGGGCAGGAAGAAGGTCCGAGGAGATTGGCACCTCGTGGATCGGCACGTCGCCCTGTCCCTGGCCAGCGTGGACGAGGGTGGCGACGTGGCCGCGCCTCTGCAAGGCGATGACTTGATTGCGAGCGATCGCACCGCTCCCCCGACCACGATTCAGGGTCACAACGGCAACGATCATGAATACGGTGACCATGTCGGACGCCTGACCATGCCGTGGCCTCGGGCAACGTCACCCACGGGCTGGTCAGACCCCGATCGACTTCCTGGCGAGCCGGCGCCCGGCAACCAGCGAGACCACGATGCCGACCAACACCGCCGCGGTGAACGCAATGGTTGGCCCATCGGGTGGGTCCCGGAACGCTGAGGTGACCCTGTTGCCAATCAGCCAGGTCAGCTGGAGTGCAATCAGCCCGACACCGACCCCTACGGCCCGGGCGGAGACGAGATCGGCGCGGCCCGATCGATCGGTCATTCGAAGAGCTCGAACCACGGCGCCCAGACACCGACGTATAGCCGGCCCATCCGCTCCTTGATGCCCTTCGCAGTCATATACCCTGGCCGAAGGCTCCATAACCCGGTCAAGCCCCCCGCAAAAGCAAGCAGAAGGATCGTGCCAAGCACGAGGCCGTGGATCACGGTCCAGATCTCCCTGGCAGGCAGCTCCATGCCCAACCCTCCTGGGTGTTCGCCTCCACCGACCCTACGGAGCCGGCGCAAGCGGCTGTAGGGCATTAAGACCCTGAGGATCGGGCGCAGCGGCGGCGCCAATCGACTTCTCCGGATCCGGACTCTCGAACTGCCGGCAGTTACTGCATCGTTCGCAGAAACGCCACGACGTCGGCCAGGTCGGGGTCGGTTAGCGATGGGTTGCCGCCTCTCGGGGGCATCGCAACCCCCGTGGTGTTGTCCGGGTGGGCGGCGTCGCGCCCGGCCTCGATGAACGTGACCAGCTGAGCATCGGTCATCGACTGCACGAACTCGCTCGAAGCCAGCGGGAGCCCAAGCCCCGTCACCCCCTCGCCGTTGGCACCATGACACGACGCGCAGGTCGAGGCGTAGACGTCCTCGCCGCCGATTGGATCGCCGGGGCCAAGGGGTGCTTCGGTCGTCGGCACCAAGCGCCGCGCCGCTGGGCCAAGCGGATCGTTCTGCATCAGGACCAGCATGCCGACGACGAAGGTCGCCACCAGTCCGGCGAGCACCCCGAAAACAAAGAACGCCAAGCGGCCTGGGGCCGGTAGCTCATCGTCCGGGATCACCACCGGAGTCTTCTCAGCGATTTCGGTCACGGTAGCCATCGAAGTGGAGCGACGCACGGGTGCATAGAGACCTTCGGCCCTAGGATCGGATGCAGGCGAACGCAACCATGTCGCAAAAGGAGGTTGGCCCTGCCCTTCACCCGAAGAGAGTTCTTGTTCCTCGGCGGCGCCACCGGCGCCGTCGTAGCCATGGGCGTCCTGGTACCGATCGGGTTGGCCAGTCGAGAAACGGCGAGCGGGGGCCAGACCGCAGCGATCGTTGGATTCTTTCCGCGGCTGAAGGTCGCCGGCCTGTCTGAGCTGGAGGAGGGCATACCCGTACTCTTCGACTACCCCCAGGTGGGCCAATCCAGCATGCTGGTCAAGATGGGCGAACCGGTGATCGGCGGAGTGGGTCCCGACGGCGACATCGTTGCTTTCAGCCGCCTGTGCACCCACATGGGATGCGCCATCTCCGAGTACCAGCACGAGTACAAGATCCTCGGGCCCTGCCCCTGTCACTATTCAACGTTCGATTTGGTCCACGGCGGCATGGTCACACTTGGCCAGGCGACCCAGGACCTGCCGCAGCTGCTGCTCAGCGTCGACGACGACGCGGTCTACGCCGACGGCGTGTTCCGCCTGGTTTACGGGTTCGACAACACGCTTCAGGGAGGCGAGCTGGTGGGTGAGCGGGTATGACCGAAGCGAACCCGGCCTTCGTCCCGCTCCCCCCACCGGACGCAGAGGTGAAGACCACCTGCTGTGAATACTGCCCGGTGGCTTGCGGCTACAAGGTGTACCTGTGGCCGGCCGGGATCAGCGGCGGGCGAAAAGCCGAAGAGAACGCCCTCGGTATCGACTTCCCGGGGCCGGCCCTGTCGGGGAAGTGGCCCTCACAGAACATGCACACGGTGATCGAGCGCAACGGCATTCAGACCAACGTGATCATCATTCCTGACGGCGATTCAGCCGTGGTGAACGTCGGCGGCACCCACTCGGTACGCGGTGGCGCCCTCGCCCAGAAGCTGTACCGACAGACCGGCCCGACCTCGGATCGCTACCTCACGCCAATGCTCAAGGTCCGCGGCCAGCACCTCCCGATCTCGTGGGAAATGGCGATCGACCTCATGGCCGAATTGTCCCACCATGTCATCGACAGCTACGGCGAGCTGGCCTGGGGGATGAAGATCTACTCATACCAGTTCTACGAGAACGTCTTCGCCGCCTCCAAGCTGGCCCTCGGTGAGATCGGAACCCCGAACTACTCGCCGCACCACGCACCGGCCGAGGGAGACGACGTTCCCGGCCTGTCCGATGTCGGCATCGACGCCTTCGGTACCGCGTTCGCCGACGACAAGGAGGCCGACGTCCTCTTCATCGCCGGCTCCGATCCATACGAGACCAAAACGGTTCGCTTCACCACCTGGCAGCAGGCGGGCGGAGCCAAGATCATCTATGTCGACCCGAGAAAGACTTTCACCGCCGCCTACGCCGAGAACCACGGCGGGCTTCATCTCCAGCTGATGCCCGGCACGGATACGGCGCTGTACTCGGCAATCGCCCGCGAGATCATCGCCAATGGATGGGAGGACACCGAGTTCGTGCGCGATCACATCGCCTCTCGAGCCGAGCTCGACCAGGAAGGGAAGTGGCGCAGAGTGCAGTTCGGCCGCTCCTTCGACGAGTTCAGCCGGTACCTGTTCTCCGAAGACGACTTCACCCTGGAGGGGGCCGAGCGAGCAACCGGAGTGCCTGCGGCGAAGATCCGGATGGCCGCCGAAATGATGACCGGCGCCGGGGGTGAACGGCCCAAGACGATGCTCTTGTTCGAGAAGGGCGTCTACTGGTCGCACAACTACGAGAACACCGCGGCGATCGGGAGCCTGGGCGCCCTCCTCGGCGCCACCGGACGCCCCGGCCGGGGTACCGGCCGTATGGGCGGCCATCAACGCGGTGGGCAGAAGGCCGCGGGCTACCCGCTTGACAAGTCGCCGCATTCCTTCGAGGGCCACCCGATAGAGATGGACACCGAGCGCTGGCTCGTCGAAGGCAACACCAGATTCCGTTGGGTGGTCGGCACCAACTGGCTCGGAGCCATGGGTGCGACCCAGGCGCTGCGGAAGCGGGTCGCCGATCTCACCTCGATGGGGCCCGAGGTCGACTCGACGGATCCTGCCACGGTCCTGCGCCAGCTCAAGGAGCGCATCGACGCCGGCGGGCTCGTCATCGCCCACCAGGAGATCTACCCGAACGAGTCGACCCCATCCGCCGACATCATTCTCGCCGCGGGCGCCTGGGGCGAGGACACCTACGCCAGGAACAACGCCGAGCGTCGGCTACGGATCTACGACAAGATCATGGACCCGCCGGGCGACGCCATTCCCGACTGGAAGATCTTCTCCATGGTTGCCCAACGGATGGGTTTCGCAGGCTTCGACTGGAAGGACACCAACGAGATCTTCGAGGAGGCGTCACCGAAGTCGGCCGGCGGGCGCCGAGACTTCGCCGCTCTCGTGGAAAAGGCGAAGGCCGAAGGGGTCCGCGGCCACGATCTCCTTGCAACCTATGGGACCCAGGGTCTGCAGACTCCCCTCAGCCTCGAAAACGGAGAGCTGATCGAGACGGTGCGGCTGCACGAAGACCTGCAGTTCAAGACCGACTCGGGGAAGGCCAATTTCGTGTTCGCCGATTGGGACGCGGTCAAGGAACGCAACGACATCCTCGGCCCGACCTCCGGTGAGGTGTGGGTGATCAACGGCCGAATCAACGCCCTATGGAACAACCTGTTCGACCATGCCAGGCGCCAGATATCAAAGGAGCGTTGGCCGATGAACTTCCTCGAGGTCCATCCCGACGACGCCGCAGCCTGGGGTGTGGAGAGCGGCGACCTGCTCTCGATCGAGTCGGACAACGTGCTCGATCAGCTCGGCAACAAGACCACCGGCAGTTTCACGGCAGCCGCCTACGTCTCCGACATCGTCCCGCCCGGAGTCACGTTCACCTACTTCCTCTACCCGGGAAGCCCATCCAATGCAGTGACCTCGGCGGACACCAGCCTGCAGCCGCTCAGCCTGCGTTACAACTTCAAGCTCGGCAAGGGGAAGGTCACCAAGATCGGCACCACCGACCTGAAGGAGACGATGTCCTTCGCGCCCCGAAACCTGGCTCCCGCCGGCCCCGAGGGCTGAGCTTCGCTTTCCTCGTCTCCCCCGCCCCGGCGGGGGAGACGCGCTGCGGCGCCAGCCGTAGCGCAGAGGGGCACGCTCTTGGGAGCCCCCTTCGATAGCTCAGCGAGCCCGCGCCCGTTCGATCTTGGTAACAATGGCCATGGTCTCAACGACGGCATCCGAACTCAGGCTCAACGAATCGATGCCACGGTCGACCAGGAAGGCGGCGAACTCCGGGTAGTCCGATGGCGCCTGGCCACAGATACCGACCGGCCTCCCGTTTCGCGCCGCTGCCTCGAGCAGCATGACGCAGGCCCGTTTCACGGCATGGTTGCGTTCGTCGAAGAGCGGGGCTACCAGCTCAGAGTCGCGATCGACGCCGAGCACGAGCTGGGTGAGGTCGTTGGAGCCGATGCTGAACCCGTCGAAGAGCTGAGCAAACCGATCGGCGTCGAGGACATTGGACGGCAGCTCAGCCATTACCCACACCTCGAGCCCGTCCTCGCCCCGACGCAGCCCGTTGTCGGCCATCACGTCGAGGACCCGCTTCGCCTCCTCGATCGTGCGACAGAAGGGAATCATCAGCTTCAGGTTGGTGAGCCCGAAAACCGTTCGCACCCGCTTCACCGCCTCCAGCTCCAGTTCGAACCCCTCCCGATAGTCAGCGTGGTAGTACCGGCTCGCTCCCCTCCAACCCAGCATCGGGTTCTCTTCGACCGGCTCGAACTGGACTCCCCCGATCAGCGCCGAGTATTCGTTGCTCTTGAGGTCCGATAGCCGAAGGGTGACCGGTCGCGGATAGAAGGCGGCGGCGATGGTGCCGATGCCCTGGGCCAGGCGGTCGACGAAAAACATCGTCCGGTCCTCGTAGCCAGCGGTGATCTCGTCCACCCGATTCTGCACGTCGGGAAGTAGTTCGTCGTAGCGCGTCAACGCCAGCGGATGCACCCCGATCGCCCCGGCCAGGATGAACTCCATCCTGGCGAGCCCTACTCCATCGACGGGGAGACGGCTCAGAGAGAGTGCCCGCGCCGGGTCACCGGTATTGAGCAGGATCTTCGTTCTCGGTCGGTCGAGCTTCGACGGGTCAATCTCGATCGCCGAGAAACGGAGCGACCCTGCATACACGGTGCCGGCGCCGGCATCGGCGCAGGAGACAGTCACTTCGCCGTCCTCGGGAATCGCCGAGCAGGCGTCGCCGGTTCCCACCACAGCGGGGACGCCGAGCTCCCGCGACACGATGGCGGCGTGTGAGGTGCGGCCGCCGCGTTCGGTCACGATGGCGGCGGCGCGAGCCATGATCGGCTCCCAGTCCGGATCGGTGGAGGTCGTGACCAGCACCTCGCCGTCTCGGAACCGAGCCATCTCGCCCGGGTCGGCGATGATCCTCGGCCTCCCCGCCGCGATGCGGTTGCCGATGGCGATCCCCGTGGTGAGCACGCTGCCGTCTTCGTCAAGTCGAAAACGGTGGAACGTCGGCCCGGTCTTCTGGCTGTGCACCGTTTCGGGCCGGGCCTGAACGATGTACAGGTCGCCGGTGACGCCGTCCTTGGCCCATTCGATGTCCATCGGAGTGTCCCGTCCACGCTCGATGGAGTAATGCCGCTCGATGGCAACCGACCACTCCGCCAGGCGGAGCACCTCATCATCCTCGAGAGAGAACCGTGCACGGTCGGCGGCGCTCGACGGCTCGTTGGCCACGGTGCCTTCGGAGAACACCATACGCAGCTCCTTGGTACCGACGGTCTTTCGCACAATCGGACGAAACCCCTCGGCGAGTGTCGGTCTGTGTACGTAGAACTCGTCGGGCCCGACGGTGCCCTGAACCACGTTCTCGCCGAGGCCCCAACTCGATGTGACGACGACGAAGTCGCGGTGGCCGGACTCCGGGTCGAGTGTGAAGATGACACCGCTCGAAGCGAGGTCGGAGCGAACCATCTGCTGGACCCCGACCGAGACGGCAACGCCGAGGTGGTCGAAGCCGAGATCCTCCCGGTAGTTGATGGCCCGTGCGGTGAACAGCGACGCAAAGGCGGCGCAGACGCGATCGAGCACCGCCGCCTCACCGCGTACCATGAGGTAGGTCTCCATCTGGCCGGCGAAGGACGCGGTTGGAAGATCCTCGGCGGTTGCGCTCGATCGAACGGCAACCGGAAGGCTGTCACTTCCCCCCGCGGCACACAACTTGGCATAGGCATCGCGAATCTCTGCGATGAGGCTTGGCGAGAAGAGGCCGCCGGTGATCAGGCTGCGGATGGCGGATGCCCGTTGATGGAGGTCGTCCACGCGATCCCGATCCCAGCCTTCGATCACCTCGAGGATCGGATCGGCGAGGTCGTTGTCCGCAATGAACGCGTTGTATGCGTCGGCCGTCACGGCAAAGCCATCGGGAACTCTCACGCCTGCGCCGGTCAGATGACGCCTCAACTCGCCGAGTGAGGCGTTCTTGCCGCCGACCTCGGCAATGTCCTCGAGACCGACGTCATCGAACCACTTGATCCAGGTCATTCCGTCACCTCACCTTCGCCGTGCCTCTGCCAACCGCATCATCGACTCACATCGGCCGGTCGACGCCACGGCCGAACGTCACCGGTCCGTCACCAAACCGTGATCACCGTCTGCTCTGCACCGTGGGAAATGGAGTGGGACACGCTGCCGAGCAGGATTCCGGCAACGCTCCCCAAGCCCCTTCGACCGACGCAGATCACGTCTGCATCCGTCTCTTCCGCGTGCTCGATGATCCGGATTGCGGCGCTGCCGGCCTCGATGGTCGTCGCGGCAACCAACCCGTGATCGGCGGCCAGGCTCCTGGCCTCGTCGACGATCTGTGCGCCGGCGTGGCGGAGGCTGTCCTCCAGCCGCTCGTACTCGTAAGCATCGACCCCGCTCATACCGATCGGGACGAGCCGGTTCGTCGGCACAACATGGAGGATCTCGAGCCGGGCGTCGAATCCCTTGGCGAGGGTGGATGCGACCCCGACCGCACGCACCGAGTGCTCGGAGCCATCAACTGCGACGAGAACGCGGCCGATGTCCACCGGCTCGCCGACGGTGATGACCGTTCGGTCGGAGAGATGGCTGACCTTCGTCGACACGCTCCCCATGAAGAGCCGGGCAAGGCTCCCTGTGCCCCGGCGCCCCATGACGATGGCATGTGCGTGATAGTCCTTGGCACACGTCACGATGACGTGTGCAGGATCCCCGATCTGGGCGACCGCCTCGGTCTTGGTGCAACCCTGTTCCTCGGCGAGCCAGGCCGCTTCCTCAGAGATGCGCCGGGCGCGGTCAATCGCCCGGTCTCTGGTGACACGCACATCCGGCAGATATGCCCCGGTACCCAACCACGCCGACGGCTCGGGAACGATGGACGCCGCTCGCACTGCGCCGTCGAACCGCGACGCCACCCGTCCGGCGAATCGTGCCGCCTCCCGGGCGGGGGCCGAACCATCGGTGGCCACAAGCAGATGACGAAGCTCGGACATGGTCACCTCCCTTTGTCTCAGGCGTCTCTGTCTCAGGCGTCTCGGTCTCAGACGTCTCGGTCTCAGACGTCTCTCTCTCAGACGTCGTCGGTGGCGCGATCGATTCTCTGGTGGATGCTCTCCATGATCTCGTGCTGCAACCGGCTCAGGGCTCGCGACAGCGCCAGCTCGAATGCGATGTGTGGATCGGGAGCCCGGTCGCTGCGCCACGCCTCGGCGGTGACTGCGAACGATGGTCCGATCCCGTCAAGCGTCACCGTGGCCGCAACGGTCTCGAGCCCTGGTTTCAGGGAAACGGTCATGGCCGGTTTAGGGATGCGACCCGACATGGCACCTCCATTGCCCTCACCTCCATCCTGATACGAAGATCTGCCCTCTGGCAGGGGAGAAATGCCCTTCCTACACCAGCCAGACGTATGCGACGACGACGAGGCCAAGAAATCCGGCGGTTGCGACCACGAGGGCGGCCGATCCGTACCGGTCGCCGAGGAAGGCGGCTGCGGCCCCGCACAGAGCGATGGCGAACAGCCAGTTGCGGACCTGAGTTCTCGTGTCTCTCGATCCTGCCGGGGAGCCCCCTCCGCTCACCGGCTCCGCCGGCTCGCGCCTCCCCGACTTCGTGGGGGAGGCGAAGATGTCACTAGGGCCTTCCGTCTCTACTTCGGTCGGCTGGAAACGTCGACCATGAGGTAGGAGCAGAAGGGTTCATGACGGCATCGGCAACCACGCGGGCGACGATCGACGGCAACGAGGCTGCCGCTTCCGTGGCCTTTCGCACCAACGAGGTTCTCGCCATCTATCCGATCACGCCGTCATCTCCTATGGGTGAGCTTGCGGATGCCTGGGCAACCCAGGGCCTGACCAATGTTTGGGGAAACATCCCCGAGGTCATCGAGATGCAGAGCGAGGCCGGAGCGGCGGGCGCCGTTCACGGGTCATTGCAGGGCGGCGCACTCACCGGCACCTTCACCGCCTCTCAGGGGTTGCTGCTCATGATCCCCAACATGTACAAGATCGCCGGGGAGTTGACGCCGGCCGTCTTCCATGTGGCAGCCCGGTCGGTGGCGACGCACGCTCTCTCCATATTCGGCGACCACAGCGACGTCATGGCCACCAGGGCGACGGGCTGGGCTTTGCTTGCCTCGGGGTCGGTGCAGGAGGCACATGATCTGGCGCTGATCGCCCAGGCGGCGACCCTGCGCGGTCGGATTCCCTTCGTGCATTTCTTCGACGGATTTCGCACCTCCCACGAGTTGAACAAGATCGCCCTCCTCTCCGACGACGACATCCGGGCGTTGATCCCAATCGACTCGGTTCTCGCCCATCGCGGTCGCCGCCTCGACCCCGACGCACCGGTGATTCGAGGAACGGCGCAGAACCCCGACGTGTTCTTCCAGGCCAGGGAGGCGGTCAACACGTTCTACGACGCCCTTCCCGATCTCGTCCAGGAGACCATGGACACGCTCCACGACCAGGTCGGCCGCCGCTATCACCTCTTCGACTACATCGGCTCCCCCGACGCCACCGAGGTCATCGTGATGATGGGATCCGGCACCGCGGCCTCTGAATCCGCGGTCGAGTCGCTGATGGCCGAGGGCCGCAAGGTCGGGCTGGTGAAAGTACGGCTGTATCGACCCTTCTCCGCCGAGGCCCTGGTTGCGGCCCTGCCGCCGACGACGACCACCATCGCGGTCCTCGACCGGACCAAGGAACCGGGAGCAGTGGGCGAGCCGCTCTTTCAGGACGTTGCCACCTCGGTGCTCGAACAGACCCAGCGTGGACTCAGCTCGTGGGCGATCCCACCCCGAATCATCGGCGGTCGCTACGGCCTGTCATCAAAGGAGTTCACTCCCTCCATGGCCGCCGCGGTACTGGATGAGGCGGCGGGCGAGGACGCGAAGCGTCGCTTCACCGTGGGTATCAACGACGACGTCACCCACCTCAGCGTCGCGGTGGACGACTCGGTGGAGGTTGCCCCGCGAGCGCAGCTCGAGGCGGTCTTCTACGGCCTCGGCTCGGATGGCACCGTCGGGGCGAACAAGAACTCGGTCAAGATCATCGGGGACAACACCGAGCTCTGCGCCCAGGGCTACTTCGTGTACGACTCGCGCAAGGCGGGAGCCGTGACCGTCTCGCATCTCCGCTTCGATCCGGCGCCAATCAACGCCCCCTATCTCATCACCGAGGCGGACTTCGTCGCCTGCCACCAGTTCGAGTTCCTGGAGAAGATGGACGTCCTCTCCGTGGCTCGACCCGGAGCCACCGTGTTGCTCAACAGCCCCCATGGACCGGACAACACCTGGGAGCATCTTCCCCTGGAGGTCCAGAAGCAGATCCTCGACAAGGAGCTTCGCCTCTTCGTGGTCGATGCCGACGCAATCGCCGGCGACGCCGGGCTCGGTCGCCGGGTCAACACCGTGCTGCAGACGTGTTTCTTCGCCCTGGCCGAAGTCCTCCCCTTCGATACCGCCATCTCCCTCATCAAGGAGGCGGCGAAGAAGAGCTACAGCAAGTTCGGCGAGGTGGTGCTGGAGAAGAACATCGCCGCCATCGATCGCGCCATGGATGGACTCGCACCGCTCCCGATCCCGGATACAGCTACGTCGAACAGCCACATTCGCCCGGTCATACCGAGCGACGCCCCGGACTTCGTGCAGCGGGTGACCGCCATGATGCTGTCGGGTCAGGGCGACCTGCTCCCGGTGAGCGCCATGCCGGTAGACGGCACCTTCCCCACCGGCACCACCCAGTACGAGAAACGCAGCATCGCCCTTGAGATCCCGATCTTCGATCCCGACATCTGCATCGAGTGTGCCAAATGCGCCCTCGTCTGCCCCCATGCCGCCATACGAATGAAGGCATTCGAACCTTCCGTGCTCGACGCGGCGCCGCAGTCCTTCAAGAGCCTCCCATTCAAGTCAAGAGAGCTCCCCGACCATCTGATGACGATCCAGGTGGCCCCGGACGACTGCACCGGTTGTGGCGTGTGCGTTGATGTGTGCCCGGCCAAGAGCAAGGAGGAGGTCAAGCACAAGGCCATCAACATGGAGCCGAAACGGGATCACCTCGAGGAAGAACGGACCAACTGGGACTTCTTCCTCACCATCCCGGAACCCGATCGGTCCAAGGTGAGGACCACCACCGTCAAAGGCTCCCAGCTGTTCAACCCGCTCATCGAGTTCTCCGGGGCGTGTGCCGGATGCGGAGAGACGCCGTATCTCAAGCTCCTCACCCAGCTCTACGGCGAGCGGCTACTGGTCGCCAACGCCACCGGCTGCTCATCGATCTTCGGTGGCAATCTGCCAACAACACCGTGGCGGGCCAATGACAACGGACACGGGCCGGCGTGGGCGAACTCGCTGTTCGAGGACAATGCGGAGTTCGGGCTTGGGATGCGGCTGGCACTGGACCAGGAGGTCGAGGAAGCGAGACGGCTGGTCACCGAGCTGGCCCCCGAGATCGGTGAGGATCTCGTAACCGCCCTCCTCGAGTCCGACCAACTCGATGACGAGACAATCACCGAGCAGAGCGGTTGCGTGACCGAGCTGCGCGACCGGCTTGCCGGGATCGACGACGAGCGGGCCCGCCGTCTGGAGGCCGTTGCAGGAACGCTGGTGCGAAAGAGCGTCTGGATCGTCGGCGGCGACGGCTGGGCCTACGACATCGGATTCGGCGGGCTCGACCACGCCCTGGCATCGGGACGGGACATCAATGTCCTGGTTCTCGATACCGAGGTGTATTCGAACACCGGCGGCCAGGCGTCAAAGGCAACGCCGCGAGCGGCCGTCGCCCGCTTCGCCTCCGGGGGGAAGAAGACCCCGAAGAAGGACCTGGGCCAGATCGCCATGGCCTACGGAGACGTGTATGTGGCCCACGTTGCGATCGGCGCCAACAACACCCAGACGGTGAAGGCCATCGCCGAAGCCGAGACGCATCCCGGCCCGTCGCTGGTAATCGCTTACAGCACCTGCATCGCCCATGGCATCGATATGTCGACGTCGATGAGCCATCAGAAGGACCTGGTCGACTCGGGCTACTGGCCGCTGTATCGCTTCGATCCGTCCAAGGACGGCGACGACGCCTTCCGGCTCGACAGCCGGGCGCCATCCAAGCCGTTCCGCGAGGTTGCGGAAAAGGAAGCTCGCTACGCCATGTTGTCGCGAGCAAATCCCGGCGGCGCCGATGAATTGATGGACCTGGCACAGCAAGACATCGACGACCGGTGGGCACTGTACAGCCAGTTCACCGAGGTGGTTTGGGCGCACCCGGAGGATGAGACCGAATGAGCGCATCGATGGAAACCACGTATCTCGGGCAGCTGTTGCGCAACCCGGTGGTGGCCTCATCATCACCGTTGACGGGGAAGATCGACAGCCTGCGGCGTTTGGAGGATGCCGGTATCGGGGCCGTGGTGCTGCCTTCGCTGTTCGAGGAGCAGGTCGAGCATGAGGGCATGGAGTTGCAGCGGCTCGTCGAATTCGGGGCCGAGTCGTTCGCAGAGGCGCTCGGTGGCTACCGCCCCGACGTGGGCGCCCACAACATCGCCGTCGAGGCGGCGCTCCGTCTCGTGGCCGATGCCAAGGAGGCGCTGTCGGTGCCGGTCATCGCCTCGCTCAACGGGACCACCGCCGGGGGCTGGGTGCGCTACGCCGAGCAGCTCGCCAACGCAGGTGCCGACGCCATCGAGCTCAACGTGTTCCTGATTCCGACCGACTCCGGTGCCACCGGAGCCGATGTCGAGAACCGGTACACCGACATGGTGGCGGCGGTGCGCGAACAGGTGTCGCTGCCGCTGGCGGTGAAGATCGGGCCGTACTTCTCCTCAATGGCCAACATGGCCGGCCGCCTCGTCGAAGCCGGTGCCGACGGCCTGGTCCTGTTCAACCGGTTCTATCAGCCCGACATCGACCTCGAGGAGCTCCGGGTGGTGCCAAACCTGCAGCTCAGTGAGCCCGACGATATGCGCCTGCCCACCCGGTGGGTAGCCGTCCTGTCCGACTTCCTCACCTGCGACCTGGCGGTGACCAGCGGCGCCCACGGAGCCGACGACGTACTGAAGGCCTGCCTCGTGGGAGCGGACGTGGTGATGATGACGTCGGCGCTCCTCAAATACGGGCCGGAGCACGTCACCACGGTGCTCGACGAGATGAGTCAATGGCTCGACGAGCACGAATACGAATCGATCGAGCAGCTCCGCGGGTCCATGAGCCACCGCGCCGCGCCGAATGCCGAGTCGTTCGTACGCGCCAACTACATGCAGATGCTGGTCAACTACACGGCCCAGTAGGAGGGTGCTGAACAATGACGAGTGCGACGGGCCTCCGCGCGCTCGTAGTGTTGCGGTGACTCGGTTCCTCCCGACCAACGACGGCCCGCTGGAGGCCCCAGGGCCACCGGCTCAGACCTTTTCCCATTCTTCGGGCGGGTACTGGTGTTTGCGCTGTTCCTCGACGCGCGCCGCATACGCCGCGGCCTCGCTCCGGCGCGACATGCCCATCTTGGCCAGGAGATTGGAGACGTAGTTCTTTACGGTCTTTTCGGCAAGGAACATCTCGGCGGCAATCTCGCGGTTAGTTTTCCCCTCAGCGAGTCGCTTCAGGATTCGCCGCTCTTGACCGGACAAGCGAGCGATGAGCTCATCGTCGCGATCGGCGTCACGGACTTTGTTGAACAGCTGCTCGGTCATTGCAGGATCGAGCAGCGATTCGCCGGCTCCGACTGCACGGACCGCATCCACGATGGCTTCGGTGTCGACCCGCTTGAGCAGATACCCCGAAGCCCCCGCCTCGATCGAAGACACCAGCGCCTCCTGATCAGCGAACGAACTGAGGATCAACACGGCGACATCGGGGAACCGTTGCCGAATCCTCCTGGTCGCCTCGACACCAGAGCCGTCGGGGAGCCTCACGTCCATCATCACGACGTCGGGTGAATTGAACCCCACCTGGCGCACTGCCTCCTTCACCGAACCCGCCTCCCCGACGACCTCGATCCCGTCCTGGGCGTCGAGCAGGGCGCGAAGGCCGCGTCGCACGACCTCATGGTCGTCGACCAGGAGGACCCGGATCGCGGTCTTCTCATCCAACGGCATGCCAGCACCGTACCGCAGGCCGGGGTGTGGTTGGCAGGGTCAAACGACCCTGGACGCGCCTCCTCCTAGGCTCGCTCCATGAGCGGGATAGAACCTGGTGCCGAGCGGTTGCAGAACCTGGTCCGTGGCGCCGCGGCGGTTGCCAGCAAGACCGACCTCGAGGAACTGCTCGACGCCACCGTGGCCGCGGCAATGGAGCTCACCGGCGCCACATTCGGGGCGCTCGGTGTGCTCGGTGAACACGGCAGCCTTGTTGAGTTTTCGCACCGGGGCATCGACGAGGACATCGCAGCGAAGATCGGCGCACTGCCGGTGGGTCTCGGTGTCCTCGGACTGATCAGCAGAGAGGGACGATCCTTTCTTCTCGACGACATCGGCTCGCATCCAGCCGCCGTCGGCTTCCCCGACCATCATCCCGCGATGGACACCTTCCTTGGCGTCCCGGTTCGAGCAGGCGACCGACTTTTTGGCAACCTCTACCTCACGAACAAGCCGGACGGCTTCACCGAAACCGACCAGTCGCTCGTCGAGGCGCTTGCCGACATCGCCGGTTCGGCCGTCCTCAGCATTCGCCTGCAGTCAAGACTTCGTCGCCTGGCCGTGGTCGAAGACCGAGAGCGCATTGCCCGTGACATCCACGACGCCATCATCCAAGAGCTCTTCGCGATGGGTCTCGAACTGCAGGCAACCGCACAGCGCAGCGACGACGAAGCGATTCAGGCAACGCTGCGCGATCACGCGGAACGCCTCGACGCGACCATTAAGAGCTTGCGAGAACTGATCTTCGAGCTGCGGCGCCCTCCCTCTGAGCAACGCGACCTGAGCGCCGAGATCGACGACCTGGTTACTCGTCTCGGCTCGGCACACGGTGCCGACATCGACGTTGCCTACAGCGGTGTCTTTGCCGGGATCACCGAATCGACCATCGACGATGTCCTGCAACTGGTGCGCGAGGCGCTGAGCAATGCATTGCGCCACGGCAGCGCCGAAACGGTGAAGGTTGCGATCTCCGCGGGCGAGCTGGCTATTGCGATCGAAGTGACCGACGACGGCATCGGGTTCGATCTGGCTTCAGAGGAACCCGGTCTCGGTCTGTCGAGCATGGGGTCGAGAACCGATCGCGCCGGAGGCACCCTGCGAATCATGACTGCGCCGGGCGAGGGCACGCGAGTCACCATGACGGTACCGCTCTGAGTGGGTTCAGAGACGACCGGGCCGCGTGCCCGGGGTCATCCAGCGGCCCGAGGTTCGCCCGGTGATCTCGCGCATGTCCAGGCTGAACATCACCGCATCGTCACCGGCAATCTCCGGGCTGCCGATCCAACCCATGGCGCTTTCCCCGTCGAGCCTCGGACCCGAACCGAGCTCTGCGTGGTAGTCGCGGTACTTCTGAAGAAAGAGCACGACGATGGCGTGGTCGGTCGCGTCGTTCTCGGGAAAAGCAACCTCGCCGCGCACCAGCACCGACTCCCATGACCCGGTCGCGTCGTCGAATTCGACGATCGACACCGCAGCACGGGGATGCCGACGAAGCGCCTCGACCCGCTCACCCTCGACCGTTCTGAAGTAGAGAGCGTTCTCGTGGCGGACGAAGGACAGCGGCCCGACATAGGGGTCCCCGTCCGAGACGACCGCGATGTGGGCAAACCGAGCCAGGTCGAGCATCTGGTTGATCTGGGCTTCCGGCAGGGGTTCCATGGACTCACGGTACGCGGCACCACGACCCGCGCCCAGGGACTTCCGGCCCTGATGGCTACCGGTAGCGCTGATCGCTACAGGTACTGTCCCGGCATCAGCCGATCGTCCTCGACGGTCTCCTGGATGGCGTCGGCCTGAGCCTGGGCCTCCATGTACTGGCTCTGCACCGCAACGACGATGCCGTTCATCAGCCCGTCGAGCCAGCCAACCAGCTCCGCTTGGGCGATCCGCAGTGCGGAGGGAGAGGGCACGGGATCGTCGAACCGCACGGCGAGCTTGGTCAGTTCGGCGTGCAGCTCCGAAGAGATCACCCCGTCGAGCTCGTTGATCGTCCGCTCGTATATCCGGCGGAACTTCTCACAACCCGCCGAATCACACGGCGTCGTCCGTGCTTCTTCGAGCATGGCCTTGGCCACCGAGGTGATCCGCATCAGCTTGCCGGGACGGGCAATTCCGGCGGTTGCATTGGGAAACTGGGCGATGGTCATGGTGGGGAAACCGCCCCAAGCACCAGACCCGGCCCCGAATGACCGACAGACGACAGAGAGGATGTGGTCATTCCTAGAGAACCTGCCGGCCGATTTCGAGCTCCGCGATCTCGGCTGATAGCGACCAAGGGCGTTTCGCTATGGTCGAATCGATGGTTGCGATACCTTCTCCAGAAATTCAGGCTGTTTCACGGCGAGTTTTGATGGCGTGGCAGGCGGGCGACGCAGAAACAATGTCGAACCTGTTCTCGGACGATTCGACTCTGCGTGTTCTCGGCTTTGCTCCCGACGAATGGTGGACCGGGCCAAACGAGTTCTTGGGCGTTTTCGAGGCGCAATCGCACGACATGCCTCAATGGACCGAGGAGATCCAGAAGGTCGAAGCGTTTGAGGAGGGGGCCTTTGGCTGGGCAACGGTGCTCGGAACTCTGACCACTCCTGAGACCAAGACACCAGTCAGGCACGTAGCCACGTTCAGGCTCGAGGCCGGAGCGTGGAAAGTGATTCAATGGCACAACTCGATACCGGTACCGAACCGGCAAGTATTCGGCGTCGACCTCACCACCACTCTTGACGATCTGGTGGCTTCTGTGTTTGACGAAGAGATACAGCTGGTCCCTGCCGCCGGTTCGGAAGGAACGATGACCCTCGTTTTCACAGACATTGTGGACTCGACCCGACTCGCAGAATCCGTTGGAGATGGTGCCTGGACCGAAGTTATCGGCGAGCACGAATCAACTATTCGGGACATCACTACCTCGCAGGGAGGAACCGTTGTGAAACTGCTTGGCGACGGTTCGATGTTGGCCTTTGCATCTGCTCGGGCGGCCCTCAGAGCAGCGGTCGAGATTCAACAATCCTCGGCTAATTCGCCGTTTTTCGTTCGGATCGGAATCCATACCGGTGAGGTCATACGCACGGAAAATGATCTGTTTGGGCTCACCGTCAACAAGGCGGCCAGGGTTGCCTCTGTAGCTGACGCTGGTGAAATAATGATCTCGTCGACTACAAGAGACTTGGTGGGTTCGATAGAAGGAATCCGAATGGCTGAACCCGAGGTCGTTGCGCTCAAGGGTCTGTCCAACACTCACCAGATCGTCGCTGTGGAGTGGGATTGAAGACGAATCAGCACCAGACCACCCGCCCATACCGAAGCCTCTTTGTGTCAAGGGGGTATTTTTTTTACGCGGTTGCGTGTCTCGGCTGGCGCCGCGAAGACCGGATTCTCATCGTGGCCGGCAGCTCAGACCGAGAGCGCATGCTCGACGGCTTCCTGGCAATTCATCAACCCACCAGCTGCTCGAGGGGCACAGACATCGTGCTACGGCGGGCCCGTCCGGCGGCTAGCACCGACCCATCCCCGCTGCCATGAGTCCCGGTGCGATTCCGATGCCTATTGTCGATTGCCAGACGAGCTGGAGAAGGGCCACAGGTGGACACAGACGTTGCTCTCAGAGCCGACATCCGGTTTCTTGGAAACCTCCTCGGCGAAACCCTGCGTCGCCAGCATGGTCCCGCACTCCTCGATCTGGTCGAAGAGGTGCGTGCGCTCACGAAGGAGATCCGCAGCGGAGTCGAGCCCTTCAACGATGAGGCTTCCGCCAGGTTGGAGGAGCTTCTTGCCGGCCTTGACCTCGACACGACCATCCAGCTGGTCAGGGCATTCGGTGCCTACTTCTTGCTCGCCAACACGGCCGAGCAACAGCATCGCATCGGCAGCTGGGGCGCCAATGACGAACTGGCGCGTGTCGTCGATCGCATTCTCGAAGCGGACGTGCCCCAATCGACCATCAACGACGTCGTCGACCGACTCGAGGTACGGCCGGTCTTCACGGCCCATCCCACTGAGTCATCACGTCGCTCGATCCAGACCAAGACCCGCGAGATTGCCGCGCTCTTCCCAACGAGGGCTGCGGCGACCACAGAAGCCGAGCAACATCGCATCGAGCGCCGCATCGCCGAAGTAATCGACCTGATATGGCAAACCGACGAGTTGCGGCGAGAGCGCCCGTCCCCGGTCGATGAGGCGCGGAGCACGCTCTACTTCCTCGACGAACTATTCGCAGGCCCCACCACCGAGGTCTACGACGAGCTCGGGCACCAGCTGCATCGCCTCGGCGTCGACCTACCCACCGGAGCTGCTCCACTGCGGTTCGGTTCGTGGGTGGGTGGAGACCGCGATGGCAACCCCTCCGTCACGCCGGAAGTGACGACGCGGGTGCTGGAGATGATGCACGATCATGGACTCGCCAACTTGATCGGCGCGGTGGAAGAGCTCGCCGAGAAGCTCAGCCCGTCGGATCGCAACGTTGGTATCACCAAAGAGCTCTCGAGTTCGCTCGATTCTGATGCCCGGTCTCTGCCAGTTGTCCACAAACGTTTCGCCGTGATCTCCGCGGGTGAGCCCTACCGGCAGAAACTGGCGTTCATCCACCAGCGACTCATCAACACACGCGCTCGTCTCGCCGATCAGACACCGCACCGCCCCGGCGTGGACTACGTGACCGCCGACGAGCTGGTCACCGACCTCGAATTGATCCACGACTCCTTGATGCGCGATCGCGGAGCGCTCATCGCAAGCGGGTCGGTAGCCCAACTCGTCCATCGCGCGGCCGCATTCGGTTTCTCGATGGCCACCATGGATGTGCGCCAACACTCCTCGTTGCTGCGCGACTCCGTCGCAGAGCTCTACGATCGGATCGGGGACGGGGAATACCGGGCCGCATCCGCCGAGGCAAAACGGCGCATACTCGCCGAGGAGCTGGATAGGAACCGACCGCTGATGACGCCGGCGGCGGCGACCGACGAAGTCGTACTCACCCTCCGAACCGTTCGGGACGCACTCGACCGATTCGGCGCCCACGCCATCGAGACCTTCATCATCTCCGAGACCGACAGTGCCAGTGACGTTCTCGCAGCCGCCGTGCTGGCCCGCGAGGCGGGCCTGATCGACCCGCGAGAGGGAGTGGCGAGGATCGGATTCGCCCCGCTGTTCGAGACCACCGAGGCCGTGCGCAACTGTGCAGCAATCCTCGACGACTTGCTCGGCGTCGGACCGTATCGCGAGATCGTGAGTCTGCGAAACAACCTCCAAGAGGTCATGCTCGGCTACTCCGATTCCAACAAGCATGCCGGCATCGCCACGTCACAGTGGGAGCTATATGCAGCGTCGAGCGCGCTCCGCGACGTCGCCGCCCGCCACGGGGTCGAGCTCCGGATCTTCCACGGCCGCGGCGGGACCGTGGGCCGGGGTGGAGGGCCCGCCGCAGAAGCAATCCTTGCTCAGCCGTGGGGGACGGTGGACGGTCGCATCAAGATCACCGAGCAAGGCGAGGTGATTTCGGACAAATACGGTCTGCCCGACCTTGCCCGCGACAATCTCGAATTGGCGCTCGGCGCCACGCTAGAAGCTTCGCTGCTGCACCGCGAGTCGCGTCAGCCTCCCGACGTGCTCGATCGCTGGTACCAGGTGATGGCCGCCCTGAGTGACGCCGCCTATGAGGCGTACCGGTCGCTCCTCGACGACCCGGACCTCCAACCATATTTCATGGCCTCGACGCCGGTCAACGAGCTGGCCGCCCTCAACATCGGTTCGCGCCCGGCGCGCCGTCCCGGAGGTGGCACATCCGACCTCGCCAATCTTCGCGCGATTCCGTGGGTGTTCGGCTGGACCCAGTCGCGCCAGATCGTGCCCGGTTGGTTTGGCGTCGGCACCGGACTGGTCGCTGCGCGCCAAGCCTTTGGCCCCGAGCTGATCACCGACATGTATGAACACTGGCCCTTCTTTCGCACGTTCATGTCCAACGTCGAGATGACGTTGGCTAAGACCGATCTCACGATCGCGGCACGATATGCCGAACTTGTGCCATCCGAACATCGCGGTCCGTTCGCGACGATTAGCGCCGAGTACTCGTTGATAGAAGGGGAGATCGTCGCGGTCACCGGCATGGATCTGGTCGGACGTCATCCCATCCTGCAGCGAACCCTGTCCGTGCGCGACGTCTACCTCGACCCGATCAGCTATCTGCAGGTCGCGCTGCTACGAAGGGTCCGCGACGGGGAAACCGATCCCAAGCTGACACGGGCATTGCTGTTGACGATGAATGGGCTGGCCGCCGGCCTCCGCAACACCGGTTAAACCGCCGAGACACGCGCCTTCAAGGAACATATTGAGGACTCGGGTAGTCGCGGAAGACCCCTGCGCAGAATTCGTGATCGGTGCTGTCGCGTCACAGCAACCAAGAACGGCGCCGAGTCAGACTGCACCCATGGCGTCGACCACGCGATCGACGCCGGTCCGTACATCCTCGTCACTGGCGGCCAGCGACAGCCTGATCATGCCTGCTCCGCCAGGCCCAAAGGCTTCACCGGGCGCCGTCGCCACGCCGTGCTCGGCGACGAGGCGGCGGCACAAGTCGTACCCGTCCTCTGCGGCAGCCGAGACGTCCGCCATCACATAGAAGGCCCCTTGTGGCCGGGCGACCAGCATGTCGGCTGCCTCGAGTCGGCCCGACACGAGATCGCGGCGCTTCTGATCGCGGCGCTTCTGATCGCAGCGCTCAGCGGTTTCACCGGCGTACCTGCCGATCGGACTCGCCGCGGAGTGTTGCTTCGACCTCCTCTTGTGACACCACGAGCTGGTCACCACGGAGTCCCAGCTTCAGGCCAGACATGGCGAGACCCCGTTTGACACCGGATGCGATGCCACTGCCAAGCAGTCCGATAATGACGCCGGCGGCGAACGCGTCCCCGGCCCCGATCCGATCGATGACCTCTGCGGTGTGCCCAGGTGCCTCGCCGGAATCCGTCCCTGAATTCCACGCCGCTCCCTCGGCGCCCTGAGTGACGACCACCGCATCAGCGCTCATCGTTTGTCGCAACATCGCGGCGATCTCGAGCGGCGATCCGGTCGCCGCAAACAGATCCCTGGCGTCCTCGGTCGTCACGATGACGGTGGTGGCGAGAGAGCAGAGTTCGCCGATGACTTCGGCTGCCTCGTCTGGTGACCAGAGACGGCTGCGATAGTTGACGTCGACGATCACCTCGGCGCCGCCTTGACCGGCCCGGCGTGCCGTTTCCATCGTGGTCAGGCGCGCTGATGGGGACAACGCAGGGGTAATGCCCGTCAGGTGCACGGCCCTGGCGGACTCGACGATGGCCCAGTCGATGTCATCCGGGGTGAGCGCAGTCGCTGCCGAATCGGCGCGATCGTACAGAACCGACACAGGACGGGGTGGGACGCTGAGCTCGAGGAAGTACGTGCCCATGCGCCGCGTGCGATCCCACACGACATGGGAGACGTCGACACCGTGCAAGGCGATCTCGCCCGCCGCCCGTCTCCCTAGCGGAGATTCCGGCAGACGAGAGAACCAGACCGCAGAGAGGCCTGCTCTGGCCACCGCTATTGCAACGTTGGCTTCCGCCCCGGCGACATCGACCTGATATGCGGGAGCACGCTCGAGTCGCTCTCCGGCGGGCACCGAGAGCCGGAGCATCGCCTCTCCGAGGGTTACGAGGTCATGGGTCATTGGATCGGCCATCGCGATCACCCAATCTATATGCATCGAGCGAGATGCATCGAGCTCTCGTAGTCGCCGAACTGTGCGGTCCTCGCTTCGATGCGGTCACCGGCGTGACGATTCCGATCGACGGTGGCTGGCGCCTGCGGACGTTCTAGACGCGCACTGGTCGGGCCTGGCAGCGTCGTGTGGCTTGATCAGTCCGGTTGTTGGCCAGGTCCGCTTCGTAGGGGTCCACTTGCCGTGTTGGAAGGCCGCGGCCAGGATTCCGAAGCTCCACGAGCGAACTGGTCGAATCCGGATGTGACGGTCCCCGCGCGCCATGCTCGTGGGAGTGTCGCGTTCGACGAAGTCTGCGACGCCGTGAATCTTGATGCCTCTCGGCAACCAGGGATCGGTCGACGCCAAGTCGTCCACGACCAGCGACACGAGTCGGTTGCCGTCTGCGACATTCACTCCCTTGTGTGACATGTCCATCTTGAAGCTACTGACATAGAACGCCTCGCCGTCGAACTCGAATCCCACGGGCGACACATCGACCTGACCATCTGAATCCACCGTCCCGAGCCGGGCGAGGTGCTGGGATTCGAGGTAGTCGACTTCCTCATCGGTGAACATGGCCCTCCAAACGCTCCAAGAAATGCTACCGATGGTCGCGAGAGGGTGATGCCGTCGCTCGCAGGCGTCGGGTGATTGGCGCACCATCTCGGGTCTCGTGGTCGCAGCAGCAGGCCGCATCCCAGAGCGCGGTGACGTCATCGAGGTCGGCGGACTCTCCTTCGAGGTGCTAAACGCCCGCCCGCAGCAGGTCCTCTCGGTCAGGATCTGGGCGACCCGCCCGTGACCACCTTTTCGTCGCCAAGCAGAGACGCTGGCTGGCATTGCAAAGAACCACGGCGCAAGCATTTGGTGGACTCGCACCCCACCCGCTAGCCACACTTCAAACCCGGGTGTTGTGGTTCATGGTGTCCGCCTTCCATCGCCAAATGGAGCCGACCCCTCCGAGCCTCGGCCGAGAGCCGGGTGTGCGTCAACTCTCGACCGGCTCGAACCGGGCGGTGAAGTGGCGCAGCCAGGGCGCCTGCTGCACGATTCGATAGCCGCGGATCTTGTCGGCGTGGCCGGCCACCTCGATGATGATCTCGGCCACGAAGTCGATGTGGCTCTGGGTGTAGGTGCGGCGCGGGATGGCCAGTCGCACCAGTTCCATCGACGCCGGGGTCTCGGTGCCGTCGGGCTGCACCTCGCCGAACATCACCGAGCCGATCTCCACTCCCCGCACTCCGCCGGTGCGGTACAGCTCCACCGCCAAGGCCTGTGCCGGGTACTGCTTGGGCGGGATTTGTGGCAGAAGCGCCTTGGCGTCGATGTAAACGGCGTGACCCCCCGGCGGCTGCACGATGGGGACCCCGGCGGCGTCGGCCTTTTCTGCCAGGTAGGCCGTCGAGCGGATCCTATACCGCAGGTAGTCCTCGTCCAGTACCTCGTGCAGCCCGATGGCGATTGCTTCCAGGTCGTAGCCGGCCAGCCCGCCGTAGGTGGGGAATCCCTCGGTGAGGATGAGGAGGTTGCGGCAACTGCTGGCGAGCTCGGCGTCCCTCATGGCGACAAAGCCGCCAATATTGGCCAGGCCGTCCTTCTTGGCCGAGAAGGTGCAGCCATCGACAAGCGAGAAGATCTCCCGGGCGATCTCGGTGGGGGTGCGGTCGGCGTAGCCCTCCTCGCGCAGCTTGATGAACCAGGCGTTCTCGGCGAACCGGCAGGCATCCAAGAAGAATGGGATATCGAACCGGGCGCAAACCTCGCGGACCGCCCTCAGGTTGCCCAGCGACACCGGCTGGCCGCCGCCGGTGTTGTTGGTGATGGTCATCATCACCAACGGCACCCGGTCGGCGCCGACCTCGTCGATCAGCGCTTCCAGTGCATCAACGTCCATGTTCCCCTTGAAGGGATGAGGGGTGGAGGGCTCGAGGCCTTCGGAGATCACCAGGTCGCGGGCCTCGGCCCCCTGGTACTCGATGTTGGCTCGGGTGGTGTCAAAGTGGGTGTTGTTGGGCACGACGTCTCCCTCACTCAAGGTCTCGGAGAACAGGATGCGCTCGGCTGCCCGCCCCTGATGGGTGGGGACCACCTCGGGAAGTCCGGTGAGCTCCCTCACCGCCGCCTCGAACCGGTAGAATGACCGGCTGCCGGCGTAGCTCTCGTCGCCGTCCATCATCCCGGCCCACTGGCTCGACGACATCGCCCCGGTGCCCGAGTCGGTGAGCAGGTCGATGATGACTTCGTCGCTGTGCAGGCCGAACAGGTTGTACCCGACCCGGCGCAACGACTTCTCGCGCTCCCGCTCGTCGGGGAAGTGGATGGTCTGGACGCTATGGATCCGGAACGGCTCGATGATGGTGTGAAACTGCATGGTGGGTCCCCTTGGTTCTCAGAAGGTCACGTGGGATCCGAGGCTCATGGGATGGGCTCGAATCGGGCTTGGAAGAAACGCAGCGTGGCTGGCTCGTAGGTGAAGCGCAGCCCGCGGACCGCCTCCCGGTTCTCGTGAACCGCCATCACCGACTCGGCGACGACATCCATGTGGGCCTGGGTGTAGACCCGGCGGGGGATCGCCAAACGGACCAGCTCTAGCTTGGGGCGGTGATGATCGCCGGTGGCGGGGTCCCGGCCCGCTGAGACCACCCCGCGCTCCATTCCCCGCACTCCTGATTCCAGGTACAGCTCGGCGGTCAGCGCCTGGGCTGGGAACTGGTCCTGGCCAAGGTGCCGGAGGATCTTCTGGGCGTCAAGGAAGACTCCGTGTCCGCCGATCGGCAGCACGATCGGGATCCCCACCTTGATCAGGCGGTTGCCCAGGTACTCGACCTGCCCGACCCGGGCCCGGACGTGGTCGTCGGAGGCCACCATCTCCTCGATTCCCCGGGCCAGCGCTTCCAGGTCACGGCCCGCCATGCCCCCGTAGGTGTGGAGCCCCTCGAAGGCGACGAGAAGCGCCCGCGCCTCGCGGGCCAGCTCGGGATCGCGCAGCGCCAAGAAGCCACCGATGTTGACCAAGTTATCCTTCTTGGACGAGACGGTGGCTCCGTCGGAGTGGGAACAGATCTCCCGCAGGATCTCCGCCACCGACCTGTCCTCGTAACCGCCCTCGCGTTGCTTGATGAACCAGGCGTTCTCCAGCGCCCTGGTGGCGTCGAGCAACACCATGATGCCGTGGAGTCGGCACAGCTCGTAGGTGGCCTTGAGGTTGGCCATCGACACCGGCTGGCCCCCGGCCATGTTGACATTGGTTTCCAGCGAGAAATAGGGGATGCGGTCGGCCCCCACCCGGTCGATCAGCGCCGCCAGCTTGTCGAGGTCGACGTTGCCCTTGAAGGGGTGGATGTCGGCCGGATCATGGGCCTCATCGATGATGACGTCGGCGAAGGTGCCTCCGGCGTGCTCCTGGTGGAACCGGGTGGTGGTGAAGTACATGTTGCCGGGAACGGTGTCGCCCGGCTTGATGAGGAGCTGGCTCAGGATGTGCTCGGCGCCCCGGCCCTGGTGCGTGGGGATCAACTCCTCGTAGCCGTAGACCTCCCTCACCGCCTCCACCAGGTGGTAGAAGCTCCCGCTGCCGGCGTAGGCCTCGTCGCCCACCATGAGCCCGGCCCACTGGTAGTCGGACATCGCCGAGGTCCCCGAGTCGGTCAGCAGGTCGACGTAGACATCCTCCGACCTCAGTAGGAAGGTGTTGTATCCCGCCTCCTGGATGGCTTGCTCTCGGTGCTCCCGGGTGGTCATCCGGATCGGCTCCACCATCTTGATCTTGAAGGGCTCGGCCCAGCTTCTTGTCATCCCCATCACTCCTCGACTATCCGATGTTCCCTCGCCGGAACCCGGGTTTTTGCCCCAGAACGTCGGCGTTCTAGAACCAGAGTGATGGAAAACCCAACTTGTTGCAATAGAATCCGGACAGATTTCGGAAAAGGAGGCGAAATGCCCCACTCGGACCAAACAGATCGCAGGATCGTCAGGCTTCTTCAGGAGAATGCGCGGCGTTCGAACAAGGAACTAGCCGGCGCCGTCGGCATCGCCTCCTCCACCTGCTCCGAGAGGCTGCGTCGGCTGGAGAACGACGGGGTGTTCCGCGGCTTCCACGCCGACGTCGATTCCGAGTGGCTGGGCATCGGCCTGGGGGCGATGGTGGCCATCCGCCTGCGCCGCCACGAGGCCCGGGAGGTCGAACGCTTCTGGGAACACGCCCTGGCGATGCCCGAGGTGATCGGTGTGTCGCACTTGACCGGCGTCAACGACTTCCTCGTCCACGTGGTCGTCCGTGATGCCGACCACCTCCGCGAGCTCGCGGTGAGCGGGTTCACCACCCTGCCTGAAGTGGCCCATATCGAGACCTCGTTGATCTTCGAGCACGTCTCCAAGCACAGCCTCCCCGACTACCAGGTCGGGTAGGAGGCGATGCGCGGGGATCGTTGACGCACTACGGGACACGATTTCACCGCCGCGGTGTTTCGACCTATTCGACAGATTCGTCCCGGCGGCCTATCGACAGCAGACCGACCCAGACGAGCAGGATCGCTGCCAAGATGCCAAGCAGGATCCACACCGGGTTCGTCGACTCCGGCACCGCTGCGGGAGCATCCCGAGCCGTCGCCTCGTCGACGAAATGCACGTCGATGAACTGAGCGATCGACTTCTGCCCGTTGCGATCGCCGGCTTCCCCGTCCCACACGGCGAACGCCACCGGCGTGGTCGCTCCGGCCCCGAAGCCGGCCAGCTGGGGGTCGTCCGGGACGAGGGGCCGTGAGAACAAGGCTCGCCAGTGGCCGTCGCGCCACTCGCCCGAACCCTCGACCTGCTGGATTTCGGCGGTGGTCAGGGTTCCAAAGCCCTCGGCGATGAGGTCCTCGATCGGGGTCGTTCGATCCCGCTGTGCGTTTGGGTTGCCAAGGCCCTCCGCGGGCCGGTACAGCGAATCGTCCGGCTGTTGGTAGTAGTCGACCACGCCGTCCGGCCAGCGTTCGGCGGAAGTCTCGAAGCCGTTCTCGATGTCGGCCTGCCACATCGCCTTCCATTGCCAGATGTTCACAGGGAGGTCGGGTCCTCCCATCGTGTAGGGCGTGGCGTTGGTCGCGATCGCGAACTGGAGAGCCGCAGCATCGGTGAAGTCGAGATTGCCGACCACCGAGGCGTCGGGGCTGGCGTCAGCCCACTCCAAGAGGAAGTAGACGCGCTCGGAGTCGTGCTGGGCCCTGGCGGTCACACTCTTGATCGCTCCTCCGCCAAACGGAGGAGCGATGTTCTGGGCCGACAGCGGGACTCGGAGCTTGGGTACCTGGTCCCAGGAGGATGCCCATGAATCGTCGATGGGCACCGGTCCGGTCGCCCACGGCGCCTCGAGTAAGAGCGTCTGCGAGCGGACGGGTACGATGCCGAGGACACCGAGGAGGACGGCTGCGGTGACCGCTGCCACGACAGCGGCGCGGGCAGAGATGTGGCTAGGAAGGCGCAGAGGTTGGTTCATCGATCAGGGTCTCGATTGGCATGTCGAGCAGCGGACAGGTCAGATCGCCCGGCTCGTCGGCGATCAGGATCGGGTCGTCGCGATACCGTTCGATGACTCCGAGTCGCAGGTACCGCTCCTCGGTGGCGATGAACGCCATCAGCAGCCATCCGGCTCGTTCGTACCATGTGCCGGCTCCGGTGACGATGATCCTGTTACCGATGAGCGGTGCCCACCGCGCCAGGTGGTCCCGGAGGAAGACTCGCTGTCCCTGGCGGCATACCTCGATGTGCTCGGGCTCGCGGTTGCTGCGGGCGCGGGCCTCCTTGAGCGTCAGCAGGTAGCAGAACTCGAGCTCGGCGGCGAGGTGATCGGAGCGCTCGTGGTTGGCATCGACGCCGAAGGCGCGATAGAACCCGGCAATGTCCGCTTGTTGGTGGACCTGCTGGAAGAGGTGCTTGGCGCTGAATGCGGTTTCATGAATGGGGCAATCCTCCGAATAGCTCAGCGTGAACACTTGCTGATAGGCCGTCTCCAGCGTGGGCTGGTCGGTCTCCGCCAGTGCCCTGGCGAGGCCGGCGGCTGCGGCTGCGGTCACAGGGTCGATCAACTCGGCGGCTGCCGCGGCGAAGTCGAGGGTTCGACGCAGCTCGTCGACCGTGTCTCTCGTTGGGTAAGAGAAGGCGAGCGCCGCCAGTCGGTAGATCGTCGCCCTGGCCAGGGCCCGTTCCTCACCGGTTGCTCGTTTCATGGTCACCATCAGATCGTGTTCAGGAACTGAACCGGACGCTCGTACTGCTCTTCCTCGACGCTGACCCGAACCAGCTCCGCGCCATCACGCCCGTAGCCGACCACCGTGTCGTTGAACACCTCATACGGCTCACCGTTGACGTTTATCTCGAAGACCTTCTCGCCCTCGATGACGTCGAAGGAGAACACGATGAGCTGGCTTGCCCTGAACAGCTGGAGCACCGCCTGGGCGGTTCGTGACGGCCGTTCATAAGCGGCGATGGCCTTGTCGACACCAGGGCCAAACATCTGGCGGAGGTATGGCCGTGGTACCCAGCGGGGGGGGATGTAGTAGACGTTGGGCTGGGTGCCGAACTGCGGGTAGAGCGGGAGGGCCATCTGCTCCTCACGGATGAGGTAGTAGAGCGGGTTGGTCGGCTCGGGACGCCACGTTCCGTCCGGGTTCATCGGTACCAGGCCCTGCAGCCGGATCTGGCCGGGGCACACCGCCATGCAGCGGGTTTCCATGGGGCGGCCGGCCGAGAGCGGATCGCTGCCTTCTACGCGCGGGTAGCAGCCGATGCATTTCTCAGAGGTCCGCGTGTCCGGGCGATACATCGGTTTCTTGTACGGGCATTGCTCGACACACTTGCGGTAGCCGCGGCAGCGCTCCTGGTCGATGAGGACGATGCCGTCCTCCGGCCGCTTGTAGATTGCGTTGCGCGGGCATGCCGCGACGCATGCCGGGTATGAGCAGTGATTGCAGATTCGTTGCAGGTAGAAGAACCAGGTCTGGTGTTCCGGCAGCGAGGCGCCTTCGCTGAGCGGTGCCGTTGACACCGGGGAGTCTTCATGGATGTTCGGCGACGTCCACTCCTCGTCGGTGGGGAGGTAGCCAACGGCCTGCTGGCCGCTCGTTCTGGCGGCCTCGAAGACGGTGGCGCCGTTGTAGGTGCCGTACGGCGCCTCTGGGCCGACCGAGTTGCCCCAGGTCTGACCGCCCGGGTTGGCTCGCTCGAGCAGATCGAGGGTCTTCACGTCCCAGTGTTGGGGGTAGCCGCCGTACGGCTTGGTCTCGACGTTGTTCCACCACATGTCCTCCTGGCCCTCGGAGAACGTCCAGGTCGATTTGCAGGCGAGGCTGCACGTCTGGCAGGCGAGACATCGGTTGATGTTGAAGATGGCGGCGAACTGCTCGTCGGGGGCGGCGTGGTCGAACCGATAGTGCATCTCCCTGCCGAGCTGCCAGTTATACACCTCGGGCATGTCAGGCCTCCTCTTCTCCAGCCGGTCCGAGCACGTCCTCGATCATCGCCGCTACGAATTCGGGCCCTCTGGCCCGATAGACGGCATTGGCCGCCATGTAGCGCGGGATGCGGAACATGCGCTCAATTCGTTGTCGCGACCACCCCAGCCGGGCAAACTCCTCGATGAACGTCCGGGTCATGGCGGCGGCGCCATCGTGGCCGGGCGTGTCGAGGGCAACCGCGGTCGCCACGTAGGGGTCGGTCGGTTCCGCCGCCTTCTCTCGGCCGGAGGCGGGTGGGAGCGGGGTGGGCTCGGGGAGCGGCTGCCAGGTCATGTCACATAGTCCCCTGCCAGGTAGCGCTTCATGTTGGCGTTCTCGTTGCCGGGCGACATGCCGGTGGTGGCTGGCTCCCAGACCCCGATGCCACCCATCCCGCCATCTTCGGCCTTGGTGATTCGCACCAGGGTTTCCTTTGGCACGGTGTTGATTGCGTGGTTGTCGGCCTCGCCGCCGAACATGAAGCTCATCGCGATCTTCTTCTTGTGGAAAAGCGTGTCTGTCTGGTGCATGGGCATCGCCCAGTCGCGGGTGACGCTCTGGTGTGATCCGTAGCGGTAGCTGGACTGATATCCGGTGTCTGCAGAGACCGCCCTGCCGTCCGCCCTGGTCTCGTGGGCCTCGACGGTCTTCTGGGTCGCCAGCCAGTAACCGTGCTTGGCCATCACCACGTTGTACGGGTAGGCGGGGTTGAACTTCACCCGCAGCATGAGCCGCGCCACCTTGTGGAAGGGGTCACTGGTGTCGTTTGGGTCGTAGTTGGGATAGGGCCGGTCGATGGGGTTGGCGTCGACCCAGACGTAGTCGCCGTCGGCGAGGCCGAGATCGCGGGCGGCGTCAGGGTTCATGTGCACTTCCCTGTCCCCGACGTGGGGGTAGCGGCGGTCGCGACGGCGCGGGTCGGCGAAGTTGCTTCCCCACAGCACCTCCCAGTCGGTGACCGCCCAACCGGAATGGGTGGTGTGCCTGGTCTTCGGGGTGAGGAAGTAGAACTGGAAGCCTTGCTCCCAGAGCGGGTTGGTGGTGGCCTTCACCTCCGACCATGGCAGCCTGATGTTGCGGATGGTCCGCAGTTCCGGGTCCATGGCGTCGGGTGCAATCCCGTAGTCCTCAGGCCTGATCAGGGGGTTGGAGGACACGATCACGTTTGGCAGATATGGCGTTGCTTCCGGTCCCTCGCGGTGGACGATGAAGTTCTCGCCGTACTCGATGGCCTCAGGGATGTCGACGTAGGCGTTCATCCGCCCGGTATCGGTCCAGAACGGCAGGTTGTCCTTCATCTGCTCGAAGAACGGGACCCGCGGATAGGTGCGGAACATCATCAGTGCCGCCCCCGGCTCGCCATACACGCCGTTGTTGATGTCCTCGACCGAGTAACCGCGGGTGGTCGCCGAGGCGTCGAGGAGCCGTTGCATGTAGACCTCGGCATTGTCCTCGAGGGCGAACTTCCAGTAGTCGGAGAAGCGCTGGTCATTGAGAAGCTGACCGAGCCGCTCGGCGACCCTGGCGATGATCATGACGTCGTCTTCCGAGTCGAACAGGGGAACGATGCCATCGCGGCCCCAGATCTGGAGGAAGGGGTTGGAGCACGAGGCGGTCACCTCTTTGGTCTGAAACTCGACCCAGGAGTTCGCAGGCAGCACGAAGTCGGAAAGCTCGCACGACGAGGTCATCTCGATGTCCTGGGTGATGATCATGTCGATGTGCGGGTTCACGTCCCTGATCATCATGTAGGCGTGCTTGGCGTTGTTGATCAGGTTGACGTTGGTCGTCCAGATGACCTTCGTCGGAGTCGGCATGTGGGTGGCGCCGGTGAAGTTCTTGCGCCCGAACTTCGGGGTGTCGACGATGAGCGCTCGGTCACCGTGATCCCAGTAGGCGGGCTCCTCGTCCTTGGCATAGCCGCGGACGATGACGTCCTTGCCGTCGGTTGCTGGATCGAGGCTGGGGTTGAACGGATCCTCGGCAACCCAACCCTTGAACCCGGGCCCCGACCAATCGGTTGATTGGAACAGCGCCGCTTTGTAGTTCCCGGCCCAGGTATGGCTCCCCGCCCCCGGCTTGCCGATGTTGCCGGTGAGCATCACCGGCAGATAGGTCGCTCGATTGTGCAACGTGGCGTGGAACCAGTGGTTGATCCCTTCCCCGGTGTGGATCGAAACCGGCTTGATGGTGGCGATGTCGATGGCGAGGCGTTCGATCAGCGCGGCCGGTGTACCCGTGATCTCGCTGGCGGTCTCCAGGTCGTAGTCCTGGAGATGGTCCTCGTAGGCGTTCCAGACCGTCAGCACCTCGGTCTCGGTGCCGTCGGCGAGCTCGACCGTTCCTCGGTAGTTGAGGGCGGGTTGGAAGCCACCGTCGATCATCCGTTCCCCGAGGTCGTCACGGGTGATCGCCCGCGGGCTGTTGGTCCCCTCGTCATAGATGACGAAGTCGAAGCCGATCTGCTCGTATTGCTCCTGGGTGAGGCTCTGGTCGGTGAAGCTGGGCCCATCGCCGGCGAGGCCGGGCGAATAGTCGGCGAACAGGTCCTTGGCGCGGAGGCGCTCCAGGTTGTCGGCGCGGATGAGGAACGGGAAATCGGTGTATTGCTTGACGAAGTCGGCGTCGTAGAGGTCGCGGTCCATCAGAATCTTGGCGATGGCAAGGAATATCGCGGTGTCTGAAAGCCCGGGCCGCACCGGGAGCCAGTAGTCGGACTTGGAGGCGGGCGGGCTGTATTCGGGTGAGATCGTCACGATCTTCCCGCCCCTCTCCATGATGTTGGAGAACCAGTGCGACTCGGGCATCTTGTTCTCCACCAGGTTCTTGCCTACCTGGATGGTGAGCTTTGAGTTGGCGAGGTCGTTGAAGTCTGGTTCCGACGTCTGCAGCCCGTGAACGAAGGGGTGGCCCGGGGCCTGATCGCCGTGCCAGGTGTAGTTGGACCAGTTGCGCCCTGCCAGTGCCTCCTCTGGTCCGACCCCGCGGACGTGGGTGTCGACGAGGGCGAGCGTGTTGCTCATCCGATACATGCCGTACTTGCCGATGACGCCGAGCAGCCCCATACCCCCGCGCAGTTTCATGGTCCTGGTGCCTGCGCCTCCCATCTCCTCGATCATCTCCGGCTGGTATCCCTCCTCGGTGAGTCGCTGCGCCCCTTCTTCGCCTGAATAGGTCTCGGCGACGTTGACGAGGCCACGAGCGATGTAGTCGTACGCCTCATCCCAGCTCAGCCGGGTGAAGCTGTCGGTGCCCCGGCTGGTGAAGGAGTAGGTGTCTCGGTTGTCCACAGTGAGCTCGGGGAAGCCATCATCGGCCCAGCGCTTCCACCCCTCCCTGACCAGGGGAAACTTGAGGCGGTACGGCCCATAGACGCGCCGGTGGAAGGTCTGGCCCTTCTTGCAGCCGCGCGGGTGCCACTTGACCGACGCGGTGTTGCCCAACTGGTCGGAGTAGCGGCCGACGTCGTAGTTCGGCTCGATCCTTTGGATCACGCCGTTGCGGGTGAAGGCCTGCAGCCGGCAGGCGTGCGTGTCGTTTGGGGAGCAGATGAAGGTGAAGCTGGAGTCGTAGGCGTACTGGTCGCGATACACCTTCTCCCAATCACGGAAGGGGTAGACGTCGAGGGGGTTGCTGACGGTCTCGACCGGCTGGAGTTGACGGAGCAGCGGGTAGCTGGCGACCCCGACCGTGGTAACCGCCCCAAGGACCAGGAACTGGCGACGAGACATGCCGTTCTGCGTCACGGTGAGGTCCTTCCAATTGGAACGGCCAGTGCCAGCAGTGCCACGAGAGCGGTGAGGTTGTGGTGGACCAGCGCAGGCTCGATACCGGCGACCGCGAGCAAGACGAGCCCGGCGGCGAGGTGTCGTGTAGAACGGTCGGGGAGCCACGTCGCCAGGAGGAGGCCGATCGCTGCCCCGGCGCAGATGTAGACGGCAGACGGCATCCACAGCGTCGCACCGGACGCCCACAGAACGATCAGTGGGGTGCGCGCCGACATGAGCGATGCCGCGGCGACCATCGCCCCGGCGGTGAGCCCGATCAACGATCGCCGACCAAACGTACCCACGACCGACACCGCGAACAGGAGCAGGGCAAGGACGAGCGCGGCCTCGGCGACGACTCGCACCGCCACGTGGCCGCTCAAGCCGGCGAGCGACCATTGTCCGGCGACGATGGCCACGGCAACGGCGGCAATGGCGCCTCCGTAGGCTCCGGGAAGGCGCAGCGTCAACACCATCCCGACTGCGGCCACCGTTACCGCCACGTGGAGGAGGGTGAGCGCGGAGCCGTAGCCGATGAACCCGGCGGCGAGCGTTGTCACGACGGCGGCCAGAATGGCCGCGGCGACGATGCGGCTTCGCGACCACGCAGCGCCGGCCCAGGCCACCGCCGCCAACAACACCAGGATCGCGGTTGCGCCCACGGCGATGGTGCCGACTCGGGACACCATCGCGGCAGCCGGTGCCAGCGACGGTCCCGCGGCATGGGTCAACGTCGGCCCGGCGACCCGCTCTAGGAGCACTTCGATCACGCCACCGACTGCCGCGGCGCCGGTCAGCGCGGGCGCCAGTCGACGAAGGGGGATCGCCGTCTCTGCATGTGGGGGCAGACGAAGGTCGTCGCTCGTCGAGCGGAACACCGGAAGCTCGAGGACCTGCATGGGGTGCCTTGGCTTATTGTTCAGCTACTCACTGAACGTTACCCGGGTTATAGCGGCGGCCCTTGATAATGTCAAGTGACAGACTCAACGTTTAACGATAGGGTAAGGGTTACTGATGCAGGTCACACTGGACCGCAAGGGCGACTATTCGGTTCGAGCCATGCTCGACATCGCCCGCCACTACGGCAAGGGCCGCAGGAAGGCGCGTGAGATCGCCACCGTCATGGACATGCCTGCGCGTTACGCCACGCAGATCCTTGCCGATCTGGTGCGGCATGATCTGCTGACCGCGGTGGCAGGGCCCGACGGTGGGTACACGCTGGCTCAGCCGCCGGGGGAGATCACCCTGCTCGATGTCGTCGATGCCGTTGAAGGCCCCACGACCCTGGATACCTGTGTTCTGCGTGGTGGACCTTGCGATTGGACGGAGGTCTGTCCGGTACATGTCACCTGGTGGAACGCACAGGCTGCGTTCATCGACACCCTCGCCGGAGTGACCTTCGCCGAGCTGGTTGAGATCGACGCCGCGATCGAGGCCGGGACCTATCGGCCTGGTGACGTCCCGCTCCATCCGACACCGACGGAGCGGTCAGGGATCCGTGACCAGGATCAAGAGTCCTGAACCCCGAGTTCCGGATCCGAACCCCAGGAACTCACCAACCGTGTTCTCGGCCCGTCCTCGGAAATCCGATATCAAGGGTATGAACAGTCCCCGAACTCGGTGCCAGAGGAAATCGCTGTCGACGGTCTCTTCGTTCATGGTTTGACGCCGAACAACTCGAGTGTGTCGCGGGCGCGGTCTTTAGGGATCACGTTGATGACGTATCCGGCATGCACAACGACATAGTCGCCAACTACTGCTTCGGGGACCATGACGAGGTCGACATCATGGGTCGCCCCCCCGGTTTCGATCCGGGCGGGGATTGAGGCGGCTGTGGCCACTCCGATCCAGGTGATCCGTCCGGGGACCGCTACGCACATGGGCTACGCCTCCAAGCGAAGGGAGACGAGCACGACTCCCTGCGCGTTCGGGTCGGTCGGGTCATGCGATTCCTCGATATGGAGTTCCGGGCTGTATCCCCACCTTTCCAACGCGATTCGATCCGCATGTTGGCGAAGGGATTCCGGCGAGATCCCGGAGAGTGCCCCGATGCGAAACTTCAGGGCGGCGATGACCGTGGGGTCTCCTCCGGCTTCAGATTCGGCTCGCCCAAGCAGATCGGTGACGATGCCGGTCTCATGCATGATCGATCTCCTCGGCGACCCTCATGACCGCTTGTTCGACGACGGGGGACATGGTGGTCCCAGCCGTGATGTCCCCGGTTTCGATTCCGTACACGACAATCTGGGCTGGGAGGCGGTTGAGCTGGCGGGCCATCTCAATCGTTTCGGCGATCCCGATTGCGTGGGTTGATGAAAAGGCTCGGTTCGGCAGAGCCTCCTGGAGCGGGTGGAAGTGGCGAACCGTCCCGGCCGGAGCGCCGGAGCGGGTGGCGTCGACGATGATGACGTCGTCTGCGCCTTCCCACAGGTCGATGAGCTCGTAGGAGCTGGTCATCCGTTGGTGTGCCTCCACGGTGCGGACCCTGCGAGCAACCTCGAGGCCGGCGGCGTCGTCCCTGCGGTACGGGTTGCCCAGGCCGATCACGAGACGTTTCATGATCCCGCGGCGTCGCGCTCGACGGTGAGATCGAGGAAATGGGTGGCGCAGGAGATGCATGGGTCGTAGTTGCGGATCGCTTGCTCGAGCTGCCATTGGAGCTGCTCATCGGAGAGGTGAGCGTGCCCGGGCACGTAGGCCTTGAGGTCGTCTTCGATGCTGAGCTGGTTCTGGGATGTGGGCGGCACGATGTGAGCGTCCGCTATCAGACCCTCTTCGTCGACCTCATAGCGGTGGTACAGGATGCCGCGGGGTGCTTCCGAAGCGCCGTAACCCACCCTCCCGTTGGGTTCGACGGGAACGAACGGCTCGGTGGGCCGCTCGTAGGCATCGATGAGCCGTAGCGCCTCCTCGCAGGCGAAGGCGATCTCCACGGCTCGGACGACGATGCTTCGGAACGGATTGGTGCAGACGGGTCCGAGCCCGGCGTCCTCGGCTGCCCGTTTCGCGGTCGGTGTGAGCTGGTCCGAGTTGAGGCTGTACCGCGCCATGGGGCCGACGTGATAGGAGCCTCGCTCCCGAAGACGGGCGTGCAGCGCATTCGACCACTCGACCTGGGTTTCCTCGAAGTGCTCTTCCCACTCGTCGACCGCGATGTCCAGTCCGCCGTTCGAGACGATGCGGCCCTGGTGGATCGCGTATTCCTCGGGGTGCTGGAGGGCGACGAATTCGTAGTCGCGTTCGAACTCCGGGAAGGGAAACTCAGCCACCCACCGCGCGGTGTTCACCGCGGCGTCGAGAGCCCATTCGAGCTCGGGTACCAGCGACTCGAGTTCGCGCTTGGTCGGTACTCGGTAGAAGCCTCCCACCCGAAGATTGATCGGATGGATCTCCCGACCACCAAGGAGGATCATGATCTGGTTGCCGACTTTCTTGAGTCGGAGACCCATCTGGACCTGCTCCGGGAAGTCCTTCGCCATGTCGATGGCGCTGTTGTATCCGAGGAAATCCGGGGCATGAAGGAAGTAGACGTGGAGGGCGTGGCTTTCGATCCACTCGCCGCAATAGATCAGCCGCCGCAGCGCCGCGAGCTGGCCGGCGACGTGCACGCCGGCGGCGTGCTCCATGGCGTTGCAGGAGCTCATCTGGTAGGCGATGGGACAGATGCCACAGATTCGGGCGGTGATATCGGGTGCCTCGGAGAATTTCCGGCCCCGGAGGAACGCTTCAAAGAACCTGGGCGGCTCGAATATCTTGAACTTGAGGTCGATGACCTCGTCGTCGCGCAGCTTGAGGTACATGGCCCCCTCGCCCTCGACGCGAGCGAGATAGTCGACTGCGATTTCTCGATCAGCGCTCATAGGCATCGCCGGCCTCTTTGAACTCCGGGGCGTCGGCATTGAAGGTGCGCAGCGCCAGGACGAGATCGGTATCGGTCGCCCCCAGGCCCTTCCACCACCTCCCGAGCGAGTCGATGTTGGGAGACTCGGCGGGGCCGAAGCACCCGTAGCAGCCGCGATCGTATGCAGGGCAAATCGCACCGCAACCGGCCTGGGTGATCGGTCCCAAACATGGTGTCCCCTGGACGACCATCACACACGGCGTGCCTCGCATCTTGCACTCGACACAAACGCTGTGCCCGGGGATGTTGGGTTGCCGCCGGTGGACGAAAGCGTCGATGACCTCGAGGAGCTGGTGCTTGGAAATCGGGCAGCCTCGCAGTTCGAAGTCGACAGGGATGTGATCGGAGATCGCCGTTGATGTCTCGAGGGTGGCGATGTAATCGGGCTGTGCATAGACGATGCTGAGGAAGTCGTCCACGTTCGACCAGTTTCTCAATGCCTGGATTCCACCCGCGGTCGCACAGGCTCCAAGCGTGACCACCTTGTCGGAGAGCCGTCTCACCTCGTGGATGCGCTCGGCGTCGTCGGGGGTCGTGATCGACCCCTCCACGAGGGAAAGGTCATAAGGACCTTCGATCTCACCTCGAGTCGCCTCCGGGAAGTAGGCAATGTCAATCGCCCCCGTGATCTCCAGCAGCTGATCCTCGCAATCGAGCAAGGT
The DNA here is from genome assembly GCA_964195155.1 of uncultured Kiloniellales bacterium. Lineage (GTDB taxonomy): Bacteria > Actinomycetota > Acidimicrobiia > Spongiisociales > UBA5794 > JACZST01. The sequence continues at coordinate 23,609 of CAXMOP010000062.1, read as the reverse complement.
GAGTTGACACCCATCACAGGATGCGAACTTCCATACGGCCAGCCGTGGTTGTGGCCGGGTCCCGGTGGTCATAGTTGAGCCAATCGCATTCGCTCCATCACCTGTGCGTACGGCACAACGGGGCCATCACGACAGACAAAATCCGGACCGAACTGGCAGTGACCGCAGAAGCCGATCGCGCACTTCATGTTGCGCTCCAGACTGATATGGACGTCCGCCGGCTCCACGCCGCGTGATACCAACTCCCGGGCAACGACCTTCATCATGACCTCAGGCCCGCACACCATGGCAACAGTGTTGGCCGGGTCGAAATTGACCCGAGGCAACAGGCTGGTCACGACCCCAACGTTGCCTTGCCAACCCTCATCGGAACGATCGACGGTCACCCCAACGTCGACTTGGAACCGGGTCCTCCAATCGTGGAGCTCGTCGCCGTACAGCATGTCGCCCGGCGACCGCGTGCCGTAGATGAGCGAGACGGCACCAAAACGGTCCCGATGCTCCGCCACGTGCTGGACCACCGAGCGAAGCGGCGCCAGGCCTATCCCCCCGGCGCCAACAATGAGGTCCCTGCCCTCGGCTTCGTCCACCGGCCATCCCACCCCATAGGGGCCGCGGATCCCGACCCAGTCCCCTATGCCCAGTGACCATATCGCTTCGGTAACCGCCCCTACCGAGCGCACCGTGTGGACGAGCGTCCGCTCATCCTCGTCGCCCCCCGCGATGGAGATCGGAACCTCTCCGATCCCAAACAGGTACAGCATGGTGAATTGCCCCGGGGCGAAACGGATCCCGTCGCCGTCCCCGGGCTCGAACTCCAACGTCACCGTGTCGTGGGTCTCCTCGAATCGAGCGACGACGCGAAACGGACGCGGCAGCATCGCCTCACCAACCAACGGAGCGGACAGCGAAGCGGCCCCAGGAGTCGTCATCACCTTGCGCCGTAGAGGTCGAGCAGCTGAACCCTGGTGCTGTGTAGGCGGATGATGGCTTCCTCTGCGACCATGCCCAGCAGCCGGTGTGCCAGCTGGCGATCGATCTCGGACTGCGCTCGCACCTTGGCCGCGTCGAATGCAATCGCTGCGGTATCGGTGACGGCTCGGGCCCGCCAGTTCCACCGATGCGGCGGGAAGAGCCAGCTCACCCCTACGAGCTCTCCGTCTCCCAGGGTCTGGATGACGATCGGTCGTTTGCCAGGGCTGGTCATCTCCAAACCCACCTTCCCTTCCAAGATGACGTAGAACGTGTCGGCCACACCGTCCTCCTCGAACAACACGTCGCCACTGCCGAAGTGGACCTCCCGGGAGACGGACTCCAAGAACTCGAGCTCGGCGCCGGACAATCCTGAGAGCAACTCGCTGCTTGCCCGCGCCGCCTCGAGGTTCATGGTCGCGCCCCCGAGCCGACGCGGATTGCGGCCACCTCTTCGGTGAGGTCGATGCCCACCGGACAAAACGTGATGCAGCGCCCGCAGCCGACACAACCCGACGACCCGAATTGGTCATACCAGCTGGCCAGTTTGTGGGTCATCCATTGCCGATATCGCGCCTTGGTCGAGGTCCGCACCGGTACCTGATGGACCGCGGAAAAGTCGAACGTGAAACATGAGTCCCAGCGGCGACTCCGGGTGGCGGCCGTCCCGTCGAGCGTCGAGACGTCCTCGGTCGTCGAGCAGAAGCAGGTCGGACATACCAGGGTGCAGTTGGCGCACGTCAGACACCGCTCAGCCACGTCATCCCAACGCGGATGCTCCTGGTTCGCATACAGCAGTTCCTTGATACCGGTGTTGTCCATGGACCGGCCCATGCTCGATGCGGTCTCGGCGACGATGTGGGCCACCTGGGTCCGGTCGGATTCCGCAACCGGCCGTCCCGGCAGCTCCGCCAGAATGCTCTCTCCCGCTTCCGTGCCTGCCTCGAACACGAACTCGTGGCGTCCCGCGTCGATGACCTCGGTAAGTACGAGGTCGTACCCCGAGGTGCTTTCCGGACCAGTCTCCATGGAGACACAGAAGCACGTTCCTCCCGCCACGATGCAGTTGACCGCCACGCTGAACACACCCTCCCGAGCGTTCTGGTAGGTGCGATCAACTGCACCAGACTCGAGGAAGACCCTGTCTTGGATGGCGATCGCAGCAAGCTCGCAGGCACGGACACCCAGGAAGGCATACCGGACCTCGGGCAGCTCGGTCTCGCTGAACAAGAGCGACCCGTCGGTGCGTTTCACCTGCAAGAGGTCGGTCTTGGGGGGAAACAGGTATTTCTTCCACGAGTGCGGGCCCACGGCGTAGCCGAACAAGGCCTCGTCCTCTCTCCGCCGCAGCCGGTAGGTGCCCCCATCCTGTTCATCGGTCCATCCGATGGGCAGGTCCTCGACCGAGGTCAGGTCGTCATAGACGATCGCCTGGTCCCGCACGGTCGGCCCCACCACCGTGTACTCGGCCTCCTCGAGCGCGCCGAAGAGGAGTCCGAAATCGGCGCGGTCCACGACCCGGCCGCTCATGTTCGACCCGCAGTGTCCACCTTCCGACGTTACCGCGAATCGCCCGGCCGTGCTGGGAGACACTCCGTAGGCTTCCCGAGGTCAAGCCCCGTCGTGAATATGTAGGGTGACTGGCGGAGGATCGACATGCTGCGTGAGGCGATCCGCAAAACCGAAACCCGGCGCATGGGCCTCATGCTGGCTGCGGTGACCGCCGTCATTAGCGGGTTTGCCGTGTTCATCAACGGCTACGGCGTCAGGGCATGGTCAGAGATATCCGACCCGACGACATACACAACACTCAAGAACGTGGTCGCCGCCGCGGTCCTGGTCACCGTAGCGACCCTCCTCACCCGGCGGAAGTCGTCGGAGAGTGTCACGTTGCCCCATGGAGCGGCCCAATGGTCTGGCCTGGCGGCGGTGGCTGTCGTTGGGGGCAGCATCGCCTTCGTGTTGTTCTTCGAAGGGCTGGCCCGAGCCTCCTCTGGACAAGCCGCGTTCATCCACAAGACACTCCTGATCTGGGTGGCGATTCTTGCGGTGGGGATCCTCCGCGAGCGCATCGGCTTCCCCCACGTAGCAGCGGTAGTGCTACTCGTTTGGGGTCAAGCCGTACTCATCGGAGGGTTGAGTGATCTCAGCTTCGGGACCGGAGAGGTGATGATGTTGGCCGCCACTCTGCTGTGGTCGGTCGAGATCATCATCGCCAAGCGGTTGCTGGCGAGCGTCTCATCGCTCACAGTGGGGGTTGCTCGCATGGCCGGCGGAGCCCTGCTGCTCATCACGTACGGATTCGCCCGCGGCGCCTTCGCCAACCTGTCAGGAGTAACCGTGCAACACGCCGCGTGGATCCTCGCCACCGGCCTCGTGCTCGCCGCGTTCGTTGGCACCTGGTACGCCGCTCTCGCCAGGGCGCAAGCCGTCGACGTTACCGCGGTTTTGGTCGCCGGAGCGCTCATCACCGCGGTGCTTCGCCTCGGCGTCCAAGGCACCGCCCTCCCTTCGACGGCCGGGCTAGGACTCGTCGCCGCCGGAGTGGCACTCGCAACAATGGCAGGCTGGCGCCCCGTCCTCACTCAATCGCAATGACCTCCGGACCCCTGCTCTTCTCCAGGTTTGCCTACCCCCCGAACGCATTGGGCTATTGCGGTCCATCCGATGCCACCTTCCTGGCTGAACTCGTCGTCGCCGGCGAATCGGCCTCGGGCGACCTGCGACACGTGGTCACCGCCTTCGCCGGCGCCTGGCCATACCTCGAGCTGATCAGCGCCTCCACGGGGCGAGACCCGCTCGATCCCAGCGTCGTCGAGGCGTACTGGCTCGGCAGCCCGCTCCTCGATCAGGTCGACCCGCTCAAATGGGGCAACTCAATCGACGACCGGTTCCGGCGGCGCGCCGGTTGGGACTGGGACAAGATCTCAACCGCCCTCAACGCCGGAGGTGTTCCCAGCCACGCCTTCCACGTCTACTGCGTCTACCCATGGGTGGGGTTGCTGCGATCGGGAGCCGTAGAGCAAGCTCTCGATGTGCTCGACCGCTGCCGTATCCGCTGGGGTCGTGTCGTCGAGCGCGCCAACGGCACCCTGCTGGTCAGGTCGCAACCGCTCGCCTGGGATGGGAACCGCTTGCACCTAGGGCTCGAGCGCATTGAATCGGTCGAAGCGCCAATCGACGACGGGGTGATGCCGATCGAAGACGGAGATCTGGTGGCGATGCACTGGAACTACATCTGCCAGCGCCTGTCGGAAACCGAGTATCGCTATTTGAGGCGTTCCCACGACCATCACCTGTCGATTGCGAATGACGCCGGATCGCCGCTCATTTCGCGACTCGAAGGATGAGTGGACCCCAAGAGCTCACCTGGTAGGAAGGCGACGACATGTTGACCGTGGTCACCGGTGCGTCCGGATTCCTCGGTGGCGCTCTGGTGCGGTCGCTGCTCGCAGAGAACCGGCAGATCCGTGCCGTCGACCTCGAGCGCGGCCCGGGGCTGGCCGGCCTGGACGTGGAATGGATGCCCGCCGACGTGCTCGATGCGTCCAGTCTCGAGGCCAGTTTCCAAGGAGCCGGGATTGTCTATCACCTGGCGGCGGTGATCTCGGTGACCGGTGACCCCACCGGTCGAGTGTGGGCGGTCAACGTCGATGGCGTGCGGAACGTCGCGGAAATGGCACTTTCGGCGGGGGTGCGGAGGCTCGTGCATTGCAGCTCGGTTCATGCCTATGACCTCAGGGCGGGTGAACACCCGGTCACAGAGACCAGCCCTCGTGCCACCGCCGCCGGCTTGCCCGTCTATGACCGATCCAAGGCTGCGGGCGAAGCCGCGCTGATGGAGGTGATCGACCGAGGACTCGATGCCGTGATCGTCAATCCCAGTGGAGTGATTGGACCATATGACTTTGCCCCGTCACGGATGGGCAGTGTGTTCCTGGCGTTATTTCGTGGGCGCCTCCCGGCGCTCATCGACGGGGGGTTCGACTGGGTTGACGTCAGGGACGTCGCGTCTTCCATGCTCGCAGCCGAGACGCAGGGCCGTCGCGGGGAGAACTACCTCCTCCCCGGCCACCACCGCTCACTCCCTGAACTCGCCGCGGTTGCCGAGCAGGTCACCGGTGTCCCCAAGCCGACCTTCACCGTCCCGATGTGGTTCGCTCGCCTATGGAGTCCCCTCGGCGACATCGTGAGCCGTAGCACCGGAAACCCGCTCTGGTACACCTCCGAATCGCTGCATGCCCTCCGGTTCGATCCAGCCGTGTCCGGCGCCAAAGCCGAAACAGAGTTGGGACATCGCCCCCGACCCTTCGAGGACAGCGTCAGAGATATCTACGACTGGTTCACAGACCAGGGCCTGCTCCTCTGATCCGGGCTAGTCCAGGCCAAAGGTGCCGGCGACTGGGAGCCAAGCGGAGCCGGCTCCTGCCCAGGTGAATTGTGAGTCTGCAATCCCCTGGGTGAGGGTGTCACGGAAGTAGAACGCGGTGCTTGACGGTCGGAAGATCGCGGGTGTGTCCTGTCCCTCGACGCCTCCCCAGTCCCCTGAGACGAGCCGGTCGCCCGGGTCACCGAAGTAGAACTGCCCATCCGCGAACCCGGTGGTCAACGTGTTGCGGTAGTAGAAGAAACCCATCGATTCACGATGCAGCCCGATCTCGTCGACACCGTCACCATCCCAGTCACCAACCACCGGGTTGTCTCCCACATCGCCAAAGAGGAACGAATAGTCCGCAGCACCCAGGCCACCATCGTCGTCGCCCAACTCATTGATGATGTAGAACCGGGCCTGGGACGGCCGGTAGATCGACACAGTGTCACACCCGTCCCCGTTGAAGTCCCCGGCGAGGGGTATGTCGGAGGGGTTCCCGAAGTAGAAACTGACATCGGCTACGCCCTGTGTGTTCAAGTTGCGCAGGTAGATAAACCCGTCAGACGGGCGATGCATCCCCGGCGTTTCGTCTCCGTCGCAGTCCCAGTCCCCGACGAACGGGAAGTCACCTGGGTTGCCGAAGTAGAAGGCCGTCTGCACCGCTCCTTCTCTCAGCGTCCACCGCCCCGACGCGGTGTCCACCAGACCGACAGGCCGCGACCAGGGTCCCCATGCTGGATCGGTATCCCATGCCGGATCCGTGGTAAGCCGTCGCGGGGGATCGGTCTTGTCCAGATGCCAGACGTAGATGTTCGCGAGCTCCTTGTTGAGCGTGTAGGCAACGAACGCCAGACCAGTACCGTCAGATGACAGTGCCGGCTCTTCGTAGTGTGTGAACCCAAGCGGAACATCAATGGAGGAGTTGGTGCCGCTTGCCACATCCAGCCGACGCAGACCGCTCGATGTGTTGTGGGTTGACACCTCGCCCCACACGATCGAGGCGCCGTCCGGCGACCAATCCAATCCGGCGACCGCCCAACTCCCGGCCGCTAGCTGGGATGGAGGCGCGCCGCCGTTTGCCGGGACGGTGAAGATAGCTGTTGTCTGGGCGGTCGGTGTGGGACCGGAGTAGTGCCGCACGAAGGCGATCAGATCGCCTTCGGGAGACCACGTCGGCTGGGCGTCGTCGGCGTCGAGCACCGGCCCCCATCCCGGAAGCTGTGGGTCGGGAACGGTCAGCATGGTCCGTCGCCCCGTCGCGACATCGATTACAAAGACGCTGCCGTCAGCCGAGTAAGCGATCCTCGAACCATCCGGCGACCACACCGGGTCGCGCTCGTGCTCGGAACTCGCGGTGAGGTTTACCACCGCTCCACCGTCGGCTGCCATCGCCCAGATGTCCGGATTGCCGTCCCGGTCGGAGACGAAAGAGACTCGGGAACCGTCCGGTGACCACGTCGGGGAGGTATCGGCCGCCGGATGGCGAGTGAGGTTTACCGGCGTCCCACCGCCAGCCTCGACGACATACACCTCGCTGTTGCCGTCCCGATCGGTGGAGAACGCGATGTGAGGACCCTGAGCCTTGTCAATCGCGGTCGCCGAACCCGCCGCCACCATGGCGACCGACACCAACAAAACACCTGCAGCCAAAACGAAACGAAGCAGCATTCTGACCTCCGCGCGCAGCGTACGACCGGATACCAAACGAGCAAAGAGGCTTTCGGCCCCTTGGCCTCCGGGCATCAGCCGTCCGGCTGGAGCCTCGTGGGTTGGTCGGGCTCTCTGCAGCTGTTCTTCGTCCTCCTGCCCGGTGTTGACCACGTTGTGCCACACCCCGGCCGGCACGGTGAGCGCCCAATCGTCCTCGATCTCATGACTCTCATCAACCCTTCACTCCGAAGTCGACCCGGGCGGTCCCTTGCTCTAGCCGCAGGAACTGGACGATTGTTACCGGTGAAGCGGCCGTCGCGAACACCGAGCGGCCATCAGTGAGGCGTCCAACCTTTGGTGCGGGCGTGCTCTTCGAAGATCTCACGCAACTCGTCGGGATCCTCAATGTTGCTGTGCCGGATGGGAGGATCGGCGTGTACTGCATGGACCGGGATGCCCAGGGCCTCTTCGAACCGTTTGCCCTTTCCCTGGAAGAGCAACCGGTGTTTCTTTTGCCGCCACACCACCACAACGCCATCAAAGGGACCCGCAGAGCCCGTGGCCACGAGCTGGAGGGCTTCAGGTGGCGACTCGGTTCGGGTTTCTCCGGTGGCCGTAAGGCCAGCCTGGTCCATGAACTCGAGCATGATGGCGAGACGATCGTTGGCGTCCCTTCGTGCCTGGGCTTCGTCCCAGGTCAGCTCATAGTCGGGCCGCAGGATTGGCATCATCAGATGAAACTCGGTGGGTTACTCCTCGGCCAGTTGGTAGAGGTGATCGAAGGCCGTTGGCCCGGCCAGGGTATGCAACATGGCGACGAGGAGTTTCCGGTGTGCAACCCCATCGACTTCCGGGACAGACCCGATCTCGCTATCCACGGCAACTCTCCCTTCTGGACATGACTCTTCCTATGAGGTGATGCGACGCCGAGCCGGCTCCCTCGCCCGAACAAGCGCACGTAGCGTCAGTGGTCGTGCTCGGCGGCATCGGCCTCGGCCTTGGTTCGATGCACCGTGCCATCTGCGTGTTCGGGCGGGGAATAGATTGAGTAGAGCTTGAGGTCCTCCTCACCGGTGTTGACCACGTTGTGCCACACCCCGGCCGGCACGATGAGCGCCCAGTCGTCCTCGATCTCATGACTCTCATCGACCCCGTCACTCGAAACGCCGAAGTCGACCCTGGCCTTTCCTTGCTCTAGCCGCAGGAACTGGTCCAACTGTGGGTGGGCCTCCCAGCCGACCTCGCCTCCCGGAGGAACCGACATCACGGTGAGCTGATGGTGTTCTCCCGTGTAGACGACCGTCCGAAAGTTCGTGTTGTCCCTGGTGAGCTTCTCAATATTTTCGACCCAGCCGAGCATGGCCTCTCCCTTCGTCAATCCTCGACCCTACACACGGCATTCATCGTCCTCCCGGCCGATAGCCATCGGCCGGCGCAACAGCGTCGAGCCGGTCGGCAGCCACTCGCCTCGGCGACGCGTTGAACTCGTTGAACGCTGCGAGGGCACGGGGCCCGTGGACGGAGGCGGGTCCGCCGGCCATGAGCAAGGCCACGCCGAGGGCCTCAGCAGTTTCCTTCTCGGTGGCACCATGCTTCGCCGCCGCCCGGGCGTGATAGGCGATGCACCCGTCACAGCCATTTGCTGTGGCGATGGCGAGAGCGATCAGCTCCTTCACCTTTGCGGAAAGTGCCCCGTCGGCAACTGCGCTGCGATGCATATCGGAGAAGCCTCTCCAGGTCTCTGGGATCCCCGCACGCAGCGCCCGGGTTGGCGGCTTGAGCGACTCGATCAGTTCGTGATACTCATGCATCAGATCCGCCTCTACACAAAGATGATTTGGGCGCCATCGGCCAGCTCGATGAAGTCGTTGACGTTGATGATGCCCTCGACCTCGTCCATCATGTCGTCCTTGTCCAGGCCCATCATGTCGACCGACATCTTGCACGCCCACAGCTGGACGCCCATGTCGTGCAGCATGGCCAAGAACTCTGGGACCTCGGGAACGCCCTGATCGGCGATCTGCTGCTTCAGCATCTTGGTGGCGTACCCGGTCATGCCGGGAAGGCCACCGAGGCCTTGGGGGATGTGCTTGTCGGAGTTCGGGATGTGCATTGCCGTGTTGCCCAGCATGGTGAACTGCAGGTCGTCCTGCGTTCCTTTGTTGATCATGTCCATGCCCCAGAAGGTGAAGAAGATATGGGTCTCCACGCCCTCGGATACGGCACCGTTGGCCATGATCAGCGCCGGATACGCCATGTCCAGGTTTCCCTTCGAGCAGATGAAGGCGATCTTGCGATCCTCCGCATCATCCCCAAAGTCCGGAACGACGGCCGGTGCGGTTTCGGTAGTTGTCACTCTGTCTCCTCTCAGATGCAGCCGACCGGCTTTGGCAGGCCGGCGACGTAGGCCATCTTCTTGGCCGGTTTCTTGGTGAACAGCACGAAGAGCTCCTTGGTCGGGATGCCGCCCACCGTGGAGACCCTCCTCAGGGTCGCCGTCTCGCCCTGTTCGGCGTAGTCGTCGCGCAGGAAGGTGATCACCCTGAGGTGGTCTTCACTGAGCTCATCCATCCCGATGTTCCCGGCAAGCTCGCTCGCCAGCTCTTCGTTCCATTCGTCGAATTCGGTGAGGAAGCCCTCGTCGTCGACGTGGACTTCTTTGCCGGCGATTGCCGCCACCGTCATCAGGCACCTCCTTGGGTGTTTGGTTGGTTGGTTTCTGGTTCTTGGCGCTTGCCGGCCATCGACATGTGGGCCGGAAGCGGTAGATATCGTCCGGGGAGCAGGACATTCCAGTAGGTCCACTTGAACGCCATCTTTCCCAAATGGTTGGCGGTGGTCTCCTCGAGCAGGGAGAACGGGCCGACACCGGGCACCGGGTACTTGCCCGGCAGGGGCTGGGTGTCGTAGTTGAAGTCGATCATCAGCGCCTTGCCATCGCCCGACTCGACGAAGCAGTTGGCGTGGCCGTCGAATCGCTCCTCCATCTCCTCGCCGTCCGCGAATCGGAGAAAGTTGTCGACGAACACGTCGACCGAGAAGTGTGCCGATGAACCGGCTTTGGAGGTCGGCAGATTTGCTGCGTCGCCGAGGGCGAAGATGTTGTCGTGGTCCCTGGCCAGGAACGTGCCCGGATCGACGTAGACGTGGTTGAGCTCGTCACCGAGCCCGGAGCGGGCGACAAAGTCGGCGCCCATGTTGACCGGAACGGTGACCAGCAGGTCGTAGGGAACCTCGCGCTCGTCGTAGGAGACAAGCATCTTGGCCTCAGGGTCGACCCGCTCTAAATAGAAGTCGGTCTCCAGGTGGATCTTGCGCTCGTCGAGCATGCTGCCCAGCCGCTCCGAAGCGATCGGCTTGGTGAAGGCACCGTCGAGCGGGGTGACGAAGACCAACTCGACCCGGTCACGCATGCCGCGCTCACGGAAGTGGGCCTCTGCGAGGAAGGTGAACTCGAGGGGAGCCACCGGGCACTTGATGGGCAGCTCGATGAGGTTCACCACCAGTCTGCCGCCGTCGAAGCGTTCCAGCGCATCGGCGAGGGCGGTGGCGCCCTCCAGGCTGTAGAAGTCGTGGATCGTCTTGCCGTACTCGTCCCCATCCAGCCCAGGGGTCTGGTCGGGCCGAGGATGGGTGCCGGTGGCGATGACCAGGACGTCATAGCCGAGGTCGGTGCCGTCGGCCAGCGTCACCCGGTTGTCCTCGGGCTCGATCAGCTCGACGGCGGCTTCGCGGTAGTCGACGCCGTCGGGGATGAAGTCCCGCCTCGGCCTGATCACCTCTTCTGGCTGATAGGTGCCGAAGGGGATGAAGAGGAACCCCGACTGATAGAGGTGGTCGGGCGCCTGGTCGATGATGGTGATCTCCCACTCGTCATCGGCGAGCTTGGGGCGCAGCTTGTTGACCAGGGTTGTGCCTGCGGTGCCGGCACCGAGGACGACGAGCTTTCTCATGAGGTACTCCTTGCTGGTTTCTGATCTGGGGAAAGGTGTCTGGCCAACGTGCTCAGCCCGGCGAGCATCGCCTGGGTCTCCCGTGTATCGAGCCGGGGCACGCTGTCGGCGGCGACCTCGAGTTCCCCGGGAGCGACGCCTATGCCGGCGGCGATCTCTTCGAGCCCGGTCGGGCTGGGTGGCCACTCTCGAGGAGCAACGCCCCCCGCGATCACCATGCCGACCAGCTCAAACCCACTGCGGATGTATGCCCGCGCACACAGGAACCCGAAGTGGCTCGGCCGGAGGCTCGGCTGCAGCTCGTGATCCATGGCGTGTGACCGCCATTCGCCGATGCAAGCGCCAAGCGCTGCCGGGTCTTGATCGATAACGCTGAAGTAGTCGCTCGGATTGAATACCCGCGTCACGGGCCGGCCGTCGAGGTCGGTGACCACCGCCATCACTCCGTAGAGATCTGCGAAGAGGGAGGTCAGTGCCTCGGCGCGGTGCGGATCGCTTCCGGTCGTGCCCGCCGCGGATGAGAGGTCGATGCCGAAGGCTCGCGCCAGCTCCCCGGCGGGGAACCGCCACTGGCGGCCCACCTTCACGCCGGACAACCGTCCGTCCTCCGCCATCCGGTACACCGTGGACTTGTCGATCCGCAGCAGCCGGGTGACGTCGAATGCGGTCAGGTATTGCCTCTCCTGCACGGTCATCTGCTGCCTTTCTTGCATCTATTGCACCGTATGACCGTGAATGCAGCCCGATTAGAGGCAAAAGACCTACTTTGAGAAGACATTCACAACGTTCTGGCGTAACGCATGGCGGATCGAGCTCAGGTCGCCTGGCATCGAAAGGAGTAGGCCGATAGTCTGCCGGAGCACCTCGGGAGGGCCGCTTGGGCGAGACGAGAGATCTCAATCACCGCACCGTGCTCGTTACCGGAGCCACTTCAGGCATCGGTCTGGCCAGCGCTACGCAACTCGCCGGGGCCGGCGCCACCGTGATCATCCACGGACCGAGTCGGAGAGCCACCGCCGCGGCACGCGTGCACATTGCCTCTGCGGTGCCGACAGCCGACCTCCATGAAGCAGCGGCGGATCTGTCCTCTCAAGCCGCAGTGCGCAAGCTCGCAACCGAGGTTCAGTCCCGCTTCGACCGCCTCGATGTCCTGATCAACAACGCCGCAGCGGTCTTCGATCGGTGGTCTGCGAATGGAGACGGCGTCGAGCTCACATTCGCGGTGAACCACCTGGCTCCGTATTTGCTCACTCGGCTGCTCCTGCCAACGCTCGCGCGCAGCCATGAGGGCCGGGTCGTGATCGTCGCTTCCGAAGCGCATCGCACGATCACGTGGGATGCGGAGGCCCTCGAGCCCTCCGCTCCCTACGAGCGATTCGAGGCCTACGCCCGCTCAAAGCTGGCAAATCTGCTGTTCAACGCCGAGCTGGCAAGGCGGCTCGAAGACAGCGCGGTGACGACGAACGCTGCTCATCCCGGCACATTCCGTAGCCGCCTGTTCCGGCCCCGCAACCTCGGGGAACGGATGGTCATGCCCGTCCTCAACCTCAAGGCGGCGACCCCGGCGGTTGGGGCGGATACCGTCGCCTGGTTGGTTTCAGCGCCGGAGCTGGCGGGGCTCAGCGGCGGCTACTTCTTCCGGCGCCGCCTGCTCGAACCCTCGGCCGAGGCGACCGATGCGGCGACGGCACGCGAGCTATGGACCTTCAGCGCTGAGCTGACCGGTCTTAGCGACGACCTAGGTGTCCGTTGAGCAATCCTCCAGCGTGCCGGCGCTGACTGGAGGAGCCGAGTCACCGCAACACTGACGCGAGCGGCGGCTCAGGGCACTCGTCATTGTTCAAGACCGTCCTGGCCGCAACCTGATCGACGCGTCCGCGCTCTCTCCAATTGCGATTCTCGCCGTATCACCCTTGTCCGTGATCGGTGGTTTCGGGCGCCAGGTAGTGCTTCTCGGTGATGCCCTTCTTGCGCACCGCCATCCCGGTGAGGATCTCTCGAGCGCAGCGGTTGGCGACCAGCGCGGTTACGTAGGTGGGGTCGACCAGCGGATTGAGCTCCACTAGTTCGATGCCAACCAGATTGGTCTCGGCGCCGAGTCGGCGAAGCAGCGGGAACAACTCTCGTGGGGTGAGGCCATTCGGCTCCGGGGTCCCCGTACCCGGGGCGTAGGCCGGATCGAGCACGTCGATGTCGAGCGAGAGATAGAGATAGTCGGTGCCTTCGGCGGCCTCGGTGATCGCACGCTCCATGACCTGCTCCCAGCCGTGTTTCTCGACCTCGGCCATGAAGTGGTAGCGGAAGCCCTGGTCCCGCATCCACGCCAAGTCGTCTGCTCCTGGTGTATAGCCGCGGAGGCCCACCTGGATGAAGTTGTTGCCGTTGACGTAGCCCTGCTCGAAGAGGCGGCGAACGGGTGATCCGTGGGTCAGATTGTGGCCGAGACCGAAACTGGCCGCGTCGTAGTGGGCGTCGAAATGGATGACCCCAACCTTGCCCTTGCCGTAGATGTCGGCGATCGCTGCCACGTCGGGGTACATGAGCGCATGATCGCCGCCAACGACGAATGGGATCGCCCCCGCCTCAGCGATCTCGCGGACGATGCCCCGCACCGGCTCGATCGAGCGGTGGGTACTCTCGAAATCGATGGCGGCATCGCCGTAGTCGGCGATGACCAACTCTGCCAGGGCGTCCACCATGACGTGGCTGTGCGGCAACCCGCTGGCCACGTTGGGCAGGTACATGTCGTTGGCACGCAACGCCCGCGGGCCATAGGCGGCGCCCCGCATCCCGCCGGAGAAGTCGAGCCCGGCGCCCACCATCGCCACGTCAACATCTGCCGCCTTGAGGTCGGCCGGCGTCAACGCCACCGGCCGCTGCAGGAACGTGGCAATGCCAGACGGACCAAGGCCCAGCGGGTAGCGCTGCAGATCGATGAGTCCGGGAGGCCGGTCGCCCTGCAAGTCTTCCTTGGGGATCCGCCAGATGTCCTTCGTCGGATCGTCCGGGTTGAGATGCGGAAAGTCGGTCTCGAGCTCAGCCATGACATCCTCTCTTGCTAATTTGCTGACCATACCCTGAGAAGTGGTGCGGTAGCCATCTCAGCCACCATCCGATCGGGCTGCAAACACGCCGCCGCCGAAGCCATCTTCGTGGTTGGTATCAGCCCGATGCGACGCATCCGGCGATCAAGACCGGCGCAGTAGGGTGGCCGGGGAGGCTGGAGATAGTGCCTGATGCGCAAAAGGTCCCACCGGAGGGCGTAGTTTCGGCAAAGGCTCTGCTGTGGCGTCGACTGCTCCCGATCGTGGGCGGATTGCTCGTCGTGGTGACAACGGCCCGCCAAGAGCTTGGGGACGACGCGTACGAGCGGCTTGAAGCGAACGGCCGTTCGTTGTCCATCGACGAGCTCGTGGAGATGTTCCAGAGCGCTTGACTTCAAGCACGGTTGAAGCCTTACGGTGTCGTACATGAGCGATGAAGTATTTGGGTATCTGACGACGACGGGCCGCGTGACCGGGCAGCCACACACGATCGAGATCTGGTTCGCAGCGGCCAATGGCACGATCTACCTGCTCTCCGGTGGCGGCGACCGGGCCGACTGGGTCCGCAACCTCCTGGCAAACGGTGAAGCCAAAGTAAGGATCGGATCGACGGAGCGAAGCGGACGAGGACGCGCCATCACCGCACAAGACGAGCTCGCCATCGCTCGCCAGCTCGTCTTCGAGAAGTATCAGCCGCGCAAGGAGAACGATCTCTCGAATTGGCGGGACACGGCGCTTCCGGTGGCGATCGACCTCACCTGACTGGTGGACTCTCGCGGTGTAGGTTCTCGAAGGTGAGCACCCGCAGCGCCCTACACCCTTCAACGTGGGATCAGCTGACGCTCGCCACGTCCATCCGGCACATGGCGATCATCGGCATCGCCGGGGTCATCGCCGGGTTTCTGGTCGGCGGAGTCGGAGGGCGACTGTTCATGCGTCTCGCTGCCGTCTTCGCACCAGATCGCGCCGGCGCAGTGACGGAGAACGGTGCCGTCGTCGGGGAGATCACCTTCGGGGGGAGCGTTGTATTCATCGTGTTCATCGGGATCTTCGCGGGAGGCGTTGGGGCGGTCATCTACACCATCTCCGAGCCATGGTTGGCGTGGGCAGGGCCCCTGCGGGGTGTGGTCTACGGAGCCTTCCTGCTCGCCACATCGAGTATCGCGATTCTCGACCCGGAGAACGTCGACTTCTTCATCCTCGGCAACGACCCGCGCAACGTGATCATGGTGGTGGTGTTGTATGTCGCGTTCGGCGTGGTCCTCTATGCCGCGCTCGGCCCGCTGGGCCGGCGGCTCCCTGCGGTCGACGAGGCGAGGCCGATCGATTCGGTTCCCGGCTATATCGCCCTCGTGATGGGCGGCGTCCTGTTCCTCCTCCTCCTCCTGATCAACCTCTTCTCGGCCAGCGTTTGCGAGTGTCAGCCGCCGCGCCTGATGGGCCTCTTCGTGATCGGCATGGTGTTGAGCACTGTGGCCTACCGGGCAGCGAAGGTCGCCCGACCCGAGGAGCGCCCCAGCCGTCTGATCCTCATCGCCGGCTACGGCAGCACCGCGGGTGCCGTTCTCACCGGAGCCGCACGGGCTCTGTCGGACATCAACCAGATCCTGTGAGTCATCGCGGGTACGTGGTTGCCAGATAGTCGTCCCAGGTCGGTGTCCCGACGAGACGGCTGGGCGTGTGGTGGATGTTGGCCCGAAACGCCTTTGCCGACTTCCCGAACACCGGAACGGGCATGATCGGCTTCCCGGAACCGGCTGCCTCCTTCCAGGAATGGGCCATGTCGTGCATCGGCTCGCTTCGTGGGCCACCGAGGTCTTCGACGCGGCCCTGAGGGCCGGCATCGATCAGCTCCACCAACCGGTCGGCGACCGCTCCACCATCGATCACCTGCCATTCGAAGCCGTTGAAGACCGGGATGATCGGGCCAAACGACCCGAAGATCCGGTCCAGGAACTGGTGGAACTGCGTCGCCCTGAGGATGGTCGAGGGCGTCGCGCCATCGGTGATCAGGCGCTCGGCCTCCAGCTTGGACCGGTAGTAGGCAAAGGGATGGTCCTCGATGCCGACGATCGAGATGTAGACGAAATGGTCCAGCCCGGCGCGCTCCGCCACCCCGATCAGCAACTGAGTTCCGGTGACGTCGACGGTCTTTGATCGCCCGGCGTTGGTTGCTGTGTGAACCACCGCATCGACCCCGTCGAAGGTGTCGTCGGCCAGTGTCCCGGATGACAGATCAAGGACGATCGACTTCGTCCCCTCGGGTGTGGTCCGTTCCTTGCGCGACGCCACCACGACATAGTGCCCCGCAGCCTGGAGCCGAGGCGTGAGCAGCCGACCCAAAGTCCCATGCCCGCCGGTGACGAGAACGTTCATGGGCTGAAGCTAGCAACTGCCTTTTACTTTCGTATGCAACTATTTTTATTGCTAGGGTGAGTTTCTATGGCACCGCTCGACAGCAAACTGTCTCTTCTCTTCGACGTGCACCGCGTCGCGTACCTGACCGACGAACTTGTCGAGCGTTCGCTCGACGACCAGGAACTCACCGGTACGGAGTTCGCTCTCTACTCCTACCTGAAGACCCAGGGCCCGCGGACGATCTCAGAGGTCGCCGCGGGCATGGCCGCCTCGGTTGCAACTGCGTCCAAGCTCCTCGGGAGGGTCGAAGAGCGCGGCCACCTCGTGCGCAAGGACAACCCGGCCGACGGCCGGTCCACGCTGGTCGAACTCAACGAAGCCGGCCGGGCCGCACACATCGCCGCCCGCCCCGGATTTCGCGCCGCTCTGTCCACAATCGAGGATGACCTCAGTGCCACCATCGGCGACATCCGCTGGGCGCTGGCGCGCCTGGATCAGGCACTAACGACCGCGCTCGACCATCCGCTGGGCCCAGAACCAGGAAACCGGCCATCGCAGCGAACCCTCACCTACGAGGGCGATCCGCTTTCCGCAGCTGAGGAAGCCGAGGCGCGTCGCCACCTCGACTGGCTGCGCTGGCAGCGAGATGCCGATGCGTAGGAACGTCTGCGCCGCCATCGTCTTCGCCGTGATCGCCGGCGCCTTCTCGTCGGGCACCGACCCGACCACGACTACCACGAGCAACGCCACCGTTGTCAGTCCCTAGAGCTCGAACGCCGACCCGGCGCGGCCGGGCACCAACTCGAGCGCAGGCTTCTTCTTGAGGGCCTCCTGGAGCAAGGCATCCAGCATCTCGTCGGAATGTTCCGGGTCGTGGTGGAATGTCACCAGGGTCTTCACGCCCGCCTGCGATGCAAGGGCAACCGTCTGGCCAAGCGTGCTGTGCCCCCAGCCGACCCGTCCCTCGTACTCCTCATCGGTGTATTGGGCATCATGGATCAGAAGATCGACATCGCGCATCAGGTCGAACCCGGAAGTCCACTCCGACGCGGCCGGAAACTCCTGATGCCCAAGCGCCGGCTCGTGGTCGGGCAAATAGGCCAGCGCCGAACCGTTCTCTTCGATTCGGTAGCCGAGCGTCGGCCCCGGATGGACGATCAGATCAGCGGTGATGGTGAACGATCCGATCTCGAAGGAACCCGGCTCGACGTCGTGCAGGTGCATGGCTTGCAGGTCCCGCAACCGCACCGGGAACAGCGGCGGTGACAGGTATCGAGCCAGTCGGTCACCAAGACCCATCGTTGTCGAAACCGGGCCGTAGATGTGTGTCTGGATATCGGGATCACGCAACGGGTAGAAGAAGCCGAGTCCCTGGATGTGATCCATGTGCAGGTGGGTGAGCAGCACGTCGATCCGCTCGCAGAAACTGCCGAGTCCCGGTGTCACCCGCATCAGGCCGGAACCCCCATCGAGGATGAGCCGTGTCCCATCGGATCCCTCGACCTCGACGACGGAGGTGTCACCGCCGTATCGAACGGTTTGCATCCCACCTCGCGCCACCGAGCCGCGCGTGCCCCACAGGGTGACTCTCACTTCTCGATTTCCTTCTCGATTTCCCAGAATGCCGACAGCGATCCGAGCAGCCTGCCCCCCTGGCCCTCGATGGGAAGTGCGCTGAGTTCGATGTTTCGCCACGACCCGTCGAAGGCACGGAATCTGAGCTTGCGGTGCGCGGGGATCCTATCTGTCAGTGCAACCCAGGTGGGAATCTCGGTGACCGGCAGCGGCTCATCGTTCAGATCCGAGGTAACGAACACGCTGGCGAGATCGGCGGCCTTGATCTCGCCGGCCTCATCGAACCGTCTCCCTACGAGCGCCTCGGCGGGCTCGTTGTAGAAAACGAGGTTGCCGTCGCTGTCGGTGATCCACATCGGGACGGCGATATAACTGGCCCACAAACGCAGCAGGATCATCTCGATCGGCTGCTGGGCCACGTGCTCCCTCCTTGCCAACCCCCTCATCCTACGGAATAGATCGCGCGCCGTGTCAGGTACGGGAGAAAGTACGCTCAGGTCATGAAGATCGGTGTGCTTACCGGCGGCGGGGATGTACCCGGGCTCAACCCGGCAATCAAGGCCGTGGTGAACCGCGTCGTGGCCGAAGGCAACGAGGCGGTCGGCATCCGCCGCGGCTGGGCGGGTCTCGCGTTTACCAATCTCGACGACCCAAAAAGCATCGAGGCCAACCTGCTGCCACTTGACGCCGGTACGGTTCGGACCGTCGACCGGACCGGTGGCACCTTCCTGCACAGCTCCCGGACCAACCCGGGTCGGGTGGCTGAAGCCGACCTGCCCGATTTTTTGACCGGATTCAGCGGTGAGGGCCCTCACGACCTGACCCCGCACGTGCGGCGGGTGCTCGAAAGCCAGCAGATCGGCATGCTGATCGCGATCGGGGGTGACGACACGCTGTCCTACGCGCTGCGACTCCACGAGGAAGGGGTGCGGGTGGTAGCCATCCCGAAGACCATGGACAACGACGTCCACGGAACCGATTACTGCATCGGATTTTCGACCGCAATCACCCGCGGGATCCAGGCCGTTCACAGCCTGCGCACCGTGGCCGGGTCACACGAGCGCATCGCAGTCGTCGAATTGTTCGGCCGATACAGCGGCGAAACATCGCTGATCACGGCCTATCTGGCCGGGGTCGATCGAGCGATTATCTCCGAGGTGCCGTTCGACCCGGAGCGGTTGGCGAAGCTACTCGTCGCCGATCAGGAGGCCAACCCATCCCACTACGCCATGATGACGATCTCGGAGGGGGCGCGCATGACGGAAGGAGACGTGCAGCTGTCCGGGGAAGCAGACCCCTACGGGCACCGCAAACTGGGCGGCATTGGGAACGTCACTGCGGAGGTGCTCAAGGAGGCCACCGGCCAGGGCGTCCTCTACCAGCCGGTCGCCTACCTGATGCGGTCGGGTCCGCCAGACTCGCTGGACCTAATGGTCGCGACGAACTACGCGGTGATGGCTGCCAACCTGGTGATGGACGGGAAGTCGGGGCGGATGGTGGCGCTCGATGGCGGCACCTACACCCACGTCCCGCTCGAGGTCACCGGGGAGGGTGAGCGCCGGGTCGACGTCGACGAGCTCTACGACGTCGATGAATATCGGCCCAAGGTGCGCAATGTCCTCGGCAAGCCGATGTTCCTGTACTAGAGGCTCACGCAGCCGGGAGCACGATGCGGAAGTCGGCAACGAGCAATGCAGCGCCATCCTCATCCGTGCCAGGCCGGATCGTGGCGACGAGCAGTTCATCGATGCCGGCAGCCTGCGGGTCGTCGCTGAAGTAGATCTGCGTCGTCAGGACCGGCCTGCCGTCTACGTGAACCTTGACGTGGATGTGGCGGGGTCGCGGCTCGTAGTAGCCGGGATCGATGGTGCGGAATGACCACGAACCGTCTTCCGCGGCGGTTGCCGCGCCCGAGCCCTGGAAGAAGGGGTCGCGGTCGGCGACGCCCGGGTCGTCTTGATGCAGATAGATGCCGCTGGCGTCGGTCTGCCAGATCTCGACGACGCCCCCGGCGACCGGCGCACCCTCACTGGTCAGCAACGTTCCGTTGACGATCAGGATGTTGCCGGCTGGAACTGCGGCAAGGCCGTCCACTGCCGTGAGGTCGTGGTCCTGATCGGCGAGGCGCTCGACCGGGTAGTACGGACCCTCGGCCTGAGATGGGGTGGCAGCGAGCGGCAATGCCGCCAGCTCGGATGGCGCCATCTCGATGCTCGACGTGGTCACCATCTCGTCGCCGATGGCGATGGTCGTCGACGGCTGCTCGGCGGCCGACGCGGACGTCGTCTCATCCACCGGTGTGCTACATGCGGCACCGACGAGGCCGACCAAAAGGGCAATCGCAACACACTTCACGACTCCCTACCTAAGCGCACCGCCCGCTCTAGCGTGACCGTGTGAAAGTCTCGAACGTGATTCTCCGTGTCAGGGACCTTCCGGCGTCCATCGCCTTCTATCGCGACCAGGTCGGATTGAAGCTCGTGTCCGAGTCGCCGGTCTTCGCGTTCTTCGACGGGGGGTCGATCAGCGTCGCGCTCAACGCCAATCCCGATGAGCCGCCGGACGAGACGACGACAGAGATCGCCCTCGAGGTCGACGACGTCGCCGCCACGCACGAGGCCATGTCCGAGCGCGGCGTCCCGTTCGAGGTCGAGCTGCGACCCGTCATGGAGCAAGACGGTCGAACACTGCACGCTGCGCACTTTCGAGACCCGGACGGTCACTTCTGGTCGATCACCGGCTGGGTGTGATCAACCGCCGCCGACCCGCACGACAACGACCTCCACGTCCTCGGTCGGATTGCCACGAGTGATCACCGGGTAGGCGGTGTCGGTGATGTAGAGCAACTGGCCGCCATCCTCGATTCTCGAAAAGACCGTGTAGGTGTGTCGCTCATCGATGTCGCTCGGGTCGTAGGAAAGGAGATAGGGCACCGGGAGCTGGTTTCCGCCGAGCTCGATGACATCGGTCGAGAGGGTCTCAGCCGGTGCATCAGCCAGCGACGTGTCACGAAGCTCCACGGTTACGACGGCCGACTGGGACAGGGCCATCCGGTCGAGCTTGGCAACCGACCCGCTGACCTCCTCATTCGCACCGTCGCAGGCGGCAACGGAGACCAACAGAGCGCCGGCAAGGAGCAGTCGTGCGGCGCGCATCGGGCGATGCTAACGAGTCACTATGGTCGGCGCCTGATGGTCAAGCGCTCATACCAAACCGACGCGATCCAGGTCCAGTGGAACTCGGAGCTGTGCATCCACACCGCGATCTGCCTCAACGCTTTGCCGGCGGTCTTCGACGTCCAGGCACGACCATGGATCAGCGTCGACAGCGCGACAGTCGATGAGATCGCAGCGACTGTGGAGCGATGCCCCACCGGTGCCCTTACCTACCACCGGACCGACGGTCAGCCCGATGAGCAGAGTCCAAGCGAGACGACTGTTGTGCCATGGCCAAACGGGCCGCTCATGATTCGTGGCAACGTGGAGGTGCGCGACGCTCGGGGCGAGCTATTCACCGCAGGACCGCGCTTCACCCTCTGCCGATGCGGCGCCAGCCAGAATCAGCCGTTCTGCGATCTGTCACACCGCCGGATCGACTTCCACAACAACCCGAGGGCCGTGGCACCGAATCGCGAAACCGCTGAGTCGCCGGACGATATCGACCACCAGATCGGGCCGTGACCAGCAACGATGCCCGAGCTCCCAGAGGTTGAGACCACCCGCCGCCTCATCCACCCGCTGGTCGTTGGGCGCACGGTCACCGATGTGTCGGTGACGCGAGACCGGATGCTGCGCCGTCAAGAGCAACAATCGGACTTCACGGCGAGACTCGTAGGCCGCCGGATCGAAGGCACCGGGAGACACGGCAAGCGCTTGCTCATCCTTCTCGACGGTGACCTCGTCTGGCTGGTCCATCTCGGGATGTCGGGTCGTCTGACCGTTGCGGGCCCAGACGACGAGATCCCGGCGCACACCCACGTGCGGGTCGCCCTCGATGAAGGCTTGGAATTGCGGTTCATTGACCCCCGAACCTTCGGCTACACGATGGTGGCCACACAGGAGGAGCTCGACACGCTCGCGGTCCACGGGCCGGACGCCTGGAGCGACCCACCTTCGGTCACCGAGCTGAGCGATCGCCTCCAGAACCGCACCGCACCGATCAAGGCCCTCCTCCTCGACCAGGGCATCATCGCCGGGGTCGGCAACATTTACGCGGACGAGGCCCTCTTCACCGCCGGGATCGGCCCCCACCGGCCCGGAGGTTCGCTCGATGACGACGAACTCGATCGCCTGCTCACTGCCCTCCACGATGTGCTCGGCGCCGGGATCGAGGCCGGCGGAACCACCCTCGACGACCTCGCCTATCTGCTCCCGGACGGCCGCTCGGGCGAGTACATCGCCGAGCTCTCGGCATACGGCAGGGAGGGAGAGCCATGTCCGCGGTGTGGGGATGAAATCCGCCGCGATGTGGTTCGCAGTCGCAGCACTTTCTGGTCCCCCGGCTGTCAAAAGTGACCATTCCGCGGGCTCGCAGCGTCATACATAACGCTACCGGCCCTGGGCTGGCAGCGTCATCTGTGCTGCTGCGGGCCCATAGAATCGCGGCATGGCGAAGCTGACCACGAGCGAGCGGGCGAAGCTACCGGACAGTGCGTTCGCCTATATCGACTCCGCGGGGAAACGGCGGCTGCCGATCAACGACGAGTCCCATGTGCGCAACGCACTTTCTCGGTTCGAACGGGTGCACTTCGAGGACGACGCCGGCCGGGAGCGGGCGCGCACCCGGCTCCTCAACGCCGCCAAGCGGTACGGCATCGTGCCGGTCGGCTTCATCACCGGACAGATCAAATCTGAGCGAAAGCGATCGACCGCAACCGACCTCCCGAGCGGGAGGGTGACCCTGCTGTTCACCGATATCGAGGGCTCCACCGGCCTGCTGGCCGCGCTCGGCGACTCCTACCAGGAGCTGCTCGGCGACGTTCGAACCGTCATCGGCAAAGCGGTTGCCGAGTCCGGGGGCCGCGAGGTCGAAGTGCGAGCCGACGAGTACTTCGCCGTGTTCGAGGACGTCGAGCAGGCCATCGGGGCCTCTGTCGCCTTCCAGCGAGGGCTCATGGCTCGATCATGGCCCGGCGACGCTGATGTGCTGGTACGGGCCGGCATCCACACCGGCGACATCACGATGACCAGCAGCGGCTACGTCGGTCTGCCGGTGAATGAAGCATCCAGGCTCTGCGCCGCAGGCCACGGAGGCCAGATCCTCGTCACCGGCGAGACGCTGGAAGCCGCCGAATGCGCGGAGCTCGGGATCGAGTTCCGCGACCTGGGTCGACACCAACTACGCGGGTTGCCCTCATCGACGGAGGTGCACCAGATCGAGGCCGAGGGGCTCGTTACCGACTTTCCACCGCTTCGAGTCGGCTGAGTAGGACTTCTGTTCCTTGCCTCCCCCTCATCAGCGGGAGGCATTTCGCGACGGTCCAGGGTCGAACCGTGGTTGCGGACCCGTCCTTTGCTCCCCCGTCAGGGTGTCGTGTTTCGCGACAGTGCGACGACCGTTGGGCTCATCGCCGCGGCGTTCTCTTTGCTCCCCCCGTCAGGGTGTCGTGTTTCGCGACAGTGCGACGACCGTTGGGCTCATCGCCGCGGCGTTCTCTTTGCTCCCCCCTCAGGGGGGAGTCCCGCC
>CAXMOP010000061.1:0-26693 GCA_964195155.1 uncultured Kiloniellales bacterium | reverse complement strand
GGTTTGACCCCCCTCCCCGCCTGCGGCGGGACTCCCCCCTGAGGGGGGAGCAAAGAGAACGCCGCGGCGATGAGCCCAACGGTCGTTGCACTGTCGCGAAACACGACACCCTGAGGGGGGAGCAAAGAGAACGTCGCGGCGGTGAGCCCCCGATTGTCGCACTGTCGCGACATGCGACACCTCAGGGGGAGGTGCGGAGCGCAGCGAGGCGGAGGGGGTCAAAGCGTTGTCGCGACCACGGTTCGACCCCCCTCCCCTCCCTTCGGTCAGGACTCCCCCCTGAGGGGGGAGCAAAGGACAGGTCCGCGACGACGGTTCGACCCCCCGGCCCTCGGACCGACATTGGGGATTGCCAACGACACCTCGTCGCCCGATGACCAGGCGATTGATGGACCCCGGTGACATCGATCGGGCGTTGACCCGCATCGCACACGAGATTCTGGAGAGAAACCGGGGAGCCGAAGATGTGGTGCTCGTCGGGATCCACACCCGCGGGGCTCCGCTCGCCAAGCGTCTGGCCGCGGCGATCGAGACCATCGAGGGCGAAACGATGCCTACCGGAATCCTCGACATCGGGTTGTACCGCGATGACTTGGATACCAGGCCGAAGACCGAGCTCGGCAGGACCGCAGTCCCGGAGATCGACGGAGCCACGGTCGTTCTCGTCGACGACGTCCTCTACACGGGAAGGACGATTCGGGCGGCGCTCGACGCACTCGCCGATCTGGGCCGGCCTGCCCGGGTGCAGCTCGCCGCGCTCGTCGACCGCGGTCACCGCGAACTCCCCATCCGACCCGACTATGTCGGAAAGAACCTGCCAACCGCTCCCGGTGAGCGGGTCACCGTTCATGTCGTCGAGATCGACGGACATGACGGGGTCGTCATCGAAACCGGAGGTACGTAATGAACCACTTTCTCAGCACCGAGGATGTCAGTCGCCAAGATCTGACCGACCTGCTCGACGACGCCGACAGCTTCGTCGAGGTACTGGCCCGCCCAATACCGAAGGTTCCTGCCCTTCGCGGCAAAACGGTGGCGACGATGTTCTTCGAGCCGTCGACCCGGACGAAGCTCTCCTTCGAAAAGGCGGCCAAGGCGTTGAGCGCGGACACGATGTCGTTCTCGCCGGGCACGTCTGCGCTGAAGAAGGGAGAGAGCCTCAAGGACACGGTCCTCACGGTCCAGGCGATGGGCACCGACGCCATGGTCGTGCGCCACCAGGCAACCGGTGCACCGTGGCGCATCGCCGAGTGGGTCGATCAGCCGGTGCTCAACGCGGGTGACGGCGCCCATCAACATCCGACCCAGGCGCTGCTCGATGCGCTGACCATCCGACAGCGCTTCGGAACGCTCGACGGCGTCCGCATCGGGATCGTCGGCGACATCCGCCACTCCCGGGTGGCTCGCTCGGACGTCTTTGCCTTCTCGACCCTCGGCGCTGAGGTCACGATGGTCGGGCCACGCACGCTGCTCCCGATAGCGGCCGAGGACTGGCCGGCTTCGGCCACGGAGGATCTCGACCATGTCATCTCCGAGCTCGATGTCGTCTATCTGCTTCGCGTCCAAGCAGAGCGCGGAGGAGCATCCGTCTTTCCTTCGTTGTCGGAGTACACCAAGCGCTTCGGGATGACCCGAGAACGGTTTGCCCGGTTGAAACCGGACTCGGTGGTGCTCCATCCCGGCCCGATGAACCGCGGCGTTGAAATTGCCGCCGAGGTCGCCGATGACGAGCGCAGCCTGATCCTCAAGCAGGTTTCCAACGGGGTAGCCGTGCGAATGGCCGTCCTGTTCCGTCTGATGGGAGGCGAGCACAGTGAGTGACGTGGTGCTGTCCGGGGGTGAGATCGTCACGCCGGACGGTCTGGTGAGCGGTGACGTTCGGATCGAGTCCGGCGTGATCACCGAGATCGGCCCGGGGCTCGACGGTGCCGCGGTCATCGAGTGCGATGGCGCCTGGATCGGCCCCGGGTTCGTCGACCTCCATACGCATCTTCGCGAGCCCGGCCAAGAATGGAAGGAGGACATCGCTTCCGGATCGGCTGCTGCTGCCGCCGGTGGCTATACCGCGGTCGTGGCGATGCCGAACACCAACCCGGCTACCGATGCCGGCCACCTGGCGCGGTTCATCGCCGACCGGGGACGACAGGTCGGCCTGGTCGACGTGGTTCCCGCAGGTGCGGTGTCGCTGGGTCGACAGGGCGAGCACCTGGCACACCTCGACGATTTGTGGGATGCCGGGGTGCGGATCTTCACCGACGACGGGGATGCCGTTGCCGACGCCGGCCTCCTGCGCCAGGCGATGGATTATCTCGCTGCCCGGGGAGGGACGATTGCCCAACATGCCGTCGACCCGGATCTCGCTGGCGGCGGCTCGATGCACGAAGGGGCGGTGTCTTCGCGGCTCGGCATGTTCGCCATCCCGCCGCAGGCCGAGGATGTCGTCATCGCTCGTGATCTGCAACTGGCCAAGCTCACCGGCGCCCGGTACCACGTGCAGCATCTCTCAACGGCGGGTGCCGTCGAGATGATCGCTGCGGCGAAAGCCTCCGGGCTGGCGGTGACGGCGGAAGTCACTCCGCATCACTTGGCGTTCGATGACGGCGCCGTCGCCGGCACCGATCCGGTCTTCAAGATGATGCCGCCACTTCGCAGCAGTGACGATCGAGTGGCACTCCGTAATGGTCTCGCCGATGGCACGATCGACGCCATCGCCACCGACCATGCTCCCCACGCCGCCCACGAGAAGGACGTTCCCTTCGAGGACGCTCCCAATGGCATCACCGGCCTCGAGTGGGCCGCGGCCGTCGTCAACACGGTGGCGCCGCTCGACGCGGCATCCTTCTATGCCCGGATGTCCGTCGCTCCGGCCAGGATCGCCGGTCTGGCCGATCATGGACGCCCGGTTGCCGTGGGCAATCCCGGCCATCTCACGGTGTTCGACGCAGCCAAGCAATGGGTGCCGGAGCGAACTGCGTCGCTTTCGTCCAACACGCCCTACCTGGGGATGACCCTCACGGGGCGGGTCGTGGCAACCGTATTCGCAGGAACGATCACCGCCAGAGACGGCGCACCGGTTGCGCTGAGCGCGTGATCACCGCCATGCCCGCGCTGATCACCGAACTGGGGCCGGTACGGCTGCAATCGCCGCTCATCGCCGCTTCGGGAACGGTGGGGTCTGTGGTCGACTTCGCCCGGGTCATCGACTTCTCCATCTACGGGGCCGCGGTCGCCAAGTCGGTATCACCCGAGCCATGGGCCGGCAAGGCGCCACCACGGCTCGCCCCCGCGGGTCAGGGCATGCTGAACGGGATCGGGATCCAAAATCCCGGCATTGAGGCGTGGAGCAGGGAGTTCGGTCCCCGCCTCGAAACGATCCCCACCGCGGTCTGGGGCTCAACGGTGGCCGAGGACCCCGGCGGATTTGCCGACGTCGCCCGCGGCCTGACCAAAGCCGGCGTTGCCGCCATCGAGGTCAACCTCTCCTGTCCCAACCTCGGTGGCAAGCTCTTTGCTCTCGATGCCCGGGCATCAGCCAAGGTGGTCAGTGAGGTCCGAGCGGCGACCGAGCTGCCGGTCGGGGCGAAGCTGTCGCCAAACGCCGCCGACGTGGTCGGCGTTGCCGATGCGGTCGCCGAAGCCGGCGCCGACTGGGTCGTCTTGACCAACACCGTCTGGGGAGCAGGGATCGACATCGAGCGAAAACGGCCAAAACTCAGCGGCATCGTCGGCGGCTATTCGGGTCCGCCCCTCAAGCCGATCGCCATGCGGTGTGTGTGGGAAGTGGCACAGGCGATCCCCGACCTGCCGATCGTTGGTTGCGGCGGCATCCGATCGGGCGAGGACGCGATCGAGTACCTCCTCGCGGGCGCCGCTGCGGTTGCCATCGGCACCGAGCACTTCAATCGACCCAGGGTGGGCGGGCGAATCGTCTCGACGATCCGTGAGTACATGGATGCTGAGGGGGTTGGCGCGGTGGGGGAGCTGGTCGGTGGGGCCCATCAATGGTGAGGACGATCGTCGCCCTCGACCTCCCCACCGGCGAAGCCGCGCTGGCATTGGCAGCCGAGGTACGCGATCACGTTGCCGGGTTCAAGATCGGACTTGGTCTCCTCTTCGGTCCCGGGCCGCGACTGATTGGCGAGCTCGCCGAGCTGGGACGACCGGTTTTCGCCGACGCCAAGCTGCACGACATTCCCTCACAGGTCGAGGCGGCAGCGCGCAGCCTTGGCGGACACGGAGCCCGCTGGGTGACCGCACACGCCGCCGGCGGATCTGACATGCTGCGTGGCGCGGTCACCGGGCTACGTGAGGGAAACCCCGAGGGCGGGATCCTGGCGGTCACCGTTCTCACCTCCCTCGACGAGGTCATGCTGTCCTCCGTTGGGATCGATGCGGAACCATCTCGGCTCGCCGCGGCGATGGCCCGCGTAGCGGCCGGAGCAGGATGCGAGGGGATCGTGTCGTCTCCCCTCGAGGTCGCCATCGTCGCCGAAGCTGCACCGGGACTGGTGCGGGTCATCCCGGGGATCCGCATCGAATCGGCGGACGACGACCAGGCCCGCACCGCAGCGCCGGCCGAGGCGATTGCCGCCGGGGCCGACTATCTCGTCGTGGGTAGGCCGATCACCGCGGCTCCTGAGCCCGCCGTCGCCGCAGCGGCGATCGAAGAGGCGGCGAACACCGAAACCGACGCTCAGAACTCGTGAATCGGGTCTCGCGACTCGCGTCTCGTTACCATCGTCCCATGGCGAAACAGCAACCTCCTCAGATCACGGATGAACAACGTCGCGCGGCACTGGAAAAGGCCGGGCTGGCGCGCACCAAGCGTGCCGAGATGAAAGCGCTGCTACAGACTGGTTCGCTGACACTCGAGGAAGTCTTTACCGAGGCGGAGGCCGACGACATCGTCGCCGGCACCAAGGTGTATCCGCTGCTGGTGGCCATGCCCGGCATGGGAAAGGTCAAAGCGATGCGTTTGATGGAGGCGTGCAAGATCGCCGATAACCGCAAGATCCGCGGGCTTGGTACCAGACAGCGTGTCTGCCTCCTCGATCACTTCGCCTGACCGCGGCACGCTCCTCGTGATTTCCGGGCCGTCGGGGGTCGGCAAATCCAGCGTCGTCGATGGCCTGCTTCATGAGACCGGTGCATCCTTTTCGGTCTCTGCGACCACGAGGGCCCCGAGGCCGGGAGAGGTCGAGGGCGAGGACTACTTCTTCATCGGCCCGGACGAGTTCGACCGTCTGATAGCGGACGATGAGCTGCTCGAGTGGGCGGAGTACGGGGGGAACCGATACGGGACTCCTCGGCGCGCGGTACTCCATCGGCTCTCCGCCGGCGAGAATGTCGTGCTCGACATCGAGAATCTGGGAGCACACCAGGTCAAGGCGGCGTACCCGGAGGCGGTGCTGGTGTTCATCGTGCCACCGTCGATGGATGAGCTAGAACGGCGTCTGCGCGCTCGCGGGGACACCTCAGCGGAGAACGTCGAACGACGGTTGGGCGTCGCGGCCGGCCAGGTTGCCGACGCCAAGGAATCGTTCGACCACCTGGTAGTCAACGATGAACTTGAGACCGCGATTTCCCAGGTCGTCCCTATACTGGTGCCATCGAACACCCCCGGCGTCGGCGTCGACGCGCCGGGGGACCGCACCGAGGAGTGATGTAGCAATGATGACCGAGCCGCCCATCGGTGAACTCGTCGAAGAGGTCAAGTCCCGCTTTGCACTTGTTGTGCTCTCGGCGCGGCGCGCCCGTGAGATCAACGCGTATTTCAACCAGCTTGGTGAAGGTCTGGGCGGTTACGTTCCCCCGCAGGTTCACAGCTTGTCGCGCAAACCCTTGTCGATCGCGCTCGAAGAGATCGCCGAAGGCAAGGTCGTGATCGCGCCGCCAGAGGAGTAACGCCATGCTCGCCGGGCGGCGCATCGTCCTCGGCATCACCGGAGGCGTTGCCGCCTACAAGGCGGCGTACCTGGCTCGACGGCTCATTGAGAATGGCGCGGAGGTCCGGGTCGTGATGACCGTTTCCGCCACCAAGTTCGTCGGTGTCCAGACGCTGGCGGCTATCACCGGCGTGACGCCGGTCACCAGTCTGTTCGGCAGCGACGACGTCAGCCCACACACCACACTTGGCCGTTGGGCTGACACCATCGTTATTGCACCGGCAACGGCGGCATCGATATCGCGTCTCGCCACCGGGCTCAGCGAAGATCCATTGTCCGCGACCGTCCTGGCATCGACGGCACCGGTGTACGTGGCTCCTGCGATGCACACCGAGATGTGGGAGCACGCGGCGACACAGCGGAACATCGCCACCCTTGTCGATGATGGCTACACCATGGTCGGCCCCGACATTGGCGCGCTCGCTGGTGGAGACGACGGGATAGGCCGGATGGTCGATCCCGACGTCATCGTTGAGGCGTTGGTCGGCGTCGATGGCCCGCTCGCGGGACGGCAAGTCCTCGTCACCGCAGGCGGTACCAGAGAGCCCATCGATCCGGTGCGCTTCATCGGTAATCGCTCGTCAGGGAAAATGGGTAACGCGGTCGCCCTGGCCGCGGCTCACCGCGGCGCCGCAGTGTCGTTGGTGACGACGGCACCTGCTCCCCGGCATCCCCGAATCGATGTCATCGAGGTTGAGACCGCCCAGGACATGGCCGATGCCGCGTGGAAGGCGGCCGAGGATGCCGACATCGCCGTGATGGCAGCGGCCGTTGCCGACTTCACCCCGGGAGACCCCGCACCCGACAAGCTCCGTCGCACCGACGGTCCCCCGCAGATCAAGCTCGTAGCTTCCCCGAATGTGCTTGCTGGGATCGCGGCGATGCCGGATCGCCCATTCCTCGTCGGATTCGCCGCGGAGACCGGTTCGCTCGACAAGGCCATCGAAAAGGCCAGGAGTTACGGCGTCGACATGCTGGTCGCCAACGATGTCACCGCCATTGGGTCTGAATTCGGAGGAGACACCAACGAAGTCGTGCTCGTCTTCCCCGACGGCACCACCGAGCCCTGGGAGCTCATGACCAAAGCCGAGGTCGCCGAGCGTCTCATCGACCGAAGTGTGGAGGGCTGGCAGGCGGGCTCATACCGAGGTGCTGCCAGCTGACCCGGATCGCCCAGGTCGTTCCGGACGTGCCGTCGTTCGCAGTCGACGACGGGTTTGCCTATGAGGTTCCCGACGATCTCTCCGATGTTCGGGTCGGCTCGCTCGTTCGGGTTCCGCTCGGTGGGCGCAGGGTAAAAGGGTATGTCACCAGTCTGAGGACGGGATCCCCCGACCGCCCGTTGAAGGCGATCCTGGCACAGTCTGGTGATCTGCCGGTCTTCGACCGGGACCTGCTCCAGACGGTCCGGTGGGTTTCGACGCATTATGTGGCCCCGCTGTCGACGGTGCTTGGTCGTTGTGCCCCTCCCAATGTCCCACGGTCGGTCGGCAATGGGCCGGATGACGCCCCAACGCCGGCCGCTGCTCCGAGAGCCCGATCGCGGTATCTGGTGACCGGTGCGGATCCGGTGGCAACGGCAGCGCCCAGCATCGTCCCGCTCGTCGAGGCCGGGCGACCCGTCATCGTCACCGCACCGACGGTAGAGGAGGCGGCACGGGTCGTGTCCGCGCTCGAAAGCGACTTTGGCGGCATCGTGATGCTCGCGACATCCCAGTCCTCTGCCGCCAAGCGAACCCGAGCCTGGGCAAAGGTGACGGAGTCGGCCGGTACCATCGTCGTCGGGACCCGCGAGGTCACCTTCTGGGGCGCCGGCTCGATCGGTCTTGCGGTCGTCATCCAGGAGGGCCGGCGCGGCTACAAGGCGAAGCAGACCCCGACGTTCAACGTCCGCGACGTACTGCGACGCCGCAGCGCCGTCGAACGCTTCGGCTTGCTGTTCGTGGGTGCGGTGCCGACCACCGATGCGGTCGCCGCCGGCGTCGAGATCGTTTCCGATAGCCGCCGCATCTGGCCGCTTACCGAGGTGGTCGACCGTCGCGAGGATTCGGGCCGGTTCATTCTGGACCGGACAAGGGCCGCCATCGGTTCGGTCCTCCGCGGCGGCGGATCGGTTTTCGTACTGGCCAACCGGCGCGGGTACGCCGCGGCATTTCGCTGCGTGCGATGCCGCGAGCTCAGACGATGCACCAACTGCGGGGCGGGCCTCGAATCATCGGGAACCTGCCCGCGCTGCGGCACAGACCACGATGCCTGCCCGATCTGCGGCGGGGCACGGTTCGAGCCGCTCGGCACCGGGATCGGCCGCACCACCGACGAGTTGAAGCGGATGTTCGGCGACGTGATCGGCGAGGTCGGCGACGGATCGCGAATACAGGTCGGAACCGAACGCGACCTTGTCGAGCTGCATCCCGTCGATCTCGCGGTAGCCATCGACGCCGACGGCTTGATGCTGGCGCCCCACTACCGGGCCGACGAGGACGCACTGCGTCTGCTGGTTCGGGTAGCGATGGCCACCACGCCCGGCCGGGGCCGCAAGGCCCTCGTCCAAACCGGGATGCCCGACCACCCGGTGATGGAAGCGGTCCAATCCGGTCGGCCGATGGGTTTTGTGGAGGCCGAGCTGGCGGTGCGGAAGGAGAGCGGCTTTCCGCCGGTCGGCGAGTTGCTGGCATTGGTAACCAACGCACCGCCGGGCGAGACCACGCCCCTGCTCGAGGCCGCCGGCGAGGGCGCGGCAGTGCTCGGGCCCGCGGCATTGACCGGCGGACACCGTTGGTTGCTCCAGGGGTCCGATCTCGGCACAGTGAAGGTCCGGCTTCGCTCCGTCGTCCAGGGTTTGCGGGATGCAGGGTGGCGGGTTCGGGTCGACGCCGACCCGGTTGACCTGTGAGAGAGTCAAGAGTCGAGAGTCTGGACTCTTGACTCAAGACTCAAGACTCTGAAACGGTACCCTTTCGGCCGAAATGGCTGTCTTTCCCATCCGCGTGTTTCCCGACCCCGTCCTCCGCACGGTGTCCGCAGCAGTCGAGGTGTTCGATGAAGAGCTCAAGAGGCTCGCCGATGACCTGATGGAGACCATGTATGACGCACCGGGTGTGGGTCTGGCGGCTCCGCAGATCGGCATCGCCAAACAGATCTTTGTCGCCGACATCGGCGAGGGGCCCTTCGTCATGGTCAATCCCGAGATCGTTGAGATCGCCGGGGAATGGGAGTTCGAGGAGGGATGTCTGTCCATCCCCGAGCATTGGTGGGAGATCGCCCGTCCGTCGTTCGCTCGGGCCGTCGGGCAGGACCTCGAAGGCAATCCGGTGGAATACTCAGGTGAAGAGTTGTTGGGCCGGGTGCTACAACACGAGACCGATCATCTGGTGGGGGAGTTGGTGATCGACCGTTTGGGACGGTCCGCACGCAAGCGGGCACTCACCGAGCTGCGGGAGGCGATGGCCGATGATCGCCTCGACCGGTCCTGATGCGTGCCGTGTTCCTGGGCAGCCCATCGGCTGCCATACCAAGCCTGGCAGCGCTCATCGACGTCGTCGACGTCGATCTCGTGGTCACCCAGCCGGACCGGCCGCGGAGCCGCTCTGCAACGCCGGTGGCTTCACCGGTGAAGCGAGCGGCTGAGGAATGGGGCCTTCGCGTCGCCCAGCCCGAGGACAAGGACCAGCTCTTCGCGGTGCTCGGCGATGCCTCGTTCGATGTGGGGCTGGTGGTGGCCTATGGAAGGCTGCTCGAGCCGCGGGTTTTGGAGTTGGCGACCGGAGGTTTCATCAACGTCCATTTTTCGCTGCTACCCCGGTGGCGCGGCGCAGCTCCCGTGGAGCGCTCCGTCCTGGCCGGGGATGAGTCGACCGCGGCAAGCCTCATGTTGATCGACGAAGGACTCGACACCGGTCCGGTGATCGCAGTCGTCGAGACACCGATCGCGGACGACGAAACCGGTGGGTCGCTGACCGGCCGACTGTCGTATCTCGGCGCAATGCTGGTCGACAGCGCGCTTCCGGAGTACCTCGCCGGCCGGCTGGAGCCGGCACCGCAGATCGATACCGGTGCGTCGAAGGCAGCCAAGTTGAGCTCTGCGGAGGCCCGCATCGACGGCACCTGGTCGGCCGAGTTGGTCGACCGGGCCGTACGGGCGTTCCACCCCAGGCCGGGAGCGTGGATGGTGATCGAAGGGACCCGGTACAAGATCCTCGAGGTCGAGCGCGCCGCGGCGCCGGTGCCGGCGGGCACCGTCGATGCCATCGACGGAGCTCCGATCGCCGGGTTCGACGGCGGCAGTTTCGAGCTGACGCTGCTGCAGCCCGAAGGAAAAGCACCCCAGCCGGGCTTCGCGTGGCTCAACGGCCGGCGAGGCGAGGGCGCGTTCATCGAAGAGGCTTGATGCCGGTCTCGCCCGCGCTCTTGCACCCCCCAGGCACGGAGTCCCCATGGAAAGGGAGGGGGGTCAAGGCGTGGTCCCGATAACGCTTTTTACCCCCTCCGCCTCGCTGACGCTCGGCACCTCCCCCTGAGGGGGAGGCAAGGAAGCCGACTCGCGACTCGCGACTCGGGACTCGCGACTCTTTACACTCCCACATCGTGATCAAGCCACCTCGCATCGCCCCCTCGATCCTCGCCGCGGACTTCGCTCGCCTCGGCGAACAGGTGGCGCTGGTTGAGCCGGTCGTCGACATGCTGCACGTGGACGTGATGGACGGGCACTTCGTTCCCAACTTGGCCCTTGGGATGCCGGTGATCCGAGCCCTCCGCGCCAGCACGGATCTGCCGCTCGACTGTCACCTGATGACGCTCAACCCCGATGAGTATCTCGAAGCGCTCAAGGAGGCCGGCGCCGATCTGGTCACCGTGCACATCGAGGTTTTTCCTGATCCGTCGTCGGTGGCCGCATCAGCGCGGACGCTCGGGCTGGATTTCGGACTCGCCATCAACCCACCGACCGGGGCGGTGGCGGCAGAGCCGTTCGTCGAGCTGGCCGACATGCTGGTGGTGATGTCGGTGTATCCGGGTTTCGGGGGCCAGGAGTTTCTCCCTGAAGTGCTGCGCAAGGTGGAGCAATTGAGGAAGTACGTTGATTCTGCTGGGCGCGACACCGATATAGAGATCGACGGCGGCATCGATACCACGACGATCCGATCGGCTCGCGATGCGGGAGCGGACGTGTTCGTCGCCGGAACCGCGGTGTTCCGCGCCAAGGACCCCGTTGCCGCCGTTGGAGACCTACGGAAAGCGATGGAATGAGCGATCGGATCCTCGTCGTCGATGACGACCCGGAAATCCGCGATTTCGTGAAGGGGAAACTCGAGCGAGAGGGGTTCGAGGTTGAGGTCGCGGGCAGCGGGCCGGAGGCCCTCGAGCTCGCGACCGATCGCCCACCAGCCCTGGTGTTGCTCGACGTCATGATGCCGGGGATGGATGGGCTTACCACGCTGCGCCATCTTCGCAATGACGTTCCCACTGCCAATGTGCCGGTCGTGATGCTGACGGCCAAGCCACAGGCCGCCGAGCGGGTCAAAGGGCTCGATCTCGGTGCCGACGACTACATCACCAAGCCGTTCGAGATCGAAGAGCTGGTGGCGCGGGTGCGCAGCGTTATCCGCAGGGCGCATCACATGCGCGACCTCTCGCCGCTCACCGGTCTTCCTGGCAACTTTCGGATCACCACCGAGCTGGAGAACCGGGTCCGCGATGGCAGCGAGTTCGCCGTCGTCTACGGCGATCTCGACAACTTCAAGGCCTTCAACGACAACTACGGGTTCATGCGCGGCGATGCCGTCATCAAATTCACCGCAAACACCCTGTTGGAGGTGGCGAACGCCGTTATCGGCGCTGGTTCTTTCATCGGCCACCTCGGCGGCGACGACTTCGTCGTCATCATGTCCGCCGAGCATATCGAGCCGTTCTGCGAAGGCGTGATCAAGCACTTCGACGACGGCATCCTCGAGTTTTACGACACCGCAGACGCCCTCCAGGGATACATCGAGGTAGTGGATCGAGTTGGTGCGAAGCAGACCTTCCCGACTGCATCGTTCTCCATGGGTGTGGCAACCAATCGGCACCGCGCGCTCACCTCGGAGTGGGAGGTGTCGGCGATTGCCACCGAGATGAAGGAGTTCGCCAAGCGCGAGCCGGGCTCGGTTTACGCGTTGGATCGCCGGACATAGAGCGTGGTAATTCCTGGGGACGATCCCGGCGTCGGAGGGAACGGCGTCTTGGTCGATCACCGAGAAGTCCCTTGAGTCGATGGGAGCCCTCACGTCCGAACCGTGAAGGGTCAGCCAATTGCCGAGCCCGGTGTCAGGAGCCCCACATCATGATGGAGCCGACGCCCACCAGCTGACCTCGGGGCGTCCGGTCTCGCCCATTGTGGGCGGATCGTGCGCCGCGCAAAGTCGTGGACCAATGGGCACATCCAGCCGGTACAATGGACCGCAACAGAGAGCCCCCTTCAGGGCAGGGTGAAATCCCCGACCGGCGGTGAAAGTCCGCGAACCCCAGCAATGGGGCCGATCCGGTGAAACTCCGGGGCCGACGGTGACAGTCCGGATGGGAGAAGGAGGGCGCATGTCGCGCCGCGTGGACGACAACTCGTTCGAAACACGCCGCGCGGAGGAGTTGATGCGGATCGCCGTCGGGCTGACCGAGGGCACTTTCCCGCATCCGAATCCGCGGGTCGGTGCTCTCGTGCTTTCCTCGTCGGGAACCCTGCTTGCCAGCGCCGCGCACAGCCGCCCTGGTGAAGCCCACGCCGAGGTCGCTGCCCTCGCCGAAGCGAGCGAAGATGCCGCAGGAGGCACCCTGGTCTCCACGCTGGAGCCGTGCACCCACCACGGCCGCACCCCACCGTGTGTCGATGCGATCATCGAGGCCGGGATCGCCACGGTGTTTGTCGGTGCCGAGGATCCCGACCACCGGGTGTCCGGGCAGGGGATTGACGCATTGCGCCGCGCCGGGATCCATGTGATCGAGGGGGTCGCCCTCGACGATGTCTACGCCGCCGACCCCGGCTACTTCCATCACCGCAAGACGGGATTGCCCAGGGTCACCCTCAAGTACGCCACCACGTTGGACGGTCAAGCGGCGGCCGCCGACCGAACGTCGCAATGGATCACGGGCCCTGAAGCGCGAGATGATGCCCATCGGCTGCGGGCCAACAGCGACGCCGTCGTCATCGGAGCGGGAACCTTGCGCACCGATGACCCTCGGCTCGATGTACGCCTGGATGGATACACGGGTCGCCAGCCGCGCCCGGTCATCGTTGGGGGGAGCCGATCATTGCCGGAAGTCGCCAGGGTGTACGAGCGTGATCCGCTGCTGTTCCTCCCCGACGCCGGTCGGGCGCCGGATGCCGTATCCGAGGTCATCGTCGCGCCGGGGATCGACGGCGTCGACCTCAACACCGTGTTGAAACACCTGGGTGCCATGAGCATCATCGACGTTCTGGTCGAAGGGGGCCCTGCCCTATCCGGGTCGCTACTCCGCGGCGGGCTCGTGGATCGGCTGGTCGTGTACGTCGGTGCCAAGCTCGGCCGCGGCACCGGGGTGCCCGCAGTCAGGGGCGCATTCAGCACGATCGACGCCGCACTGGAAGTCGACATCACCGCGGTCACCCAGCTCGGACCCGACCTCCGCATCGAGGCTACCCCAAAGCCGGGAACATGATGTTCACCGGAATCGTCACCGAGCTGGGACGGATCGCACAGATCGAGCCGGTCGACTCCGGCCGCCGAATCGTGATCGAGGGTCGTGCTACCGCCGATGGCCTGTCCGTCGGGGACTCGGTGGCCGTCAACGGTGTGTGCCTCACGGCGGTGTCGATCGACGGCCAGAAATTCACCGTCGAGGCGGTAGCGGAAACGCTGGAGCGCAGCAATCTCGGCGGGCTCGCTGCCGGTGTGGCCGTTGATCTCGAACGCCCGGTGCCCTCTACCGGCCGATTCGATGGTTCAGTCGTACAGGGTCACGTCGATGGGGTGGGGACCATCGAGGCGGTCACCGCTGAGGGTGGGTCGCAGCGGATGCGCGTCCATGCCCCGTACCAGCTCGCGCCGTATCTCGTCGAAAAGGGCTCGGTCACCGTCGACGGCGTCAACCTCACCATCACCGCGGTGTCGCCGGTCGTCGACGACCACACCTGGCTCGAAGTTGTGCTGATCCCGCACACGCTCGACGTGACTGTGCTCGGCGACCGAATGGTCGGCGACCGGGTGAATCTCGAGGCCGACATCTTTGCCAAGTATGTCGAGCGTTTACTCGAGGCACGGACATGAGGTACGCCGCGGTCGAAGAGGCCATTACCGCCGTCGGCCAAGGCGAGATGGTCCTGGTTGTCGACGACGAGGATCGCGAGAACGAGGGCGACCTGATCGTCGCCGCGGCGAAGGTGACTCCGGAGCACATCGCTTTCATGGTCCGCTACACCAGCGGGGTGATCTGTCTGCCAATGACCGGCGAACGGCTCGATGAGCTCGGTCTGCCGCTGATGGTGCTGGAGAACACCGACTCGCACAAGACCGCGTTCACGGTGTCCATTGACTACGCCACCGGCACCACGACCGGGATCAGCGCCGCAGACCGCTCCGCGACGATCCGCGCCGCGGTCGACGGTTCGAATCATGCAGGTGATTTTCATCGACCAGGCCATGTGTTTCCCCTCCGTTACCAGCCGGGCGGTGTGCGGGTGCGGCCCGGTCACACCGAGGCGGCGGTTGATCTGGCAACGCTGGCAGGCCTGGCACCGGCGGGCGTGCTGTGCGAGGTCGTGAACGACGATGGCACCATGGCTAAGGGCGAACAGCTCGAGGAGTTCTCGAAGCGCCACGACATCCCGGTGATCACGATCGCCGACCTGGTCGCGTACCGGTGGCGCAACGAGCCGCTGGTCTCTCGAGAGTCCGAAGCAACGATTCCGACCGAGCACGGTGTGTTCACCGCCGTTGGGTATCGAGCGGTTGATACCGGGTCCGAACATGTCGCAATCGTGCTCGGCGAGGTCGCGGGAAAGCCGGATGTCCTTACCCGGGTGCACTCGGTGTGCCTCACGGGTGACGTATTCGGCAGCCAGCGCTGCGACTGCGGTACCCAGCTCCGCGAATCGATGCGTCAGATCTCCGAGGCAGGCGAGGGAATCATCGTGTACAACCCGACCCACGAGGGCCGCGGCATCGGCCTGATCGAAAAACTTGCCGCGTATCGGCTTCAGGAAGAGGGATTCGACACGGTTGAGGCCAATCGCCAGATCGGTCATCCGCCGGATGAGCGGCACTACGGCGTGGACGCCCAGATCCTGCACGATCTGGA
The DNA here is from genome assembly GCA_964195155.1 of uncultured Kiloniellales bacterium. Classification (GTDB taxonomy): domain Bacteria; phylum Actinomycetota; class Acidimicrobiia; order Spongiisociales; family UBA5794; genus JACZST01. The sequence goes on along the minus strand of CAXMOP010000061.1, from coordinate 11,445 downwards.
GGTCGTGAGTGTCCGGCTTCTGACCAACAACCCAGAGAAGCTCGACCAGCTGGCTGCCTTCGGGATCGAGGTCAGCGAGCGCCTGCCGCTTTGGGTCGGGGAGAACGACCACAACCGGTTCTATTTGGAGACCAAAGAGGCCAAGCTCGGCCACATCGGGACGGCTGGATGATCGCGATCACCGGCGATCTCGACGGCAGCGCGCTTCGGATTGCCATTGTGAGGGCCCGATTCAACAAACAGGTCACCGACGGGCTCCTCGAGGGGGCGCTGCTGGCGCTCGAAAAGAGTGGCATCGCCGACCCCCTGGTGGTTGAAGTACCCGGAGCATTCGACCTACCCCTGACCGCCCGCCGGCTGGCCGATGCAGGAAACGACGCAGTGGTCGCGATCGGTGCGGTCATCGAAGGTGAAACCGACCATTATGAACATGTCGCCCATCGCGCAAGCGAAGGGCTGATGCGGGTCATGCTCGACACGGGAGTGCCGGTCACCCTCGGAATCCTTACCGTTCGCGATCCCGCGCACGCTCTTGCGAGAAGCGGTCCTGACGATCGCAACAAAGGCAAGGAGGCCGCAGAAGCAGCCGTGGAAATGGCCAACCTGTTGCGTCAACTGCGATGACGAAGTCGTCAGTCATGAGTCGTCAGTGATCAGTCAGCAGTCGTCAGTAATCGGTCAACAATGATGGCCGTCGCATCCCTTGCCATTGAACTAGGAGTGGGCTCTGTCTAACCTCAAGCGCCAGCCGACAAGCGGAGGCGCCTGCTTCCCACCCGTCCACCGAGTTGAGGTGCGCCGGGTCGAAATACCAGGCAGCACCCGCGCGTGCTGCCTTTTGTCGTAGCGGGCGCCGTCAGGGTCGGACCACAGAGATACGGGAGGTCATCCGATCAAGGAGCCGAGAGTCAACGAGAAGATCCGGGTCAAAGAGGTACGCCTCGTCGACCCGGCCGGTGGGCAGATCGGCATCAAGTCGATCGAAGAGGCACGGTGGCTGGCCAACCAGCTCGAGCTCGATCTCGTGGAGGTCGCCCCGGACGCCCGCCCCCCGGTTGTCAGGATGATGGACTACGGAAAATACAAGTACGACCAGTCCGTCAAGGCTCGCGAGGCCAGGAAGAACCAGACCCGCACGGTCATCAAAGAGGTGCAGTTCCGCCCAAAGATCGGAGCAAGCGACTTCGAGGTGAAGCGGAAACGCGTCGAGCGGTTCCTCAGGGACAACGACAAGGTAAAGGTCACGATGCGGTTCCGGGGAAGGGAAGTCACCCACCCTGAGATTGGCAACGAGATTCTCGAGCGGCTTCATCAGAGCGTGGCCAACTACGGCGAGATCGAAATCCCGCCAAAGATGGAAGGGCGCCAGATGACGATGGTGCTGGCTCCGGTGAGAGGAGCGGCTCGGTCCGAGGCTTCGGAAGACACAGATGAGAGACAGGACGCTGCAGCCGAGGAAGCAGCGCCAGAAGACTAGGAGCGCGGTGACGTGCCGAAAATGAAAACACACAAGGGCGCGGCCAAGCGCTTCAAAAGAACCGGGAGCGGCAAGGTCTCGACGACCAAGGCGTGGCGCGGCCATAATCGGCACAAGAAGTCGGCGTCTCGCTGGCGCCGGGTGCAGGGCAAGAAGGTCCTCAGCGGCGGCAACAAGAAGCGCATGAACCGCATGCTGGGTAGCTAGGAGCAGCGATGGCACGGGTAAAGCGCTCGATCAACGCAAAGAAGAAACGTCGCAAGGTGATGGAGCGCGCCTCCGGCTACGGAGGCGCACGGAGCCGCCGGTACCGCACCGCACGAGAGCAGGTCATGCACTCGATGCAGTACGCCCATCGCGATCGGAGGGCGAGGAAGGGACAGTTCCGCCGCCTGTGGATCCAGCGGATCAACGCAGCCGCCCGGCAGCACGGCACGACCTATTCGCGGTTCATGGCGGGCCTCAAGGCCGCCGAGGTGGAGGTCGACCGGAAGATGCTCGCCGAGATGGCGGTCAACGATCCAAAGGCCTTCAAGGCCCTCGTCGACGTCGCCGGAGGCGCCAAAGTCGGGTGACACCGACGATCACGTCGCCGCACAACGATCGGATCAAGGCGGTTCGTCGCCTCCAGCGCGCGCAGGAGCGACGCGCTACCGGTCAGACCCTGGTCGAAGGCCCCAATGTGCTGGCCGTCGCGATCGCCGCCGGGGTCATCCCGGAGGTGATCTTCTTCGCCGAGGGCGACTCGCCGCCGGTCGTCGATACCGAAGTCATTGCCGTGTCGGATTCGGTACTCGACGCGATCGCGCCGACCGAGACTCCTCGGGGACCCGTGGCCGTGTTGTCCATCCCAGCGCCGGCGCCATTGCAAGCCAAAAGCACGGTGGTGCTGTGGGAGGTTTCAACGCCGGGCAATGTCGGGACGCTGATCAGGACTGCGGCTGGATTCGGGTGGAACTTCGCCCGCCACGGTGGGGCCGATCCGTGGTCACCGAAGGTGTTGCGGGCCGGTGCGGGTGCCCACTTCTCGGTGCCAATCAGCCAGGTGGAGCATGTTGGCGAGCTTCGAGCCAATGGCCTGGCGCCGGTAGCCACCGTCTCGGCCGGGGGAGTAGCACCGGATACGATGGACATCGACCGTCCGGTGGCGTTGCTCGTAGGAAACGAAGCCACCGGGCTGCCTGATGAGGTCGTCGATGCCACCGACGCGTCGCTCACCATCCCAGTGCCCGGCTTCGAGAGCTTGAGCGCCGCAGTCGCCGGATCGATCGCGATGTACGCGCTGAGGCGCTGAGATTCGTTCGCTCCTCGAACTCGTGGATCTATGCACGGTCCGCGTTGCTCGATACTGTGAGCAGGTCAGATGCCCGGGGCAGTTGGAAGGGGTTGGGACTCGTCTTCCGTGTGCGATTCACGCTTACGGTTCTCGGGTTGGCGTTGCTTGCCTCCGCGTGCATCGGTTCCGGCGGAACCACAGGCAGGTCTTCAACGACAACCACGCCGCCAACTTCGACATTGCCTACGGTCCCGCCGTCCACGACCACGACCGCGACGCTTTCAGAACCACTGATCTGGAGCCATGTTGAGAGCGATGGTGCATTCTCAGGAAGTCGTCAAGCGGGATCTTTGCCATGGCCCGCGGCGGGCCTGGCCTTGTTGCCGGTGGGTACAGCTACACGACCCCGGCCGCCGACGCCGCGATTTGGATCTCCACTGATGGCTTGGCCTGGGAGATTATCCCGCACGACAACGCGGTCTTCGGTGGAGCGGGTAATCAGCTCATTGCCGGCGTGACGCCAGGCGGACCCGGAGTGGTTGCCGTGGGATTCGACGAGCAGTTCGACCTCGAGGCGATTGAGGAGTCGCGGAACAAGAACGCCGCCGTGTGGTACTCATCCGACGGTCGGAGCTGGGCGCGTGTCCCGCATGACGATGCGGTGTTCGGGGGAGAGGGCGATCAGGCCATGAACAGTGTCGCCGCTGGAGGTCCCGGTCTCGTCGCTGTGGGCTACGACGGCCGCGAACCGTCGGATGCCGCGGTATGGGTCTCTGCCGACGGGATCTCCTGGACACGGGTCCCGCACGATGAGCGGTTCCTCGTGGGCGAGGACGCCGTAATGAGCAGCGTGATCGCCTCAGGTTCCGGCATGGTGGCCGTGGGATCAGACGGACCTCAGTTCCATCGACGAGCTGCGGTCTGGACCTCGCCGGATGGCGTTAGATGGACGCGGGTTTATCTCGATGTTGTCGTATTCGAGGGTGACGGCGGCCAATCAATGACCGAGGTGACGCTTGGTCCGGCCGGTCTGGTTGCCGTCGGAGCTGAGGGAATCGACGGGGACTCGGATGCCGCCGTTTGGACCTCCTCCGATACCGGGAAACATTGGTTACGAGTGCGCCACGACGAAGGATTCTTCGGCGGGGAGGGTGACCAGGTGATGTTCGACGTGACCCTTGCAGGCCAGGAGCTCGTCGCAGTCGGCTACGACTTGATCGACAAGTCGGAGGAGACAGACCATAAAGAAGATGCTGCAGTCTGGACCCCGCTCGACGGGGTGCAGTGGTCACGTGTCGATGACCGATCCGATGTGTTCGCTGCCAGCAAGTACCAACTGATGTACGCCGTTGTGTCTGATGGGGAGACCGTCATCGCCGCGGGCACCGATCGGTCGGGCGAAAGCGCCTCCGCGGCTGTGTGGTGTGCGACGAGGCAATCTTGACCCAATCCAGGGGCCCTGTAGCCAACGCTGCGATATGCCGATAGCAACCCATGAGCACCAAGGCACCTGAGCGACGGTCGTTGCCGTCCGCCTTCAACTCCGCATGGAGGTTCACTTCGTTGGTGGTCGCCGTCGTGCTGGCTCTTGCGGTCTACGTCGCTCTGGCGGTCACCGAGAACCCGTATGTCGCTCTGGCTGCCTCGATCGGCATTGGGCCACTGCTCATTCTCCCGATGACCAGAAGGATCGTCTGGTTGGTTCTGGCGGCGGTGGCCAGTCTCGCCCTCACCGCGGCCATTGCATTGGCGCTGACATGACCCTTCTCAACTCGACCGAACTGCGTTATCGTTCCCCACCAATGACCGCACCACTGCGCTTCGACTTCGCCTTTACCGGCCACCAGGCCCCGGCGAACAGGCGCGGCTAACACCACACCAACCGCCCGGGGCAATGAACGGCTCCGGGCGTCGTCGCGTCCGGAGTGAGCCCTCGAACAAGGAGCCAACCCCATGGATCCGACCAGTAACCTTCCCGATCACATGAGCCTCCAAGACGACCTCGACGCGCTCAGATCAAATGCGCCCTCCCGGATCGCCGAAGCAGCAGATCTCGATGCGCTGGCCGGCTTGCAGACCGAGGTCCTCGGCAAGCAGTCACCGATCGCCGCCGGGCGCGCCACGCTCCGCGAACTTCCAGACGATGAGCGGAAGCGGACCGGCCAGGCGATCAACGAGGTCGCCGGCGAGCTCAATGCCCTCATCGGGGCCCGGCGCGCCGAGCTCGAAGCCGAGGAGCACGCCGCAAACCTTGCCTCCGACGCGGTGGACGTCACGCTGCCCGGGAGGGCACCAAAACACGGGAGTGTGAACATCATCCAGCAGGTGATGGACGAGGTCGTCGACATCTTCGTCGCGATGGGGTATGCAGTCGCCACCGGGCCGGAGGCGGAGACTGAGTACTACAACTTCACCGCCCTCAACTTCCCGCAGGCTCACCCCGCCCGGCTCGCCATGGACACGCTGTATCTGGAGTACGGCGACGAGCCCGAGGAGATCCTGCTGCGCACGCATACCTCGCCGATGCAGGCCCGCTACATGGAGGAGCACGAGCCCCCGGTGTACCTGGTCGTGCCGGGCCGCGTCTATCGAAGCGATCCTTTGGACCCAACACATTCTCCGGTCTTCCATCAGATCGAGGGATTGGCCGTCGACACCGACATCACGTTCGGGGACCTCAAGGGCGTACTCGAGCACTTCGCTCACGAATTCCTTGGTACTGAAGCCGAGACCAAGTTCATCCCGCACTACTTCCCGTTCACCGAGCCCTCCGCAGAGATGCATGTTCGCCATCAGGGCGAATGGCTGGAGTTGCTCGGCTCCGGGATGGTGCACCCGGCGGTGCTCGAAGCGGCCGGATACGACTCAGACAAACTCACCGGGTTCGCCTTTGGCATGGGCGCCGATCGCCTGGCGATGGTGCGCCACGGCATCACCGACATGCGGGACCTCTTCGACCCCGATGTGCGGATCCTGGAGCAGTACCGGTGAAAGTCACCCTCGATTGGCTTCGTGAGTTCGTCGACCTCCCGACCACCGATCCGGAGGCGATCGCGCTCGCCCTCGAGAGTCTCGGCCTCGAGGTCGAGAGCTGGGAGCCGATCCAGTACCGATTCTCAGACGTGGTGGTGGGCAAGGTCATCGAGGTCAAGCCGCACCCCAACGCCGACAAGGTTCGACTCACCAAAGTCGATGTCGGCAGCGAGGTGCTCGAGATCGTCTGCGGTGCCTGGAACTTCCAGGAGGGAGCGATCGTGCCGGTGGCCGTGCCTGGTGCGGTGCTCCAGGGTGATTTTGCCATCACCGAGCGCGACATCAGAGGGGTGACCTCGCACGGGATGATCTGTTCGGAACAGGAGCTCGAGCTTGGTGACGACGCCGACGGGATCATGGTCCTCGACGCCGGCTTCCCGGACGCAGCCGCTCGCCTCGGTGACTCGTTCGAGTCTTTGCTGCCGGTCAACGACATGGTGTTCGACATCGATGTGACGCCGAACCGGCCCGACTGGATGTCGGTGTACGGGATCGCCCGCGAGCTGGCCGCGTTCTATGACATTCCACTGCACGCGCCCCAATTCCCGTTCGACACCAACAACGGAGCCGCCGGAACCTCGGTCACCATCCTCGACGCCGAAGCCTGTCCTCGATTCGTCGGGAGAGAGGTCGACAACATCATCGTGGGACCGTCACCGCACTGGATGCGCGCTCGGCTCGCAGCGGCTGGCGTGCGCCCGATCAACAACGTGGTCGACGCCAGCAACTACGCCATGATCGAGTTCGGCCATCCCACCCACGCCTTCGACCGTGATCGGCTTGGTGACACGGTCGTGGTACGACGGGCCGAAGGGGGTGAGAGCATCAAGACGCTCGACGACGTCGACCGCACGCTCGAACCGGGCGACATCGTTGTTGGCAACGCGGAGCGACCGGTTGCCGTCGCCGGGGTGATGGGCGGTGCCGATACCGAAGTCAGCGAAGACACGAAACGGGCCCTGATCGAGGCTGCGTACTGGGATCCGCCCTCGATCCTGCTCACCGGGCGCCGCCTCGACCTCCGCTCGGAGGCTTCGGCTCGATTCGAGCGGGGGATGGACCCCGAGGCGTGCCGCCACGCCGCCGATCGGGTGGCCCAGCTACTCGAGAAGTACGCCGGGGCAACGGTCGGGGGCGTAGTGGATGAGTATCCCGCGCCGCCCGTGCCGGCCGTCATCGAATTGACGATGGCTGAGATCAAGCGTCTCCTTGGCATCCGAATCGAGTCGACCACGGCCGCCGACTACCTGACCCGTCTCGGATTCTCGGTCGAGGGGAGGGATCCGTTGACTGTCCGCGTCCCAACGAGACGGCCCGACGTGACCCGACCAGCCGACCTCATCGAGGAGGTGGCCCGACTCCACGGGTACGCCGCGATTCCCGGCCGGGTCCGCAGCGGGACCGGTGGCGGACTGCCGTTTGACGAGCAACGACTGCGCAAGCTCCGATCCGTCATGGCGGGTGCCGGGTATCACGAGGTGTTCCTGTTCTCGTTTATCGGCGAGCCGGATATCGACCGTCTGGGACTTGCGGATTCCGACCCGGCACGGTCCGGGATCCGAGTCATGAATCCGTTGCGAGATGAAGAGGGAGTGATGCGCACGACCCTGCTTCCGGGCCTGCTCAACGCAGCAGCCCTGAATCATTCGCGGCGGGTCGACGACGTGCAGCTGTTCGAGATCGGCAAGGTGTTCCTTCGCGGGCACGACAAGCTGCCCGAACAACCGGATCGTCTCGGCTTCGTTGCATCGGGGACCAGATCCGCCGGGTGGGGTCGTGCCGGCAGCGGATACGACGTGTATGACGCGACCGGGCTTTGGGAGACGATCTCCGAGGCCCTCCATCTCCCGGATCCGGCGGTCGGCCCGATACAGCGAGCACCATTCCATCCCGGCCGTGCCGCCGCGGTGATGATCGGCGACGAGACGGTCGGCGTCGTCGGTGAGATCGACCCCGCCGTCGCTCGTGCCGCTGGGCTCGATGGCCGCGTTATCGCCGGGGAGATCGACCTGGCGCGGCTTCTAGTGGACCGCGGGCCCTGGCAATTCCACCATCCATCTCCGTACCCACCCCAGGTCTTCGATCTGGCGTTCCAGATTTCTGACGGGATCGGAGCCGGCGCGGTGCTCGCGGCCATCGAGGGAGCCGCCGGCGAGTTGTTGGAGCGCCTCGAGGTGTTCGACGTCTACACCGGGTCAGCGGTGGACGAGGGGCGAAGGAGCATCGCAATCAGGCTGACGCTTCGCGCGGCGGATCGAACGCTCAGCGACGAAGAGGCAGCACCGTTGCGCCGTGCGATCGTGGAAGCGGTGATCGCCGGAACCGGCGCCGAGCTGCGGGGCGAGCTCTGAGCGAAGTCGCCGACCTGCTGTCACGAGACGTGTTGACCGCGGCACGGCAGCTCTTGGGCTGGCGGCTGCGCACCGAGTTCGGGGGGACGCAGACCGAGGTCGTCCTCACCGAGGTGGAGGCGTACGCCGGGCTCGACGACCCCGCCAGTCACGCCTATCGGGGTCCGACCAAGCGCAACGACTCGCTGTTCGGAGCTCCGGGGATGCTCTACGTCTATCTGTCCTACGGCATCCATTGGTGCATGAACGTGGTGATCGGCGACGAGGAGACGCCGAATGCGGTGCTCTTACGCGGAGGAGAGCCCGTGGAGGGCCTGGAGACGATGGTGAGCCGGCGGGGGAGAGCCGATCACGTCGCCGATGGGCCGGGAAAGCTCACCCAGGCCCTCGGCGTCACCGGCGAGGACGACGGTGCTGACCTGTCACACGGACCGGTGCTGCTCATCCCCGGCGAGTCCCAGGGTACGGTGACCTCGACGCCGCGGATCGGGATCACCAAGGCCGCAGACTGGCCGTGGCGCTTCGTCCTAGAGGGCAGAGACGGATAGCCATCCATCAATGCCGATGATCATCAGGAGCCTATGAGCGGGAGGAATCGCCCCACTCGAACCGCGAGGAGTGATCTCGTGCCCGCTCCCGCTCGGTCTAGCCTTGCCGCTCATGAAGCCAGCCGAGGAACAGCTCGAACACATCACCAGCACCGTCGAGGTCTCCCTTCCCGAGGGAGGGCTCCTTGCCCTGCTCGAGGAGGATCGCCCGTTGCGGGTGAAACTCGGCGTGGACCCGACGGCACCGGATGTGACGCTGGGCTGGGCGGTGGTGTTCAACCTGCTCCGACGCTTCCAGGAGATGGGCCACACCGCGGTGCTGATCGTTGGTGATTTCACTGCACAGGTTGGCGACCCATCCGCAGCCGCGAGCACGAGAAAGCGCCTCAGCGCCGACGAGGTGCGCGGCCATGCCGACAACCTCCTACCGATCGTCGAGGAGCTGCTGCTGCCCGAGCATCTCGAAGTGCGGTACAACTCGGAGTGGCTCGGTTCCATGGACATGCACGACGTGCTCGAACTCACCTCGGCCTTCACGGTGGCCCGGATCATGGACCGGGACGACTTCTCAAAGCGGTGGGATGCCCGCGAGCCGATCTCGATGATCGAGTTCATGTATCCGCTGCTGCAGGGAATGGACTCGGTTGCGGTTGAAGCCGACATCGAAATCGGCGGCACCGATCAGTTGTGGAATCTCCTCGTGGGGCGGGATCTACAGGAACGTCGCGGGCAGCCCGCCCAGGCCGTGGTGACTGCACCCCTGCTGGTCGGCACCGACGGGGTGAAGAAGATGTCTCAGTCCATCGGGAACTACGTGTCGGTACGGGACCCGGCCGACGAGATGTTTGGCAAGGTGATGTCGATCCCGGATGAGGCGATGCCCGACTGGTATCTGTTGGCCGCCGGCGCCGGCCGCGAGGAAGTCGGCAGGATCGAATCGGAATTGGGCGACGGCTCCCTCCACCCCGGCGAGGCAAAACGCGAGCTCGGGCGGCGCATCGTGACCAGGTACTGGGACGAGGCGGCCGCCGAAGTCGCCGAGGCAGTATTCGATCGGCTGTTCAAGGAGAAGGGGATCCCCGACGAGGTGCCCGAACACGCCATCGGGTCCGGCGATCGGGTCTCGATGCCGACGGTGCTTTCGGAGGCCGGATTGGCTTCGTCTAAGTCCGAGGTTCGCCGGCTCATTGTGCAGGGCGGCGTAAAGATCGACGGCGAGAAGATCACCGAGGAGCTTCTCGACGCCGAATCCGTCGCAGGCAAGGTGGTTCAAGTCGGCAAGCGCCGCTTCGTCCGTCTGGTTCGCTAGGAGGGTGCCTCCTAGGCCGGCGCTACCCTCGGCCGACAACGAGAGCGAGAGGAAACCTCAATGAGTGAACCGCAAAGGAAGTGGCCCACCTGGGTCGTCATCGTCGCCATTCTCATCCTGGCGATTCCGATCATCTGGGGGCTGGCGATCCTGACCAATCTGCTCGCCGCGATGTCGATCGGCGGCATCCTCATCGTGGCCGGTATCATTGGGTTGTTCATTTGGTTGCGGGGTCGGGTCGAAAAGGAGTCCGCATGACCGAACAGAAGAAGAGCACACCGGGCTGGATGTGGATCCTCGGCGGTGTCGTCATCTTGGCGCTGGTGTTTGGAACGCTCCGGATCATCGACCTGATCTTCTCCCCATTGACGCTGGTACTCGTCGTCCTGGGGGTTGCCGGCTATCTCTGGTATCGCAACAACCAGAAGAGCAAGGTCTAGCCCCCGGTCCATCCTGACCGGTGACCGTATTGGTGTCAGAGACTCCGTGTGGAGCACACTCCTAGCGCAGCGACAACGACGCGGGGTCGCACGAGAGGACGGGGGCGCCTGTTCCTTCCTCTTTCCCTTGTCCCTTCCGTCGGAACGAGTGGCACTAGGCAGGCGATCGTGCTTGAATACGTCGTCTGCCGCCCATACCGGTCGGCAGCCGGGCGCCGCCGCTATCGGCGGTGCCTAAATTGTGAGGCCCTCCTCCTGAGTCGCGCTCGGCGCGTTTCGAGGGGGATCCGGGCTCCTTGACAACTGAACAGCGTGTCAAAAGCCAATGGGCGCTGGACCGTGAAGATTGCCCCTTCGGGAGTCGATCGGGGCCAGCGTGTACAAAAAAATCAGGTCATGCCAGCTGGTTCGCCCAGCAAGGGACCCCGTCCCGGCATGGCCACCTTTGAGAGATCGACTCCAGATCTCAGCAAGATCAGGAATCTTTCTCCCATCTTTCGATGGAGAGTTTGATCCTGGCTCAGGACGAACGTTGGCGGTGCGCTTAATGCATGCAAGTCGAGGGAGAACCATTCGCTCCGTAAGGAATGGATGGGGAAACCGGCGAACGGGTGAGTAACACGTGAGGAACCTGCCCCGAAGATCGGGATAGCCCGGGGAAACCCGGATTAATACCGAATGTCCTCTCCGGACCGCATGGTCTGTTGAGGAAATGGTCAGCCGCTTCGGGATGGCCTCGCGGCCTATCAGCTAGTTGGTGAGGTAATGGCTCACCAAGGCAAAGACGGGTAGCTGGTCTGAGAGGACGATCAGCCACACTGGGACTGAGACACGGCCCAGACTCCTACGGGAGGCAGCAGCAGGGAATATTGCACAATGGGCGCAAGCCTGATGCAGCGACACCGCGTGCGGGATGAAGGCCTTCGGGTTGTAAACCGCTTTCAGGAGGGACGAAAATGACGGTACCTCCAGAAGAAGGCCCGGCCAACTACGTGCCAGCAGCCGCGGTAA
>CAXMOP010000060.1:0-80787 GCA_964195155.1 uncultured Kiloniellales bacterium | reverse complement strand
CGTGGTCTCGATGGAAGGGCTGGGCATGGCCAACGTTGCCGCCGGAAAGTTCGACGCAGCAGCGACGGCGTTCATCGAGGGGATGGCAAGCGCCCAGCGGATGGGAATGGTTGGTGACGTGCTCAGCATGATGACCAAGGTTGCGGGGGTGCGGGCCAACCAAGGTCGGCCGGGGGAAGCCGTCGAGCTCCTGGCAACGGTCCTTGCCGAGCCCGCAAGCGCCAACATGCCGTACGTCGACCCTCAACCGAACAACGAAACCGCCGCTGCCGCTCTCTCAGAGCTCGAAGCGGGAATGGACAGCGGCGAGTACGCCGGGGCCTTCGAGCGAGGCTCAGCGCGCCCCTACGACGTCGCAGCCAAGGAATTGCTCGAAACCCTCGGCAGATCAGGCGCCGGAGAACCGATCGAGACGTAAGAACTCGTACGGCAGATGGTTCTTGCCGTCGAGGGCCGGCTCGGCCAGTACCTCGCCGAGCACCGGCGTGAACATGAATCCGTTCCCTGAAAGACCGCCGACAGCGAAGCAGACGGGCTTGGAGGTCGGATGACGGTCGACGATGAAGTGCTCGTCTGGCGACATCGTGTACAGACAGACCGCATAGTTGGTGGCTGCTCCGCTCACGCCCGGCAGGTTGACAGCGAGGAAGCGGCGGAGTCGCTCCCTTCGGCCTCGGCCTCTGCGGTCGCCATCGATTCGCTCCTTGTCATATCGGTCTACGCGGGAACCTTCCCAGATGGCCCTAACAGACCACCTACGGGCTACCAGGAGAGGGGACACGCCATGTGATACAAGCGTCTCCAAGCTACGCGGCGCGGCGCCGATCATTCAATATGCTCGATAACGATCAGTTCCACGAGTGCGCGAGATCGGCACACATCGGCGTGCGGTTTTGAACTCGCCCGTTCCTGCCTCTGCTTATCTTTGATTGGCGACCGATGTAGCGATGTAGCTGTATGTCGCTAACACTCCCAGGACAACTGCAGCAACGATGAACGTCGGTCGTTTCCAGATGGGAGGCCGCGTCTCAGGTTCTGCTGCGACAACGCTGCCGTCGTCTCCGATCTGGATCGGGACCTCGCCCCCTTTGGCCGGGAGGGAGACTCCACAGTGGGGACATGGCTGCCCTGCGAGTCGATGAGTTCGCTCGATCGGCTCTTCTTTCACGACGCAGTGATCCTGGGTGTGGAGGACGGTCGGGATCCGGTCTCGCATCGATGCGGCGGCCCTTTGGCCGATGAGACCGAAGCCACCGCCAGTTGCCACTAGTGCGGTACCGACCATGATGATGAGGAAGCCAAAGCCCGGCGCCACGATGGAGCCATCGAGCGCCTCGGGCCGTGCCCCGACTTCTCAAAGCTGGTCGAAAACCTCCGTCAAGGCCAGCGACTCATCCCCGGTCTCGAGGAGCTTGATGACGGCGTAGACGAAGAACGCCGCGCCGGCCAGCGTGGTGATGCCCGCCGAAACCCGATCTTGTGGCTGCTTCGTCGGCGGACGTACCGCAAGGACGACAATGACCACCAACAGAACAACGACCACGACCTTGGCCCAGGTGTCCAGGCCACCGAAGATCGTGGGGATCCCGTCAGGGACCCCAGGAACGGCTTGACTCAACTCAGGAAGCGCATCCACCCCATCCATGATGAGAACCTTTAGGGCGAGGCCGAGGACTGCGAACAGCGCACCGACGAGCGCAAGGATTCGACCGATGTGCATGACCCATCCTCTCGGGATGATCTCCACGTGCATTCCAACCGTACCCGCCGAATCGCTCCGCTGACCGGCGCGTATCAGAGGCCGCGCTCTGAAATCGCACACGAGGCGCGCGGTGCGAGTTGTGGCATGCGCGGTGATCTCTGCCTCCCGGCTCGCGGGAGGGGGAATCTTTGGCGGTTCGTGTTGATCGCGGCCATGTGCCGACCGGCATCTGAAGGTCTCATCGATCAACCATCTTTCCTGCCCGGTTTCTCCTTGACAATCGAACGCTTCGAACATATGATTCAAGCGACTGTTGGAGGGCATGTGACACCCAGAGACACCAAAACGGACATCCTCGACGCCGCCGAGCGGCTCTTCGCGGAACGGGGGTATGACGGAACCGCGATCCGCGAGATCACCCGGGCCGCGAACGTCAACGTGGCTGCCATCCATTACCACTACGGATCGAAAGAGGAAGTGCTTCGCGGGGTGACCGATCGGATCGTCGGTCCGCTCAACGAACGACGCTTCAAGCTGCTCGAACGCGCCCTCGACGACGCTCAGCCGCATCCGCCCTCCATAGAAGCGATCCTCGAAGCATTCATCCGTCCCGACATCGAGACGCTGCAGAGGCTGCACCAGCGGGGTCCAACCGTGGCCCACTTCCTGGGGCGGACCTACATGGACCCGACACCGTGGATCCAGCAGATGGCCCAGGAACAGTTCGCCGAGGTCCAAACCCGTCTGTTCCCTGTTCTGGCCGCAACGCTCGACCATCTCACCTTCGACGAGATCGAATGGCGCATGTCTCGGGTAACGGCCGTGCTGATCCACCTCTTCGCCACCTGGCCCGACGACGGAATGACCGATGCCCAGGCCGATGACACGCTGGCTCGCATGATCAGATTCTTGGCACCGGGCCTGCAGGTTCCGGCGCCGGAAAACGCCACCAAGGAGGTCGCATCAGAGACATGAAAACAGCAGACACGAAAGAGCCCGCCCTCGGCAGCATATCGACACCGGCGAGGACGGGCTTTCACCACCACAGGACAAACCTGTGATGAGCACGAGGAGCCTAGACATGACCACCACCCATACCGTTGAGCGCCCAGCTTGGCTGCCACACGAAGAGTTCCCATTCCGGCTACAGAGTCTCGACCTGACATCGGGGAATGTCAGCTATATCGACGAAGGCGACGGACCCACATTGCTGTTTGTGCATGCGGGCCTGTGGTCGTTCATCTGGCGCGACGTCATCGTTGGGCTACAGAAGGACTTCCGAACGATCGCGATCGACTTTCCCGGCTCCGGCCTCGCCGGCACTTCGGATCGCGAACTGACCATCCCGGAGCTGAGCGGCGTCCTCGCCGAGTTTGTCGCAGAGTTCGGCCTGAGCGACGTGACGCTGGTGGCTCACGACCTCGGTGGACCAGTGGCGCTCGGTGCCGCTGCGCTCGACGCCGACCGGTATCAGGCCCTGGTGTTGACCAACACCTTCGCCTGGGAACCGGACAAGTGGAGCCTGCGGGCCATGCTGAAGACGATGGGTTCCGGGTCCATGGTGTGGCTCGACACCGCGACGAACTTCCTGGCTCGAACTGCCAGCACCAGGTTCGGTGTCGGTCGCCGGCTGAGCCGGGCAGGAAGGAAGGCGTTTCGCGGTCCCTATCGTGACCGCAGCCGACGCCGCCGAATCCACTCGCTGATGAAGTCGGCGCTCAACAGCAGCGAACACTTCAACCGAATCGCCGAAGCAACAAACACGGCGCTCAACGACCGGCCCGTGTTGACCATCTTTGGCCAGTACAACGATCCGTGGCAGTTCCAGGACCGCCACGCCGCAACCTTCCCCAATCACGAAGGGATCGTTGTACCCAAGGGATACCACTTCCCAATGACCGTCGACCCAGACCTCTATGTGGAGACCATTCGTGACTGGTGGCATCGACAGGTCAGAGGCCGCTCCAATCTTGCGTAGCCTGATCCGGTATACCGGACGCTGCTACGCAAGAACGGTCAGTACTCCTCGATCTGTTGGGTGAGAAACTGCCGATCCACTTCCGTCGCGGCGAGGCCGGCGGCGCGTTCGAAGGCGGCCTTCGCTTCGTCTCGTCGTCCAAGCCGGCGCAACGTGGTGCCGCGGGCTGCGTGCAGCAGGTGATAGGTGTCGAGGTCGGGTGCTACCGCGTCGAGCGCGGCGAGCGCAGCTTCGGGACCCTCGATCTCGCCGATGGCGATGGCCCGATTGAGTGCAACCACGGGCGTGGGCATGACCGAGAACAGTTGATCGTACAGAGCGACGATCTGGGCCCAATCGGTTGCCTCGAACGAATCGGCGTCGCAGTGCACGGCCTGGATCGCGGCCTGGAGTTGGAAGGGGCCCGGTCGGTTGCGTCGGAGACAGGCGCGCACGATTGCGTTTCCTTCTTCGATCATGGTGCGATTCCATTTGGTCCGGTCCTGATCGCGCAAGAGCACGAGGGGGCTCTTGGCGGTGCGGGCCGGCACCCGCGCCTCGCTGAGCAGCATCAGACCCAGCAAACCCGCCGCCTCCGGTTCGTCGGGCATCAACTCGACCAGAGCACGAGCGAGCCGAGTCGCCTCGCTCCGCAACACGGATCGTTGCGGATCGTCGAGCCCGGTGTTGTAGATGAGGTACAGCACCGACAGGACCGCGCGGAGTCGCTCGGGGAGGTCGGCTTCGGCCGGCACTCGATAGGGGATGTTGGCGGCCTTGATCTTGTACTTGGCCCGGACGAGACGCTTGGCCATTGCGGGCTCGCTCACCAGAAACGAGCGGGCTACCTCATCCACGCTCAGCCCGCCAAGGAGCCGCAAGGTCAAGGCCACCTGGTGCTCCGTCCGCAACGCCGGATGGCAGCAGGTGAAGATGAGTCGGAGTTGGTCGTCCTTCACCGCGGCGTCCTCTCCCCATTCCTCAGCGACCGGGTCGTGCCAGGTGCGAGCAGCCGCACCAAGCTGTTCATGGAGCTCCCGGCCCCGGGCCGAACGGCGGCGGTCATCGATGGCACGGTTTCGTGCGGTCGTGACGATCCATCCCGCCGGGTTGGGTGGGATGCCGTCGCTCCGCCACCGCTCGCTCGCCACGACAAACGCGTCCTGGACCGCGTCTTCGGCAAGCGTGATGTCGCCGAAGACACGGACCAGTGTCGCCACCGCCTGGCCGTACACCTCACGGAACACGCGCTCAACATCTGTCGCTCCCCGACGGGCGGCGACGGTTGGCGTCACGCCTCGCCACGCCAATCTTCGACGCGCCCGGTCGCTCGAAATGGGCGGACCTCGATCGGATGGTTGGTTGCTTCCGCAGTCTTGCGGGCCCAGGCCAGGGCTTCATCGAGGTCGTCGGCGTTGATGATGTAGAACCCGCCGATGTGCTCCTTCGACTCGACGAACGGCCCGTCGGTCGTGACCGGGTCGCCATCGCTCGAGTGGACGACGGTCGCCGCATCGGGGTCATGGAGTGCTCCACCGAAGACGAACGTATCGCTCGCATCCATCTCTGCTTCGAGGGCAATGACCTTCCCCATGAATGCCTGCATGTCCTCGGGGGTCATCGGCGCCCCCTCGACCTCGCCGTCAACAGAGTACGTAGACAACAGGTACTGACTCATGATTTCTCCTCGCTTTGGTGCGGGCCCTTCCCGCGCTCACCCTCCCTACGAATGGGGACGGCCCACGAGGACACCCAACGGCCAGAATAGTCCTTCACCCTCCGTCTCCTTGGGCGCCGACAGCGCCGCTTCGGCGCGCTCGCGGTTGCTAAAGCACGCCTCGCAGATCAATTGAGGCTGAACGGCGGATACTGGTCGGTGACGAGAAAGAAGGCATAGGCCTGGACGCGAAGTCCCCATCGACCAACCCCCACCATGTAATCGAAAAGTGCTCGTGGATAGCGTCCGGTGAAGAGGATGGCGAACCAGGCAATGACGGCCACCACGATCGCGCCGAGGAAGAGCACCATGAGCACGATGTAGTGGGGGATTGCGAGAAACCATTTCACCAACGGCAGCCACCGGTTGAGGTCTTGCTCGACGTCGGGGTAGTCGAGGTCGAGATGCACCGACTGCTCGTCAACGGTTGAGGGATACTGATCGGTGAGTAGGACCAGGTAGGCGAAGACGCGGGTCGAGAAACGGGCGAATTCGCGGGCAAAGTCGAACCACCAGCGCGGGTACCGCTCCCGGAACACGATCATCAGCAGCGTCGCAGCGAAGAGCCCGGCGGCGATCCCACCGCTGCTCCGCGTGATGGTTTCTCCAGTTTCGGTGACCAAGGTCCAGCTCGTAGCTGCCGAGATCAGGGACAGAATGATCATGATCGGGATGATCCAGATCAACCGGAAGAAAGTGGTGACCTGGTCGAGCGTCTCCGGGTAGTCGATGTCCAGGCGGGCTCCGTAGGACTGTTGCGATGTGACCATGGCCGACCTCCTCCTGCATGGCACGAGAGAGGCCGAACTACCGCCTCGCACCCTGCTTGTTTCTGCGTCCTCGGGATCGTATCAAGCTGGCACGCCGCCCGATGCTGTCGAGCGGTTGGGCGCCGCCGGGGCTGTGTCCCGACTGCGCCTGTCGCCGTTAGTCTGACTCGCATGGAAACCTGGGATGCAATCAAGACAAGGCGGAAAATCGAGAGCTACGCGGATCGGCCGATCGAAGAGGAGAAACTGACCAAGATTCTCGAAGCGGGCCGCCGATCACCATCCTCGCGCAACGAGCAGCGCTGGGGTTTCGTCTTGGTTCGGGATCGAGAGCAGCTCCATCAGCTGTCGATGGTTTGGCGCGGGGCGGCGCATATCGTCGACGCGGCGGCTGCGGTCGCCGTTGTCGCCCCGTACAGCGATGACCCGCGAACCAGCGAGTCGATCAACTTCGATCTGGGTCAGGCGGTGATGGCGATGATGATCGCCGCAGTCGATCTCGGGATTGGCTCCCGGCACGCCTCGGTTGAGGACTACCACCTCGGTGCGGAGATCCTCGGGCTTCCCGATGACCGGCGACTGACCTGGCTGATGGGTCTCGGCTACCCCGGAGATCGGCCGCTCAAGCCGATCGAGAAGCCCGATCGCCGGCCCTATGACGAGGTAGTCCACCTGGAGCGCTGGTAGAGCCTCCAACGTCGTCGGTGCCCGCCGGCCTCGCGACGCGACGTCTAGACGTGCTGGTCGAAGAGGATGGCGTTGCCGTCCGGGTCCGTGATCGTGAAGCTGGCGGGACCACTCGGTGTCTCTCCGGTCGTGTCGTCGATCGGCTCGAGCCCCTCGTCTGTCAGCCGGCTACTCAGCTTTCGGATGTCGGTGAACCCGTCGACCGGTTCACCGAGGCCAGCCCAGCCGGGATTGAAGGTCAGGATGTTCGATTCGAACATTCCTTGGAACAGGCCGATGGCGACCAATTGGTTGGCGACGATTGTCCAGGTCTCGCCGTCGCCTGCGACCATCTCAAATCCCAGTTTCGAGTAGAAGGCTCGCGATGCGACCATGTCCTTGACAGCGAGGCTGATCGAGAATGCTCCAAGATCCACGGCTTCCCCTTGGCTCGGTGAGTGTGCGGCAAACGATAGCTGCGGCTCATGCGATCGAATGTGCCGAGCAGGATGGTCGCGCGCATCCGTCGCAAGGAGAGCGTCGGACCCTCCTTCCCGAAGCTCAACGGCGCGCCCATCGCGTGATCACATGCACGCCACGAGGCTGACGGTGGCTGCGGCGGCGCTGGCGCTTGCCGCTGCCGCCTGCTCTGGCGCCGCCGACCCACCAACCACGAACCCTTCAGCAACACAGCCGGCACCGCCGACGACGGCACCTCGGACAGGAAACACCGTGGTTTCGAACCTGACACTTCAGCCCCGACCTGGCGAACGTCCGAGTGTTACGACCGGCATCCCGCACATCCAGCTCGATCAAGGGTCGAGCGACGATGTGTTCGCCGAATTGGCCACATGGGCATTTTCCCGAGATGGGATCGTGGAGCTGCCGAGCCTGGCTTCACTGCCGGGTGCCCGAGCGCTGACCGTGGCACAGGGCGTGACTCTGAACAGCAGAGCGATGATCGTTGCCCGCGAGTTTGCGCACATCCACCCCCAGCCAGATGGGGGCAGCCTGCACCTCAGGCTGCCGGCGGGCGATGCTCAACAGATGGTCGACCAGGGCTGGGGCGAGTACCACCCGTTTGCGCTCGATGGATCGATCCCGAATCTGGTAATGGTCTACGCGCCGCGTGATGGCGAGGACCTTGATGTGGTGAAGACGATCATTGCTGCTTCCATCGAGTTTGCAACCTCTGCCAACGACGACGGCTAGTCGCGTGTGGACCGCCCAACGGCTTGGGTCGATGCGCGACGTCATCCCCTTGCTGATCGACGGGTAGGCTCGGAGAAGGCCCGTAGGAGACAGAAAGAGAGATCCCGTCATGGCAATTCCGGTCATCGCCGACGTCACTGCCCTCGTGGTGACGGATCCACAGAACGACTTCCTCAGCGAAAAAGGCGCGTTCTGGGACGCAGTGAAACAAAGCGTCATCGAGAACAACACGATCGAGAACATCGACACCATGTTCCAGGCCGCCAAGGGCGGCGGGGTTCCGGTGTTTATCTCGCCCCACTACTACTTCCCGTGGGACCATCGCTGGAAGTTCGGTGGCACGATCGAAAAGGCGATGCACGAGGTTGGCATGTACGACCGGCCCGACCCGCTCGACTTGACCGGGTTCGAAGGCTCCGGTGCCGACTTTCTCGATCAGTACAAGCAGCACATCCATAACGGCGAGACCGTCGTAGCCAGTCCGCACAAGGTCTACGGCCCCGAGAACAACGATCTCTTCCTCCAACTGAGGAAGCGGGGAATCGACTCGGTGTACCTGTGCGGGATGTCGGCCAACCTTTGCACCGAGGCGCATCTGCGCGCAATGCTGGAGAGCGGATTCGATGTGACGGTGATTCAGGACGCCACGGCGGCGGCCATCCTCCCCGACCTCGGCGACGGGTATGCCGCAGCGATGACCAACTACAGGTTCCTCGCAAACGACGTTGTGACCACCGAGGAGGCAGCGTCGGCGCTTCGGAGCGCCAAGACGAACTAGGAGGGTGTTGAGCAATCCTCCAGCGTGCCGGCGCTGACTGGAGAAACAGCGTCACCGCAACACTCAAGCGAGCGGCGGCTCAGGGCACTCGTCATTGTTCAACACCGTCCTCAGGCCGCAGCGGTCCCGAATTCAGTCTTTTGGACCCATCGACCAGGCGATTCCGAGCGCCAACGCCGAGCCGGCCACCGCCACTGCGGCAACCGCGGCCAGGACGCCGGTCCTGGGTGACGTATTCCTGCGCAACCCGAAGTCGGTGAGCTGCTGTTCGGTCGGCTCGAAGCGCGTCAGGCCGGCGTCGACGAACGATGGAAAGTCGCCATCGACACTGATCGCCAGGTCGTACACCAGCTCTTGAGCCTCGACTTCCAGGGCGAGATGGGTGAACCACCCCTCCCGCGGGACCCACTCCATGTTCTCGTCGGAGCGGAGATCGTCGAGGAGATCCTGGGACGCCCATTCCGACCGTTCCACGTTGAGCCCGGTCCCGTGGAGCAGGGCGGGGCGGTCCGGGGTCAGCAGGAACACGTCGGCCTCGATGATCTCGGTGTCGGGGGTGGCTCCGTGCAAGATGTGGAGGGGCACCCAGGGCCGGTCGATCGGAATCGTGATCTGCACCGGGATCCCATCCCCGGAAATGAATCCATCGTTGGCGGCGAGGTCGGCATCGAACCGAGCCGCCAGGAAGTAGGGGGAGCGCGATCCGTAGAACTCGAGCATGTGGTCCGTTTCCGGCCCCTCTGGCAAGTTGAAGCCGTTGTCGTTCACCCACGCCAGCACGTCGGCGCCGCCGCCCTTGAGCACTACCACGTCGAGCGCGTCGATCTGGGTGCGCAGGATGACCTCAACACCCTCGGCCGTCGCGGACAGTGCCGCGCTGCGGAGCTGGAACGGTGGCTGCGGGTTCACCTCGAGCTGGAGTCGCTGCAGCGTCCAGTCACCGGCACGGGTGACCTCGGTGGGCTCGGCCGGCAGCGGGATGATCGAGCCAAACGACTCCACCTCACCCTCGAAGGTGAAGTTGGTGATGTAGCGCTCGATGCCATCGGCCCAGGTGACGAACGTCGTCGTTTTCTGCAGGCGAATCGCCCCATTCGCCGAGACGAGAAACCCGCAGGCACGGGCGGCCGGGGCGACGACGAAGAGTGCGATCAACAAGGTTGTGGCAAAGGCGGCAAAGCGACGCATATTCCCCTCCAGGTTGCTTCTCCGCTTTGACGGCCGTCGCCGGCTGTGGGGTTCCCGGCTGCACGTCGGTGATACGGTCCAGCGGTGGAGTTGACCTATTGGTATCTGTTTCCGGTAGCGATCGGGATCTCATTCGTGGCGATCGGTGCCGGCATCGGAGGAGCCACCTTCTTTGCCCCGCTTTTCATCCTCGTGTTGGGATTGGAGCCCCAGGTGGCGATCGGAGCGGCATTGATCACCGAGGTCTTTGGCTTTGCCTCGGGAGTGTCGGCGCACGCCAGGGCCGGAACCATCGACTGGACGATGGCGCGCATGCTTGCCGTTTTCTCGGTGCCGGCCGCCGTAGTTGGGGCGTTGCTTGCCGGAGTTATTCCCGCCGACCTGCTCAAGGTGCTGTTGGGCTTGGCGCTCCTCGCCATCGCTTTTGCGTTCCTCCGCCATCACGACCGGCACCGGGAGGACGCCGCGATCGCACGGGGAGACGGAGTCGTGCAGCCGAGTTTGGAACGGCGCATCGTCGCCGCAGATGGCGAGACGCTCGAGTACCAGGTGTGCCGGACCAACGAGGGTCGGTGGGCGGCCGGGCTTGGTGGCCTGTCCGTTGGGTTGATATCGACGGGGCTGGGTGAGCTCAACGACTACACGCTGGTGATGCGGTGTCGCGTCCCGACGCGGATCGCGGTTGCGACCAGCGTCGTGGTGGTGGCGGTGACGGCGCTGGCCGCAAGCGCCACGCATATCGTCGGATTCGTCACCGACGGTGGATCTGGTCTCGATACGGTGCTTTCGATCGTGATCTTCACGGTTCCCGGAGTGATCCTCGGTGGCCAGCTTGCGCCGCTGCTGTCACAGCGAGTGCGAGGCGAGTCCTTGATCCATTTGCTTGGCTGGATCTTCCTCGCCGTCGCGGTGCTCACCCTTGGCGAGGTGCTCCTGGGAGCCTGATCCGCGTCCCGATCCCATACTGGAAGTAGGTCGCAGTCTCCAGCACGTCGACGTCGAGGCCGGCGCCGAGCCATCGATCGACACGCTCGTCGGCCCTCCGATGAGCGGCGAGTGATCGTCGCGGTGATGGATCGCGTGCTCGAGGCGTACCCGGGCGAGCATTGGTCACCTCAGCCCGGGTGCCGATGCTCCAATGGGTCGGTGTTGGCGAAGTCGATTGCTGCTGCGGGGTCTGGCTCCTCGCACTCGGTCTCGACCTGGATCGTCGAAAAGTAGAAGCCGTGCTCATCCCTCACTACGGTTTGCGCCGAGTGCAGCACCGCTTGGGGGTCGACGTCCTCTGCGACCAGGAGGTGGGCAGAGAACAGGTTGCGCCCGCTGGTCAATGCCCAGGCATGGACGTGGTGGGCATCCCGTACTCCGGGGATCTCGACCAGCGATCCGATGACCTCGGGCAGGTCGACGTCGGACGGCACCGTCTCCATCAGAATCCGGATGGAATCACGGGTGATTCCCCATGCCGCCCACAGCAACACGAATCCGAAGGTGATACCCAAGATGGGGTCGATGGCGATGAAGTCGGTGAAGGTGACGACGACGGCGGCGACAATGATCAACAGGCTGCCGACGAAAGTCTGCACCACGTGCCAGTAGGCGCCCCGCATGTTGAGGTTGTCTTTCTGCCCGGCGTAGAGGACGCGAAGCGAGATGAGTTCGGTGATGATGCCGCCGATCGCGGCGAGCAGCATCAGGCCGGTTTCGAGCTCGCTGGGGTTGAGCAGCCGCCGGATGCCAAGCCCGATGACCACGAAGGCCATGAGGAAGAGGAACAGGCCGTTGAGGAGCGCACCGATGATCTCGGCCCTGATGGAGCCGAAGGTTCGATAGCGGTCGGCCGGGCGAGCGGCGATCCGGGCCGCGACCAACGCCAACAACACCCCGCCGACCGCAGAGAACGTGTGCATGGCATCGGCGAGCACCGCCACCGATCCGCTGGCCAGCCCAAGACCGAGCTCGACGAAGAAGTAGATACCGGTCAGCCACAGGCTGATCTTGAGGGCCCGCTCGTTGGCGGCGAGCATGGCGGTGTGGTCGTGGCCGCCACCCGCCGAACCGCCCTGCTGGTGCTCCGCAGTGGTCATTGGTCGCCGCTTATCGCATAGCGATGCAACTTGCCCTCGAACCCGGTGAGTGGGTGGATACTGCCGCCCATCGTGCAAGCGTACCGATCGGTCGGCCGTCGTACCCAGTGGCCGTGGTGAACGAGCCCGACCCTTCTATCGGGCGCTGGCGTCGAGTGTGAGCCGAACCAGCGGAACCGACGCAGCCATCACCTCGGGGTCCTCGAAGGGCAGGCCCATGGTTTTGGAGAGCGCCTGCACCGATCGCGGGTGAGCTTCGGTGTATGCGGCGTACACCTCGGCCGCGATTTCGGCGTCGACCACGCCGCCGGTCGCCGGCGCCTGGTGAATCCGGCCACTGCTGACCTTGACGGCCGGATTGGCCTTGATGTTGCGGAACCAGTCGCTCTTCGGGCCCCATGCGGCGGCGAGGTCGATCGTGTCGTTGTCGTAGCGAACCACCTCGAGGACCGTCTGATAGGTCTTCCCCGACCGCCGGCCGACGTGCTCGATCATCGCCATCCGTTTCCCCATCATCCAGCCGAGTTTGGCTCGGTAGAGATACGCGGGCGCCTTCATCAGCCATCGCATCGCGCCGCGCGGCGGCTTGCGGAGAATTGGCCTTGGCTCTGATTGCTCCCCGGATCCTGTGGACATTGGGCCAATATATGGCCGCAATGCCCGCAACAAAGGATGATGCGAGGTCGCAGGCTGCCCGGGTGCTCGAGGAGGCCTGGGACGAGGCGCGGGGCTATTCGTATCCGAATCCGTCGGTGTATCCACATCTCTGGCTGTGGGACAGCTGTTTCCATGCGATCGCCTGGGCTGCCCTCGGCGACGATCGAGCGGTGCGGGAACTCGAAGCGGTGTTCGTCGGCCAGCTGCCGAGCGGGTTTGTCCCGCACATGCG
Source organism: uncultured Kiloniellales bacterium (assembly GCA_964195155.1). GTDB lineage: Bacteria > Actinomycetota > Acidimicrobiia > Spongiisociales > UBA5794 > JACZST01. Next base: position 67,821 of record CAXMOP010000060.1, on the reverse strand, counting down.
CTACGCCGAGCCTTCGCAGTATCGGGGACCGCTCGACGATCGCTCCGGGTATACCCAGCCACCGGTCTACGGGCACGCGCTGGCAACACTCGTCAGAAGCGGGCTACCGGTCGGCGGCGGGCTGATCGACAGGGTCTCCGCCGCCTACGAATACCTGTGGCGGGAGCGTCGAACCGGCGAGGGGCTGTTGCGCATCGTCCATCCCTGGGAGGCCGGCGCCGACGACTCGCCGCGTTGGGACGGCTGGATCGGAACGGCCGACTGGAACCGGGACCAGTGGACCGGGTTTGACCTCGAGCTGGTGGGCCTCACCGCATTCGAGGCGACCGGTGAGGCGGCGACCAACGAGAAGTTCGAGGCGGCGCCGGCGGCCTTCAACGCCATCGCCGCCCACGGCATGCGTGAGTTCGCCTCCGTTGGGGGCGATTCCGTCTGGGAGGACCGTGCCGGCGAGCTGGCTGCTGTACTCGATGAGCAGCTCTGGGATCCTCATGAGGGCCTCTGGGCCGACCTCGCCGTGGTGGGACCGGACGACTCGACGAGCGTGCCCACCCTCGACGGGGCTCTGCCGGCGCTGTCAACCACCAACCCGGAGCTCGCATCGACCGTTTTGGACCAGCTCGCCGACGAGACCCGTTTCGCCGCCCCCTACGGGCTGGCCTATGTGCCCCGTTCCCATCCGGTGTACCGGCCGGATCTCTATTGGCGCGGGGCGGCCTGGCCCCAGCTCAACCATCTGGCGAGGGTTGCTGCGCTCCGCTGGGGCCGTGCCGACCTCGCCGACCAGATTGCGGCGATGACCCGCCGCGGCGCGATCACCTCCGGGTTCTCGGAGCTGTGGGATCCGGAAACCGGAGAAGCCAGAGGCGCGGTCCCGCAGACCTGGGCGGCGCTTGCAGCGGTCGATGAGATCACGATGCCAGTCGAGCCGCCGTCGTGAACACTCGCGGATCTGGGAAGTCCTCGCAGTAGTTGTACAGGTAGGCGATCCGAATCACCCCGTCGGTTCCCACAATGAACTCTGCCGAAGGCATCCAGGGGTCATCGACCATTGGCCGCCCCTCCGCCCGGCGCCCGGTCTGGAAGTCGTCGCCGGTGTCGCGGCGCAGCTCGCAGTACTCGTCGGGTGCGTCGTAGAGCACCTGCTCGACCGACCAGTGCGACAGCCCGAAGCCATGATGGGTGGCGTATTCGCGGTCGGCCAGCATCGGCGCCACCACGCCATACTTCTCTCTGTACGCAGCCACACGTTGCGGATCACCGGGCGCAACGACGACAACCTGGAGACCGGCGGCGACGTAGCCCTGAAACTCGTTTGCGAGGCGTCGGGCGCGGTCCTGCCCGCACCCGCATCCAAGGTGGCGCCAGAGGATCACCAGCGCCGGCCGCTCGGCCCAGAATGAGCTGAGTACCACCGGGGATCCATCCTCGGCAAGCAGCTCCACCTCGGGCGCTAGGTCGCCGCGACGCAGAGCGTCGGCCCGCAGTGTTGGCCCCTCCAGCCACATCTCGATCCAGCGTTGTTCTGCGGCCTGGTTCAGCGCGTCGAGTTCGGTGTCAGCCATCGGTGGCAGGAACCTAGCCGATTGCGGAATACGCCCACAGGTACGCGCCGGCGTTCCATGCCTGGCGACGGGCGCCGTCGGGCTGGCCTGCGGGGACTCCGATCCATTCCGGGAAGCTCCATTCGTTGAGGGCATTGGCTGCCGCAACGCCTTCGAGCAATCGGCGGGCCTCGTCGTCTCGGCCGGCCACCGACGCGGCGACAGCATGGGCTCCGCCGATGTACGGCCAAATCGCCCCGTTGTGATAGGACCCCGGCGGGTTGCGCCAGCGCTCGTCCTGCAAGGCGTCGGCGTCGGTGTCGAGGATGCTGCCCGGAGCGCCCGGAAGGAATGGCTCGGGCCAGGTCTTGCTGGGATACGGGTCGGCGCATCCCTCTTCGTTCAGGTAGTCGAGAATGCCTTGGGCGCGGTCTCCGTCGACGAGGCCGCTGGCGATGGCGAGGGATTCGCCGAGCACGTCGCAGCGGTCGACGAAGCGCCCGAACGACACCAAGGCGAGATGGTGGCGCCGGTCGGCGATCGAAACCCGTTGGAACTCACGAACAGCAAGAGGGTGGGGGAACTCCGCCGTGGCTTCGTTGGGATAGTCAGCAGTGCTGAGATCGGCCAGATCACTTCCCGGTGCCGGCCAGAACAGGCCGTCGATCTTCCGTGCGATCGAAGCCGGGTCCATCGGTGCTTGTTCGCCAAGTCGCTCGGCCAGCCGCATCGCGCTCGCCGCCGCCCAGTGGTACAAGACGTTGACGTGAAACACCCGGCCGACGCGCCGCAGAGTCCCGTCCATCCAATCCCCGCCTGCGGGCGAGTCGATCAGCCCGCTTCCGGTGATCTCCTGGTAGCGCAACCAGCGCATCCCGGACTCGACCGCCGGCCACAGCTCAGTGGCGATAGCGTCTCTCCCGGTCGCCGCCACGTGCTCGGCGAGGGCGATCACCAGCCATGCGGTGGCGTCGGTGGTGCCGCCCTCACCCCAATCCCAGTAGCCGCGCTCGGGCCAATACACGTTGGGGACCTGGCCATATGGCGTCGCCTTCGATGCCAGGGTGCGCAGGTTCGCCTCGACACCCTCGATCAACGCTTCGTCGCCGGATCGTGAGGCACCGAGGCACGCCATTGCCGAGTCGCGGCCCCAGATCGAGGCGTAGTGATCGTCGGCCGGTGACGCCACGAATCCCTCGGGATGCAGCGCCTCGCGCAGCAGCTCGATCGAGCGCTCGGCGGCATCATCAACCAGCGACACGGGACCTCCCGATGGTTCTTGCGTAGCAGCCGGCCATATATAGCTCCTGGCTACGCAAGAACGGTAGATCAGCGGGGGAGTAGCCCGTTGATCAGCTGGGGGACCACGGCGGCGGAGGTCTCGTCGGCATCGAGGTGCCCGGTCTGGATGAGCCTGGTCATCGACACCATGTGCAGTGCGCCCATGATGGCGTTGGCCGCGGTGGCGACATCGGTGTAGGTCAGCTCCTTGCCGGCCTTTCCCTCGATCAACACCTCGCGAAGCGGGGCCATCACCGCCTCGTCCATCTTCAGCATCACCTCGGCGTAGTCGGCACCGTGCTTGATGGCGGCCGGCAGCTCCATGCACATCTTCGGGTACTCGGCGAATGCTCCGATGATGCCGGTCATGACCGCGGCTAGACGAGCCTCGTGGGACCCTTCGGTCGCGGCAGCCTTCTGTATGGCGACCCGCGTTCGCTCCATCAGGTCATTGAGGTAGAACTGGACGAGGTCGTCCTTGCCTGAGAAGTAGTAGTACAGCGTCGCTCGTGGGACGCCGCTCATCGCGGCCACCTCGTCGACGCTCACGTCGAAGCCTGAGCCCACCGGCATCGTGGCCGAGGCCTCGAGCAGCTTCTCTGTCAGCTCGGGCGGCACCTTCTTCATCGCACCATCTCCACTGGTTGCCTGTTCACACCATAGTACAGATCTTCGACTAGACAAGTGTCTAACTATGTTGTACAGTCGTCCGAACTCGCATCTGGATAACAGGCTAGATGTCTGTGGACAAAGGAAGTACACATGTCCACCACACTGAATTCGAATAACACCAAAGCCACGGTGAACCGCTGGCTGGTGCTCGCCGTCATGTCTGTGGGGACGCTGATCGTCTTCCTCGACAACACGGTGGTCAATACCGCGTTGCCGGCGATCTCAGTCGACCTCGGAGCATCGATCTCGACCCTGCAATGGGTCGTCGACTCCTATGTGCTGGTGCTTGCCGGCCTGCTGCTCCTGGGTGGGAGCCTCGGTGACCGGTACGGCAGAAAGCGATGGATGATTATTGGGTTGCTCATCTTCGCGCTTGGCTCGATCGGGGCGGGGATGGCGGACTCATCGGCCCAGCTGGTGATCTTCCGTGGCGTCCAAGGCCTCGGCGCGGCGCTGGTGCTTCCGGCGACGCTGTCGATCATCACCAACGTGTTCCCCCGCGGCGAGAGGGCCAAGGCCATTGGAATCTGGACCGCCGTCGGTGCCCTCGGCATCGGCCTCGGGCCGGTTCTGGGCGGCTGGCTCGTCGACAACGTGGGTTGGTCGGCCGTGTTCTTCCTGCACATTCCGATCCTCGCCCTTGCCCTGGCCGGGATGGTCTTCGTTCCCGAGTCGAAGGACGAGCGCAACCTCGGGCTCGATGTTCCGGGTGCGGTGCTTGGTACCACCGGGCTGATCGCTCTCGTATACGCGATCATTCAGGGTCCGGAGTTCGGCTGGACGTCACCGGTGATCGTCTTCTTCTTCACGCTGGCCGCCTTCTTGCTCTCGGCCTTCGCCTACGTCGAGATCAGAAGCGATGCACCGATGCTTCCCCTGAAGTTCTTCCGGCAGAAGGACTTCACCGGAGCCGTGCTCTCGCTTGGCCTGATCATTTTCGGGATGCTGGTGACCTTCTTCTTCCTGACGCAGTACTTCCAGATCGTGCAGGGCCGCACCGCGTTCGCCGCGGGTCTGCTGATCATCCCGGCCTCGGTCGGGATGATGATGGGAGCGCCGCTCTCCGGCGCCCTCGTGAAGAGGATCGGCCCGCGGTATCTGGTGCTGGCCATGGCCGCAGCCATGATTGGCGGGGTCCTGCTACTCACCGGAATCACGCAGGATTCCTCGACGCTGGCGGTGATCATCCCGCTCGGGATCTTCGGGTTCGGGGCGGGGCTCGGCATGCCGGCGCTGACCGACACGGTGATGGCGGCGGTCCCTGAGGCCGACGCCGGCGTCGGCTCTGCGGTCAACGATGTGAGTCGGGAGCTCGGCGGTGCCCTCGGCATCGCCACCATCGGATCGATTGTGTCGAGTTTGTACCGGTCCAACGTCGACGATGCGCTGATCGGGGTCGTTCCCGATGAGGTCGTCGAGCTGGTGGGCGAGGGGGTCGGGGTTGCCTCGGCGATCTCGGCCGAGCTGCCGGAAAGTATTGCCGCGGTGGTGATCCCTGCGGCGAACCAGGCGTTTGTCGACGCCATGGTGTCCGGTTTCCGGATCTCCGCAGCCGTGCTGGTGACCGCCGTCGTCATTGCGTTCACCTTGATCCCAAGGCGCATGCGGGCGACCCAGGCATCGGCAGAGGAGGTGTTCGGCGGATCGGACAACGAGCAAGCCTCCGAGCAGGTCGCCGTCTAGCCCAACCCTTCTTGCGTAGCGTGGTCCGGTATACCTGACCACGCTACGCAAGAACCATCAGTTCGTTGGGACGGTGCCTTCCTCGACGGCGTCTTCCCAGCCGACGAGTTTGTGCATGACCATCGCGCCGTCCCGGGGAGTTTCGGCGACGATCAGTCTCAGCTCCCTTCCCTCGACGCTGATCCACAGAAAGTCGTCGCCGGTCGCGGTGAATGTGGACCCGGCGGGCTCGATGGAATCGACGGCCATCGTGGTCGGAAGCTGCTCGGTGAGGGCATCGAACAGCCGCTGGACGGATGCCTCGTCGTCACCGACGTGGGTCACTGAAAGCAGCAGCTCGCCGCGCTCATTCTCGTACAGCGAGTAACCGCCTCCACCCCAACCGGCCACGATCTGGGAGACGTCGGGGTCCTCCCACAGCAGCCGATACCACTCCAGGGTGCCCCAATCGCCGAATGAGCTGAGGTAGTAACGGTTCGGGGCAAATGGCAGCTGGCCATCGACGTCGACCGGCCGGTCGGTAACCCCGTCCGGCCCGGAGAGGATCCACTCGGTCGCCGGCGCCGGCCTCAGATAGGCCTGATTCACCGCATCGAGACCCCCCGCAGTGTCCAAAGCCGACACGTACTCCAGCCCCTCGCCGTAGGTGAAGGTGGCCTCGGCTTCCGAGAACAGGGGCGCAGCAGGTGCATCGCGAGTCGCTCCCTCATAGGCCGCGTCGTAGGCGGTCAGGTCGTCCTCGTCGAAGTATTGCTCGATGTAGCGTGCCTCGAGGAGTTGCGCGTCGCCCTCGATGACGGCGTCCAGCGCGTACCAGGCATCCGTCGACCCCTCCCACCACAAGAGGTTTCCTTCTTGGGTCCACCGGAAGTGACCGTCAGTCAGGGAGTGGGCCAGCTCATGGGCAAGGGATGCCAGCTCCCACGGGCTGAGCGTCTCGCCGTCCAAGGGAACCGTGATGATCCCGGTCTCGCCGTCGTAGTAGGCGAGGGTCTGGGTGGCAATGGCCTGCGCCGAATCTACACCGCACGGGTCGGCGGGGCGGAACAGCTCGCACAGGGGATCACCCGACGCCAGATCCTCAGCTACCAGTTGTTCCAGGCCCTCGACCAGCTCCGAACGGGAAATCATGCTGATCTCGGGGACGGAGAGGAAGGAAAGCCCACGCAGCTCCTCGACCGCTGCCATGACCTCGGCCACCTGATCGGCGATCGGGCCCGGCGGGATTGGCGCTCGGATCGAGCCGACCTGCTCGGAGTCGAGGATGGCGTAGCACCCAATGTCGAGGAACCCATCGCCAAGCTCCTCGACGGTGGGAACCCAGCTGCCGAAGGTCGCAGCCGCCGCCGGGAGTGCGGCGGCGCAACCCGCCGATGCCGCCTCGTCGATGGCCTCTACGGTGGCCTCGGTCGTGTCGTCGAGGTAGAAGATCTCGTACATCTCGAAACCGTGCGGGGTACCACACGGGACTACACCGACGGACCAATCTTCGTCGTAGTCGGGGGAGAGGAAACAATCCCCGATCCGAAGCTCCCAGTAGGCAACGGCGATCGAACCCGGCGCGTTGTCCGCCCCAATCCCGAGCGTCGTGTCCGAACCGGAAGCGTCCGTGGTGCTTAGTGTCGCGGTGGTCGGTGTGGCCGGGATGGTCGTTGTTGCCCGCGCCTGTCCTGGCTCGGCGGGGTCTTCTTCACCGTCCGCGCTCAGGATCCACCACAACATCGCGATGGCGGCCACGAGCAAAGCGGCGGGGACGAGCAGCCACAACGGCCGACCGGACGGTGATGGGTCGTTGGGAGCGACCGGGGCGGGGTAAAGATCAACCGACACACCAGATCATCGGCAGCGCAGGACCGACCGCTTGAGCCGGCGCGAATCAGACGGTTACGGCCTAGAGATGCCAGTCATCGTCGATGCCTTTGAGCGAGTGGATGCCGCGGTCTTCGAAGGCGAGGTCGGAGCCTTGGCCGAGCGTTGCGTAGCCGGTGATGGGCTCCATCGGGTGAGAGGCTGCCGGGTGCCTCAGCCCTCGATCATGATGTCGAGCCGCACCGGCTCTGGCGGGATCAGTGCCCGGTCGGCACCGTCCGCGGCCACCACCCACAGGGTGTGCTCGCCCGGCTCCAACGCGACAGAGAGGGTCGTGCCGAGGGTGTGAATGACATCGCTGGGGCCAAGCGGCACCACATCGCCAGGCGCCGGCGGATCCCGGTCGACGTAGAGATGGAGGTGACCGGTTTCGCCACTGGTGTCGCCGGAGACGAAGGCAACGTCGAAGCTGCGGGCGACCACCTCGACCGTCACCGTGTTGCCGTCGATCGTCGCTTCGGCGTCGATGGTTCTTGCGACCTCGGTTGGCACGTTGATGGTCGTGGTGGTTGCTGAGGTCGTTGCGGTGATAGTCGACAGAGACGTGGACGGTGTGACCGCGGTCGAGGAAGTTGGCTCGCTGTCGGCGGCCTGGCAGGAGACGGCCACCATCGTCAGTGTTGCCGCGGCGACGATGGTCATCTTCATGGGAGCCATTGAACACGGGATGGGTATTTGCCGGTAGCTCGCCGGCCGGCAGTGCTTCTCAGCCGCACTGCCGGCCGGGCGTTCTCTCCAAGGCCCGCCGTCGCAAACTTGGCTCCACCGCGAAGCTACCGGAGGTCTTCGCATGGTCAATCTGGCGCCGTCGCCCGTTGCCGAGCGATATGGGGCGAGGATCCTTTGGCTGCGGCCGTTTCTGCGATTCGAGCGAGCGTGTTCCTTATCGGGCTTTTGAAAGACGCTTAACCATCAGTCGGCCTCGTACGAGTCGATCATCACCGGGAAGCTGGTCTCCATGTCGGCCGGTTCGAACCCATGCCAACATGGGCTGCGATGAGCGAACTCCCCACCGGCACCGTGACCTTCGTCTTCACCGACATCGAGGGATCCACCAGCATGCTGCAACGTCTCGGTGATGCCTTCGTCACGGTGCTCGAGGATCACAACCGGGTGATTCGGGGTGCCTTTGGTGACGGGACCGAGATTCGCTCGGAAGGCGACGCCTTCTTCTATGTGTTTTCCTCGGCGCCGGATGCACTGCTGGCGGCCTGCGCCGCCCAGCGCAGGCTTGCGGATTTCGCCTGGCCAGAGGGCGGCACGGTCATGGTGCGCATTGGGATGCACACCGGCGAGGGCGTGGCGGGTGGCGACGACTATGTGGGTTTGGACGTGCACCGGGCGGCTCGAATCGCCGCGTCCGGGCACGGTGGGCAGATTCTGGTCTCGGAAGCAACGCAGGTCCTGTCGGTGTCGACACTGACTCCCGAAGTGACGCTGGTTGATCTGGGGGAGCACCGATTCAAGGATATAGAAGAAGCCGAGCACCTCTATCAGGCGGTGGTTCGCGGGCTGCCGACCGACTTTCCTCCCATTACATCCCTCGACGTCGCGCCGAACAACCTACCGACCCAGCCAACCGGGTTTGTGGGCCGGACGAGCGAGGTCGAGGAAGTGAGCGAGCTCGTTGAGCAGTATCGGCTCGTGACCCTCACGGGCCCCGGCGGCTCCGGTAAGACCCGGCTGGCGTTGCGGGTGGCCTCCACGCTCCAGGCAGGCTTCCCCGATGGTGTCTTTTACGTGCCGCTGGAGTCGCTGCGCAGCCCAGAGCTGGTCGTGACCGAGCTTGCCGAGCGGCTGGGGGTGACCAACGGCGCGGGCGACTCGCTGCTCGAGACCGTGATCGATACCAGTGCGCAGAAAGCGATGCTGCTGCTGATCGACAACTTCGAGCACGTCCTGGCGGCGTCCGAGGACGTGTCGGCGCTGCTAGGCGGTGCGCCCCTGGTCAAGATCGTGGTTACGAGCCAGACGCCACTGCGGATCCGCGGCGAGCGGGTGTACCCGGTGCCTCCGCTCGCCGCGAACGATGCAGTCGAGATGTTCGCCGAGCTTGCTGTGGCGGCCGACCCGTCGTTCGTGCTCGACGACGAGGTTCGGCCAATGGTGGACGAAGTGGTCGACCTTTTGGAACGATTGCCACTGGCCTTGGAGCTGACCGCCCCGAGGATCCAGCTGTTCGGTTTGCGCGGCCTGCGCGACCGGCTCTCGGATCGGCTCGAGATCCCCGCCGTCGGGCTTGCCGATGTTCCCGAGCGTCATCGGTCGCTCAGCGATGCCATTGCGTGGAGCTATGACCTACTGGAAAATGCGGGTCAATCTCTGCTGCGGCAACTGAGCATATTCGACGGGGGGTTCACCCTGGAGGGGGCCGAGGCGGTCGTGGACCCGTCCAGCGGTGTGGCCGAGGGCGTGGCGGCGCTGCTCGATCGCAGTCTGCTGAGAAGCCAGGTCACGCGCGGCGAGGTCCGGTTCTCGATGTTGGAGGCGATCCGGCTCTTCGCTCTGGAGGAGCTCATCAACGCAGTCCAACGAGATGCGGCTGCGCTCCGACATGCCGAGTACTTCGTCGACCTCGCCGAAACCGCAGGTCCGCTGCTCGATGGGGAGAGCCAGCAGGTTTGGCTCGACCGCCTCGCCGATGAGCACGACAACCTGCGCGCGGTACTGCGACTGTCGCGGGATTCCAGCGATCCGGATTCCGGCCTGCGTACCGCCGGGTCCACATGGCGCTTCTACCACCGGCGGGGCCATTTGCGCGAGGGCAGGGAGTGGCTCGAGCTCTTGTTGGCGATGGACGGCGCCTCCACCGAGGCAACGGCGACCGGCATTGAGGGTCTTGCAGGCATCGCCTACTGGCAGGCCGACTACGCCGCGGCGAAGCGACTCTACGTGGACCTGCTTGACCTCTATCGCGAGCTCGGCGACGATGAGAAGGTCGCCGATACCCTCTTTGCGCTCGCCACGACGACGCAATGGCTCGGCGACCTGGAAGGCGGTCGCGACTACGCCGAGCAGGCCCGCTCGGCCTACGAGAAGGCCGGCGCCCCCCATGGCGCAGCCAGGGTCGCTGCCGCCATCGGCTGGAACATCTGGCAGGCGGGGAGAATCGAAGAAGCGCTGGAGTCGTGGATCGAGGCGCGGGCCGAATACGCAGCAATCGGGGACGACGGAGAGGTCCGTCAGACCGACCTTGCGATCAGCGCCATGCTTGGCCAGCTCGGGCGGGCCGACGAATCGATCTCTCTTGCGGCCGAGACCCTCGAGGCCATGGTCGAGGCCAACGACGCTTCGGGCACGATCATGGCGATCGACTTCCTGGCGCCCACGGTGGCCGCGACTAGCCCGGCGCCGGCGGTTCGGCTGGCCGGGGCCGCCGATCACCTTCGTGGCGAGGCGGGCGGAGGTCTCTCAGCAGATAGCGTCGGTCTCGAGCCGGTGCGATCGATGGTCGCCGATGCCATGGATGATGCCGACATCGAGGCAGCGTGGTCTCAGGGGCAGTCGCTGACCCTCGATGAGGCGGTGTCGTTGGGGCGTGAGGTCGTCGCGAACACAGACCACACTTAGGTGGCGTCTGCGGTTCCTTCGGGGATAAAGGCTTCAGGCTCGGGCACGGAGCGCAGATCGACGGTGATCTCGTCGGCCGGGTCCTGCCAGGTCGGCAGATCCTTCGGTGCCGTGCGGCGGGGCTTGGATCGGACCCTGAGCCGGGAGCGCCGGTTGGCATCCCAGGGCAGCTGCGAGGACGCCGTTGGCCCGTCGGCGGGCGCGGCGGCAGTGTCGAGGAGCCGTTTGGTACGGGCAATCATGGCCCGGCCATTGTCGATCCGGAAGACGAGCTGGCTTCCCCCGCTGATGCCGAGGGCATCGCGCGCCGCCTTGGGAACAGTCAACTGGCCCTTGGTGCTGACCCTTGCGGTCATATCGTCCATGCGCGTCTCCTCGCCGCACCCTACCGTTTCTCAGACACGCAAGGATCTGAGAAGGTGTCCAAGCCAACGCCTAACCTCGTGACCTCATGAAGATCGTGATCGTCGGTGCAGGCGCTGTCGGCTCCTATCTCGCCGAGCGGTTCTCGCTCGAGGGCCAAGACGTTGTGGTCATCGAGTCCGATTCCGGTCGCGCGGCCCAGGTCCAGGGCGAGCTCGACGCATTGGTCATCACCGGCAATGGGGCATCGGCGAAGACCCTGCGCCAGGCCGGTCTCAAGGAGGCCGATCTCCTCATCGCGGTGAGCTCGTCGGATGCCGTGAACGTGTTGGCGTGTAATGCCGCCACCAAGCTCGGGATCCCGATCACGGTCGCCAGGGTGGAGGATCCCGAGCTCAAGGCCGAGGTGGAGGCGCTCGGCGTTGACTTCGTCATCGACCCGGGGGAAGCGGCGGCCCGCGAACTGATGGTGTTGGTCAGCACCGGCCATGTTGCCGAGCTGGTCGAGTTCGCCGGGGGTGGGTTGGTACTGGTCGGCGCATACGTCGACAAGGAATCCGAGGTGGTTGGCATTTCGCTCGCCCAGTTGCGCGAGCAGGTCGAAGATTGGAATTGGCTGGTGGTCGCCGTCGTCCGCCACGGGGAGACCTTCATTGCGCGGGGCTCCACCGAGCTACAGGCCGGCGATCACGTCTTGGTGATGGCGGAGGCCGGGGCGACCGACACCCCGTATCGGCTGCTCGGGCTCACCGATCGACCCGCGGAGAGGGTGTTCATCCTCGGTGGTACCCGCCTGGCCCGAATGGCCGCGGCCATGCTCGTGGAACGGGGAGTCAAAACCACGTTGATCGAAGAGGATCCGGTACGGTGCCGGGCAATCGCCGAGGCTCTGCCCGAGGTAGTGGTGGTATGCGGCAATCCCGCCGATCCGAGGATCCTCAGACAAGAGGGCGTTGGGAAAGCCGACGAGGTCCTGGCTCTTACCGGCTGGGACAGCGACAACCTGCTTGGAGCCCAGGTGGCCAAGGCCCTTGGTGCCGGTGAAGTCACCGCCCGATTCACCGACACAGAACTCGTCGGTCTGCTCGCAGGAGACGCCGTGGATGCAACGGTGAGCCCGCGGCTGTCGGCGGCCAACGAAATCCTGCGCTTCGTGCGACGGGGAATGATTTTCTCCGCGGTCACCATCCCGGGGTCTCGGGCTGAGGCGATCGAGTTCGAGGTGTCATCGGCCAGCCCGGCGATCGGTAAGACCCTGCGCGAGATCAAGTTGCCAAAGACGCTCATCATCGGCGGTGTGCAACGCAACGGGGAGGCCTTCGTCCCACGCGGCAACACCGAGATCAAGGAAGGCGATCACCTGATCGCGGTGGCGCTCCCGGAGGGCATCCCGGCAGCCGAGAAGCTGTCCGGCTGAACCGGTGTCCTGGCGCCACCTGCTCCACGTGGTCGGGGCCGTCGTGGCCGCGGTCGGGGTAGCGATGCTGCTGCCTGCGCTGGTCAGCCTTCTCTATCAAGAGTGGCAGGTGGCGGCGCAGATCACCGGTGCGGCCGGGGTCACCGTGGCATTGGGTCTCGCCTTGTGGAAGTGGTTCGACCGGCCCGGTGAGCTGAGCACCCGTGAGGGTTTCGCTGCGGTCGGTCTCGCCTGGACGGCGATCTGCCTGGTCGGGGTTCTGCCCTACCTGTTCACCGGCTCGATTCCGAATGTCACCGACGCGTTCTTCGAGACCACCGCGGGGTTCACGACGACCGGCGCTTCAATCGTGCCGGATCCTGCACTGCTGCCCCACGGCATTCAGTTCTGGCGATCGCTCACCCAGTGGATCGGTGGGATGGGAATCATCGTGCTCTCGGTGGCGATCCTGCCGCTGCTCGGCATGGGGGCGATGCAGCTGGCGAGGGCGGAGAGCCCGGGACCGACGCCGGACCGGCTCACACCGCGCTTTCGGGAGACGGCGAAGCGGCTGTGGCTGGTCTACGTCGTGTTCACCGCCGTCGAGGCGCTGCTGCTCTGGTTCGGGGAGATGTCCCTCTTCGAGGCGGTCAACCATTCCCTGACCACGCTGTCGACGGGCGGGTTCAGCACCAGCGCCGGATCGCTGGGCGCGTTCTCGGCGTATTCGCAGTGGATCGTGATCATCTTCATGGTGCTGGCCGGAACCTCCTTCTCACTGCACTTCCGCGCCGCCAGGGACCCGCGGGTGTTCTGGAAGAGTTTCGAGTTCAGACTATTCCTCGGGATCATGGCGTTGGCTGCGGTGCTGATGACGATCGGCACCTGGGGTGGTGCCGTCGTCGATGTTATCCGCGATGCCGTATTCACGGCGGTGTCGATCATCACGACCACCGGGTTCGGCACCGTCGACTTCGGTCTGTGGAGCGCGGCTCTGCAGATCATGATTGTCGGCATGATGTTTATCGGGGGGATGGCCGGGTCGACGTCGGGTTCGGTCAAGGTGTACCGGCTCGACGTGCTGTACGCAGCGTCGCGCGCCGATGTGCGCCGGCTCATCCACCCCCGCGGGGTGTTCGTGACCAGGGTCGGCAGACAGCCGGTCCCGGACACGATCGTCGAGGCCACCCAGACCTTCTTTCTCCTCTACATGTTTGCCTTCATGACCGGCACGTTTCTGCTGGCGATCATCGGGTCGCTCGGCGACCCGCCCCTCGACATCGTCTCGACGGTGTCGGCGGTGGCCTCGGCGATCGGCAACGTCGGCCCCGGCCTCGGCATGGTGGGGCCGACCGAGAACTACCTCGTCGTACCCGCCCTCGGCAAGTACCTGCTCGCCGGGCTGATGATCGTTGGCCGACTCGAGATCCTGCCCATCCTCATCCTGTTCAACCGGGAGCTGTGGCGGCGCTAACCCGCCGGCTGCGGGGTGCAGCCCTTTGATGCGTCGATCCACTCGAACTCTGCCGCCCACCACCAGTCCGGGGAACCGACGCCGGAGGTCAGCTGCGTGAAGAGGTCGTCGCCGTCGAGCGCCATACCGTGGGGCGCCATCCCGACGTGGACATGTGAGCACAGCGGGTTGGTGAGATCGGCGCCGGTCCTTGCCGGGTCGCCGACTCGTACCTCGCCGCTCATCGTGATGATGGAACCGCTGACGATGACCCCATCGACCTGGTAGATCCCGCCTTCGGCCGGCGGAGGTGAACCGTCTTCGCTGATGATGTCGGCAAAGCGGCACACATACGGATCAACGCACAACTCAGGATGGTTGAAATTGAAGAACCACAGGGTGAAGACCTCTTCCTCTCCCTGTACGATTTCTGGGTGGATGCTGCCGTTCGCCTGTTCTCCCCCTTCGGGGTATGCATAGGTACCCGGCATCGGCCGTGGCATCTCCATCGACACCTCGATGCCGTCTTCGGACCGGATGATGGTCACGCCGTTCTGCGCCCATACTCCGACATCCCCCTGGCCGGCGACGTCGGACGTCTCGGCAGTCGCCGTCGACGAGAACTGCACGGCGAGCGCGATGCCGGCGAGGACAATCGCGACCGCCGCGGCGATGATCCACCATGTTGGCCCCGACATTGGTTGATCTGCTGGTTCCTGTGCTATCTGTGTATCCGTCTCCACAACGAACCTCCGTGCCTTCCGTCACCCTCTCGTCGTTCCAGGTACTTCCATATCTCGTCGTCCCCATATGTCCGGGTGGCCGGATACGGGACGTTTCACGCTACAAACATACGCAGCCTGGCTTAAGCGTGACTAAACGACCGGGGTTCTTCGGCGTACCGTTAAGTGAGCGGCAAGTCGGGCCTGATGAAATCACCACGAGAAGCGAAGTATCGCCGAACCGACGGAGGAGGCATGGACTTTCGGGTGCTCGGACCGCTCGAAGCCCGGCGCAACGGCGACGCCGTCGATCTTGGGCCGAACCGACAGCGCGCCGTTCTAGCGCTGCTGTTGATCCACGCCAACAGCGTGGTCACCACCGAGCGGATCATCGAGGAATTCTGGGGGGACGAGCCCGACGGCAAGGAGAGCACGCTGTGGGTCTATATCTCCCGGATCCGATCGATCCTCGAGCCGGAGCGTGAGAAGCGAGCCGAGAGCGCGGTGCTGGCACGTCACGACCACGGATATCAGCTCAATGTGCCGCCTGATCGTATCGATTCCAAACGGTTCGTAAGGCTGGCCCGGGAGGGCGAGCTGTTGCTCAAAGACGATCCCGACCGGGCGTCCGCCACCTTCCAGGATGCGCTGGAGCTCTGGCAGGGCCATGCCTACGAGGAGTTCCAGTACGAGTCGTTCGCCGAGGCCGAAGCCGCCCAGCTCGAGGAGCTGCGGACTTCGGTGTTCGAGGACCGCATCGAGGCCGACCTGCGGGCAGGCAAGGCCGGTGAGCTGGTCGCCGAGATCGAGCATCACAGCCAGCAGCATCCGATGCGGGAGCGGCCGGTGCAGCAGCTCATGATGGCTCTCTACCGGGCGGGACGATCCGCCGAGGCGCTGCGCGCCTACAGCCGCTTCAGCAGGCAGCTCGGGGATGAGCTCGGCATCGAGCCAAGCCCCGAGCTGGCATCGATCGAAGAGCAGATTCTGCTCCACGACACGCGGCTGTGGGTGGGAACCCGGCGCACCCCCGCCGAGGCGATCGGGGGCGATGGACCCAACCCCTTCAAGGGCCTCCAGCCTTTCCGGGCCGCAGACGCCGACGACTTCTTCGGCCGAGAGCGGCTCGTCGGTGAGATTCTGCGCCGGATCAAGGATGGCGCCCCGCTCATCGCGCTCGTCGGTGCCAGCGGGTCGGGCAAGACCAGCGCGGTGAGTGCCGGCGTCTTCCCCTCCCTCGAGGCCGAAGGCGTCGACGACCCGCACGGATGGGTCGTCGCCCAGATGGTTCCCGGGTCACGACCGTTCGCCGAGCTCGAGGCCGCCCTCAACCGCGCCGCCCCGGACACTGCCGATCTCAAGAGCCTGCTCGCCAGCGGGCCCGACGGCCTGATACGCGCCGTGCTGCGGGTGTTGGACTATCAACATCAGCGGGTCCTCCTCTTCATCGACCAGTTCGAGGAGTTGTTCACCCTGGTGAGCGACCCGGCGGTGATCACCGCGTTCCTCGACGCCCTCAGCGATGCGTGCTCCGACGTGCACGGCCGGTTCACTGCGGTGGTCACGCTGCGGGCCGACTTCTATGAGCGTGTCCTGAACCACCCGGTATTCAGCGAGCTGCTGGCCTCATCGCAGATCAACGTCTCGGCGATGTCCGCACAAGAGCTCGAAGCGGCAGCGATGGTGCCGGCCAGGCGAGCCGGGGCCGAACTGGAGCCCGCACTGCTCACCGCACTGATCACCGACGTCATCGGCCAGGCAGGCGCTCTGCCCGTGTTTCAGCACACGCTCCGCGAGCTGTTCGATCGCAGAGAGGGCGGGCAGATGACGCTGCAGGTCTACGAGGCTTCCGGCGGGGTGCGGGGCATGCTGGCGGCACGGGCCGAGGACATCTACCGCGAACTCGACTCCGACCGCCAACAAGCTGCGGAGCAGGTATTCCTCCGGATGACTGCCATTGCTGAGAATGGGGAGCGCACCAAGCGCCGCGTGCACGCCGGTGAGCTGCTGGCGCTCGAGCTGCCGGCCGAGGATATCGAGGCCGTCCTCAGCTCCTTTGCCGAACATCGACTGGTTTCGTTCGATCGGGACGGTGTGACAGGCAAGCCGGTCGCAGAGATCGCCCACGAGGCGTTGCTCTCCGGGTGGCCCCGGCTGGTGGGATGGATCGACGAGGGCGAGGAAGATGTCAAGCGCCACGCTCTCCTCACCGCATCCATTGATGAGTGGGAGGCCTCCAACCGCGATCCGGACTACCTGTATTCGGGCAGGCGCCTCGAGGACTGGCGGTCGTGGGCTTTGGGCGCGTCGATGCTGCTAACCGGAGAGCAAAGAGCATTCCTCGATCAGGGCGTGCACCATTCCCAGGAGCTGGTCGAGGCGGATCAAAGCCGGGCCGTCCGCGAAACCGACCTCGGGCGCCGCGCCAGGCGGCGTCTGTGGGGTCTGGTGGCGGCGATCGGCGTGCTGTTGATGGCCGGCGCCCTGGCCGTGGTGAATGCGCTCGACACACCGCCGGTCGTCGTGGTGGCGCACGGCGGCCGGTCGACCGTCGATCTCGAGATCTCACAAGGCGTCGCCCTGGCGCGAGCCGAGTTCGAAGTCGAGGTGATCGAGATCGCTCCGCCGTTCGGGCGACTGGAAGACGAGATCGCCAACGCCATCCAGCTCGGCGCCGAGCTGGTCATCGCCGACGAGGCCTATGAGTCGCTGGTGCTGCCGCTGCGCGACGAGTACCCCGATGTGGATTTCGAGATCGTCAGGACCCGCGAGACATCCGGTGATGGCTTTGCCATCGAACAGGGTGCGTTTGTGCTCGGTGCATTGGCGGCGCTCGAAGCCCACGACAAGGTTGGTTTTGTGGGATCGGTCCAGGATCGGCACAGCGAGCGACTCCGCGCCGGATACGAGACGGGCGTGCACTGGCTCAGGCCCAGCATCGAAGTGATCGCCGGCTACGCAGTGGCGAGCGGATGGCCCGATCCCGGGCTGAGCGACGCCACCGTTGCCGCCATCAACCTGCAGATGGACCAAGGAGCGGATGTCATCTTCAACGCTGGTCAGGATGCCGGAGCGCTCGAAGCCGTTGCCACTCGCAACGATCCCGGCAATTTCTACTACATCATCGGTTCGTTCATCGACGAGAACTTGCGTGGGGCGCCGGATCTTCGCCCCCACGCACTCACGTCCCTGATTCCCCGATACGACGGCCTGGTCGTGGCGATGATCGGCAGCTACCTGGAGACCGGGGACGCCCAGCCCGACGGGGAGTGGCTGATCGGCGACGGCGTGATGGATTACTCCCGCTTAGGGGCGTCGCTCGCCGGCACCGCCGACTTCCATTCGTTGCGGGCAGTTGAGGAGCTCGGCACGGGCAACGCGGTCGCACCGACCGTGCCGATCGGCGACCTGAACGCCATTCCAGGAACGTACAACCGCATGACGGCGAAGGTCACGTACGACGCGTCGGCGTGCAGCTACGCCGGCCCGCTCGACGTGCCCATCGGCACGGTGCTCGACATCGAGTTTGTCAACGACGGTGACGCCGCGGCAATCATGATGGCGGGGACCGGTCAGCCCGTCGAGATCACGGCCGACCCCGGACGTGCCAACCGGGGTCAGGTCGCCATGTTCGACGACGATCTGCCCATTCGCTGCCGGCCCGTGGACGGTGAGTCCGGCGTCGAGCGCAACGCCGCGAACCGTCCGCGGCGTACCCCGACCGATGCCGAGATCAACGCCACGGTCACCATCACCGACGCCGGTTGCAACATCGAGTTCCACCGCCCGCTCAGCCCCGAGCTCGCCGGGTTCATGATCCTCAACGAGTCCGCCGTTCTCGGCGGCGTGTACAACTGGCGTTTGGAGCCCGGTGACGACCCCAATGCTCCGCCCGACTTCGATGGGAGCGGCCTGTACCGGTGGCGGGAAGCACCGGCGGGCGGGACGGCGTTCTTTGCCCGCCCTATCTCTGAGGGTGATTGGGGCGTGGGGTGCTGGAAGGATCAAGGCCGGCGGGAGACGCTCACCGTGGAGCAGGTTTCGGCCGTGCCCGACGTGCCCTCCGGGTAGCCAATGACATAGCTAGCCGGAGACATAGCTGTATAGCTATTGCCCATATAGCCGATCTGCTATATCATGTGATGATGAACGGCGGAGCGCTGATCAGAGAAGCGCGGCTGCGGTCCGGCATGACCCAGGCCGAGCTGGCTACACGATTGCGAACGAAGCAGTCGGTGGTGGCCCGCTGGGAAACCGGGGTGCGGGAGCCCGCCCTCGCCACGGTTCGCCGTGCGCTGCGGGCTGCCGGGTTCGATCTCAACGTGTCGGTGACGCCGGCAGACGACGATCACGACCGGCTCATTGATGATGCGCTGCGCCGTAGTCCCGAAGAGCGTATCGACGACCTCTTGGGGCGCCTCGAAACGGAGAAGCTGCTCCACGGTGCGGTTGTGGTGTCATGACCGGCTTTGATCCTCTCGCCATTTTCCGGACCCTGAACGAGCACGAGGTGGCGTATGTCGCGATCGGCGGGCTGGCGGCGACGCTGCACGGCTCACCGCTCACCACCGGCGACCTCGATATCTGTCCCGACGATGACCCGGCGAACCTGGAGCGGTTGGCTGCCGCGCTGCGAGAGCTGAATGTCGCCATCTACTCGAGTCGAGAACCGGACGGCGTTCCGTTCGTCCCCGACGCCGCCTTCCTCGCCAAGGCCGAAATTTGGAATCTGCTCACCGACCATGGGCGTCTGGACCTGGCCTTTCGGCCCGCCGGAACCAACGGTTACGACGACCTGATTCGGGATGCGGTTCGTTTTGAGCTCGGCGACCTCGAGGTCCCGAGCGCGTCGCTGCGCGACATCATTCGCTCCAAGGAGGCGGCGGGCCGGGAGCGAGACCGTCAGGCACTGCCAACCCTGCGCCGGCTCCTCGCCACCCTGGAGGACGCCGAGCGGTAGCGAGCGAGCACAGCGAATGTCGCCGCGTGGGCTGTTCGTTCTCCCCGCTTTGGGGGGAGTCAAGGCCGTGGTCGCGACAACATTTTGACCCCCTCCGCCTCGCTGGCGCTCGGCACCTCCCCCTGAGGGGGAGGCAAAGAAGTCGCCTCGCTGTGGTGTGGGTCACACACCATCCCGACCGTTCACCCGAGAAGGGAAGAAACAGGCGGCGACAGGGGTCGAGCCATGGCGCAGCGGCCCTCTCTTTGCTCCCCCCTCAGGGTGGAGTCCCGACCGCAGGGCGGGGAGGGGGGTCAAGGCTGTGGTCGCGACAACGGCTAGACCCCTTCCGCCTCGCTGGCGCTCGGCACCTCCTCCTGAGGGGGACGCAAAGAAGTCGCCTCGCTTCGCTTGGCGCCTCCCCCTGAGGCTGAGGGGGAGGTAAAGAGTCGCGCGCTGATGCAGGGGTCGCAGCGATTGCAGGTCAGCTTGGCGGCAAGTGCCCGGTGTCGAGTAGATGACGAAGTTGGTCCGCCGACGCTTGCACGTACCCGGACAGGTCGTGGCCATCTCCGACACCGGTACCGGCAACCCGAGCGTGGGCGGCCGGCGATCCGCCGAACCCGGAGTCGAATGGCGACAGCTTGCCGAAGGCGGTGGCCGCATCACGCAGGTCGTACAGATTGAGCCAGGGTCGATCGAAGGAGAATCCCTCAATCGATCCGCTCACCAGGGGAATGCCGAGCGGGGAGCCGATCGTGACCAGGGCTTCGGGTTGCAACAACCCTTCCCTTGCCATGTCGACGGCAATGAGCGATCCGAGCGAGTGGGCAATCACCACATAGGGCTCTGGCGGGATGTTGGCGGCGACGGCCTCCCACACCGGCGCCCTGAAGGGAACCCTCGGACCGAGGGCTCCCTGTTCATGCGCGTGGAGGTAGGTGTGCACGTCCGCCCACCCCTCCTGGACGCCCCGATCCCGCGCCGGCGGTTGATCGGCCTCGTCGCCGCGCAGCATCGCCATACCTTGGTCGAGACCGTTGAGCCAGGCGGAAAATTCGGCGTGGTCGGCATCCTCCACGATCCGCGGCGGCGGCTCGCAGTCCCCGGGAAGGGGGAATCGCTGGCCGCCGAGCTGATGGCCCAGGCGTCGGACCTCCTGGTTCAGCGTGCACGTGTAGTAGGCGCTGTAGAGGTCACCAAACGATCCTTCCAGCCAGGACGCAGCGGCAGCGTTCTCGGCCTCGATTTTCGCTCGGGCATTGCGCTCCGGATCTTCCGCCTTGCAGCAGCCGTGCACGATCAGCAGGTCGACCATGGTGCGACGCTACTCTCGTGCAGGCTGAGTTGGTGTCGGGAGTACTGATCATCGCGTTCGCGCTTGTCGGCGAGGTGGTCTCCCTTTGGCTTCTCATTCGCTAGGAGCAAATGTTGGCGTCGGCGACCGAGCGATTCGACCCCGAGTACCCTGTGACCGATCAAATACCCTGATCAATCGCTCCACCACACAGCGCGCGATTCCTTCCCGCTGTACGACCCCTCCGATGTGCGCGACGCATGCGGTGTCGGCTTTGTCAGTGCGCGCGATGGTGCGGCGAGCCACCACATTGTCCGCCTCGGGATCGAGTGCATCCACAGCCTGGACCATCGAGGTGCCAAGTCCGCTGACGGTACTGGTGACGGCGCCGGGGTGATGACGCGCATTCCCTACGAGATCGTCGAACGCGATTTGCGAGCTATCGGAGTCGGTGAGGTGCCGCGGCTGGCGATGGGTGTCGTGATGACCTTCCTCCCCGCTGGCGACGCCGACCGCGCTCGCCTCGTCGTCCAGGATGCCCTGATCGCCGAGGGCATCGAAGTGTTGATGTGGCGACCGGTACCGGTGGGACCCATGGCGCTGAGCCCTTCCGCGCGAGCGTCGATGCCGAGGATCGAACAGGCCATCGTCCGTGCACCGCTTGCGGTGGAGGACACCGAGGTGTTCGAGCGGCGCCTCTATCTCGCACGCAGGACGATTGAACGCGCCGCCGTGGATGGCCTTTCCATCTCCTCGGCGTCGGCGAGAACGGTGGTCTACAAGGGGCTGTTCACGGCGTCGCGCATCGAGGACTTCTACTGGGACCTGAAGGATCCACTCTTTGAGAGCGACTTCGTGATCTTCCACCAGAGATACTCGACCAACACCATGCCGGCCTGGCCCCTGGCACAGCCCTTCCGGATGCTGGCGCACAACGGCGAGATCAACACGGTACGCGCCAACCGCTCATGGATGGCGGCACGGAGCAACGATCTCAGAAGCAATCTGTGGGCGGATCGCACCAACGACCTGCGTCCCCTGGTATCGATCGAAGGCTCAGACTCGGCGAGCCTTGACGAAGCCTTCGACGTGCTGGTGCGATCGGGGCGATCGGTCAGCCATGTGAAGGAGATGCTGATACCGGAGGCTTGGGAGAACGTCACCGACCTCGATGACGAGCTGAAGGCATTCCACGAATATCACGCTTTCCTCACCGAGCCATGGGACGGCCCTGCAGCCATCGTCGCCTCCGACGGCCGCCAGCTCGTCGCCGGCCTCGACAGGAACGGCCTTCGACCGGCCCGCTGGACGCTCACCCCTGACGTGCTGATCCTGGCTTCCGAGGTCGGAGTTGCGCCGAGCGAGGAGCGACACGCAATCGCCACCGGGCAGCTCGGCCCGGGCGAGGTGCTGCAGGTCGACCTCGAGTCGGGCAAGCACCATTTCAGCGCTTCGGTCAAACGTTGGTTGGCCTCGCAGGCGCCCTATCGAGACTGGATCCGCCACCAGACGCTCTACGTCCAGGACCCCTTCGACGACCTCCAGGATGACCGGTTCGACGCCGAGGCGCTGGCGCGAGTCTTTGGCTACACCGCAGAGGAGCGTCTCCTGATCCTCGAGCCGATGGCCGAAGGTCGCGAGCCCGTGCTCTCCATGGGCCACGACACGGGCCTCGCCGCCCTTTCCCAAGAGCCGCAGCGCATGTCGCGGTACTTTCACCAGGCCTTCGCCCAGGTGACGAATCCGCCAATGGATCCGATTCGCGAGCGATTGGTCATGTCGCTGCGGAGCTATCTGGGTCGGCGAGGGTCGCTTCTGGAGGAGACACCGCAGCAGGCTCACCTCATGGAGCTGGCCTCACCCGTGCTCAGCGATGCCGAGGTCGAGGACCTGCGAGGTTCGACCGATCCGGCGTTCCGCTCGGTGTGGCTGGACGCGTTGTTCCCGGCTTCTGGCGAAGAGGCAGCACTTCGTGCCAGCCTGGACGAACTGTGCGAACGCGCAGAGCGTGCAGTCCGCGACGGAGCCACCATCCTCATCATCTCGGATCGGGCGCTCGACGAGCAACGAGCCCCGATACCCATCATCCTCGCCGTCGGTGCCGTGCATCACCGGCTCATCACCTCCGGGCTTCGCATGCACGCATCGATCGTCGCGGTATCTGGAGAGCCACGGGACGCCCATGACCTCGCTTGCCTTATCGGTTTCGGCGCCTCGGCGGTCAACGCGTATATGGCGATCGAGCAGGTCAGGGCGCTCGCGGTGGCGGGAGACGTTGACGCCGGGGTCATCGAAGCCCAGGAAAACTATCGGAGGAGCCTCGAGAACGGGCTGCTCAAGATCATGTCGAAGATGGGCATCTGCACGATCTCGGCCTATCGCGGAAGCGAGCTGTTCGAAGCCATCGGCCTCGACGAGGAAGTCTGCGCGCGGTCATTCCGCTTTGTGTCACGGCGACTCGGGGGCTGGGGGTTCGCCAAACTCACGGCCGACGCCCTGGTCCGCCACGCTCGTTACACCGACCCCGAAGCGCAGGAGGTTGAAGGCTTCTACAAGCACCGCGGTCGAACCGGCCTTCCGCACATCGACGCCCCCCGCACCGGCCTGGCGCTGCAGAAGGCGGTGAGAAGCGGGGAATGGGCCCAATACGAGGACTACCTGTCGGTCGTTGAGGCGACGAGACCGGCGATGGAGCTGCGCGATCTCTTGAAGATCGATGCCATTGGCTCACCGGTGGACCTCGTTGAGGTCGAGTCGGTGGAACGGATCGCCAGAAGATTCACCACGGCGGCGATGTCTCTCGGCGCCCTGTCCAGGGAAGCGCACGAAACCCTGGCCGAGGCGATGAACTACCTCGGAGGATTGTCCAACTCCGGAGAGGGCGGAGAGGACCCCGCTCGATTTGGCACCTCCTACAACTCCGCGATCAAGCAGGTGGCTTCCGGCCGGTTCGGGGTCACCCCCGGCTATCTGGCCTCGGCTCAGGAGCTGCAGATCAAGATGGCCCAGGGGTCAAAGCCGGGGGAGGGGGGTCAGCTCCCGGGGTACAAGGTCACCGAAGAGATCGCAGCGCTCCGGCACACCGAGCCCGGTGTTGAGCTGATTTCTCCTCCGCCGCACCACGACATCTATTCGATCGAGGATCTTGCCCAGCTGATCTTCGACCTCAAGACTTTCAAGCCGCAGGTTCGGGTGGCGGTGAAACTCGTTTCTGGGCCTGGCGTCGGGACGATTGCGGTAGGCGTCGCCAAGGCACACGCCGATGTCATCACGGTTTCCGGCCATGCCGGCGGAACCGGAGCGTCGCCGCTGGTGAGCATCAAGCATGCGGGGTCGCCGTGGGAGATCGGCCTGGCCGAAGCACATCAGGCGCTTGTGGCTAATGGACTCAGGGGGGCGGTGACCCTCGAGTCCGATGGGGGTCTCCACACGGGGAGGGACGTCGTCATTGCGGGGATGTTGGGCGCCGACCGCTTCGGCTTCGGGACACTGCCCTTGCTCGCCCTCGGCTGCAAGATGGTGAGACAGTGCCATGAGAACACGTGTCCGGTCGGGATCACCACCCAAGACATCGATCTCCGCGCCAAGTACACCGGATCGGTCGACCAGGTGATCTCACTATTCATGCATCTTGCCGCCGACGTGCGCCGCCATCTGGCAGCGATGGGGGCGAGGACCTTCGACGAAATCGTGGGCAGAGGCGACCTGCTCGTCGCCTCTGATGAGCGGAATCCGCTCGCCGCGGACTTCGCCGACATGCTCGTGGATGCACGACAGAGCGAGGATCGCCGCTTCCGCGAGTTCGTGCGCTCACCCCTCAGTGAGGTACTCGGGGCGGAGGCTCCACGGTTGGCATCGCGAGGATCCGTCGTCGACGTGTCCTATCCGATTGGCAACCGTGATCGAGCGGTCGGCACCAGGCTGTCCGGTGCGATCGCTGAGATGTACGGGGACGACGGGCTCCCGGACGGCTCCGTCCTGCTGCATCTCTCGGGAGCAGCCGGCCAGAGCCTCGGCGCCTTCATGACTAGCGGCCTGACCATCGAGCTCAGCGGCCCGGCCAACGACTATGTAGGCAAGGGCATGGGTGGAGGGACGATCGTGGTGAATCCGCGCCACACCAAAGAAGTCCACCCCCACGGCGCAGGGAACGCCTGCCTGTACGGCGCAACAGGAGGGACGCTGTACGTGGCGGGCGCCGTCGGCCAGCGATTTGCGGTGCGCAACTCCGGGGCTACTGCTGTGGTTGAGGGGACGAGCGACCACTGCTGCGAGTACATGACCGGGGGCGCGGTGGTCGTGCTCGGTGCGTTGGGGAGGAACACCGGCGCCGGCATGACCGGAGGCGAGCTGTTCGTGTGGGATCCGGATCTGACCGCAAAGGCCCACTTCGCCGAGACCGCACCCCCGTCGTCGCGGCTCACCGACGACGATGCCCTCCGAGTCAAGGGTCTTGTCGAAGAGCACCTCAATCGGACCGGCTCGACCCGAGCGGAGGCGATTCTCGAGCGATGGTCCGAGAGTCGGGAGCAGTTCTGGGTCGTTCGCCCCCAGCCACTGCGTTCCCTCAGCATTACCGCAGATACCGAGTCGTCGGCCAGCGCGTGAGAACGCCCCGTGGCTGAGCAATGGGTAACGCACAAGTTCGGCGGCAGCAGCCTGGCCGACGCATCGGCCTACCGGGCTGCTGCATCCAACCTGGGAGCATCGACCGATGCCAGACGGGCAGTGGTCGTGTCCGCCATGGCGGGAATGACCGATGGTCTCATCGAGGTGGTCGAGCGGGCCGGTCGTCGCGAGCCGCGCTACGAGGAGCTTGCCGATCAACTGCGGGACCGCCAGACCACTGTGGCGCAGGACCTGATGGACGGTGGTCACGAGCTGATCGCACAGATCGAGAAGGATTGGGTCGACATCGGGGATGTGCTGCGAGCCTCGTGGGTCATGCACGCTGTTTCGGAGAGCGCCGTTGGCGTTGTCGCCGGCTTCGGCGAGGTGTGGTCGGCCCGCCTGCTGGCTGCCTACCTCGAGAACCAGGGGGCCAGCGCCACCTGGCTCGATGCACGGGAAGTCTTGATCGTGCGCCCGGGCGAGCTGCTGCCCTCGGTGGACTGGGACGCCTCTCGATCGCGACTCGCCGACTGGCTCGATGCAAATGAAGCGGATACGACGGTGATCACCGGGTTCATCGCTTCGGATCCGGCGGGTGCCCCCACCACGCTCGGGCGAAACGGCAGTGACTACTCGGCCTCGATCTTTGCCTCATTGCTCGGGGCACGAAAGATCGTCATCTGGACCGACGTCGACGGGGTGCTCAGCGCCGACCCCCGCCTGGTCCCTCAGACCCGGGTTCTCGAGGAGCTCTCCTTCAACGAGGCGATCGAACTGGCCTACTTCGGTGCCGAGGTGATCCATCCCGCGACCATGGGCCCGGCGATCGAGCGCGAAATCCCGATCTACATCAGAAATGCGTTCAATCTGTCTGCGCCCGGCACGCGAATTCATGTCGGCACCAAATCGACGTCGCCGGTCAAGGGCTTTGCTTCGATCGGCGACATGGCGCTGATTAATCTCGAGGGTACGGCGATGATCGGGGTCCCCGGCATCTCGGAACGAGTCTTTGGCGCCCTCCGCCACGCCGGCGTATCTGTGGTTATGATCTCCCAGGGCAGCTCGGAGCATTCGATCTGTTTCGCCACGCTCCAATCCGAGGCCGAGACTGCAAGCCGGGCGATCGAGCGAGCGTTCGAGTCGGAGACTCGATACGGGCAGATCCAATCACCCCGCATCACCGAGAACTGCACGATCCTGGCGGTTGTGGGAGACGGGATGGCCGGCACCCCGGGTATTGCGGCCAACTTCTTTGGAGCGCTTGCCCGTGCCGGGGTCAACGTCCGGGCGATCGCACAGGGATCATCCGAGCGAAACATCTCGGTCGTCATCGATAGCGCCGATGCCACCAAGGCGGTTCGGGCCGCGCACTCCGGGTTCTATCTCTCCAAGCAGACGCTGTCGATCGGCCTGGTCGGGCCTGGCCACGTGGGCTCAACGCTGCTCGATCAGATGGCAAGGCGGCTCGACTGGCTGCGGGACGAGTTCGGGGTCGACCTGCGCGTACGGGCGATCTGCAACAGCTCGACGATGGCGCTCGACGAGCACCGCATCGATCTCGACGAGTGGCGTCAGCGCCTCGACGAGGACGATGCAAACGCCGTCCCTGTGGACCTGGATCGGCTCGCAGACTACGTCCACACCGAGACCGTTCCCCATGCCGTCATCATCGACTGCACGGCCAGTGAGGACGTGGCGATGCGCTATGTGGACTGGCTGTCTCAGGGCATCCATGTGATCACCCCGAACAAGCGGGCGAGCACTGGGCCGCTCGACTTCTATCGATCGCTGCGAGAGGGCGCCAGGCGTGCCGATGCCCACTACTTCTACGAGACCACGGTCGGAGCGGCGCTTCCCATCGTGCAAACGCTTCGCGACCTGGTGCAGACCGGTGATGAAATCCGTCGCATCGAGGGCATCTTTTCCGGCACGCTTTCCTACCTGTTCAACAGCTTCGATGGATCGGTCCCCTTCTCCGAGATTGTGGCTGCGGCACGAGCGAAGGGCTACACCGAGCCCGATCCCCGCGAAGATCTCTCCGGGATGGACGTCGCTCGAAAACTGGTGATCCTCGCCCGCGAAATGGGCCTCGACATCGAGCTTGCCGACGTTGACGTCGAGAGCCTGGTGCCGGCCGGTCTCGAGGCGGGCTCGCCCGACGATTTCCTGATCCAGCTGCGGGACTACGACGACGAGATGCTCCGCCTGGTCGAGGAGAGTCGATCCCGCAGCCAGGTGCTGCGCTTCGTGGGGATCATCGATCCCACGCAAGGCTGCAGCGTCCGCCTGCGCTCCTACGAGGCGGATCATCACTTCGCCAGGATCCGCCTCACCGACAACATCGTCGAGTTCCAGACGGATCGGTACCGGGAAAACCCGCTGGTCGTACAGGGCCCGGGCGCAGGGCCCGAGGTCACCGCCGGCGGGGTGTTCGCCGACCTGCTGCGACTCGCCAACTACCTCGGAGCGAACCTGTGAAATAGGCCATCCGGGCGGCCGACCCGGGTGAGCGCAGCGACGTCGTACTCCCCATGCTGGGCCGCTGCCCTGCCAAGGCGCCTGGATACGGTGCCCGCCGGCGGGGCGATAGCATGCGGCGCCATGACCGATCGATCTACCGTCCTCGTGGCTGTGCACGGCGCCGACCGGCCCGGCATCACCGCATCGCTCATGGAGGTGCTCAGCGCCACCGGCGCCGACATCCACGACGTTGAACAGATCGTGGTCCGCGGCCGGCTCACCCTGAATGTGCTCGTCGGGGTGCCGGGAGAGCGGGCGACGATCCGCGACCTGCTGCTCTTTGGTTGGGACAACGACCTTCACCTGGAATTCGAAGTTCTGGACGAGGCGCCGACCCCGGCTCGACCGATGGCCATTGTGACCATCATCGGAGTGACGGTTGGACCGGGCGAGTTCGGCGCGGTGGCGGTGGCGATCGCTTCGGGCGGCGGCAACATCGAGCGCATCTATCGCCTCTCCCGGTACCCGGTGGTCAGCTACGAGCTCGTTGTATCGTCGGGCGACGTCGACCAGATGCGTGCCGGCCTGGTCGAGGCTGCCGCTCGTCTGCCCATCGATATCGCCATCCAACCAGACGGCCTCCTCCGCCGGGCCAAGCGCATCATCGTGATGGACGTCGATTCCACGCTGATTGAAGACGAGGTCATCGACCTGCTCGCCGAGGAGGCAGGCGTCGGAGATGAGGTGGCGACGCTCACCACAGCCGCCATGGCGGGTGAGATCGACTTCGAGCACTCACTACGCAAACGGGTCGAACTGCTCGCAGGGCTCGAGGAGGAGGCAATGGCTCGGGTGGCGGACAAGATCAGCCTCACCAAGGGAGCCCGCACCTTCATTCGCACCGTGAAACGTCTTGGCCTGGTCACCGCGATCGTCTCATCCGGGTTCTCGCGGGTCACCGATGCAGTGGTGAAGGAGCTCGGCATCCAGTACTCGCTTTCCAACACCCTTGCAGTCGAGGAGGGGCGTCTCACCGGACGCCTGACCGAAGCGATCGTCGACGGAGCCGGAAAGGCGCGGTTTCTGAGGTCGGTCGCCGAGGCCGAGGGAGTGCCGCTCAGTCAGGTCGTTGCGGTGGGAGACGGGGCCAACGATCTCGAGATGCTGGCCGCCGCGGGGCTTGGCATTGCCTTCAATGCCAAGCCGCTGGTCAGCGACTCGGCAGATGCGGCGCTGACCGTCCCATACCTCGACGCCATCCTGTTTCTCATGGGGGTGCGGCGCGACCACGTCGACGCTGCCGACGGCGCCGACTCCGACTTCGATCAGCAGCGTCTGATCGACGTGCCGGGCACACCGCCGGTCTGAGGTCGCGCCCATCGGCCAGAATCACCGGCAGCTCGACCGCCGGCTACGTCGGTGCAATCCGGGAGTCAGGCGATCCTGGCCACCGACCCGGGGTGAGCGCAGGCGATGTCGTACTCGACGAGCCGGGGCGGCTGGTTCTCGTCGCCGCAGGCAGGGCACCCCGGGTCGCGCCGGACTCGAAGCGTGCGGAACTCCTGGGTGAGCCCGTCGTAGGTGAGGAGCCGTCCCGTCAGACCCTCCCCGATATCGAGCAGGATCTTGGCCGCCTCGATCGCCTGGATGGAGCCGATGATCCCGGTGAGCACTCCGAGCACCCCCGCCTCTGCGCACGACGGGGCAAGCTCGGGTGGGGGCGGCTCCGGGAACTGGCATCGGTAGCACGGGCCGACATAGGGATCGAAGACGGTCACCTGGCCCTCGAATCGAAAGACCGATCCGTGCACCACCGGTTTTCGCAGGTGCAACGCTGCGTCGTTCACCAGATACCGCGTTGGGAAGTTGTCGCCGCCGTCGACGATGACGTCGTACTCGACAAAGATGTCGAGCACGTTGTCGGCGGTGAGCCGCTCGTTGTAGGTCACCACCTTCACATCCGGGTTGAGTGCGGTCAGTGTCTCCCTGGCCGAATCGACCTTCGGTTGCCCGATGCGATCGACGTTGTGGAGGACCTGTCGTTGCAGGTTGGACGCGTCGACGACGTCGAAGTCAACGACTCCAATCGTGCCCACACCGGCCGCAGCCAGGTACAGGGCGGCGGGTGATCCGAGTCCGCCGGCACCGACCAGGAGCACCCGAGATTCGAGCAGCTTGATTTGGCCTTGCTCACCGACTTCGGGGAGGAGGATGTGGCGGCTGTATCGGACGCGCTGATCGGCGGTCAGACTCTCCGGCGCACCCCAGGGGAGGCCTTCGTTCTTCCAGCGGTCGAATCCGCCTGCCAGGGACCACACATCGGTGTAGCCCATCTGCTGCAGGGTCTGGGCGGCCAGCGCCGAGCGTGCCCCGCCGGCGCAGTAGACCACCACCGCCTGGTCGAAGTCAGAGGCAAGGACGCCGATCACCGATTCGAGAATCCCCCGCGGAGCCAGGTGCGCTCCACCGATCGCGCCCTGGTCGAATTCCCCGGCTTCTCTGATGTCGAGGACGGTGACCCGGGTGAGGCGTCGCTCGAGCTCGACCGGATCGACCTCCCTGATCTGCTCCTTTGCCTGGTTGACCAGGTCCTGAAAGCTCACGCTCATGGCTTACCCACCCGCCACGGCAGGCAGGATGGTGACCACCTGGCCATCGGTCACCGCGGTTTCCAGCCCGTCCAGGAAGCGGATGTCGTCTTCGGCCACGAAGATGTTGACGAAGCGCCGCGGCTTTCCGTCCTCACCGATCAGCCGCTCCCTGAGATCAGGGTATTTAGTGATGAGGTCATCGAGGGCCGTTCCTACCCGGCCAGGAGGAACCTCCACCTCGGATGATCCTTTGGTCAGGCCTCTCAGGGACGTTGGGATTCGGACGGTCGCCGTCATGCGTACTCCTTGATCTCGAATTCGGACCGAAAGCCGTCGATCGTGGCCGGGATGGCAACCGGGTCATCGGCGGCGATGACTTCCGTTGCCTTCAACCCGTGGCCGGTGATGTAGATGACTACCCGCTCCGATTCGGTCACCTGCCCTTCGCGAGCCAACTTGGCCAGCGTGGCAACCGTTACCCCTCCGGCAGGCTCGGTGAGGATGCCCTCGGTTCGGGCGAGGAGGTGAATGGCTTCGACGATCTCATCGTCGGTGACCGCAGCTACAGCTCCGCCGCTGCGCCTCACCTCGCGCAGTGCGTAGTACCCGTCGGCCGGATCCCCGATCGCCAGCGATTTGGCGATCGTGTTCGGCTTCTGAGGCCGAACGTCGTCGCTTCCCTCCAGGAAGGCGGTGGCGACCGGCGAGCATCCCTCCGCCTGTGCACCCGAGATCCGCACCTCGTTGGCATCGACGAGACCGACCCGAACCAGCTCGTCGAAACCCCTGGCGATCTTGGTCAGGAGCGCTCCGCTGGCGACCGGTACCACCACGTGATCGGGGAGCTGCCAGCCAAGCTGTTCGGCGGTTTCGAACGCGAGGGTCTTCGACCCCTCGGCGTAGTAGGGACGGAGATTGATGTTGACAAGGCCCCAGGGGTATTCCTCGTTGAGCTGGACGCACAGCCGGTTGACGTCGTCATAGTTCCCTTGGACGGCGACGACGGTTCCGAGGGCAGCGGTGGCCACGATCTTTGAGCGCTCGATGTCGTGGGGAACGAACACATAGGAGTCGAGGCCGGCCCTGGCGGCGTGGGCGGCAACCGCGTTGGCGAGATTGCCGGTCGATGCGCAAGCCACGGTCTTGATCCCGAACTCAAGTGCCTTGGTCACCGCAACGGTGACCGGCCGGTCCTTGAACGAGTTCGTTGGATTGAGGGTGTCGTTCTTCACCCACAGCTCGCCGAGCCCGAGCACCTCGGCGAGACGATCTGCCCTGACCAGCGGAGTGAACCCGGCGCCGAGATCGGCCGCAGCCGACGCCTCCACCGGCAGGAGATCGGCGTATCTCCATAGTGTTGGCGGGCCCTCGGCGATCTTCTCCCTTGAGATGGTGTCGGCGATCGCGTCGTAGTCATAGAGCACCTCGAGCGGGCCAAAACACCACTCACAGAAGTAGCTGGGGGCGACTTCGTAGGTGCGCGAGCACTCCCTGCAGATCAGCGATTCAACAAATGCCACGGCATGTCCTCCTCGATCCGACGCGCTCTTCGAGCGCCTCGGGCGGAAGGTCCGCCGTTGGCGGCTCATCGTTCAGGCATTGGCACCGTGCTGGTCACGCCGGTTGCCGCGGCTTCATCGGGCCTGTCCCTCAGCCGCTCTTGATGAGCGCGTGTGTGTTCGGGCAGTATGCCTTCGAGCCGGGGAAACGTCAACGGCCAATATTGTGCTTCCCGGTCGAGGCTCGGCGTCCTCGCACCGGGCTCGATGCCGCCATAGTGGCCGGGCAACCGCGACCGGTCGGGCGGGTTTTGCCTCTTGACGGAAGCCAGCAGCAGGCGTAGGTTTACACTATCTGCATAGGTGAAATCGGAAGGCAGGCAATCGGCATGTCGGGGTGGAGCATCTGTATCGGCTCTCGGGTGGACCCGAGTGCCGCTCGCCCCGAGCGCTCCTAGACGCCACCACCTGAGAGTCTCTTCCTCTTTCGGCGTCGTCCTTCGTTCCACAGGCTGAAAAGGAGCTATTCACCATGTCCGATTACGCAAACCCCGACGCCCTCGTCTCTACCGATTGGCTGGTCGAGCACCTGGATGATCCGGCGGTGCGGATCATCGAGGTGGACGAGAACACCACTACCTACGAGAAAGATCACATTCCCGGAGCCCACGCCTGGAACTGGGCGACGGACCTCCACCATCCAATACGGCGCGACTACATCGACCAGGACGGCTTTTCGCGACTGCTTGCCGAGGCCGGAGTAGATGACGACATCACGGTGGTGCTCTACGGCGCCAACAACAACTGGTTCGCTGCCTACGCCTACTGGCTGCTCAAGTACCGAGGCTTCGACAACGTCAGGCTCCTCGATGGTGGCCGTCAAAAGTGGGAGCTCGAGGACAGAAAAGTCGTCGATGCGGTCCCGGCGATCGAGAAGAGCGACTTCCAGATCAGCGGAGCCCTACGACCTGAGCTTCGGGTTCTGCGTGATGAGGTGCTCGCCAAGAAAGATGGCGTCACGTTCGTCGACGTTCGGTCTCCAGAGGAATTCTCGGGCGAGAAGCTCGCACCAGACCATCTGCCCCAGGAGCAACCATATGTGGGAGGCCACGTGCCGGGGGCCAAGAACATCCCGTGGAGCCGAGCAGCCAACGAAGACGGGACCTTCAAGTCCGAGGCGGAGCTACGCGCTCTGTATGAGGGTGAGGGCGTCCTCGAAGACGAGGTGATCGCGTACTGCCGCATCGGAGAGCGCTCCTCGCACACCTGGTTTGTGCTGCATGAGCTGCTCGGCCACTCGAACGCCAAGAACTACGACGGATCGTGGACCGAATACGGCTCATTGGTCGACGTGCCGGTCGAGCGTGGCTCGGTGGCTGGGTCATGACCGAGCGAACCGCGGATCCCTACCGCGACCTGAAGGTCATCGACGCCTGGGCACCCCGGGTCAACCAGGTGACCATCGGTTCGCTTGCCTTGCTCGCCTACGTCATCGACTGGTGGCCGCTGTTGGCAATCCTTGCCCTCCAGCTCTTCGTTGGTTTGCGGTTTGGCCGCCGCTATTGCCTTCCCTGCCTCGTCTACTTCGAGCTGATCCAGCCTCGCTTCGGGGAGGGGCCGATCGAGGATGCTCGACCCCCCAAGTTCGCCAACCAGGTCGGGCTGGTCGTTCTCGGCGCTGCCTCGCTGGCACACGTCGTCGGCCTCGACGCCCTGGGCTGGGCTCTTGGGCTTCTTGTCGCGGCGCTGGCGCTGCTGGCCGCAACAACCGGGTTCTGCGTCGGTTGCGAGCTGTATCGGCTCGGTGCACGGATACGGGGCATCTACGGACACCGGCTCGATCACGTCGACCTCTCGGATGTGGGGGTCGAGGAGGGCAGTGAAGTGGTCGTGCTGTTCACCCATCCGCTGTGCACCGACTGTCACGACCTGGAAAGTCGGCTGGTTGCGGAAGGCCGACGCTTGGCCATGGTCGACGTCAAGGAGCGCCCCGATCTCGCCCGCAAGTACGGCATCGCGGTGGTTCCGACGGCAGTCGAGGTAGGGGCAAGCGGGGTGACCGCCAGGCTCGCCGGCTGACCGATCGCTCGCAGAAATGGAGGATTCCCCGTGAACAACGACTCGCTGAGGGTCTACGACTCGATCGTGGACCTGCTCCCGAGCGTCGACAACCCCACACCGCTGGTGCGTCTCAACCGGGTCATCCCGTTCGAGCACACCGAGGTGTACGCCAAGCTGGAGTGGTACAACCCGTTCGGGGCGGTGAAGGACCGCGTTGCCATGAACATGGTGCGCGACGCCGAGGAGCGCGGCGTGATCGCCCCGGGCCTCGACCTGGTGGAGCCCACTTCTGGCAACACCGGGCTCGGTCTGGCGATGTTGGCCAATGCCAACGGCTACTCCGTCACCACAACCATGTCCAACCAGATTCCGATCGAAAAGCGAACCATGCTTCGCTTTTTCGGAGCGGGCGTGGTGGAGCTGGACGACGATCTGTGCCCGGCGCCGTGGGCGCCCGAGGGCGCCATCGCCAGAGCGAAGGAGATTGCCGAACAGCAGGACTTTCACATGCTCGACCAGTACAGCAACCAGGCCAATCCCGACGCCCACTACCGGACCACCGGACCGGAGATCTGGCATCAGACGGAAGGCACCGTCACGCATTTTGTCGCCGGCCTCGGCACCTGCGGCACCATCAGCGGCGTGGGCCGATTCCTCAAGGAGCACGATCCCGGTGTGCAGATACTCGGCGTGCACCCGAGCGAGGGGCACGACATCCCCGGCGTCCGCAGCATCCGCCAGCTGGAGCAGACCGAATTCTTCCACCCCGACGAGTACGACGGGCTGGCGGAGATCGGCAACGATGAGGCTTTCCAGCTCTGCCTGCGCCTGAACCGGGAAGACAGCGTCACCGCGGGGCCGAGCTCTGGATTGGCCCTGGCTGGGGCGCTCGAGTTGGTCGACGACGAGCCCGGCAACCGTGTGGTGGTGCTGTTCCCCGACAGCGCCTTCAAATACGCATCGTCGCTGGTCAAGCATCTGACGGGACTGAGTGCAGAGCAATCGACCTCCGGGACGAGGCGCGATCCGCTGTATGAGGGAATGATCGAGAACGCCAGGGCCAACCCGGACTTGACCATCGACGTTGCCGCCGCCCACGAACTGTGGAAGAACGAAGACGCGCTCGTGATCGACGTGCGAAGCCACGACGAGTACCGCGCCGGGCACATCCAGGATGCAGTCAACATCCCGCTTGCCGAGCTTCCCGATCGTGCGTCGGAGCTTCCCGAAGATCTGAGCACCCCGGTGCTCACCGTGTGCCAGCGAGGCAACATTTCGCTCCCCGGCGTGTTGTTCTTGAACAGCCTTGGCTACGGGAACGCCCGAAGCATCACCGGTGGGACCAACGCATGGCAGGACCTCGGCCAGGCAACGGAGTCCCCCTAGACGCGAACCCAGGGTTCGAGAGCGGCTATATGACGCTGTCAGCCCGCGGAACAGCTTCGGCGGGTTGGCGGGTCGGCGGGCCGGGTGGGTCGGCGGGCCGGGAGGGTCGGCTATGAGAGGAGCATCAGCTCGTCGGCGAGGTCGGCACCGGTCAAACGGTCATCGGCGACGACGAGAACGGTGTTGTCCCCGGCAACCGTCCCAAGAACGTCGGGATGCCCCGCCTCGTCGATGACCTGGGCAAGCGCAGAGGCGTATCCGGCGGGAGTCTCGATGAGCACGAGATTGCTGTTTCCCCGTATGGCGGACGCCCAGCGCCGCAAGGCCCGGGAGAGCGCCAGGATCCGGTCGTTGTCCTTGGCGCCGGGTGTGGCATAGATCATCCGCCCACCGTCGCCCCGGACTTTCACCAAGCCCAACTCACCAATATCTCTCGAGACGGTGGCCTGGGCAGCTTCGATTCCAGCCTCAAGCAGCGCAGCCACCATCTCGGCCTGGGTGGAGACGTCTTGTTGCTCGATCAGGAGCAGAATCTCCGCCTGGCGCGACCGCTTGCTCATCGCTGATCCAGACCGAGCTCAGGTCGTGTAGTCGGCATTGATCCTCACGTACTCCTTGCTGAGATCGGTCGACAGATAGCCCGCACCGGCGTGCCCGATCCCAAGATCGAGGTCGATCTTCAACACCGGCGTGTCCATAACCGGCTCGGCACCGGTGGGCCGGCCGCCGGAAAAGAGCGGCGTGCCGTTGAAGCTCAGCGCCAGCTGATCGACGTCGACCTTTGCCGGGCCCAGGTCGGTGCTCGCCGCGCCAGCGGCAGCGATCACTCGACCCCAGTTTGGATCTCGGCCGAACGCAGCGGTCTTCACCAGACTCGACGTTGCGATGTGCCGAGCGATCGCAACAGCGTCGTTCTCGCTGGCGGCATTGGTCACCCGGATCTCGATCAACACGGAGGCCCCCTCGCCGTCCGCCACGATCTGGCGTGCCAGATCTTCACAAACCTGTTGGAGGGCTGACTCGAGATCGGTGTCGGCACGAGGCGCTCCGGCGGCGCCATTGGCAAGCAAGATGACCGCGTCATTCGTCGATTGGTCCCCATCGACCGAGATCCGATTGAAGGTCGACTCGACCGCAGCATGCAAATAGTCCGATGCCTGGTCGGGGGCGAGGGCGTAGTCGGTCGTCACGATCGCCAGCATGGTGGCCAGGAGAGGATGAATCATCCCGGAGCCTTTGGCGATCCCCCCCACGGTGAAGGAGCCGTTGCCGGCCACCGAGTGCTTGGGCCGTTTGTCCGTCGTCATGATCGCTTCGGCCGCATCGATCCCACCTTCGTCGCTGAGGGTGGCCACGACCGCCGGCAGCCCCCTGGAGATCTTGTCCAGCGGAAGCGGCACACCGATGAGCCCGGTGGAAAGCACCAGGACCTCTTCGACGGAGAGGTTCAGCAGCGCCGCAGTCTCCGCTGCGGTCGCAATGGCGTCTGACTCACCCTGCGCTCCGGTGACGGCATTGGCGACACCCGAATTGATCACTACTGCTTGTGGCTGGGCGCTTCGCAGATGCGACTTCGATACCCGGATCGGCGCTGCCTGCACCTGGTTGGTGGTGAACATTGCGGCTCCGGTTGCCCGGGTCACGGAGCGGACGATCGCAAGATCCTTGCGGCCGTTTCTGCGAATCCCGGACGGCACGCCTCCGGCGACGAATCCCCGTGGTGCAGTTACGGTCACCGTTCCTCCATGTGCATCTCGTGCTGGCTAGGGAATGGAGCTATCACGAATTGGATATTATGTGAGCTTCTAGAATAACATGCATATCCAGCGACCACACATCCGGACGGCAGTCAGAACGGCGACGGGAGCAATGTGAAGGCGACAGACCGCCACCAGGTTGGGATTCTCGGAGCATCGGGCTTTGCCGGCGCCGAGTTGTTGCGGCTCTGCGCCCGGCACCCGTGGTTCGAG
Organism: uncultured Kiloniellales bacterium; assembly: GCA_964195155.1. Lineage (GTDB taxonomy): Bacteria > Actinomycetota > Acidimicrobiia > Spongiisociales > UBA5794 > JACZST01. The sequence goes on along the minus strand of CAXMOP010000060.1, from coordinate 30,454 downwards.
GTGGCCTTCGCATCGGCCGAGAGTCATGCGGGCGCCGAGGTCGGTTCGCTGTACCCCAGCCTCGCTGCCGAATACCCACACCTGGTGTTCGAGCCTTGGGAGCAGGTTCCCGATGGGCTGGACGTTGTATTCGTCGCCCTGTCCCACGGCGTGTCGCAACGGGTGATCCCCAAGCTCACCGCCGGCCACATCATCGACCTCGGTGCGGACTTCAGACTGGATGACCCCGCGCTCTACTCGGCGTGGTACGGATGGGAGCATCCGGTCCCGGCGATGCTCGCCGACTTTGTTCTCGGCCTGCCCGAGCTGTTTCGCGACGACTTGCGCCAAGCGCCGGCGACCGCGGTCCCCGGCTGCTACGTAACCACGGCAACGCTGGCGCTAGCCCCCCTGTTGACCGGTGGGCTCATCAAACCGGATGGGATCGTCGTAAATGGAGTCAGCGGCGTATCCGGCGCCGGTCGTGGCGCCACCGCAGGGACGTCGTTCTCAGCGGTCAACGAGACCTTCGCCCCGTACGGGCTGCTCACCCACCGCCACACCCCCGAGATGCAGCTCATCCTGGGCCGAGCCGCCGGAGAGCCGGTCGAGGTGCTCTTCACCCCGCACCTAGCGCCAATGACCCGAGGCATCCTCGCCACCTGCTACGCACGACCAAGCGCCGACGCCGACACCGAGGACCTGCTGGAGGCGATGTCCTCGCAGTACGCCGGCGAGCAGTTCGTTTCCGTGATCCCGGGCATCCCCACCACCAAAGCGACGCTTGGATCAAACGCCATTCACATGACGGCGCGGCAAGATCCACGTACCGGCTGGGTCATCGTCATCGCCGCCCTCGACAATCTGGTCAAGGGCGCAAGCGGGCAGGCAATCCAGTGCGCAAACCTGGCGATCGGCATCGACGAGGGCGCCGGGCTGGCCCGGGCCGGGGTCTATCCATGATCGAGACGCCCCCAAGCGCGGCGCAAATCCTGAGCCGGGCGCTCCCACACATCCAGCGTCTCCGCGGCCAAACCATCGTCGTCAAGGCGGGGGGCAGCGCACTCGCCGATCAGGAGCTGGCTCGGCGGATTGCCACCGACGTCGTGTTGATGCACTCGGAGGGGATCCGCTGCATCGTGGTTCATGGTGGCGGGCCGCAGATCTCCGAGTTGCTCGACCGGCTCGGCAAAGCCAGCGAGTTCAGCGAGGGACACCGCGTCACCGACGCCGAGGCGCTCGAGATCACCCGTATGGTCCTGGTCGGGAAGGTGAATCGCGACATCGTCTCAGCGATCAATCGGCACGGGCCGATTGCCCTCGGGGTATCCGGCGAGGACGTCGGGCTCATCATCGCGGAGCAGCGGCATCCCGACCTGGGGTTCGTCGGCAACGTCAAGGCGGTGAATCCCTACATCATCGAGCGCCTGCTAGCGGAGCAACTGGTACCGGTGATCTCGACGATCGGATCCGACGGAGCCGGCCAGGCCTACAACATCAACGCCGACATCGTCGCCGGTGCGATCGCCGCCGCCGTCGGCGCAGTCAGGCTGATCTACCTGACCGACGTGGACGGCCTCCTCGAGGACGTCTCCGACCCCGATTCGTTGACCCCGGAAGCGACCGATGCCCAGATCGAGGGACTGATCGCGAAAGGTTCGATCCACGATGGGATGTTGCCCAAGCTGGAGGGGTCCCTGAATGCGGTGCGCGGCGGTGTCGAATCGGCACACATCGTCAATGCCCTGGCGCCCCATGCCCTGTTGGTCGAGCTCTTCACCGACCAGGCTCTCGGCACCATGATCACCAGGCAACCGACGCGAACCCAGGGTTCAGGAGCGGCTATATGACGCTGTCAGCCCGCGGAACGGCCTACGGAACAGCTTCGGCGAGCCGGCGTATCGGCGTGTCGGTTCAATCCACTTCGCAGTCTCTGGCCGACCTCACAGTACGCACCGATCGGTAACCGGTCGTCTCGATAGAAGTGGAGCAGTTTTTCCCGCTCCTGCCGCCTTCGGCGGCGGGCCGCTCGGGCCCCGGCTCCGCAAACGGCCTCGGCCCACACAGATCGGAGCGCCCTATTCTGCGGAGCCTCTAGGCTGCGCGGCCCTGATGACCCAGCCACAGACGATGCTCGACAAGGTATGGGACGACCATGTCGTTCGCCATGCCTCCGGCGAGCCCGACCTGCTCTACGTCGACATGCACCTCATTCACGAGGTGACGTCGCCGCAGGCCTTCGAGGGCCTGGCGTTGTCCGGACGTCGGGTGCGCAGACCCGACCTCAGCATGGCGACCGTCGACCACGGCATCCCGACGGTGGGCCGCGAGCTCGGCATCAACGACCCGCTGTCGAAGATCCAGATCGAGGCGCTCGAGCAGCACTGCAAGGAGCAAGGGATCACCGTGTTCGGGGTCAACGATATCCGTCAGGGCATCGTGCACATCATTGGCCCCGAGCAGGGCATCACGCAGCCCGGGATGTTCATCGTGTGCGGCGACTCGCATACCTCGACGCACGGTGCCTTTGGTGCGCTGGCCATCGGCATCGGCACGTCTGAGGTCGAGCATGTGCTGGCCACACAGACGCTGCCGCGGACCAAGCCGGGCTCACTCGCGATCACCGTCGATGGTGACCTGCCCCTCGGGGTGACGGCAAAGGACGTCATCCTCGGGATCATTCGAGAGATCGGCGTCAACGGCGGCTACGAGACCGTCATCGAGTATCGCGGCAGCGCCGTCACCGGCCTCTCCATGGAGGGGCGGATGACGGTGTGCAACATGTCGATCGAGGCCGGGGCGGTAGCCGGGATGATCGCGCCGGACGAGACGACCTACGCCTATCTGGAGGGCCGGCCGTATGTTCCGGGAGGAGCTCCCTGGGAAGAGATGGTGGCCTACTGGGAGACGATTCCGTCCGATGCCGGCGCCGTCTTCGACCGTGAAGTCGTGCTGGACGCGGCCGACCTGGCGCCGTTCGTCTCATGGGGCATCAATCCCTCCCAGGTCGTCGAAGTAACCGGGCGGGTTCCCTCGCCGGACAGCTTCGAGAATCTGCTGGAGCGCGACAGCGCCGCCCGCGCCCTCGAATACATGGACCTCGAGCCGGGGACGGCCATCACCGACATCCGCATCGACCGCGTGTTCTTCGGGTCCTGCACGAACGCCAGGATCGAAGACCTCCGCGCCGGCGCCGGGGTCATTCAAGGAAGAACCGTCCACCCCGATGTGGGGGCGATGGTCGTGCCGGGCTCCGGCCTCGTGAAACTCGAGGCCGAGGAGGAGGGACTCGACCTGATCTACAAGGAGGCCGGGTTCGAGTGGCGCGATGCCGGATGCTCGATGTGCCTGGCCATGAACGAAGACATCCTGTTGCCCGGAGAACGATGCGCCTCTACCTCGAACCGCAACTTCGAAGGGCGCCAGGGTCGCGGTGGGAGGACCCATCTGGTAAGTCCTGAGATGGCGGTCGCCGCCGCAATCGAAGGGCGCTTTGTCGACATTCGGGAGTGGCAATGAGACCGGTTTCCATCATCGAAGGTCAGATGGCCCCGCTGCCACAGGCCAACATCGATACCGACCAGATCATCCCCAAGCAGTTCCTCAAGGGAGTCACCCGCACCGGCCTTGGGCCGAACCTGTTCTACAACTGGGCGTACGACGTCGAGGGCGAACGAGAGCCCGACTTCGTGCTCAACCGGCCGGAGTATGCAGAAGCAAGCGTGCTGGTGGCCGGGCCCAACTTCGGCTGCGGCTCCTCCCGGGAGCATGCGGTGTGGTCGCTGTTCGAGGCCGGGTTCGAGGCCATCCTGGCGTCCTCATTCGGGCCGATCCTGGAGAACAACTGCTACCAGAACGGCCTGTTGCCCGTGGTCCTCCGAACCGAAGACGCGGGAATCTTCGCCGAGCTGGCCGCCGACCCCGCCAACTCGGTCACGATCGACCTCCCGACCCAGCAGGTGACATCGGGCGACTTCACTGCCACCTTCGACATCGACCCTCACGTCAAAGAGCGCCTGATCAACGGCTGGGATCAGATCGATATCACGCTCCAGTCCGAGGCCGACATCGATGCCTACGAGGCGGCGCGTCCTCGCCTGAGGCCCACCCTCGGCTAGCCAGCCTGCTCGGCACCGACGCGGCGGCGCAGCTCAGTCACTTGTTCCAGGACGCTCGCCGGACTGCCGCTGCCCGGGCTCTGCATGCTGCGGGCCACCTCTGCGGGATCCCTCGGCTCGAGGTCGGTGAGGGCGATCGCGCTGGCCTCGAGGTCGGGCTCGGCGGCGCTGCTGAGGCTGCGTCCCTCGGCGTCGAGCTTGCTGAGCAGCGCTCCCACCGCTTCGTGAGCCTCCCGGAACGGGATACCGCGCAACACCAGGCGCTCGGCCAGCACCATGGCGACCGTCTCGGGGGCAGGGCCCGGCGGATGGAACTCGACGCTGTGCAGCAGGTCGGTGAACACTGCCACGGACCCCGCTGCGGTGTCGTCGGCGTGGAAGACGGCGCGCTTGTCCTCCTGAAGGTCCCGGTTGTAGGCCAGGGGGAGGCCCTTCTGCATGGCGAGCAGGGCGGTGACGTCGCCGAGGACGACGGCGGCCCGCGACCGAACCAGCTCGGCGACGTCGGGGTTCCTCTTGTGGGGCATCGCCGATGAGCCGGTGGCAATGCGGTCCGGGAAAGTGATCCATCCAAACTCGACGCTGGCCCACAGCACGAGGTCCTCGGCCAGCCTCGAGAGGTGCGCCATGAGCTGGGCGCAGGCGAAGGCGTACTCGGCGACGAAGTCTCGGCTCGCCACCGCATCGAGGGAGTTGTCGAACACCGCGGCGAGCCCGGCATGGGCGGCGGCAACGTCGGGCCGAAGCGGCAGGCTGCTCCCACCGCCGGCGCCGGCGCCAAGGGGGGATGTGCCGATCCGGACGGCGGCATCGGCGAACCGGTCTCGATCGCGACCCAACATCCAGGCATACGCCAGCAGCGGGTGCCCGAGCGAGACGGGCTGGGCTTGCTGCAGGTGGGTGTAGGAGGGAACCACGACCTCGGCGACCTCCTCGGCTCGTTCGGCCAGGACCGTGATCAGGCGATTGATGTCGTCCGTTCGTTCGGCTGCCGCCCGGTACAGGTAGAGGCGCAGGTCGAAGGCGATCTGGTCGTTGCGGCTTCGCCCGGTGTGCACTTTCTTCCCAACGTCCCCGACGAGCTCGACCAGCCTGCGCTCCACTGCGGTGTGCACGTCCTCGTCGGTCGGCGCGAAGACAAAGCTGTCCTCGGCGGCCTCCTCACGAATCTGCTCGAGGCCGGCGACCAGATCGCGGCGCTCGACCTGGGTGAGCAGGCCTGCGGCCTCGAGGGCGTGTACGTGGGCGGACGAGCCCTCGATGTCCACGAGCAGCAGGCGCCGGTCGACGGGGTCGGCGGTGAAGTCGAACACCGCCGGGTCGAGGGGGTCGGTGAAGCGCCCGCCCCACAGCGTCATTCGCCCTCTCCCATACGGGCCTCGGCGAGTCGGCGCAGCCGCAGGGCGTTGAGCCGGATGAAGCCGCCGGCGTCGGCCTGCTGATAGACGTCGTCGGCCTCGAAGGTGACCGTCGCCGTGTCGTATAGGTCGTGCAAGTCGGATCTACGGCCGACGACGGTCGGGTTTCCCTTGTACAGCTTCAGCCGCGCTTCACCGTTGACCCGGTCCTGGATGCGGTCCATGAACGCTTGCAGCGCCTCGCGCTCCGGAGAGAACCAGAACCCGTTGTACACCATCTCGGCGTATCGAGGCACCAGCTCATCCCTGAGGTGAACCACCTCACGGTCGAGGGTCAGCGATTCGACGGCCCGGTGGGCGTGGTGGAGCAGCGTGCCCCCCGGGGTCTCATAGACGCCCCGGCTCTTCATCCCGATAAAGCGGTTCTCTACGATGTCGACTCTCCCGATCCCGTGGCGGCCCGCGATCTCGTTGAGCAACTCCAGCAGCGCAAGGGGTTCGAGCGGCGTGTCGTTGACCGCAACCGGGGACCCGTTCTCGAAGGCGACGGTCACCTCCTCGGGTTCGTCCGGAGCGACCTCGGGGTCGGTGGTCATGCGGAACATGCCGCGTGGCGGTGCCGCCCACGGGTCTTCGAGCACCCCGCCCTCATAGGAGATGTGCAGCACGTTGGCGTCCATGGAAAAAGGCATTTCCGGGGTGATGGGGACCGGGATTCCTCGCTCGGCGGCGTAGGCGACCAGATCGGCCCTGCCCTTCAAATCCCATTCCCGCCAGGGTGCGATCACGGCGATGTCGGGCTGGAGGGCATACGCGGACAATTCGAATCGCACCTGGTCGTTGCCCTTGCCGGTGGCACCGTGAGCGATGGCTTCGGCGCCGACGTCGGCGGCCGCTCGTACCAGACCGGCGGTGATCACCGGACGGGCTAGTGACGTCCCGAGGAGGTAATACCCCTCGTAGACGGCGTTGGCCCGCAGCGCGGGGAACACGTAGTCCTCGACGAACTCGGCGCGCAGATCATCGACGATGGCTTCGACGGCGCCCGTCTCGATGGCCTTGGAACGCGCTTCCTCCACCTCCTCACCTTGACCGACGTCGGCGGTGTAGGTGATGACGTCGGCGCCGTAGTGCTCCTTGAGCCAGGGCACGATCACCGAGGTGTCGAGGCCACCGGAGTAGGCGAGCATCACGCGTTTCATCTGGATCCTCCTGCGGTCTCGAGTCGGCCTGCGATCGTCTCACCCTCGACGCCCGCCGCTCCAACGATCAGGACGGTGTCGTCACCGGCGACCGTGCCGGCGACGCCGCCGACGCCGCTCTCGTCGATGGCCTTGCCAACGACATGGGCGGCACCGGGAACGGTGACCACCACGACGAGTCCGGCGGTGGGGGTGATCCGCAACACGTACTCGTCGAAAGCACGGGTAAGCCCGCTGTCTGCGCCGTTCGGTGAGGCGCCGGTCTCGAGCCGGTACCGCACCGATCCGTCGGCGCCGTGCCGTCTCACCGCGCCGATGGCCTTGAGGTCGCGGGACACCGTGCCCTGGGTGACATAGATCTGCTCGGCAGCGAGCCGTCGAACGAGTTCCGCCTGGGTGGACATATTCTCCTCGGTGAGCAGGCGTCGAATCGTCCGGTGGCGAGCGTTGGACATCCAGTCAGTATATGCATATGCACATACTTCTGGTTGAGGCCAAACTGATCAGCTCGCCGGGAGCTCCCCATGCGGCCGCAAGTCGCGTGACGGGTAGCTGCCGAGAACCTTGACGAAGCGGGCCGCCGCGGCGAGCGCCTCGAGGGCGCGCCCAACTCCGGGGTCGGTCTGGTTGCCGTCGAGGTCGACGTAGAACAGCTCCTCCCCCGGGTTGCGAGGTATCGGCCGCGACTCCAGCTTGACCAGATTGATTCCTTCATCGCGGAAGCACACCAGGGCATCGAGGAGGGCACCGGGCTGGTTGCCCACCGACATGACGAGCGACGTCTTGGTCGGGATCTGTTGATCGACGGTGATCGGATTCCTTGCCGTGAACAAGAACCTGGTGTGGTTGACCTCGTAGTTGGCGATATCTCGGCGCAGGATGGTCAGGTCGAAGAGGCGGGCGGCCTCCTCGCTGGCGATCGCCGCGGTGGCGGGGTCGGCGAGATCCCTGATCCAGCGACCGGACTCGGCGGTGTCGCCGAAGTAGACGATCTGAACGTCATCGAGTTCGGTGAGGAACTCCGAGCATTGCAGCACGGCCTGGGGATGGGCGAACACGGTCCTGATCGCAGAGGGATCGATCGCCTCCAGCCCGAGGAGGCAGTGCCTGACCCGGAATTTGGTCTCACCTACCAGGGCCAGCCGGCTGTGCATCAGCAGGTCGTAGACCTCTGAGATTGCTCCGCTCGTCGTGTTTTCGGTGGGCAGGACGCCGATGTCGGCCCGACCCTCCTCGACGGCGGCGACCACGTCCTTGAATTGCGTGCACTCGAGCCAGGAGACGGCAACCGGTTTGGACTCGAAGAACTCCTGGGCCGCCAGGTGGCTGTACGCCCCTTCGACGCCCTGGAAGGCGGCGATCAGCGACTCGGCGCCCTCGTTGAGCTCGTGCTGGAGGTACTCGTGCTGCAACCGAAGCGAGTCGTCGATGATCTCGCGCCACAGCCTGGCGACCAGGCTGCCGTCGAGGTCGAGCTCCTGGGCGGCGCGCCGCCGCTCGGCGGAGAGGGTCTGTTCCCGCTCCTGATCGTGGAAGGGGCGCCCGGCGCGTTGCTTCGCCTTCGCCATGTCGACGCTGACTGCGCGACGCTCCGCCAGGAGCTCGATGATGGCTTCATCGATGCGGTCTACGTCCTGTCTCAGCTCATTGATGTCGTCTGGTTGATCGGTCATGGGTACGTCCTGTCTTGACGGGGCGCGGCCGGTGCCTCGGGAACGGTCGGAGAATCGGGGGGAGGGGGTGTGAGGCGCGCTACGCGCCGAAGAAGCCGGAGGCGAAGAAACGCCGGCTGTGCCGGTGGCTGGGCGTGGAGTCCGTCATCAGTGCAGGGATTATGACCCGATCCCGGTTGGTGTCAAACGGTTGACGCAGCATCTGCGGTGTTGCATACTCGATCCACTCATGACCGAGAGCACGTTGCAAGCAACGATCATTATCTGCTGAGGGGCCGGCGACACCAGCCGGAACCCCGACTTCGACCTCCGCTGCGGCGGAGGTCTTTCGTATCCCAAGGGAGTACCCATGTCAGACCTCGTCGAGATCTACGACACCACGCTGCGCGACGGCACGCAAGCGGCCGGGCTTTCACCAACGGTCGGTGACAAGCTGCGGGTGGCCGCCCTGCTGGATCGCCTTGGCGTGCACTTCATCGAGGGCGGCTGGCCGGGGGCCAACCCGAAGGACGACGAGTTCTTCGACCGGGCCCGTAATGAGCTCGATCTGGCAAGCGCGACCCTCGTTGCCTTCGGGTCGACCCGCCGCCCCGGGGCCGTTGCTGAGGATGACGAGCAGCTGCGGCTCCTCGCCGACGCCGGCACCGAAGTGGTGTGCATCGTGGGCAAGAGCTGGCTTCGCCACGTCACCCACGCCCTGCGGGCATCTCGCGAAGAAGGAATCGCCATGGTGCGCGAATCGATCGAACATCTCCTCGGGCAGGGCCGACGGGTCTTCTTCGACGCCGAGCATTTCTTCGACGGCTACCGCAATGAGCCCGACTTCGCCCTCGCGATCCTCGCTGCGGCAGCGGAGGCCGGTGCCGAGCGCCTTGTCCTGTGTGACACCAACGGCGGGACGCTGCCGGCCGAGGCCGAGCAGGTGGTCGGTGCCGTCCTCGACGAATTCGCGGTCCCGCTCGGAGTGCATTTCCACAACGACGGTGGGTGCGCCGTCGCCAACTCCCTGGCTGCGGTTGGGGCTGGAGCCTTCCAGGTGCAAGGGTGTGTCAACGGATACGGCGAGCGCACCGGCAACGCCGATCTGTGTTCCCTGATCCCCAACCTCTCGCTCAAACTGGGCCGCGAAACGGTGCCCGCGGCGAATATCGAGCTGCTGTACCCGGTGGCACACGAGATCGCCGAGGTGATGAACTCGCCCATCGACCCGCGCCATCCCTACGTGGGGTCATCGGCCTTCGCCCACAAGGCAGGGCTGCACACCTCCGGGCTGGCTCGCCTCGACGGTGCCTACGAGCACATCGAGCCGAAGCTGGTTGGCAACTCGCCGAAGCTGCTCTTCAGCGAGCTGATGGGTCGTTCCACATTGCTGAGTGCGGCCGGCGACCGAGGATGGGATCTCGATGTCGAGACGGCGCAGGTCGTGGTCGACCGGGTCAAGGAGCTCGAGCACGCCGGCTACCAGTTCGAGGCCGCCGATGGGTCATTCGAGCTGCTCGTGCGCGATGCGATGGGATGGGAGCAGCGATTCTTCACCGTCCTGTCACGGGTGGTGACCCTGCACGGCGATGAGCGAGGCGAGCCAACGGCCGTAGCCACGCTCCGGATCGGCCTCGGCGATGAGGAGCTCGAGGTCTCGAGCGGCGGTGACGGCCCGCTGCACGCCCTCGACCAGGCGCTTCGGGTCGCACTCGAGCCGGTCTATCCCGAGCTCGAGGGCGTGCACCTCACCGATTACAAGGTGCGTGACCTCGACTCCGCGGATGGAACCGCGGCCAGAGTGCGGGTCCTGATCACGACCACGAACGGCGAGCGGGATTGGGGGTCGGTCGGCATCCACCACAACGTTATCGAAGCCTCATGGCAGGCACTCCACGACGGGATCGTGGTCGGGCTCCTCAACGCAGGAGTTGAGGCCATCCCCGACCGGCCGGCGAGCTAGGGGGCTCTGCGAGTTGGCGCGATCCGGTGTCTGCCGACACCGGATGCCAATTGCTGAGCCGGGGCCCGAGCGGCCTGCGCCATGTTTGTTGGGCGGCTCGCCGCCTGACTGCGTGATCGCGACAGAGCTAGTCGAAAGCAATTCAGTCGGGCTCGCGACTCGCTACCGGGGGCACGCTCTCAGTGCTGCCGGCCAACACCGCCCCGGTCTCGGCAGAGCCGACCAGCGCCGCGTATTTGGCGAGGGCACCGGTCGTATACCGCGGCTCGGGCGGCTGCCACTTGCGGCGACGGGTCTCGAGCTCGGATTCATCGACGAGGAGATCGGCGAGCCGATTGGGAACGTCGATCCGTATCGGATCGCCTTCGGCGACGAAAGCGATCGGGCCGCCGCGGGCCGCCTCCGGCGCAACGTGTCCAACGCACAGGCCGGTAGTCCCCCCGGAGAAGCGCCCGTCGGTGATCAGCGCAACGTCCTTGCCGAGTCCCGCCCCCTTGATCGCAGCGGTAATCGCCAGCATCTCCCGCATGCCGGGACCGCCGTTTGGCCCCTCGTAGCGGATCACGACAACGTCTCCCGGATGAAGGTCGTGCCTGTAGAGAGCCTCGAGCGCATCCCGCTCGTCGTCGAACACCCGGGCCCTGCCCTCGAAAACGACCTCTTCGATCCCGGCAATCTTGAGCACCGCCCCTCCCGGTACCAGGGAGCCGCGCAGCACGGCAATGCCGCCCTCGTGAGCCATCGGCTCCGACACCGGCCGGATCACGTCCTGATCGGAGGGCAGGACGACCCCCTGCAGGTTTTCGGCGACGGTGGCTCCGGTGACGGTGAGCGCATCCCCGTCGAGGAGTCCGGCCTCGAGCAGGGTGGCCATGACCACGGGCACACCGCCGATGCGGTCGAGGTCCACCATGTGGTAGCGCCCGAACGGGCTGAGATCACTGAGGTGGGGGACGCGTCGGCTGATGCGGTCGAAGTCCTCGAGGCCGATTTCGACGCGTGCCTCGGCGGCGATGGCAAGCAGATGGAGGACGGCGTTGGTGGACCCGCCAAGCGCCATCACCAGGCTGATCGCATTCTCGAAGGCACCGTGGGTCATGATGTCCCTTGGGGTAATGCCAGCCTCCATGAGGCGCATCACCGCTTCGCCGGATTGCTCGGCGTATTCGTCGAGACGGTCGTCGATCGCCGGGACCGCGGCGCTGCCCGGCAGCGACATCCCGAGAGCCTCACCGACGGCGGCCATCGTGTTGGCGGTGAACATGCCCGCGCATGACCCTGCGCCTGGGCATGCCGACTTCTCCAGATCGACGAGATCCGCCTCGCTCAGGTTGCCTTGGGTGAATGAGCCGATTCCCTCGAAGACCGTGACGATCGAGATGTCTTGGCCGCGCCACCGGCCCGGCAGGCTGGTCCCTCCATACAGGAACACGGCGGGGAGGTCGAGGCGGGCCGCCGCCATCAGCATCCCGGGCAGCGATTTGTCGCAGCCGGCCACGGCGACGAGGCCGTCGAATCGCTCCGCGTGCATCACCAGCTCGACCGAATCGGCGATGACCTCGCGCGATACCAGCGATGCCCGCATCCCTTCGTGCCCCATCGAGATGCCGTCGGAGACGGCGATCGTGGTGAACTCGAGGCCGACCCCGCCGGTGGCGCTGACGCCACGTTTGGCCGCCTTTGCCAGGCGCGGCCCGCTGAGATTGCAAGGGGTCACCTCGTTGCCGGCTGAGACGACGCCGACCTGCGGTTTGGCGAAGTCGGCGTCGGTGAGCCCGACGGCCCGCAGCATGGCTCGCGACCCGGCCTTGGTCGGCCCTTCGGTCACGTCCTGGGATCTGATCTTGTGCACCACGTGGATCGGATCCTATCTGTCGGCTAAAGGAATCGGAGCGCTATGGTCGATGGATATTGACACGCAAGAAGCCAAAAGCAATACTGCCAGAGCTCACATGACCAATAACAATCTGAACACCGTACTTCTTATCATGTAGCGCACGCGTTTCGACGCGTGCGCCTTGACCCTCCCGCTCCGGCCGGAGGGTTTTCTCGATTACGACCGAGGCCCACATGACCAACGACAACCACATCAGCGGGGCACAGGCGCTTATCGCGGCGCTCGAGCGCGAGGGCGTCGAGGTCGTCTTCGGAGTACCCGGCGGCGCCATTCTCCCTGCCTACGACCCGCTGATCGACGGGTCGATGCGCCACATCCTGGCCAGGCACGAGCAAGGTGCCGGCCATATGGCCGAGGGCTACGCCCAGGCTACCGGTCGGGTTGGGGTCGTGATCGCGACCTCAGGCCCGGGAGCGACCAACCTGATCACGCCGCTGCAGAACGCGCTGATGGACTCGACGCCGATCGTGGCCATCACCGGACAAGTGCCCTCGGGGTCGATGGGAACCGACGCTTTCCAGGAGGCCTACACGACCGGCCTTGCGATGCACTGCACCAAGCATTCGTATCTGGTCACCGACCCGGACGACATCGGCCCGGTAATCCACGAGGCGTTTCATTTGGCGGGAACCGGCCGCCCGGGCCCGGTGCTGGTCGACCTGCCAAAGGACGTCCTCAACGGGATGACCGAGCTCCGCGACCAGCAGCCCGTCGTGATGGACGGGTACAACCCGACCACCGAGGGCAACGGCAGGCAGGTGCGAGCCGCCATCGAGCTGCTTGAACAGGCCGAGCGCCCCGTGCTCTTCGTCGGCGGGGGAGTGATCAAGGCCGGCGGGCACCGCGAGCTGCTCGCCTTCGCCGAGGCCGCCGACGCCCCGGTAGTCACCACGCTGATGGCGAGGGGTGCCTTTCCCGACGAGCACCGCCTTGCCCTCGGCATGTCCGGCATGCACGGCAGCTACACCGCCACCACCGCATTGCAGAAATCTGACGTGTTGTTCAACATCGGTGCCCGCTTCGACGACCGGGTCACCGGCGACCCCGCCACCTTCGCCCCAAGCGCAAGGGTGGTCCACATCGACATCGACCCTGCCGAGATCGGCAAGGTTCGCCACGCCGAGGTCCCGATCGTCGGCGACGCCAGGGTGGTGCTCAAACAGCTGCTCAGAAATCTCGAGAAGGTCCGTGGAGATGAGGCGGCTCCCGCTCGCACCGATTGGTTCGAGACATTGGCCGGCTGGCAGGAGCGGTATCCGTTGGAGTACGACCAGGACCCCGACGGGCCGATCAAGGTGCAGTACTTCGTCGACCAGCTCCAGGACGCCACCGGGGGAGAGGCGGTGGTGGTTGCCGGGGTTGGCCAGCACCAGATGTGGGTGTCGCAGTTCTGGCGGTTCAGCAAACCCCGATCGTGGATCAACTCGGGTGGATTGGGGACCATGGGGTTTGCCATCCCCGCCGCGATCGGGGCCAAGGTGGCACGACCGGACGAGCTCGTCTTCGCTCTCGATGGCGACGGGTGCTTCCAGATGACCTGTCAGGAGCTGATCACCGCAGCGACCGAGGGAGTCCCGATCAAGATCGCCGTGTTCAACAATCACGGCCACGGAATGGTCCGCCAATGGCAGCGGCTCTTCTATGGGGGACGGTTTTCGGGAAGCGACCTGGGCGACATCGCCCCCGACTACCCGGCCCTGGCCGAGGCCATGGGTTGCGTGGGCCTGCGCGTCGAGAGGCCGGATGAGGTTGGGCCGGTCATCGACAAGGCATTGGCGATCAACGATCGCCCCGTGGTGATCGAGGTCGTGGTCGACCCCGACGAGATGGTCTTTCCCATGGTGGTCGCGGGAGGGTCGTGCGACCAGGTCGTGATGGCCGCGGAGGATCTCTGATGCGCCACACGCTCTCGGTCATTGTCGAAGACCAGTCCGGTGTCCTGGCGCGGGTGGCGTCGATGTTCGCCCAGCGCGCCTTCAACATCCACTCGCTTGCGGTTGGCCCGACCCACGAGGAGGGCCGGTCGCGGATCACGCTCGTTGTCGATGCCCCCGACGTCGAGCAGCTTTCCAAGCAGCTGTACAAGCTGGTCAACGTCCTCAAGGTCACCGAGCTTGCGCCTGATGAGGGTGTGGAAAGCGAGATCATGCTGGTGCGGGTCGCCGCAAGCCCGGACACGAGGGGAACCGTGGTGGAGACGGCGTCGATGCTCGAGGCCACCCTGTTGGACCTCGGGCCGACCTCGGTCACCTTCCAGGTCGCGGGTGACCCGGCCAAGCTCGCCACGTTCCTTGAGGTGATGCAGCCCTTCGGCATCGTCGAGCTGGTCAAGTCCGGCCGGGTCGCCATTGCGAAAGAACGCACACGTGCCGCGGCGCGCGCCGCGAGATGAGAGGAGCCCCGTGACTGCCACCATCTACTACGACGCGGACGCCGATCCCGGTCTGATCAAGGCTCGGCGGGTCGCCGTGATCGGGTACGGGAGCCAGGGCCACGCTCACGCCAGGAATCTGGCGGACTCCGGTGTCGACGTCGTCGTTGGTCTTCGCCGGGATTCGGACTCGTGGTCTGCTGCCGAAAAAGTGGGGCTTTCGGTTGCCACGCCGGCCGAGGCTGCCGAGTCGGCGGATGTGATCATGATGCTCATCCCGGATCCCGACCAGCCGAAGGTGTACGAGCAGATCAAGGATCATCTGCATCCCGGCGATGCGCTGCTCTTCGCCCACGGCTTCAACATTCACTACGGATATATCGAGGCCCCGGAAGGAGTGGACGTTGCCATGATCGCGCCCAAGGGTCCGGGTCATCTGGTTCGACGCACCTTCGAGCAGGAGAGTGGCGTTCCCGCACTGGTCGCCGTCGCCCAGGACGCCACCGGCAAGGCAATGGCGATCGCCCTCTCTTACGCCCACGGCATAGGGGCGACGAGGGCCGGGGTCCTCGAGACTACCTTCCGCGAGGAGACCGAGACCGACCTCTTCGGCGAGCAGGTCATCCTGTGCGGCGGCGTGTCTGAGCTCATCAAGGCCTCGTTCGAGACCCTGGTGGATGCCGGCTATGGCGAAGAGTCCGCATACTTCGAGGTGCTCCACGAGCTCAAGCTCATCGTCGACCTGCTCTTCGAGGGTGGTCTGAGCTGGATGCGCTACTCGATCTCCGATACCGCCGAGTACGGCGACTACACCCGCGGCAAGCGAATCGTCACCGACGACACCCGCAAGGCGATGCGGGAGATCCTCGGCGAGATCCAGTCCGGAGAGTTTGCCGCCGAGTGGATGGCGGAGTACGCCGAGGGTGCAGAGACCCTCCTCGAACGACGCGAACAAGAGCGAGCCCATCCGATCGAGGAGGTCGGGGCCGGGCTGCGCGAGATGATGCCCTTCCTCGACGAGCAGCAGCCCCCATCATGAGGCGTCCCACTTCCTTCGAACGCACACCGACCGGCGCCGGATTGCTGGCGCTTACGCGGCCGGGCAGCCAGCACCGCTGACCCGGCCTCCCGCACCAAGCCAGCATCATCGACACCAAGGAAGTGAGCCCATGACCGAGCGAGTAACAATTTTCGACACCACCCTGCGCGACGGGGAACAATCCCCCGGCATCGCCCTCAACACCGAGGAGAAGCTCGAAATCGCCGGCCAGCTCGCCCGGCTCGGCGTCGATGTGATCGAGGCCGGGTTTCCCGCGGCTTCGGACGGCGACTTCGCCGCCGTCCAGGCGGTAGCCCGAGAGGTCGAGGGACCGGTGATCGCAGCGTTGGCGAGGGCCAACGCCACCGACGTCGAGGCGGCATGGAAGGCGGTGGAGGACGCCACGCGTCCCCGAATCCATGTGTTCATCGCCACCTCCCCGATCCATATGGAGCACAAGCTGCGGATGGAGCCCGCCGAGGTCAAGGAAGCAGTGATTACCGCGGTGACCTTGGCCAGGGGCCTGTGCCGTGATGTCGAATTCTCTCCAGAGGACGGCACTCGGTCTGATCCCGATTTCATGATCGAGGTGTGCAATGCCGCCGTGGAGGCAGGGGCGACGACGATCAACATCCCCGACACCGTCGGCTATGCCACGCCCGGCGACTACGGGGAGCTCATCGCCAGGGTGGTGGCCGAGGTCAAGGGCGATCGCGACGACGTCGTGATCTCCTCGCATTGCCACAACGACCTCGGGCTGGCCGTGGCCAACGCGCTGGCTGCGGTTGAAAACGGGGCTCGCCAGGTGGAGGGTGCCATCAACGGGATCGGGGAGCGGGCCGGTAACACCTCGATCGAGGAGATCGTGATGGCGCTCGAGGTCCGATCCGACGCATACTCCGTGACGACGGGGGTCCATACCGCCGAGCTGTACCCGACGTCGCAACTGGTGGCGGAGCTCACCGGCTACCCGGTCCAGTTCAACAAGGCGGTAGTCGGGCGCAACGCCTTCGCCCACGAGTCGGGAATCCATCAGCACGGCATGCTGCGCGATCGAACCACCTACGAGATCATGGAGCCCGAGGGGGTCGGCCAGGCCGGCACGGTGCTCGCTCTGGGCAAACACTCGGGCCGGGCCGCCTTCCGCGCCGCCTTGGAGAAGATCGGTGTCGCGGTGGACGGCGATGCACTCGAGGACGCCTTCGTCCGCTTCAAGCAACTCGCCGACCTCAAGGTGGAGTTCACCGACCGTGACCTGCGGGCCATCGTCGACGAGCAGTCCACCGCAGAGGACCTGATCGAGCTGCTCGGTGTCCAGGTGTCCGGTGGCACGGCAATGACGCCGCGGGCGAAGATGCAGGTGCAATCGCGCGGCATGCAGTTCGAGTACGACACCGAGGGCGACGGCATGATCGACGCCATCTTCGAAGCGTCCACCGCGGCGTTCGGCGTAGACGCCACGCTGCTCGGCTACAACGTGCGTCCGTTGACGGCGGGTTCGGATGCGATCGCCGAGATCGAGGTCACCATCCGGATCAGCGGCGGCGTCTACAGCGGCGTTGGAGTCTCGACGGACGTGGTCGAAGGGTCGGCGAGGGCGTTCATGGCGGCCCTCAACCGGGCGGCTGCTGCCAGCGTCGCCAAGGAAGTGGCCGCAGCAGCATCCAAATGAAGCTTGCCGTGGTCGGCGGAGACGGGACCGGCCCGGAGGTCGTCGCCGAGGCACAGAAGGTGCTTGATGCGGCGGCGGGCCGGTTCGGGCTCGACGTCGACTATGTCCCGATGGACCTGAGCGGTTCCCGGTACCTGCGTACCGGCGAGGTCTTGACCGATGAGGACCTGGAGCAACTCAACGCGGTCGACGCCATCCTGTTCGGCGCCATTGGTCACCCGGATGTGGCTCCCGGCGTGCTGGAGCGGGGGGTGCTGCTGCGGATCAGGGGCGAGCTCAACCAGTACATCAACCTGCGGCCGATCAAGCTGTATCCGGGGGTGACAAGCCCGGTGGCGGGATTGGGGCCGCGGGACGTGGACATCGTGGTGGTGAGGGAGAACTCGGAAGGCCTCTACGCCGGGTCGGGTCGCACCGAAGCGGCGGGCACACCGAACGAGGTGGCGATCCAGGAGTCCGTCAACACCCGCCCCGCCATCGAGCGCTGCGTCCGCTACGCATTCGAGCTTGCACAGCGCCGCCCGCGGCAAAGTCTCACCCTGATTGGCAAGACCAACGTGCTCACCTACGCATGGGGGCTGTGGGAGCGAGTCACCGACGAGATCGCCGCCGAGTACCCGGCGGTGCGTCTCGACTACGCCCACGTCGACGCCGCCTGCCTGTGGCTGGTCGAAGATCCCGGACGCTTCGATGTCATCGTCACGGACAACATGTTTGGCGACATTATCACCGATCTCGGTGCTGCCATCCAGGGCGGCCTTGGCATCGCGTCGGGGGGCAACATCAACCCCGACGGGGTCTCCATGTTCGAGCCGATCGGTGGTACCGCACCGGGTTTCGAGGGGACCGGTCAGATCAACCCTCTTGCCGCCATCGGCGCCGCCTCCATGTTGTTGAACGAGCTCGGTGCCGCCGGCGCCGGGGAGGCGGTGGAAGGTGCCGTTGCCGAGGTCGCCGGGTCCCTTCCTTCACTCAGAGCCGGCGAGATGGGGATCACCACATCCCAGGTGGGAGATCGGGTCGCCGCGCTGGTCGGCGGCTGACTATTTGCGCGCCGACTCCGCCGTCAGGCGGCGAGACGGGCGGTGACTCCAAGCGCCTGATGATTCCGCAGAGCGCGTCGGTCGAGCGTGACCAATTCGGCGTTGTGCTCGAGACACGTCACCCCGACGACCGCGTCGTAGGTCGCCCCCCCGAAGAGTCCCGCCTCATGGCACAAACGGGGGAGGGCGGCGACCGTGTCGGGCGAAGGAAGGATGATGTGGTTCTTGGGAAACATCATCTCCAGATAGGTCATCGCGATGCCGCTCGGCACCCGGTGCGGAGACGGAAGTCGAGTGAGGACCGAATAGGTCTCGAGTAAGACGTGACCGGGCACGAGTCGATCGGCGCCGAGCGCTTTCAGCGCCGGGAGATGCTGATCGTGCCAACTGGCGAAGCCGGCGACGATGACGCTGGTGTCAACAGCGATCATCTGCGAACCGAGTCTCGAGTCTTGCGCACCACATCTTCCGTGAGCGGCGGTAGCTCGGCTTCGGGTACCGCGACCACCCCATCGTCGGTCTCGGTCAAGGTCATCTTCATGGTCACCGGGCTGATCGAGACCGTCCCATCTACCACCTCGATTTCGATCTCTTCACCGCCAAGCCATCCGAGCTCTTCTCGAAGAGGGCGAGGGATCACGACCCGCCCTGCCCGATCTATGGTAGATTTCATGGCATAAGAGTACCACGCTTTGTGCCACGTGAATAGGCTTGCCTGGTGTCGAATGGCCCGTTCTCTGCGCTGAAGCGATTTGGCAGCGGGAGCACTCAACGAGATTGGAGTTCGGCCGATACCTACTCCATGAGGAAGCAGCTCGGGTCGAAGCTCGCCGGCGTACGGCGATTGGTGGCCGCCGCATTGATCGCACTCGCGGTGTCGACCGGCTGTATCGCTCAGGATCCACCGGGCAAGGACTTCACCGAGGATCTGCAGCAGGACTTCGAGAACGAGGACTACTTCAACCCATAAACGCCCTGCCGACTGCACAGCGATCGCATCGTCGGCCGACGTTTCCCTTCAAGCCGCCTGGTGCTCGAGGCTGGCCACGCCGAAGGTCACCGAATACACCGAGCAGTAGACGACCAGGGTACGCGCCAAAGAGAGCTCGGCGTCACCGGGCACGGCGAATGCGAAGTCGCCGCTGAGCGACGTCAGTTTGCCCAGCTCGACGGTCACGCCAGCCGTCACGTCGCCGTCGGTATTCGAGGAGAGATAGACCCGAACGTCGGGAGCACCGGGGGCGACCCACAGCTGGGACAGGCGTGCGACCACCTCGCCCGAGGGGCGCCGGTTGATCATCACCTTCCCTCGGGCCTCGGGTCCCGTGATGACACCGGTGGCGAGTACCTCGGATGTTTCCTGGGCCATGCCGACATTCCGCCTCGCCGTAGACTCGACTGCGCCACCCTACGGAGGTTGATCGTGAGCAGCGAGAAGGTCGTCATCGAGAACCGTCGATTCGATTCCGCCGACAACGAGGCCCTGCTAGATATCTCGCGCCAGTTCGCCGCGGCCTTCGGCTACACCGCCGAGCTCAGCGTCGACGCCGGGCTGGCCCAGATGCTGCGTCTTCGGGTGTCGCAGATCAACAATTGCACATACTGCATGAACTTGCACTACGACGCGGCCCGCGCTCTCGACATCGCGCGGGCGAAGATCGACACGCTGAGCGCCTGGTGGGAGACGGCGCTGTTCACCCCGGCCGAGCAGGCTGCACTCGATTACGCCGAGACGCTGACCCGGATCGCCGACACGACCGTTGCCGACTCCTTCCAGCGATCCCACGACGGGCTCGTCGAGCACTTCACCGACGCCGAGGTCGTCGAGATCGCGGCGATCGTCATCAACATGAACGTGTGGACCCGCCTCAAGCTCGCCGAGGGAGCGACGCCTGCGCCGGCGTGATGCCAGATGTCTCCGTGGCGTCTTCACATCCTCTTCACAATCCCGTCGCACACTGGGATCAGACATCGACACAAGGAGAAGACGATGTTGCGATTTGCACTGTTGGCGCTCGGCCTGATCGGGATCGGCGCACTGTTGGCCGGCGGTCTTGGATCGGCCGGCGCTTGGATGGTCGGCGGCGTGTTCTTTGTGGGCAAGTTGCTGTTCTTCCTGGTGATCTTCGGCCTCCTGGCCGGGCTCTTCTTCCGCAGCTCCGGCGGCCGGCCGCCGTGGGGCTGGCAGCGCCCACAAGGCCGGAACCAGCGGCCGTCCGGCAAGAGCCGGGATGAGCAGTTCGAAGACTGGCATCGAGTGGCCCACGCCAAAGACGAAGTCGACAGCTGGGTCCCCGACGACAACGACGAGTGAGCACACGCGACAATGGGCGGCGTGACGACGGTTCTCATCGTCGAAGACGAGCTCAAAATCACCCGCCTGGTCCGGGACTACCTGGAGCAGGCGGGTTTCGCCGTCCTCGAGGCGGCCGACGGGCAGGCAGCGCTGTCGATCGCCCGTGCCGAGCGCCCGGACATGATCGTGCTCGACCTGAGCCTTCCGGGCATGGATGGGCTCGACGTGACCCGCCGGCTCCGCCAGACGTCGTCGGTTCCGATCATCATGCTCACCGCGCGCATCGAGGAGACAGATCGCATCGTCGGTCTTGAGCTCGGGGCCGACGACTACGTCACCAAACCGTTCAGTCCGAAAGAGCTCGTTGCTCGAATCCGTGCCGTGCTCAGACGCGCCGACGCCACCCTCGGCGGCGGTGAGATGGTGCGAGCCGGGACGGTCACGATCGACATCCCGAAGCGGCGGATCACCGTGGCAGGAGAGCACGTTGCGCTGACCGCCACCGAGTTCGATGTGCTGCTGACCCTGGCCCGACAGCCCGGCCGGATCTACACCAGAGCGCAGCTCCTCGACCAGGTCCATGGCGTGTCGTTCGAATCCTATGAACGCTCGATCGACGCCCACGTCAAGAACATCAGGCGCAAGATCGAAACCGATCCCCGCCGACCCGAGCTGGTGCTCACCGTCTACGGCGTCGGCTACAAGTTCGCCGATGCCTGAGGGCTACCGGGCTCATGGGCCGCGGTCGGGGGGAGGCGAGGGCCAGGAGGCCTGGAACCGGTTCGGGCGCCGGATGTTCGGCCGCGTCCTGCTGCTGGTCGCCACCGGGCTGGTAGCGCTCGGGGCGCTGCTTGCTGTGGTGATCGGCTCGGTCGATGTGCGTGCGGCGTTGTTCGCCGTGGCGCTGGTGTGGCTCCTGCTGATGTTCATTGGGCGCGGCATCCGCAGAACCTTTGCCCCAGCGCGGGAGTTGATCGGTGCCGCGGGCGCGCTCGCTGACGGCGACTACACGGCCCGGGCGGACACCCCGGCGTCGCCGACGATGCGACCGGCGGTGGAGTCCTTCAACAAGATGGCCACCCGGCTCGAGGAGGCAGACGCCCAGCGCCGACAGCTGCTTGCCGACCTCGGCCACGAGATGCGCACTCCGCTCACCGTCGTGCGCGGCGAGGTGGAGGCGATGCTCGACGGCGTTCATCGGGCGGACCCCGAGCATCTCGACCTGGTTCTCGGCGAGGTTGCGGTCATGGAGCGCCTGCTCGAGGATTTGCGAACGTTGAGCCTGGCCGAGGCGGGTGTACTCGCCCTGTACCGCGAACCGACCGATCTCGGGAGCCTCGTGTCCGACGTCGCCGACGCCCAGCGCCGGACTGCCGAAGCGGCAGGTGTGGTCATCCAAACGGGGCTGGACCCGGCGGTGGGGGAGCTCGACCTCGATCCGGTGCGGATGCGCGAGATCGTGACCAACCTGGTCGTCAACGCCCTCGACGCCATGCCCGACGGCGGCACCCTGACCATGACCACCGAACTGATCGTCGGCGAGGCCGTGCTCGACGTGCGCGACACCGGGGTGGGCATCGACCCCGAGGCGCTTCCCACGGTGTTCGATCGCTTCCAGAAGGGCGAGGCTTCCGCGGGCACCGGGCTCGGGCTCACCATCAGCCGCGATCTCGTCGAGGCCCACGGCGGCGAGATCTCGATGGTGAGCGAACCGGGGGTCGGCACCACGGTCCGGGTCAACCTGCCCGCCGCGTAGGATCGCGGCGCATGCTCCCGCTACGCGACGCCAACCCGACATCGATCACACCGTGGGTGACGCTGGTGTTGATCGCCGCCAACCTGCTGGTGTTCTTCATCTTCCAGTTTCGCGGGACCCCCGCCGAGCAGCAGGAATTCGTGTATGAGCGGGCGGTGATCGCCTGCGAGGTGACGACCGGTGACCCACTCGAAGTCGAAGAGATCATCACCGGCCGCTGCGGTGCGGTCGGACGGGGGGTGTTGTTCCCGGAAAAGAACGTCTACCTCGCGCTGCTCACCTCGATGTTCCTCCACGGATCGGTTGGCCACGTGCTGTTCAACATGTGGTTCCTGTGGATATTCGGTAACAACATCGAGGAGGCCTACGGGCACGTTGGCTACGCCGTGTTCTATCTGCTTGGCGGTTTGGTGGCAACCGTCGCTTTTATCGGCGTCAACGCGGGCACCACGATCCCGCTCGTTGGCGCCTCGGGTGCGATCGCCGCGGTCATGGGCGCCTATCTCGTGCTGTTTCCCAAGCACCGGGTGACATCGCTGGTGGGTTGGTTCATCCTCCCGCTCCCTGCCGCCATCTTCCTGGTCATCTGGTTCGCGGCGCAGTTCGGCCTCGGAGGAACCGGGGTGGCATGGGAAGCCCATGCCGGAGGCTTCATCTTCGGAGTGGCGGTCACGCTGTTCCTGCGGAACCGGCTGCTCGGCCGGGTCGCCGCCCCCTAGTGCAGGTCGACCGGTCGGCCGTCATCAGGACGGTGGTGAACAATGACGAGTGCTACGTGCCGCCGCTTGCTCGGATGATCCGGTGACTCGGTTTCTCCCCACCGCAGCGGCCCGCTGGAGGATTGCTCACCACCCTCCTAGGCCGGGCACGGCGCCAGGACGCAGGACAACGTTGCGTTGGCCAGCGCCGTGATGTTCCACCGCAGATCCTTGCGACGCGTGGCTTCGTTATCGCTCACGATCGCCGCGGGGGTGCCGGTGGACTGATAGGCCCCGCCGGCCTGAACGACGAGGTCGTTGAGCACTACCGGGGCCGCGGTCCAGGCGCCGTTGCTCATGACCGTGCGGTTGAGGTGGAGGTGCGCACCACCGGCGCCGTGGCAGAAGTCGTCGAAACCGATCGAGAGGCCGGTGGCGCCGGCGAGGGCGATCGTGTCCCCGGCGAGGACCGGGCCGGCTTTCAGGACCGAGCTGAGGTGAGCCATGAAGAGCTGTTCGGTACCGGCCTCGTTGGTCCACACGATGGCATTGCCCCATCCGCCCCCGAAATCGGAGGTGACTTGTCTGACGGTCCCCGACTCCGGGGCGAAGACCGGGCGATCGCAGTCAAGACCGCTGCCGTCGTCGAATTGAACGTTGATGTCGATGGACGGGCCCCAGGCATGGGGAGCGATCTCGTTCGGCCGCCCGTGGAACGGGTAGGTCGAGGCGACGAAGCTCGTACCCTGCTCGTACACACCGCCATCGGTGGCGGCTGCCGGCAAGGCGATCGCGATGATGATTGCGAGCGCAGCGACACCAGCAGACCAAGTCGACGGTCGAGTCAGACCTTCCTCCTTCGGGACGCTGGCAATGCTATGGAAGGTCTGGTTTTGCGGGCGTGTCACCGCCACGGGTTGCGTTTGAGATGGACCCACGCCCGGGTCGCGGCTACGCACCGAGTTCAGTGATTGCTAGCTGCTCGGGCTCGCTTGCTGGCGGCGATTCCACCAGATCGCTCAAGTCGTCCAAAGCCTGAATCGGTATCGCCCCAGCACCTTCGAGCGCCGGGTTTCCCGGTCCTTCACCCTCGCCCCGCCAGACACTTACTACCGAGATGGCCTTGTTCAGCGCTTCTGAGGCTCCCGCCCAGGTGCCACCGGTGTTCGCGTCAGAGGCCACGACGACCGTCACGGCCGATAGGGCGTAGATGAGTTTGTTCCGTGACATTGCAGCACCTGCGCTGAACCCGGTTGCGGGTGCCTGTTGGGTCAACAGACAGGTCCGGCCACGATCGAGGGCAGCGAGGACGTCGGATTTCTGGATTCGAGACTGCAGCGAATCCGCCAGTGCACCGATCACGACGCCGTCGGCCTGATATGCGGCGTTCATCGCCAACTGGTCGACGCCTCTCGCACCTCCGGATACGACGGCCCTCCCGAGCGTCGTAGCCCGCACGGCTAGGTCTTTTGCGATCTCAGCTCCGGCCTCGTCGACGTTGCGCGATCCCACGATGCCTATCCCATCCCCGTCGAGCAGGACGGGATCGCCGACGCCGAAGATGACCGGAGGGGCGCCCTTTCCGAGGCGGTCACGCATCGTGGGCGGGTATGTGTCATCAACGAGGGTGAGCGTCCAGATCCCCTGCCGATCGAGTTCGGTGGCAGCAACGGTGGTGATCGACGCGTCCTTGATCAGTTCGGTGACGGTCTCGGCAAGGTCGCCCGGGATCCCCGGAATCGATGCGAGGTCGGTGTTGGGGTCGAATACGGTGGCGGGGGTGAGCCCGGCGTCGTTGAGCGCCGTCGCCAGGCGGTGCCACATGGTGGGTGGGAGCGATGGGCGATGGCTGTCGCCAAGCCTGGTGGTGAGGGCGATTACGGCTTTGGCGTCATCGGTGAACATCACGACCCGCTTCCCGAGGTGTCGCTCAGGGCAACAGGGTATACCGGGCCAGATCCGGCAGCCCGCAGCTGTGCTCCGGCGACGGTCATCGTCCAACGGGAGTCCACCATGTCGTCGATGAGCAGGACGGGCTCCGACCTGGTCGCCACAACATCGAACGCCCCAAGCACGTTGCGAGCCTGCTGGCTGCTGTTGTGCATCGTCTTTTGTGGACGCCGAGTTGCGACGCGGTGGAGGGACTCGACGTACGGGAGTCCCAAACCGGTCGCGACGCGCTGGGCAAAGTCTTCGACCGGATTGGAGGGGACACTGGTCACCCACTCGGGCGCTGGATCGGGTCCCCAGGTCCTCACCATTCTCACGATGGCGTCGACGAGTTCTTCAGAGAACCGACCGTTGTCGTACTTGTCGTCCCGAACCTGCTCGGCGAAACCTGGTTCGCCCCACCGGCTGAGGGCGCGGCCCGGCTCGATGTTGTGCTCGCGTAGGTTCAGGTCGACGGTCAGACCGGGCGGCCGCACCTTGCGTGGCTCGATCGAGATCACCTCACCGCGCAGGAACGCCAGCGCTGCTTCGATGGTCTCTCGTTCGACGCCGGTCCTTGCCAACGGACCAGTGTCGTTCATACAGCGCCCGCAACGCTCCGGTGCCGGATCGTTGAGCGCGGCGCGCAGCTGCTGCATCAAGCAGTCGTCCGAACCGAGGTACCGGCGCATCGTCTCCTGTTCTTCGCGTCGAGCAGCGGTGACGTCGGCGATCCGCCTGGCGGGGTAAACCCAGGGCTCGGCGGATCGGAACCACAATGACCCATCCCGGTATGCGGCGCCTTCGACTTCCAGGATCTTCAGCATCGAGAGGAGACGGCCGCGCTTCAGGTTGACCACGGCTTCGAGCTCTCCGACGCGCATCCCCTCGGCGGCGGCGAGGGCGCTGAGTGCGTCGTTCGTGTCGGACTCGCTGGGGAACGCGGTGTCGATGAACCAGTCTTGAATGTCCTCATCCTCGGAACCGGCCATGGCGATGCCATAGGCCTCGTCGACCGCCCGACCCGCCCGCCCCACCTGCTGGTAGTACGCGATCGGCGATCCGGGCGTCTGGTAGTGGATGACGAATTCGATCCGCGGGTTGTCGTACCCCATGGCCAGGGCGGAGGTGGCGACCACCACTTTCAGCGCACCGTCGGTGAGGCGGTGCTCGATCTCGATCCGCTCGTCCGAATCCATGGGCCCGGTATACGACGCAGCGTCGATTCCGCGCGACCGAAGCCATGCGCCGACCTGTTCGGCATCCTTGATCGTCAATGTGTACACGATGCCCACACCGGACATGTTGGGGATGTTCTCGGCGAGCCAGGCCAATCGCTCGGCCTTGCTCGGCATGGGGAGAACGTGGAGGGCCAGAGAGTCACGCTCGAGGGTCCCGCGGAAGAGCTTGATCTGTTCACCCAGCTGTTCCACAACATCGGCAACGACTCGATCGTTGGCGGTTGCCGTCGTCCCGAGTACCGGGATGTTTGGGGTGAGCGAGGCAACGACCTGCTGCAGTCTCCGGTAGTCGGGGCGGAAGTCGTGGCCCCAGTCGCTGATGCAGTGAACCTCGTCGATGACCAGCAACCCGATGTCGCTGAGGAGGGACGTAAGGATTTCGGTGCGGAACTCCGGGTTGTTCAGCCGCTCCGGGGAGATGAGGAGAAGATCGATCTCGCCGGCGTGGATCTGGGAAAAGATCGGCTCCCAGGAGTCGCGGTTGGTCGAGTTGATGGTGTGGGCGTTGAGTCCGAGCCGATCCGCCATCTCGAGCTGGTTGCGCATGAGTGCGAGCAGCGGTGAGACGATCACGGTGGGCCCGAGGCCCTGGTCGCGGAGCATGCGGGTCGAGATGAAGTAGACGGCGGATTTGCCCCACCCGGTTCGCTGTACAACGAGGGCGCGGTCCCGATCTCGTGCGACGGCCTGTATCGCCTCGAGCTGTCCGGGCCGGAAGTCGGCCTTGCTGTTGCCCGTCAGCACCCGCAGCAGATGGAGAGCAGTTGGGTCGAAGTTGGTCATCGCTGCCGGATCGTACGGATCGGCCGTGACAGATCTTTCGGAACGGGCCACCCAACAACGTATCCATCGAGAACGTATCCCTCGAGAACGTATCCCTCGAGAGGGCGGCTGGCATTGCCCGGTCGACGATCGGTTTCTTTGGGTGAGCGTCCCATGAGCGCCAACCCGGCGACCGACATAGCGCCTACTGATCCCACGATGCTGTCCGTTATGCCTTGAACATGCCCGGTCTTGGCTGCAGCTCCGGGTCGGCATAGTCCTCTTCCCACGGAAATCGACCCTCGGCGTCGTCGTAGCTGAGTTGGAGCACCGGGACCGAGAATTCATTGGGCCGCTGGTAGTACCGGTTTGCGTCGAAAACGATCTCGCCGGGGTTGGGCACCGTCTCGGGAACGAAGCGGTGCTGCCACTCCTCAAACCCCAGCATCTGTCCCGCCAGGACCGGTTCGCCCGCCCGCACCTCGCTCCCGAGACCGTTGAGGACATTCGCTGCGGTCTCGCGACCCACCCCGAAGATGAGCAACTCGGGATGGGCCAACCCAAAGAGCCCAACGGTGTAGGCGAACGGTGGGCTATCGGTATCCTCGTCGTCGCACCCGGGACAGTCACAGGACCCGCCACCGATGTATGCGATATACCAGCCGTAGCGACGAACCATGGCGCTGATGTGGGCGTCGTGCTGGTCGATCCAGGCCTGTTCGGCTGCATCCATGTTCTTTCCTACCTCCTGGAAGGTCTGTCTGCCCAACATACGGGTCACCACCGACAGAAACCGGACTCGGAGATCGATCAACGCCGACCACATTGCGAGGCCGGAGACGGGCGACCGGGAACCCCTGACAACGGCCTCGAGCCGCGCCGCGGCCGATCGACCAGTGGACATGGCCAACCGAGGAGGGTGCTGAACAATGACGAGTGCCGCGCGCCGCTCGCTCAAGATGTGCGGTGACTCGGCTTGTCTCGGCCGTGACGGCCCGCTGCAGGATTGCGTAACACCCGATCTAGATTCGGGCGACGAGTAGTCCCGCGGCGAGGGCGACGACGGCCCAGGCGAGCCAGCGCAGTGGCACCTCCCAGGTGGCGAGGAGCCTGGTTCGGTCCCAGGCGGCGGTGTCGAACCGGGCGTCGGCCGCGGTGGTCTCCCGCCGAACGAAGCGTGCCGGGGTCGACAACGAGCGCTGAGCAAGGGACAGCAGGGTGGCGAAGCCGGCAACGATCACCGCGCCCAGTGAGACGCTCTCGGTTTGCACCCAGTATCCAACGAGAACCGGGAAGGCACCCCAGGCGACGGCGAACCCCAGGTCGGTGTGCAGGAAGGCGGGCCACTCCAGCGGGTACCCCACCGCGAAGAACAACCCGGCCACCGCCCACGCCCAGATCCATGGCGATACCAGCACCGACCCCAAGGCAACGACGACGGCGGCGGCTCCCAGCGCAGTGATCGCCATCGCCCACAGCGCGGCGTCGCCGAGCCCGGTTTTCAGGGGACGGGAACTGACCTCGTCAAGGGAGTGGGCGGCGATCCCCACCGCAAGGAAGAACACCACCAGCGTCCAGCCCAGACGAGAGAGCGAGACGGATGCAGCGAGCGAGGCGCCGATCACGACATAGGAAAGATGCCACGCGGTGTACGGAGGATGGAGGATCGCAACGAGATCGGCCGCCGCGGACCCGGTTCGCGCATAGAACGCGGGTCTCTCGGTCATGGTTTCCTCGCCGTCATCACCAACCCGCCCCCGAGCGATATGCGGACCACCGTGACCTCGATGAGGCCCGCCTCCTGCCAGGCCTCGGTGAGGCGCGGTAGCGGCCAGGCGTCGGCAAAGGCATCGATGCTCGGGCCGAGGAAGGATCCGACTTCGTGCCAGGGACGGGATATCAGCACACCGGCAGACGGGAGGATGATCCGGGTGTACGCCCACCACAATGGTCGCCACATCCCCGCCGGGCGTCCAAACTCGACCATGCCGATCCGCCCGCCGGGCCGGACCACCCGCGCCATCTCGGCCATCACCCCCGGCACGCTGTCGACGTAGCGGAGCAGGTAGCCGAACGTGGCCGCATCGAATACGTCGTCGACGAACGGCAGCTCTTCGGCGGTGGCGACGATGCCGATGGCACCGCGTTCCACGGCGCGAGCAAGCATCTCATGGCTCTGGTCGAGCGAGACGACGTCTGCTCCAACCGCGGCGAGCCGCCTCGTGATCAACCCGGTGCCCGCCGCGACGTCGAGCACCCGGTCACCGGCGCCGACCGAGACACCCTCGACCATGCGGTCTCTCCAGCGCCGGTCCTGTCCCATCGAGAGCACCGCGGCCCAGCGCTCGTAGTCGTGAGGCAAGGGGGCGAACAGCCGGCTCGCCCGGGTCCGTGGCGAGGTCACGGCGCGAGACTACTTGCGCGACGCTGCGTGCAATCCGAACAGTGAGCGCGAATTGCTCTCAGCGCTGTTTTCATCGGTACCCCGGCGACGAGGAAAACAGGAGAGGCCAGCCGTGGCGCGACAACGCGAGCGACCAAAGGTGCAGGAACCGGCTGCCGAGCGGATCATCGGTGGAGTGGCCACGTCGAACACTGCCTTTGTCGGGCGGGCGCTGCGCGGCCCCATCGACGAACCGGTCACCATCAGCTCCTCCGTCGACTTCGAAAGGATTTTTGGCGGCCTGTGGAGCGGCAGCCACCTGGGATATTCCGTCCGCGACTTCTTCCGACTCGGGGGATCGGCCGCCATCATCGTCCGCGTCCACCAGGAGGCCCCGGCCGACGTTGCCTCCCTGGTCGTTGGCGCCGGAGCCACCCAGCTGACCCTCGAGGCCGCCTCTCCCGGTGCATGGGGCTCCCAGCTCTCGGCAGTCATCGACGACGACGAGGTCAACCCGAACGATTCGACACTGTTCAATCTCACGGTGGTCGATGACGCCACCCACAAGGTGGAGATCTACCGCGAGGTGAGCATTGCGCCCGGCAGCCGGCGACGGGTCGACGCGATCGTGGAGCAACAATCGAGCCTGGTGCGAATACCGGGGGCCTTGCCGTCGGCGTTCGGCCAGCTCCCGCTGCGAGCCGCTGCCAGCGACGGAAACGACGGCGCTCCGCTGGGTGCGATCAATTTCACCACCGGTGCCGGCCTGGCCGCCCAGGGGAGAGGCCTATACGCACTCGACCGGGCCGGTTCGATCAACCTCATTGTCATCCCGCCGTACACGGGGCGCGGCGACGTCGAGGATCAGGTGATCGCCGACACCATCGAATATGCGACCAGACGGGGTGCCATCCTGATCATGGATCCGCCTTCGTCGTGGACCGGACCGGCAGAAGCGATCGACGGCGCTGCGGCGCCGGCGTTTCCGGTCAGCAGTCACGCCGCGGTCTATTACCCCCGGATCCGCCAAACGGACCCGACCGGCGGCGACGCATTGGTCACCTTTGCTCCGTCGGGAGCTGTTGCCGGGGTGAT
>CAXMOP010000059.1:0-24360 GCA_964195155.1 uncultured Kiloniellales bacterium | reverse complement strand
TGGTGATGCCTGGTGATAACACGGAGATGACGGTGACGTTGGGTAAGCCGATTGCGATGGATGAGGGTTTGCGGTTCGCTATCCGTGAGGGTGGAAGAACCGTCGGTGCCGGCCGAGTCACCAAAATATTGAAATGAGTCGGTCTACGCAATACGTGATACGTAAGACGGCGAACGAAGCGAGCACAAATGGCTGAAAACGAACACCGGATCAGGATCAGGCTCAAGGCCTACGACCACTCAGTGGTCGACGAGTCCGCGCGCAAGATCGCAGAGACGGTGATCCGTACTCAGGCGAAGATCAAGGGCCCGGTGCCGCTGCCAACCAAGGTGCATCGCTACACCGTGATCCGTGGCCCGCACGTGCACAAAACGAGCCGCGAGCATTTCGAAATGCGCATCCACCGGCGGCTCATCGACATTTTGGAACCCACACCGAAGACCGTCGACTCGCTAATGCGGCTCGACCTGCCGGCAGGCGTTGAGGTGGAGATCAAGACGTGAACATGATCATTGGCGAAAAGCTGGGCATGACCCAGGTCTTCGATGACGAGAACCGGGCGATCCCGGTGACCGCCATCAAGGCCGGGCCGATCCGCGTCAGCCAGATCAAGCGGCCTGAGAAGGACGGCTACGCCGCCATCCAGATTGCCTACAAGGAGATGGCCGCGGCCAACCGTGCCCAGACCGGCCACTTCGCCAAGGCCGGAGTCAATCCGCACCGCCATGTCGTGGAGGTGCGCGTCGACGATCCGGACGAATACACGATCGGCCAGGAGATCGGCATCGGCGACGTGCTCGAGGCCGGCCAGCGCGCCGACGCCACCGGCATCTCCAAGGGCAAGGGCTTCGCCGGCGTCATGAAGCGTCACGGATTCAAGGGCCAGGGCGCCAGTCACGGCGTGCACAAGGTGCACCGCGCCCCGGGCGCCATCGGCGCCTGTGCAACGCCCGGCAGGGTGTTCCGCGGCAAACGGATGCCGGGCCGGATGGGCGGCGAGCAAACGACGATTCTCAACCTCGAGGTCGTCAGCGTCGACGCCGAACGCAATGTGCTGCTGCTCAAGGGCGCGATTCCCGGCCCGAAGGGGTCGGTCGTCCTGATCCGGGAGGCGGTGAAACAGCGTGCCTGACGTGACCGCAGAGCTCTACACCGCAGACGGCAGCCGCGCCGGCGACGTAAAGCTCAACCCCGACATTTTTGGCATCAAGCCCAACATGGACGTGATGCACCAGGTGGTGACCGCCCAGCGCGCCGCCGCCCGCGCCGGCACGCACTCCACCAAGACCCGCGCCGAGGTGCGCGGTGGTGGCAGGAAGCCCTGGCGCCAGAAGGGCCTCGGGCGCGCCCGTCACGGCTCGATCCGTTCCCCGCAATGGGCAGGGGGCGGCGTCGCACATGGCCCCAAGCCCCGCGACTATTCCCAGCGAACCCCGAAGAAGATGAAACGTCTCGCGCTGCGCTCGGCGCTGTCTGCCCGGGCAGCCGACGGCCAGATCAAGGTCGTCGAAACCTTCGACGTGTGGGACACCCCGCGCACAAAGAACGCCACCGCGCTGCTGGAGGCCATGGGAGTCTCGGGCAAGGTGCTGCTGCTCGCCGAAGACCACGAGCGCATCGCCATCAAGTCCTTCCGGAACATTCAGGGCGTCATTGCGTCAAACCTCGGCCAGGCCAATACCTACGACGTGCTGTGGGCGGAGACCGTGATCATGTCGAAGGGAACATTGGACCTCGGCCAGAGCGTGCCGCGCGGAACTGAAGAACATGCCGAAGAAGTCGCGAGTCGCGAGTCGCGAGTCGCGAGCAACACGGAAGAAGTCAAGAGTCAAGAGTCTGAAGAAGTCCTCAGTCCTCAGTCATCAGTCATCAGCAAAGAGACTGAGGCTCTGGCTGAAGACTCAGGACTGAAGGCTGATGACTCGGCCGACTACGAGCGAAGCGAGGCGGAGTCCTCATGAAGCGCACCCTTCGTGACCCTCGCGATGTGATCCTTGAGCCGGTGGTCTCAGAGAAGTCATACGACCTCATCGACGACGTCAACACGTACACCTTCGTCGTCGATCGCGGGGCCAACAAGACCCAGATCAAGCAGGCGGTCTCCACGCTCTTTGGGGTCCAGGTGCTCTCGGTGAACACGATGAACCGCATAGGCAAGGTCAAGCGCACCGCCTATGTCGTCGGCAAGCGCAAGGACACCAAACGGGCCCTGGTCAAGCTCGCCGAAGGTGACTCGATTGACTTCTTCGAGGTGTAGGTCATGGGTGTAAAGAAACTGAAACCAACGTCGCCTGGCCGCCGATTCCAGACGGTCTCCGATTTCGAGGCCGTGACGAAGGCGAAGCCGGAGAAGAACCTGCTGGCCAAGAAGAACCGGTCGTCCGGCCGCAACTCCTACGGGCGGATCACGTCGCGCCATCGCGGCGGGGGCCACAAGCGGCGCTACCGCATCATCGACTTCCGTCGTACCAAGGACGGCGTTCCGGCCAAGGTCGCTGCCATCGAATACGACCCGAACCGCAACGCGCGGATTGCGCTGCTCCACTACGTGGATGGTGAGAAGCGTTACATCCTCGCCCCGGTTGGCATCGAGGTCGGTGACATGCTGAGCTCCGGCTCGGGCGCCGACATTCGGCCGGGCAACGCCCTCCCATTGCGCAACATCCCTACCGGCACGATCGTGCATGCCGTAGAGATGCGACCCGGAGGCGGCGCCAAGCTTGGACGCTCTGCGGGAACGGCGATCCAGCTCATGTCCAAAGAGGGCAAGCTCGCCCTGCTGCGCCTTCCGTCCGGCGAGATGCGAAACCTCCCGCTCGACTCGCGAGCAACGATCGGCCAGGTCGGCAACACCGAGGCCGAGCTGGTCAAGATCGGCAAGGCGGGCCGCAACCGGTGGAAGGGTAAGCGCCCCCAGTCGCGTGGTGTCGTGATGAACCCGGTCGACCACCCGCTCGGCGGCGGCGAGGGAAAGAGCTCGGGCGGGAGGCATCCGGTGAGCCCGTGGGGCAAGCCGGAGGGCCGTACCCGCAAGAAGAAAAAGGCGAGTGACAAGTACATCGTGCGTCGCCGGAGCAAGAAGGGTCGAAGATGAGCACTGATCAACGGCTTCCGCACGACGCACTGCGTCGAGGCGACGCATTGGCAGAACCTGCGGTTCTGCATGTCCGCCGCTGTTTCAAGAAGGGTCGGAGGTAGTCATGTCGCGCAGCCTGAAGAAGGGACCGTTCGTCGACGAGCACTTGCTCGTCAAGGTCGAGAAAGCCAATTCGAGTGGAGACAAGCGTGTCATCCGCACCTGGAGCAGGCGTTCCGACATCATCCCGGACATGGTGGGGCTGACGATTGCGGTCCACGATGGGCGTAAGCACGTCCCGGTGTACATCTCCGAGTCGATGGTCGGGCACAAGCTCGGCGAGTTCGCACCGACCCGGACGTTCCGCGGTCACAACATCGGCGAGCGGGCAGCGAGGATGCAGTGAAAGCCCACGCCAAGACGAGCCACGTTCGGCAGTCGCCCTACAAGGTCAGGCGCGTGCTCGACCTGGTACGCGGCCTGCCGGTCGAGGATGCCGAGGTCGTGCTCACCCACACCCAGCGCCGCGCCTCGGGCGCGATTCTCAAGACGTTGAAGTCGGCTGTGGCCAACGCAGAGCACAACTTTGCCCTGGACGCCGACGAGCTCTTCATCTCCGAGGCCTTCGCAGACGAGGGTCCGACAATCAAGCGGTGGCGCCCGCGTGCCCGCGGCCGGGCCACACGGATCCGCAAGCGCACGAGCCATATCACGATCGTGGTCGCAGACGATGAGGAGAGCGCCTGATGGGCCAGAAAATTCACCCCTACGGGTTGCGGCTCGGGATCATCACCGACTGGAAGTCCCGTTGGTACAGCGAGAAGGACTACGCGCTCCAGGTCAACGAGGACTACAAGATCCGCAAGTACCTGCGCGATGAGCTGACCCGCGGTGCCGTGTCGCGGATCGACATCGAGCGCCTCGGTGATAAGAAGGTGCAGATCGACATCCACACCGGCCGTCCCGGCGTGGTGATCGGCCGCGGGGGTTCCGAGGCCGACCGGCTGCGCAATGGGCTCGAGGAGCTCACCAAACGTCAGGTCAAGTTCAACGTGATCGAGGTCGCGAACCCGGAGCTCGACGCCATGCTGCTCGCTCGGAGCGTCGCCGACCAGCTCGAGGGGCGGGTGGCCTTCCGGCGCGCCATGAAGCGTGCCGTATCGACCGCATTGAAGGCCGGCGCCGAAGGTGTTCGCATCCAGGCAAGCGGGAGACTCGGCGGTGCAGACATGGGTCGCCGCGAGTGGTATCTCGAGGGCCGCGTCCCGCTGCACACCCTCCGCGCCGACGTCGACTACGGCGAGGCCGTTGCCAGGACCAGCGTTGGCGCCGTCGGCATCAAATGCTGGGTGTACAAGGGCGACCTGATCGCGAACGCTTCACTGCGCAATGAGAAGATCGCCGCAGAAGCCCGACTTGCTGCGGGAGGGCCGTCGAAGCGGCGCCGTTCGGCGCGTTCTCGGGCCGAGGCTGCCGCCGGGGAATCGGGTGGCAAGCGACTCATCGAGGCCGGCGGCGGACG
This sequence comes from uncultured Kiloniellales bacterium, assembly GCA_964195155.1. Taxonomy (GTDB): domain Bacteria; phylum Actinomycetota; class Acidimicrobiia; order Spongiisociales; family UBA5794; genus JACZST01. Next base: position 19,762 of record CAXMOP010000059.1, on the reverse strand, counting down.
CAAGATCGAACCGGGTCCTGGTGGCAAGCGTCTCATCGAAGCCGGCGGTGGGAAACGGAAGGCAACCGCGGCAGATGCCGCCGCCGAGTTCGAGGCCGCACGCGAAGAGGCGGAAGAAGGCGAGAGTCCAGGGTCCAGAGTCGAGAGTCCTGAGCCGGAAGCCGCGCCAGAGGTTGTCGAAGCCTCTGAGGAGAGTCCTCAGTCATCAGTCGTCAGTCCTCAGCCGGAGGTCGCTGATGAAGCGGCACTCCCAGTCGATGAGCCGTCAGAGGAGCTGAAGTCTGAAGACTCAGAGGAGCTGAAGACTGAAGAATCAGGGCTGAAGACTGAAGACTCAGGACCGAAGACTGAAGACTCAGAGGAGCTGAAGACTGAAGACTCAGGACTGACGACTGGCCTCCACCGCGGTGACAGCCCGCCCGAGGGTTTCACGATCAAGGGCAACGAAGACTCGATGCTCTACCACCGGCCCGACAGCAGCATGTACGGCCGCACCAAAGCCGAGCTCTGGTTCGCCACCGAAGAGGCCGCCCAGGCGGCAGGATTCGAGATTGCAGGAACCCACCCGAAGGAAGCTGTCAGTCCTCAGTCATCAGCCAACAGTGAAGAAGCTGAAGACTCAGGACTGAAGACTCAAGACTCAGACAGCGACTCCGAAGGAGGCGCTGGCTGATGTTGATGCCCAAGCGGACCAAGTACCGCAAGGTTCAGACCGGCCGTATGGCCGGCAAGGCAAAGCGCGGCACCAAGGTGTCGTTCGGCGACTTCGGTTTGCAGGCACAGGAACCCGGCTGGATCACGGCTCGTCAGATCGAGGCTGCGCGTATTGCCATGACCCGAAAGATCAAGCGTGGTGGAAAGGTCTGGATCACGATCTTCCCAGATAAGCCGATCACCGAGAAGCCGGCAGAGACCCGCATGGGCTCGGGCAAGGGCAATCCGGAGTACTGGGTGGCGGTGGTCAAGCCCGGCCGCGTTATGTTCGAGATGGCCGGTGTCGACGAGGAGCTCGCCCGCGAGGCGATGCGGCTGGCCGCGCACAAACTGCCCGTCAAGACGCGATTTGTAAGGCGGGAAGAGACATGAACGTCGCCGAACTTCGCGGGATGACGTTCAAGGAGCTCACGGAGAAGCTCGGTGAATCCAAACAAGAGTTGTTCAATCTCAGATTTCAAATGGTCACAAACCAGCTCGACAACACCGAACGCCTCGGCGCGGTGCGGCGAGATATCGCACGCATCAAGACGCTGATGCGCGAACAAGAGATCGTGGCTTGGGAACTCCAACAAGAGCAGGAGGAGGCGTAGATGGAACGGGCACGTCGCAAGACGCGTGTCGGAGTCGTCCTCTCCGATGCAAGGGACAAGACCATTACCGTCGAGGTTCGGGATTCGAAGCGACACCCACGGTATGGCAAGACCGTGCCGGTGCGCCGAAGGTTCCACGTCCACGACGAGAACAACGAAGCGAATACCGGCGACACGGTGAGGATCGAGGAGACCAGGCCGCTCTCGAAGACCAAGCGGTGGCGGGTCGAGGAGATTCTGGGGCGGGCGCGATGATCCAGACAGAATCCCGGTTGAAGGTCGCCGACAACACCGGCGCCAGAGAGCTGCTCGTCATCCGCGTCCTGGGCGGCTCGGGTAGGCGATACGGAAGCCTCGGCGATACCGTTGTGGGTACGGTCAAGGACGCCATCCCGGGCGGATCCGTCAAGAAAGGCGAGATCGTCAAGGCCGTCGTGGTGCGGACCAAGAAAGAGAACCGTCGTCAGGACGGCTCCTACATCCGCTTCGACGACAACGCCTGCGTCCTGATCAACGATCAGCAGCAGCCTCGAGGCACTCGGATCTTCGGACCGGTGGGTCGCGAGCTGCGCGACAAGAAGTTCATGCGCATTGTTTCGCTGGCACCGGAGGTGCTGTGATGAAGCTCAGATCGGGCGATCTCGTTCAAGTGATCGCGGGCAAAGATGTCGGCACTCAGGCAAAGATTGCCAAAGTCTTTCCCACCGAGAACCGGATCATCGTCGAGGGTGTCGCAACCGCCAAGCGCAGCCAGCGCCCGACGGGTTCAACGATGCAGGGCGGGATTATCGACAAGGACATGCCGATCAACGCCTCCAACGTGATGATCGTCTGTGACGAATGCGGTCCGACCAAGATCGGCTTCCGCATCGACGACGACGGCAGCAAACATCGCATCTGCCGAAAGTGCGAAGGGGAGCTGGAATGAGCGCCCGACTCAAGGAACAGTACGAGAGCGAGATCGCTCCGGCTCTCATCGAACAGCTCGGTCTCGACAACGTCATGCGAGTGCCCCGCCTTCAGAAGATCGTCGTCAACATGGGGGTGGGCGAGGCTGCCCAGGACGCCAAGCAGATTGACTCTGCGGTTGACGAGCTCCGCATCATCACCGGTCAGCAACCCAAAGTCTCATACGCCACGAAGTCGATCTCGAATTTCAAGCTGCGCGAGGGCGTGCCGGTGGGAGCCTCGGTGACGCTGCGCGGCGCGCGGATGTGGGAGTTCTTTGACCGTCTGATCGCCCTCGCTATCCCGAGGATCCGAGACTTCCGGGGCCTCAACCCGAAGGGCTTCGACGGCCATGGCAATTACAGCTTCGGCGTGACCGAGCAGCTGATCTTCCCAGAGATCGATTACGACAAGGTCAGCACGGTGCGGGGCATGGACATCACGTTCGTGACGAGCGCCGAGAGCGACGACCACGGCAGGGCGCTGTTGGATTCCTTCGGATTCCCGTTCCGCCGCGAGCAGGCAGGTGTGTAATGGCAAAGACCTCCAAGATCGTGAAGAACAACAAGCGGGCCGAGCTGGTCAAGCGTTACGCAGAGCAGCGGGCCGAGCTGGTCAAGGTGATCAAGGATCCCGACGCCCCGTACGCGGACAAGCGTGAGGCCTACCAGCAGATCGCCAAGATGCCGAGAGATGCCAGCGCCACGCGCTATCGCAACCGATGCGGCGTGACCGGCCGTCCCCGCGGATACTTCAGAAAATTCGGGATGTCGCGAAGCACGGTCCGCCAGCTCGCCCACAACGGAGAGCTTCCCGGCGTCAGAAAGGCGTCCTGGTAGCCATGCAGTCCGACCCGATCGCAGACATGCTGACCCGGATCCGCAACGCTCAGATGGCGCTGCATCCGGAAACCTCGATGCCGTCATCGAAACTCAAGGAGGAGGTGGCCCGCATCCTCTCCGAGGAGGGCTACATCGATGGCTACGGCGTCGACGATGCGCACGTTGGACGCGACCTGACGATCCGGCTGCGCTACAACGAGGAGCGGGTCCCCGCATTGACCGGTCTGACCCGGGTTTCCAAACCAGGGCGGCGCGTGTACAAGGGGACCGAAGATGTCCCGCGAGTTCGAGGCGGTATCGGCATTGCGATCGTGTCGACATCCGATGGGATGATGACCGACCGTGAGGCGCGCCGTCGCAAGGTGGGCGGCGAGATCCTGTGCGAGGTGTGGTGAGATGAGCCGCGTTGGCAAAGCACCTATTGAGCTCCCGTCCGGTGTCGAGGTTTCTGTCGCGGACGGCGTGGTTTCGGTCAAAGGTCCAAAGGGCGATCTCGATGTGTCAATCGACGCCAGGATTACCACGACCGTTGACGACGGTGTTGTCACCCTGAGCCGAGTCGACGACGAGCGGCATACCCGTGCGCTGCACGGGTTGAGCCGTGCCCTGGTCAACAACATGGTGGTGGGAGTGTCGGAGGGTTACCAGAAGGATCTGGAGCTGGTCGGCGTTGGATACCGAGCCGCCCTCAAGGGCAACACCCTCGAACTGCAGGTCGGGTTCTCGCATCCGGTGACGGTCGAGGCTCCCGACGGCATCGAGTTCGAGGTGCCGGAGAACACCAAGGTCATCGTGCGCGGCATCGACAAGCAGCAGGTCGGCCAGGTGGCCGCCAACGTTCGGGCCGTGCGCAAGCCCGAGCCGTACAAGGGCAAGGGCATCCGCTATGTCGGCGAGCACGTGCGCCGCAAGGCGGGCAAGGCAGGAGTGGCGGGTGTCGGCGTATGAGAGGTTCCCGCACCGACGCCAGGAGGCATCGACATTTCCGGGTTCGCAAGCGCGTGCACGGCACCGCGACGCGCCCGCGCCTTGCAGTGTTCCGCAGCAATCGGCACATCTACGCTCAGGTCATCGACGACGACGCCGGCGTCACGATCGCCTCAGCCTCGTCACGCGAGGGCACCCTGGCCACGTCGTCGCTTACCGTCGACGTCGCCACAGAAATCGGCAAGCTGGTGGGAGCGCGGGCCAAGGAGGCCGGGATTGAGGCAATTGTGTTCGACCGCGGTGGGTTCGCCTACCACGGCCGCGTGAAGGCCCTCGCCGATGGAGCCCGCGAAGCGGGACTGGAGTTTTAGATGACCGATCGCAACAGAGGTGGCAGAGACCGCCGGGACCGCCGGGATTCCGAGTTCGACGAGCGCGTCATCGCCATCAACCGTGTCGCCAAGGTCGTGAAGGGCGGTCGCCGGTTCTCGTTCACCGCGCTGGTCACCGTCGGTGACGGCAAGGGCAAGGTCGGGATCGGCTACGGCAAGGCCAAGGAAGTTCCGATGGCGATCCAGAAGGGCATGGACATCGCCCGCAAGAACATGTTTGCGGTGCCGATGGCCGGCCAGACGACCATCCACTCCATCGTCGGTGTCCACGGTGCCGCAAGGGTCCTCCTGAAACCGGCTGCTCCGGGAACTGGGGTGATCGCCGGCGGGGCGGTGCGCCAGATCCTCGAGGCCGCCGGGGTCAAGGACGTGCTGGCCAAGTCGCTCGGCTCCGCCACCCACGTCAACGTGGCCAAGGCGACGGTCGCGGCTCTCCAGAACCAGCAGCGCCCGGACGTGGTCGCGAAGGCCAGAGACAAGACGCCGGAAGAGCTGTTCCCACCTGCCCTGCTTGCCGCATACCGGTCCGCAGAGCTCATGAAGAGCGAGAAGTCAAGCTGATGGGAGCCACGAGCCTGAAGATAACGCTGGTGAAGAGCACGATCGGTGAGAAGCCGAAGGTGCGTGCCACAGTGGAGAGCCTCGGATTGCGCAAGATCAGACAATCCGTCGAGCGGCCCGACACCCCCGACGTGCGGGGCATGGTGTTTCGCGCACGGCATCTTCTCGAGGTAGAGGAAACGGGATGAAACTGCACCATCTCCGCCCCCCGGAGGGCTCCAAGAAGAGAAAGATTCGTGTCGGCCGGGGTGAAGGCGGTCGGCGTGGCAAGACTGCCGGGCGTGGCACCAAGGGCCTGAAGGCTCGTAGCAAGGTGCGTCGCGGCTTTGAGGGCGGACAGATGCCGCTGCAGCGCCGCATGCCGAAGTTGCCGGGGTTCACCAACCCGAACCGTGTCGAGTACATCGTGCTCAACGTCGGGCGCCTGGCCGAGTTCGACTCGGGAAGCACGGTCACCGTCGAGGATCTGCGGTCGCGGGGCCTGGTCAAGCACCGCGGACGGATCAAGGTGCTCGGCGAGGGCGAAATCGATCGCCCGTTGACGGTGAAGGCGCACGCCTTCTCCCTCGGTGCTGTTGAGAAGATTCAGGCCGCAGGGGGATCCGTCGAGGTGGTCAAGTGAGTCGCGAGCCGCGAGTCACCGGCCGCGATCAAGACCTGCCAGCGTCTGTAAGGTTCAGCGGGTAGATCTCTATGACCGCCATGCTCACCGCCACCAGGAACGCGTTCCGGATCTCCGACCTCCGGAACAAGATCATCTTCACGCTGTTCATTTTCGCCCTGTACCGATTCGGGGCGGCGGTGCCGGTGCCGGGCGTCGATGTCGGCGCGGTCTCCGACTTCGCCGAGCAGGCCGCCCACCAGGGGTTTATCGGGGTGCTCAACCTCTTCTCTGGTGGTGCGCTCACCCGGCTCTCGGTGTTCGCCCTCGGGATCATGCCGTACATCACGGCCTCGATCATCCTTCAGCTGCTTGCCGTCGTGATCCCGCGCTTGCAGGCACTCCAGGAGGAAGGTGAGACCGGGCGCAAGCTGATCACCCAGTGGACCAGGTACCTCACGGTGATCCTTGCTCTGCTGCAGGCCACCGGCTTCACCTTCTTGTTCCACTCCGGCCAGCTGACCGGCGGCATCGACCTGATTCCCGACTACACCGTGGGCAATGTGGTCATTATCGTCATCACGATGACCGCAGGCACCGCGCTGCTGATGTGGTTCGGTGAGCTGATCACCCAACGCGGCATCGGCAACGGCATGTCGCTACTGATCTTCATCTCGATCATCTCGCAGATCCCATCGCAACTCGGCATCCTGCTGGCCAGCTCACCGACCGGTGTGTTCATCCTGATCGTCACCGTGATGGTGGTGCTCACGGTCGGGATCCTGTTTATCGAACAGGGTCAGCGCCGGATCCCGGTGCAGTTCTCCAAGCGTGTCCGCGGGCGCAAGGTGCTCGGGGGCAACACCACCTACATTCCGATGAAGGTGAACATGGCCGGGGTGATCCCGGTGATCTTCGCCACATCGATCATGTACTTCCCGGCACTGCTCGCTTCGGTGCTCCCGCCCAACGGTTGGGGCAACAGCGCCCGGGATTGGATCAACAACAACTTGCTGTCCACCACGGGTGGCGGGTTCTCCCCGAGTCTTTGGTACATCGGGCTGCTGGCACTGCTCGTCGTGTTCTTCACCTACTTCTACACCGCGATCCAGTTCGACCCGCAGAAGCAGGCCGAGATGATCCAACGCCAGGGTGGGTACATCCCCGGCATCAGGCCGGGACGGGCCACCGAGGAATACCTCGCCTATGTGCTGAGCCGCATCACCTTCCCCGGCGCCATGTATCTGGCCCTCGTGACGGTGCTCCCGTCGATCCTCGGCTGGTTCTGGGGTGTGCCGGTCGGGCTCTCCGGCGTGTCGATCATCATCGTCGCCGGTGTGGCACTGGAGACGATGAAACAGGTCGAGTCTCAGCTGATGATGAGGAACTACGAGGGGTTCCTGGCTTGATGAGTCGTCAGTGCCGAGTCGCGAGTCGCGAGCAGGCCTGATGAGCAGACGGATTCTGTTCCTTGGCCCCCCGGGGGCCGGAAAGGGGACCCAGGCCGCGCTACTTGCCGATGCGCTTGGCGTTCCCCACGTCTCTTCTGGCGCGATGTTGCGTGAAGCGGTTGCCGAAGAAACCGAGCTCGGCAGGAAGGCCGAGTCGATCATGGCCGCAGGCGATCTGGTGCCGGACCATCTCGTCGTGGCGATGGTCGAGGAGCGCCTGTCGCGGGAGGATGCTGCGAGCGGGTACATCCTCGACGGCTTTCCCAGAAACATCGTTCAGGCGAAAGCTCTCGAGGCCGCGTTGGGCGATGGCGCGATCGATGCCATGTTGCTCTTCGAGGTCAACGAGGAAGAGTTGCTCGAGCGGCTGCTCGGTCGAGCAGAAGAAGGCCGTGCCGACGACGTCGAAGACACCGTGCGGCGGCGATTCGAGGTGTATCGGGAGGAGACGGAGCCGTTGATCGACGCCTACGCCGACAAGGTCGTGCGCGTGAACGCCGTCGGATCGATCGATGAGGTGTTCGACCGAGTCCAGGGAGCGCTCACATGACGGTGAGTGGCAAGGTGCTCACCAAGAAGACCTCGGAAGACTTTGACAAGATGATGGTCGCCGGCCGCTGTGTTGCTGCCGTCCACGAGGCGGTGCGCGCTGCCATCGGTCCCGGAGTTACGACCAAGGAACTCGATCTCGTGGCCGCCGACATCACCAGGGATCACGGGTGCCGACCCTCGTTCCTTGGCTACCACGGCTTTCCGGCGACCATCTGCGCCTCGCCGAACTCGGCCATCGTGCACGGCATACCCGACGACTACACCCTTCGGGACGGCGATGTGATCTCCATCGATTCCGGTGCCATCTTCGAAGGCTGGCACGGAGACGCCGCGTTCACGGTTGGGGTCGGTGCCCTTCCCGATCAGCTCCAGAAGCTCCTCGACGTCACGGAAGAGGCGCTCTGGAATGGGCTGCGAGCGGCGCGGGTCGGAAACCGACTCGGCGACGTCGGATTCGCCATCCAGGATTCTGCCGAGCCCTTCGGCTACGGGGTGGTCAGGGAGTACGTGGGACACGGCATCGGGCGCCAGATGCACGAGGCTCCGAACGTGCCCAACTACGGCACCCCGGGGCGCGGGCTCAAGATCAAGAAGGGGATGGCCCTTGCCATCGAGCCGATGTTCAACCTCGGCGGCCCAGACACCTCGGTACTCGACGACGAGTGGACCGTCGTCACCGCAGACGGCTCGATATCCGCGCACTTCGAGCACACCGTCCTCATCACCGACGACGGCCCGATCGTCTCGACCACCCCCGAGCCCGTCCCTCTGTAGGCGGGTCTGGGACCCCTGGGCTCGCAGATACCGTATCCGGGGCTGCCAGCCCACGGAACGAGCCCGGGTAGAGTCCTCGAATCGAATTAGGGGGTTCCTTTGAGACCGTTGGTACTGATCTTCGTCCTGGCACTGACCCTCGCCGCCTGCAGCGGTGAGCAGATCTCCGAGCAGATCGCCGAGGAGGCGATCGGCGGCAACGCCAACGTCGAAATCGAAGGGGAAGGCGACGACGTCACGATCAACATCGAGTCCGACGAGGGGTCGATCTCCATCGGATCGGGTGGCGACGTCCCGAATGAGATCACGGTCCCCTTGCCCGACGGCGCAGTGGTCGTGAGCTCGGTGGTCGTCGGCAATGGGGCTTCGGTCGGCGTCGAGTACCCAACCGATCGTTACGACGAGATAGCGGCGTTCTACGACTCGTGGACCTCCGGCAGCGGGGGCACCTGGCTGACCAGCGAGTCGGCGTTCCCCCACGGCGACGGCCAAACGGTGCGCAACATGACGTGGCAGGCCGAGGAGTCGGTGATGACCGTCATCCTGCGCGACTGCTACAGCCTCGATGGCACCTTCGAGGGGCCGTTAGACACGGCCTGCCTCTCGATCAGCCAGGCACCAGGGAACTAGGAGGGTGTTGAGCAGTCCTCCAGCGTGCCGGCGCTGACTGGAGAAACCGAGTCACCGCAATACTCAATCGAGCGGCGGCTCAGGTCACTCGTCATTGTTCAACGCCGTCCTAGCCCTGGTACAGCGGCCCAACCACCTCGATGCGCTCGTCCCATGCCGGGACGGCCGCGCCCGTTACGTGGGCGTCAATGCGGTCGAGGAATGCGTGCCAGCCCGGGGTGTAACCCATTGCGGTCTGGGTCGGCACCCGCTCGTGCGTGAGCTGAAGCAGGGTCCCGTCACCGTCGGCCGATAGCTCGAAGGTCACCAACGATTCCGCCCCATCGGGAAACACCCAGGTGTAGGTGAGCAGCGACGGCGGATCCCAAGCCATCACCTCGCCGGTGACGACGCCGCCCTCGCCGAAGTCGTGGGACAGCGTTCCGCCGAGGGAACCCTCGAAGGTTCCGGCCTCACGGAGCCACGATGCGAGCTCGCCGGGATCGGTGAGGGCGCTCCACACCCGCTCCGGCGATGCGGTGAGGCGCCGGCTGAATTCGATGGTGGCGATGTCGCCGTCCTGGATAAGGGTTCCTTGGTCGGTCATGTTCTCTCCTTGTCTTCGTCAAGATGTCGCTCGAGTGCGTCGAGCCGGTCGTTCCAGAACGCCTGCATCTGTTCGGCCCAGGCGGTGACCTCGTTGAGGGCATCTGCGTCGAGTCGATAGAGGCGCTTGGTGCCGTCCTTTCTAAAGCGGACCAGCGCCGATTCCCGCAGCACCCGAAGGTGGCGCGAGATCGCCGGTCTGCTCACCGGGAAGCGATCCGCGATCGAACCGGCTTCCATTTCACCGCTCGTCAGCATCTCCACGATGCTGCGTCTGGTGGGGTCGGCGAGAGCTCCGTAGGCGTCCATGAGCGATAACGTAACACGTTCGTTACATAAAGCCCAAATCCGCGTACCCAGAGTTCGCAGCGTCATATATCCGCTCTGGAGCCCTGGGTAGGCGTCGGGGTGACCCGGTAATTGCCGATTAGCGCACAGCCTCTATACAATCCCGGCTGCGGCCCGGCAACGGGCTCGTTTTCTCATGCAAGAACGACGTCGGTGATATCGGCGCCCGGGTTCGCCTCGGCCGTCGGTGTAGACGGTCGACTCCCTGCGGGACCACGGTTCCGCCACGGTGGCCGCCGCGGCGTCACGCCAACCGAGGCAGGATCGGATGAAAGTCTCAGCGTCCACAAAGAAGATGTGCGACAAGTGCCGCATCATCCGGCGCCACGGGCGCGTTTGGGTGATCTGTGAGAATCCACGCCACAAGCAGCGTCAGGGGTAGTCGATGGCAAGAATCTCAGGAGTAGATCTCCCGCGGGAAAAGCGGGTCGAAATCGGCTTGACCTACATCCACGGCATCGGGCGTTCTCGCTCTCAGCAAGCATTGACCGCGCTCGAAATCCCATACGACACCAAGGTGCGCGACCTCGCCGACTCCGAAGTCCTCGAGATCAGAAATTTCATCGACGAGAACTACCGGGTCGAAGGCGATCTGCGTCGGGAGACCTCCCAGAACATCAAGCGCAAGATCGAGATCGGCAGCTACCAGGGCATCCGCCATCGGCGCGGGCTGCCGGTACGCGGCCAGCGCACCCACACCAACGCCAGGACGCGCAAGGGCCGTCGTCCCCCGGTTGCCGGTAAGAAGAGAGTCACCAAGTAATGACCACGCCACCCGAAACCACCGAGGCCCCGGAGGAAGTCACCGAAGAGGTGCTGCCCGGCGCCGAGACACCGCCGGCGCCCTCACCCGAGGCCGCTCTCGATGCCGAGGCCCTCGAAGCGGCCGCCGCCGCAGCACCGCGCCGGCGCAAGGGAAAGCGCCAGCTATCTCATGCACAGGCCCACATCAAGGCCAGCTTCAATAACACCATCATCACGATCACCGATCTCAAGGGTGAGGTGCTGGCCTGGACCTCCGGCGGCTCGGTGGGGTTCAAGGGCTCGAGGAAGTCGACCCCCTATGCCGCACAGGTTGCAGCCGAGCAGGCTGCCCGCAAGGCCGGCGAAATGGGGATTCGAAAGATCGACGTCATCGTCCGCGGTTCCGGCTCGGGCCGGGAAACAGCGATCAGAACCTTGCAGAACATGGGCATGGAGGTCGGCAGTATCAAGGATGTAACGCCGGTACCGCACAACGGATGCCGCCCGAAGAAGCGGAAGGGCCGCTAGATGGCCCGCTACACCGGCCCGAGAACAAAGGTCAGCCGCCGCGCCCGCCAGTTGCTCGACGAGAACAAGGCGAAGTACTACGACCGTCGTCCCTATCCGCCCGGGGAGCATGGTCGGCGCAGGCTGCGTGAGTCGCAGTACCTGATCCAGCTTCGTGAGAAGCAGAAGCTGAAGTTCATGTACGGCGTTCTGGAGAAGCAGTTCCGCCGCTACTACCGTGAAGCGGCGCGCCAGTCGGGCATTACCGGAACCACCCTGCTCGTGATCCTCGAGAGCCGGCTCGACAATGTGGTGTACCGCTCCGGGCTGGCAAGGACGCGGCCCCAGGCTCGCCAGCTGGTCAACCACGGTCACTTCCAGGTCAACGGCAAGAAGGTCGACATCCCGTCGTACCAGGTCCGCCCCGGCGAATTGGTGACCGTCAGGGAGCGCAGCATGGAGGTGCTGCCCATCCTGCACTCCATCGACACGCTCACCCGCTTGGTGCCCGACTGGATGGAGGTCGACACCGAATCCCGCAAAATCACGATCCAGGATCTGCCCAGCAGGGACCAGATCGATACCGACATCCAGGAACAGCTCATCGTCGAGCTGTACTCGAAGTAAAGGAAACCCCGTGCTGATCACGCAGCGACCCACCGTCGAAGAAGAGTCCGTCAACGCCACCCGCTCCCGGTTCATCGTCGAACCGCTCGAGCCGGGATTCGGCTACACCCTTGGCAACACGCTGCGCAGGACACTGCTGTCGCGAATCCCGGGTGCTGCGATCACCTCGGTCCGGATCGAGGGAGTGGACCACGAGTTCTCAACGATGGAAGGCGTGGTCGAGGACGTCGTCGACTTCATCCTGAACCTGAAACAGGTCGTGCTTCGCATCGAGACCGATGATCCGGAGACCGTTTATCTGTCGGCAAAGGGCAAGGGCGACATCACCGCAGCCGACCTCAAACTGCCCGCCGGGGTCGAGGTCGTCAACCGCGACGCCCATCTGGCCACGCTGTCTTCATCCGGGAAGATCGAGGCCGAGATGACCGTCAGTCGGGGTGTCGGTTACCGCAGCGCCGAGCGAAACAAGGCTGGAGATGCCATCGGAATCATCCCGATCGACTCCATCTTTTCCCCGGTGCGCAAAGTGTCCTATGAGGTCGGCAGCACCCAAGTCGGCCAGATGACCGACTTCGACAAGCTCGTCCTCGACGTTGAGACCGACGGCTCGGTCACGCCCAACGAGTCGATGTCGTCGGCCGGCGGCACGCTGCGCAACCTGTTCGAGCTCCTTGCCGATCTCGACGACTACGACGCGCTCGAACTCGACGAGATCGTGCAAGCCGAAGCCTCCGGCCAGGAACATCTCGATCTGCCGATCGAGGCGCTCGACCTCTCGGAGCGGCCGCGCAACTGCTTGCGCCGGGCCCAAATCCAGACGGTCGGCGAGTTGGTTGAGAAGACCGAAGACGATCTGCTCAACATCACCAACTTCGGACAGAAGTCCCTTGAAGAGGTCGTTGCCAAGCTCGACGAGCTCGGGTTCTCACTCCGTTCGCACGGCGACGTCGAGCCGGAGGCCGTTGTCTGATGCCACGCCCGAAGAAGGGACCGCGCTTCGGGGGTAGCCCCCAGCATCATCAGAAGATTCTGGCGAACCTCACTGCGCAACTCATCGCCAATGAGCGGGTGACCACGACGCATGCCAAGGCCAGGCAGGTGCGCCCGTATGCAGAGAAGATCATCACCAAGGCCCGTCGCGGTGACCTGCACGCCCGGCGTCAGGTGCTGGGCAAGATCAGCGACAACGACGTTGTCACCAAGCTCTTCGACGACGTCGGCCCCCGCTACGCAGACCGCAACGGTGGATACACCCGTATCACCAGAATCGGTCAGCGCCGTGGCGACGGCGCCGAGATGGCCATCATCGAGTTGGTGTGACGGCTTAGCCGTCCCTCCCAGGGGGTACATCATGGGAGCCGTGTTGCAACGGTTCATCGAAGCGATCCGGTTCGACCGGGAGTCGTTCGTCTGGATGGAGTTCAACGATCGGGCGACCGGCGATGCCCTCGTTCTGGTCGTCATTACTCAGATCCTGTTGTTGATCGCCGGCGGCATTCCCCTGCTCGGGCTCGTCTCTGGAATTACGGGGACCCTCAGCGTTCTGCTCAGCACGGTCATCTTCTGGCTGATCTACAGCGCCATCGTGTATGCCGCGGTCAAGTACCTGTTCCGCGGTGACGGTATCTATGCCTACTACTTGCGGTTGGTTGGCTTTGCATTCCCCACGTTGCTGATCGGGATCTTCGCCAACTGGCTGATCGCAAGCGACCCGATCGCTGCGCTCGTCGGTTCGCTGTGGTTCCTTGCGGTCGTCGCCTACGGCACCCATTACATCGCAGATGTGCCGCTGCCTCAGGCCGGGGCCGCCGCCTTTGCGGGCTATGTCGGCTGGTTCATCATCCAGGCGATCCGAAGCAACATCTTCTAGATGCCGGCATACCGCCTCGATCTGGCGTATGACGGAACCGGCTTTCACGGCTACGCCCGCCAGCCGAACGTCCGCACCGTGCAACGCGAGCTGGAGGAGGCGCTCATTCACCATGCCGGGATGGTGGAGACCATTGTCGCCGGCCGTACCGATCGGGGTGTTCACGCAAGCGCCCAGGTGGTCTCGTTCGTCACCCGGAGAGACCTCGACGTCGACAGCGTGGTGCGCAGTCTCAACAGCCTGCTCGGGGAAGAGATCGCCGTGACCGCGCTGCGCTTGGTCGAGGACGACTTTCACGCAAGATTCTCGGCGGAGTCGCGGGCTTACCGGTACGAGATTGACAATCGGGTTGTTCAAGACCCGCTGCGGGCTCGGTATTCGTGGCATGTCAGGGCCCCGCTCGATCTCGAGGCGATGAACGAAGGGACCGCAGTCCTCGTCGGTGGGCACGACTTCGCCGCGTTCTGCCGCAAGGCAGAGGGCCTCGGGACGGTGCGGGAGGTTCTCTGGGCAGGCTGGCACGTCACCGGAGACACCGTCGAGTTTTCGATCGCGGCAGAGAGCTTCTGCCATCAGATGGTGCGTTCGCTGGTCGCGGTACTCGTCATGGTCGGGCGCTCCCGAATGCCTGCGTCGGAGATCAAGGCGATCCTCGCCGCGGGCGATCGCAACCGTGCCCGCGGGGCGGCACCATCGCAGGGACTGACTCTCGTCGGCGTCGGCTATCCGGGCGAGCCGCTGGAGCCGCCGGCGTGGTTGACCGCGACGCCGTGATTGATCGGGACGGTGACGATCCGCCAATCTGGTCCTGAGGGCAGGCTGCGACTGGCCTTAAGTCCGCCGACCGGATAGCATTCGGGTCCGCCCCCGAGCGCCGGGGGTGGTTTCACGAGGGTTTCCCGATGAAAGCCAAGCTGCAAAAAACGTGGTCGCCGACTCCATCGGACATCGATCGGGAGTGGTACCTGGTCGACGCCGCAAACGTTCCGCTCGGGCGCCTCTCCTCGGAGGTTGCCCAACTCTTGCGGGGCAAGCACAAGCCGACGTTCGCTCCGCACATGGACATGGGCGACTACGTCATTGTGATCAATGCCAAGCAGGTAGCCGTCACCGGCACCAAGGAAACCAGCAAGGTGTATTACCGGCACTCGGGGTTTCCCGGAGGAATCAAGTCCGAGACGGTAGAAACGATCCGTCAGCGTCATCCCGAGCGTCTCATCGAGAACGCGGTGAAAGGGATGCTTCCCAAGAACAGGCTTGGCCGCGCAACCATGTCCAAACTCCGGGTCTACTCGGGGAACCAACACCGGCACGCTGCCCAGGATCCGAAGCCGATCAAACTCCGAAGGGATGAAGCCTGATGGCCAAACCACTCGTTCAGGCCACCGGCCGCAGAAAGACCGCCGTTGCCCGAGTCCGCCTCATCGACGGCACGGGGAAATATGTGATAAACGATCGCAGTCTCGAGGAGTACTTTCCGCAGGCCTATCAGATGCGGGTGCAGGAGCCGTTCGAGGTGGCGGACCTCGAGGGCCGCTACGACGTGCTTGCCTCGATCATGGGCGGCGGCTTGACCGGCCAAAGCGATGCTCTCCGCCTCGGCATCGCCAGGGCGCTGATCGCAATCGATCCCGACCTGCGGCCGACGATCAAGAAGGCGGGCATGCTGCGCCGCGACGACCGCAAGGTGGAGCGCAAGAAGTACGGCCTCCGCAAAGCAAGACGGGCGCCTCAGTTCACCAAGCGGTGATCAGATGACCGACGTCGAGCGGCGGCTCTTCGGCACCGACGGGGTTCGCGGCGTCGCCAACCAGGACATCACCGCCGATCTAGCATTCAACCTCGCCAGGGCCGCGGGCCACGGCACCCACGGACAGGTGGTAATCGGCCGCGACACCAGGCGTTCCAGCCCGATGCTTGCCGCGGCGCTCGCCGCAGGGTTCAACTCGGTCGGGATGGATGTCCTCGACCTCGCGGTGATTCCGGTCGGCGGCGTTTCCCGTTTGGTGCGCGACTCGCGGGCGGCCTACGGCGTGATGGTGAGCGCCTCACACAACCCCGCTCCCGACAATGGAATCAAGTTCTTCGACCCGCTCGGCGCCAAGCTCTCCGACGAAGACGAGGCCCAGATCGAGGCCCGGTATTTCGATGGCGGACCGTGGGGTCAGCCGACCGGCGCTGCCGTTGGTGGCCAGGTGCGGATGCCGGATCGGATCGGCCGCTACATCGATCTGATCACGGCCTCGGTGGAGATTCCCGCCGACGGCATGGAGTTCCTCGTCGACTGCGCTAACGGTGCCGCCCACCGGGCCGCACCCGAGCTATTTGCCCGAGTCGATGTGCCTGCGCGCTTCATCAACACCGAGCCCGATGGGATGAACATCAACGATGAGTGTGGTGCCATGCACCCGGAGAACCTCGCTGCGCTCGCCGACGGAGCGATCGGGCTCGCCTTCGACGGCGACGCCGACCGGCTGATTGCCGTTGACGAAGACGGTGGCATTGTCGACGGGGACGTCTTGATGGCCATTTTCGCCAAGTGGCTCCACGACCAGGGCCAGCTCGCCAACACCACGGTGGTGGTGACGGTGATGTCGAATCTCGGCTTCCGCAAGGCGATGGAGGGTCTCGGCATCAACGTCATCGAGACCGCCGTGGGCGACCGATACGTTCTCGCTGCGATGCGAGCCCACGGCGCGGTGATCGGCGGGGAACAGTCGGGCCACATTCTGCTTGAGGACCGCACCACCGGTGACGGGCTGCGCACCGCGCTGCGGCTCATGGAAGTCATGGCCTCGACCGGCAAGGACCTGCGGGAGTTGCGCACGGTGATGACGACCTACCCACAAGTATTGACCAATGTTCGGGTGACCAATATGGATTTTGCGTCCAGCGAGCCGATCACCCGGGCGATCCAGGCCGGTGAAAACGACCTGGCCGGCCGGGGGAGAATCCTCGTGCGACCTTCGGGCACCGAGCAGTTGATCCGGGTCATGGTCGAGGCCCCGACCGAGCCGGAAGCCACCGAAGTCGCCGGCTCCGTCGCCAAGGTCGTCGAGGCCGAGCTCGGCTAACTCTTTTCCCCTGCGTAGCGGGGGAGACGCGGCAGAGCGAGCTCTGCCGCAGAGGGGGCTTCTTCGGGACTCCGCTACTCAGCTACTCAGCTACTCTTTCCGATACATACTAAAACGAACCGACCGGAGAACTCTCCAAGCGCCTGCCCTCGCAGCAGCGAGGTGACGAGGGAGAGGGAGTATCGATCAGTCGGCGGGTGCCCTCTCGGCCGCTCACGGTCGTGACGGGGCGGGCAAAGCCCGGGAGCGATCCCGGAGACAACACCTCCCCGATGTGAGGCGGGACGACCGTTCCCGCAGCGCCCTCCGGTCGCACACCTGAAGGAGGACGCGCGCGTGTGCGGAATCATGGGTTATGTCGGCTTTGCCGACGCGACCCCAATCATCATGGACGGCCTGCGGCGTCTCGAGTACCGGGGCTACGACTCGGCGGGTGTCGCCGTCAACGAAGACGGCATCAGCGTACGAAAGGCCGAAGGCAAGATCGATCAGCTCGAGGCCCTGCTCGAAGCGGAGCCGGTCTCTGGCACCATCGGCATGGGCCATACCCGCTGGGCCACGCACGGCCAGCCAAGCGACGTCAACGCCCACCCCCACACCGACGGAACCGGCGAGTTCGTCGTCGTGCACAACGGCATCATCGAGAACTTCCAAACGCTGCGTGAGGAACTCGAGGGCAACGGCGCCGAGTTGTCGTCCGAGACCGACACCGAGCTGCTGGCCTACCTCGTGGCCGAGGAGTACGACGGAAACCTCGCCGATGCCGTGCGTGCGGCCGTCGAGCGCGCCGAGGGTGCCTACGCCCTGGTGGTGATGAGCGAGCGAGAGCCGCGCACGATCGTTGCGGTCCGCAAGATCAGCCCCCTCGTCGTTGGGCTTGGCGACGGTGAGAACTTTCTGGCATCGGACATTCCTGCGGTCCTGCATCACACGAGAGACTTCCTGATCATCGAGGACGACGAGCTGGTCATCCTCAACGACGACGGCGTCACGATCGAGACCATCGACGGCGCTCCCGTCGAGCGCGATGTGATGCACATCGACTGGGACGCAGCGCGCGCCGAGAAGGGTGGATACGAGCACTTCATGCTCAAGGAGATCCAGGAGCAGCCGGCGGTCATCACCGAGACGCTGGCCGGGCGCCTCGACGAGGACGGCTCCGTCTGGCTCGAGGATCTCAAATTCGGCGACGACTATGCCGCCGATATCGACCGTGTGTGGATCACCGCGTGCGGGACGGCGTATCACGCCGGGCTCGTCGGCCAGGAGATCTTCCAACGAATGCTCCGGATCCCGACGACGGTCGAGTACGCCCACGAGATGCGGTACGGCGAGCCGCTGGTGGCACCCGGCGACCTCACCGTCTCGATCTCCCAATCGGGGGAGACTGCCGACACGCTCGCGGCGGCGAGGCTCGCAGGCGAGCGGGGCACCCGGATGCTGGCGATCACCAACGTGGTGGGTTCGACGCTGAGCCGCTACGCCGACGACATCCTGTATGTCAGGGCGGGTCCCGAGATCTCGGTGTGCTCGACCAAGGCCTATCTGGCGATGTTGGTCGGCCAGTACCTGCTGGCGCTGAGACTCGCTGCTGCACGGGGATCGATCAGTCCCGAACGCGCCGCCGAGATCGCCCAGGGCCTGAAGCGGCTTCCCGGCCAGGTGGAGTCGATCCTCGAAGACGACGCGCAGATCATCGCGGCCGCGGAGCGAATCGTCGACGCCGAGGACATCTACTTCATCGGGCGGGGCCTGGACTATGCCGTTGCCATGGAAGGATCCTTGAAGCTGAAGGAGATCTCCTATCTCCATTCAGAGGCGATGCCGGCCGGCGAGTTGAAGCACGGGACGCTGGCGCTGGTCACCGAGGGAGTGCCGGTGGTGGTGGTGCTGACGCAGCGGGCGGTGTACGAGAAGACGATCTCGGCAGTACAGGAGGTCAAAGCGCGGGGCGCCGAAGTCATTGCGGTTGCTTATGAAACCGATACCGAGATCGCCAAGCATGCCGACCTCGTGCTGCGGATTCCGGAGAGTGACGACCTGCTGGCACCGGTCAATGCAGCGGTCCCGCTCCAGCTTCTTGCCTATCACGTGGCGAGGCTGCGCGGCCTTCCGATCGACCAACCGCGAAACCTCGCAAAATCGGTGACGGTCGAGTAGGTCACATGCGAATCGTTGGACTCGGTATCGACCAGAGCGAGGTGAGCAGGGTGCGGCACCTGCTCGACAAATACGGCGACTCGTTTCGCAAGCGCTGCTTCACCGATCGAGAGTGGGAGTACGCCAACCGGTATGCCGATCCGTCCGCCCGGCTGGCAGGTCGCTTCTCCGGTAAGGAAGCGGTGATGAAGAGCCTTGGCACCGGGTGGCGGCGGATTCGCTGGACGGAGATCGAGATCACCGGGGGCGGCCCGCCACGGGTGAACCTGTCAGGGCGCGCCGCGGAGCGGGCGAAGATGCTCGGCGTGACCGAGGTGAAGGTGTCGATCACCTACGAGGGTGGGCGGGCGCTGGTGTTCGCGATCTCGGTCGGGGACGACGTTTAGGGGTCGGTGAGGATTCCGATGACTTCGTCGACGTCGTAGGTGGTGGTGGCGGCGAGGTCGAGGGTGCCGATGGGGATCCAGGCGCCCCCAATGCGGTATTCGCCCCACCAGGTGTAGGTGGCGGTGATGGGGTAGGCGTCGAGGGTGGGGTGGCAGAGTCCGCCGGAGGGGTGGCTGATCCGGTATTGGGGTGGGCAGGTTTTGGTGGTGTAGGTGTGGGTGAATCCGCCGGTCGGGTATGGCTGGGCGAGGTGGGGTTGGTTGGTGGTGGTTGATCCGTCTCCCCAGTTGACGGTGAGTGAGGCGACGAGGGCGCGGACTTCGAAGACCTGTCCGGTGGGGAGGGTTTCGGTGTGGTTGATGGTTGCTGGGTTGGGGGTGGCGAGGTAGGTGGCGAGCCCGGTGATGCCGTGTTCGCCTGGTTGGAAGGTGGGGTCGGGTTGGGTGAGGGGGAAGGACCGGAAGATGCGCCACGC
>CAXMOP010000058.1:0-3224 GCA_964195155.1 uncultured Kiloniellales bacterium | reverse complement strand
TATGCCTACGGAACGGTGGTGACATTGACGGCGACACAGGCGGTGGGCTCGACGTTTGGGGGTTGGACGGGTGCGTGTGCGGGGACGGGGACGTGTGTGGTGTCGATGACCCAAGCCAGAAGTGTCACCGCCACGTTCAATGTGGCGACGTATGTGCTATCGGTGTCGGTTGCTGGCACGGGGTCGGTGACGGGTCCGGGGATTTCGTGTCCTGTTGACTGTTTTGAGACCTACGTCCACAACACGCCGGTCACGTTGACTCGGTCGTTGCCGTTGCCGGGGTGGACGTTTGCGTGGGGTGGTGACTGTGTGGGTGCTGGTGCGACGTGTCTGTTGACGATGACGGCGATTCGCAACGTGACGGCCACCTACACCCCGCCACCACCACTCCCGCCCTAACCCAAGAGAGGTCGTCTCACTCCGCTGGCTCGATCTCAGGAGGCGGTGTCAACGATCTTCGGAAGGACCTTCCGTACCGGTAAGGCATCGCGACCACTGCGCCGGCTGCGGTCGTCAGGGCTCGTTCTTCCTCCGGCAAGGCAACTACCATGAGTAGCCCGACGCCCCCATCGGAGGGGCCCTGCGCTTCCAGGGTGGGTGGGAGGCCGACGTGGACCAGATAGGGATTGCATCGTCGATGTTCGACGCGCTCGATGCCGCAAACGTCGACTACGTCCATTGGAAGAGCAACGAACACCTCGCGCAAGCTCTCCGTGGCGAAACCGATCTCGATCTCCTCATCTCCAGCGAGCACGATCGGCGTTTCACTGCGGTCGTCGACCGACTCGGCTTCGTCGAGATACGATTCCCCAAGGCTCGTCGAGTTCCGGGGCTCACCGGTTATCTGGGCCATGACGACTCCTCCGGAGTTCTGCTGCACCTCGACGTCCACTACCGCCTGATCCTCGGTGAACAGCTCATCAAGAACCACCACCTGCCGCTCGAGGACTGGTTGCTCACCGACTTCGACGAGCTCGACGGAATACACGTGCCGTCGCCGGCCCGGGAGCTCCTGCTCCTCTACGTGCGGGCCATGCTCAAGACAACGGCGCGCCAGCTCCTTCGCGCGGCGCGGCGCGGCAGATCGCCGCTTCCCGAGCGAATCCAGAAGGAGGCCTCGTGGTTGGCGGGTCGGGTCGACCCGTCACAGGCCATCGAGGCGGCCACTTCCAGCGAGCTCGGCATCCCGGCACCGGAGCTCGTTGAATTTCGTTTACGTGCCCTCGAGCGCCGGTTCGACTGGCGCTATGTTGCGGAGCGGAAGCGGTCGCTCCGCAAGCGGCTGCGAAGATACGAGCGCACCCCGCGCTGGAGGGCGCTGCCTCGCAAATTCGGGCTGCGCCTGCGAGCCTCGCGACCGATCCGAAGGGTCGGGTTTGGCATCGGCCCCAGGCGACTCGTCGGCCCGGCACCGCTGATTGCCGTGGTGGGAGCCGATGGAGCGGGCAAAACCCGGCTCACCCGGGACCTCACCGCGTGGCTGGAACGCAAATTGGTCGTACACCACGTGTACTTCGGACAGCCGAAGAACCTATCGCTCTTCAAGTTGGTGAAAAAGCTGGCAAAGGTGGCGCGTGGGACGCCAAGCGACGGCCGGGATGCACGATTTCCGACGCCAAAGCGCTGGCTGGTCGGCTTCGGCCGCTCCACTGACGATGTCAAGTGGGTAGTGCTCGCCACGCGGCGACGGCGCCTCGCCGACAGAGCACGTGCTGCCTGTCGATCGGGCGAGATCGTCATTGCGGAGCGCTTTCCGCTCGAGGAGTTCCGATCGATGGCCACACCCATGGACGGTCCGCGCCTGGCACGAGCCGAGGGATCGGTCAGTAGGCTGCTCGCTCGGGCGGAGGCCAGGTCGTACGACTCGATCGACCCTCCCGACCTGGTCCTGGCGCTGAGCACCGACCTGGACACGTTGCGCAAGCGGAAAGTGGATCTGTCTGTGGAGGAGCACACCCCCAAGGCCGAGGCGGTCCAGGCCCTGGAGCCGGGTCCCGGCGTGGTCGTGATCGACGCGGGCAGACCGTACGGTGACGTCCTGGCCGAGGCACAGGCGTCGGTCTGGAGGGCCCTGATTGCGGGTCGTTGAGTTCCTCGGCCCGCCGGGAGCGGGCAAGTCGACCCTGCGGCGCGAGGTGATCGCGTCGGTTGAGGAGGCGGGGCAGTCGGCAGTCGATCTCCCCACCGCCACACTCGCCGCGATACGGCGGCACGGCGCGGATCGCATCACGCGTGCCGTCGCCATCTTTGCTCGATCGAGCTCCTCAGCCGCTTGGCGACTCGCCTACGCACGGTCGGCCGATCGGTTCGCCGCAATGACCCGGTTCCTTGCGGCCAACCCCGAGGTCATGGAGGTCGTGCTCGCCGCGCAACGGCAGCGACAGGAACGGGACCTCCACCAGGTGCGGGTGTTGAGCTGGATCGTGAATCTCATGGCTGCCACCCAACTCGTTGGTGAAACGGCAGGGCGATCCGACTGGCTGATCATCGACGAGGGGTTCTGTCAGCGAGCGATTGCACTGTTCGGCGTCGGTTTCGACCGTGAGGACGAGCCGTGGCTCCGCTTCTATGTGGCTGCGATCCCCCTTCCTGAGATCCTGGTCGTCATCGAAGCGCCTCCTTCCGTGTGCGAGGCTCGACTCGACGAGCTCGGGTGGTCGGAGCGCGTCACCGGGATGAGTCGTGCCGAGCGTCGCCAATTCCTGGACACCGCGGTGCGTCTCGTCCAGCTGGTGGCCGACGAGGCGGAGCGCCTCGGTGCTCGCGTGATCCGTGTCGACGGCACCGCCCCGATCGACGAGTTCGGCGACGCCCTCACCCGGGTACTCATCGACGAATGACGATCGGACGGGCAACGCCGCCGGCGACACCGCGGCGTTGCCCGTCCGGTATCCGGTTCGGGACCGCAATTCCGCTGGCCTGGCGGGCAAATCCCCTGTAGTATCAACGGCGGGTACGCGAAGCTCCTTGCTTCGGATCCGAATCGGTAGGGGGAATTCGTGAGCAGCCGTATGTCTATTCGTTCTCGAGCGGGGTCCGCACTTGTCGTCAGCGCACTGGTCGTGGCGATGGTGCAGGTGATCTATTCCGGCCCGGCGCAAGCCGTGGCGGGAGACACCGGGCCGGCCGTGGTGCCCCTCACCGATACTTCCGGCCTCGTGTCGAGCCTGGGGGAATGGGACACCAAGAACCAGCACCGCATTTGGTGGAACGACTCGAAATCG
>CAXMOP010000057.1:0-8699 GCA_964195155.1 uncultured Kiloniellales bacterium | reverse complement strand
GCTATCTGCTGCGATATGGTGATGTTGTGAAAAAATTCACAAAACCCTTCGGAAGAAGTGGAGAAAGGAGATTGTGATGACGAAGCGACTGCAAATTATCGGAATCGTGCTTGCCGTTCTCGGTCTGGGCTTTGTGTTCGGAGGCGGCTACGCCTACGTGCAGGTCCAGGACGGGTATGACTCCCTCCAGGCTTTCAGCCAAGCGGAGAACGTGACGCTGAGTTATGACGAAGAGGGCCAGCTCGTCGATCGGGGCACCACGGAAGGTGCCGCCGCCATCATGCTGCTACTGACGGCTCCGGCCGAAGACGGTGGCTGGGCGTATCCGGTCATCGAAGGCGATCTCGATCCCAACGATCCGCTGGTCAACACGGCAACGGAGTACATGTTCCAGATGGCCACGATCGGCTATCACACTCTGCACAGCACCCAGACCGTCGTGCTCGACGAAGCCGTCGAGTACGAAGGCGTCGTGTACGAGGCAGGCACGTACGAGTTCGAGGTCGACGGACGGTACTGGAGTGACTTCAATCGGTCGCACCCGATCGAGGGTCAGGCCCGCAGCCAGGCCTGGAGTGGAACGGCTCATGCCCTGTTCGGCACCCTCGGTGTCGGCACGGTGACGGCCTCCACGCTCCAACTGGCGCAGGCGGTGTCCTTCATCCTGATCGGATTGGGCTTCACCTTCATGCTGCTGGGCGGCGGGCTGTTCTGGTCCGGCCTTGGCAAGGATGAAATCATCGCCCTCGCCATCGACGACCGGAAGCCAGAGTCAGCGCTGGTGTGAGAATCAGGGAGTAGCGGCAAGCCACCACCTGAAGCGCGCGAGACCCCGGCCTTCCGGGGTCTCGGCGCGTGTGCGGCGGTTCAGCCATGTTTCTGGTCCCTCGCCTAGCCGGCGAGGGAGCGGGCCCCGGGAGACCGGGGCCCAATCGCGCTCCAAGACCTTGGCTTGAAGGACGGGCAATGCTTGGTGCTGCTCGCCACGGCCGAGCGCTGGCGAGGAACACGGCGGGACCTTTGCCTCTACCGGCGGACTTCGCGGTATCGGACCTTGTGATGGCGTACACAAATAGCGCCCAGCCTGTGCCAGGAGGAGATATGACCGAGGTCAAGCAACGACCAGCGTCGGCGATGCCGCAGCCACAGCCGCCGCCACACGCCCATTGGACTCTCGGTGGCTTGGCCATGGTGGGTCTGCTCATTGCTGTGTTGGCGGGTGCGATCGCCACCGGAGCGTTGTTCGTCACCGCGAGCCGCGACTCGGTGGACGATGCGATCGTCGCCGACAAGGTCGACACGCTGTTGGCCGAGGTTGAGATCCCCACCACCGTCGCCTCTCCGGAGCCGGGTGCCCCGGTTGTCGTTGAGGCGCCGTCGGCGTTGCCGGCCAACGTCATCCCGGTGTTTACACCCAAGGCCGAGCTGGTGCCGGTCCCCGACACCGAGATCAACGTCTCCTATGCGCCCGCAGTGCCGGCGGCGTCCGGCAGGACCACCCAGGCCATCGTCGAAGTGCACTTCGAGGTCGTCGAAGGAGTCAACGCCATCACCCCCGACGGCGTCGAGTACGAGACGTGGGGCTACCGGCTCACTGGGGATGACTCGGTGACGATGGGTACGCCCGGTCCGATGATCCGAGCCCGCGTCGGTGACGTGCTCAGATTCACCGTTACCAACCCGGCGGGAAACCAGCACCCGCACAACGTCGATTTCCACGCGGTCACCGGCCAGGGCGGGGGAGCCGCCGATACCACCGTGGCTCCTGGTGAGACCAAGACCATCGAGGCCCGGCTTCTGTATCCGGGCATCTTCATGTATCACTGTGCCTTCGGCGACGTGCCGGCGCATATCTCCCACGGCATGGTCGGGGGGATCCTCGTCGATCCCGCCCAGCCACTTCCCGCAGCCGACAATGAGCTGTATGTGGTGCAGTCCGAGTACTACACCACCAGCACTGATCCCGGCCTGGTCGACACCGATCGCACCGCGTTGACCGATGAGGATCCGACGTTTGTGGTCTTCAACGGGGCGGTCGGTGCCCTGACCGGCGACAACGCCCCGATCATGCAGGTGGGTGAGAAGACTCGGATCTACTTCGTCAATGGCGGGCTCAACCTCACCTCGAGTTTCCATGCCATCGGCTCGCACTGGGACGCGGTGTACCCGGAAGGGGCCTTGTTGAACCAGCCGCTACGCGGGTCGCAGACGACGCTGGTGCCGACGGGAAGCGGCGTCGTGGTCGATCTGATTGGTCAGGTGCCACAGACGGTGCTGCTCGTCGATCACTCCCTGAGCCGCACCTTCGACAAGGGAGCGCTTGGAATGATCGTGATCGAAGGACCTGAAAACCCTGAGATCTTCGAGGCCCTCGGGACGGCAGGGGCCGGTGGCGACTCGCAGGACGGGGGCGAGGCCGCGCCAGGCGAACCAGGTGCGACCATCTCGATGGTTCCCGGGTCGTGGGAGTCCCAGCCGATGGACGCACCAGACGAGTTCGCTGAGGTGGAGGATCCCACCGATTACAGCGTCAACGTCCTAGTCATCAAGCAGCACACGACCGTGACCTGGGTAAACGAAGACCCTGAGATGATCCACACGGTTACCGACGTCGACGGGTCGTTCGACTCCGGTTTCATGCAGACGGGCGACACCTGGTCGTACCACTTCGACGAGGTCGGTGAGTTCGAGTACTTCTGCACGCCGCATCCTTGGATGCGGGCCAAGATCGTCGTCGAGCCCGAGAGCTAGCCGGTCGGACGGGGCCGGCTGACACCGGCGGTCGAACGCAGCCGGCCCCCCTCCGCCGTTGGTTTAAGCTCGTCCGGTGACCGTGGCTGCGGAGACCCGCACAAGGGGGGGCGGCGTCGTCTTGGGGGGGATGCTCCTCGGCGCCGTGGTCGCAATCGGACTTGGCGCCTACGGCAACATCCACGACCCGACCGGTCGTTCGCTGGTCACCGTGGTGTTCACCGACACCATCAACGCCAAGGTGTGGCTGGCGACGATCGCCGCCACTCTCGGGTTGTTCCAGCTCGGCTCGGCGCTGCGCATCTACGGCAAAGTCGGCGGTGATACGCCTGCCCCTTCATGGCTGAAGAAGGCGCATCGGGGCTCGGGGACCGCCGCGTTCCTGGTCGCGATCCCGGTGGCCTACCACTGCCTTTGGGCGCTCGGATTCCAGGCCGATTCGGGAACCAGGGTGCTGGCCCACTCCCTGCTTGGCTGTCTCTTCTATGGGGCGCTGGTCACCAAGGTCGTATTCGTCCGGTCCAAGAACACGCCCGACTGGGGCCTGCCGCTCATGGGCGGCACCCTCTTTGCGGTGGTCACCGGTATCTGGGTGACCAGCTCGCTCTGGTTCTTCACCAACGTCGAGTTCCCGGGCTTCTGATGTACGACCGGGTCATCGGCCTCATCCTCGGTGTCGGTGCAGTGGTCTTTGTGCTGCTCCTCGCCGGAGTGGGATCCGCCGCGCTCACCGACGACCCGCCCGAGGTGAGCCCCTATGTATCGGGCGCCACAACGACGGCACCCTCGGGCGGCGCAACCTTCGTGATCTCGGCGGTTGCCTTCGGTGACGACGGGTACGTCGAGATCACCAACGTCGGGGACGGCGCGGGCAGTCTCGATGGACATTGGGTGTGCCAGTTCCCGGCTTACGGTGGGATCTCCGGCACCCTGGAGCCCGGGGAGACCACAAGATTCGCCGTGGAGAGCGGCGGCTTCGGCGGCCTTAGTGAGGGCAGCGGCGAGATCGGCCTCTACACCGCGAGCGGCTTCGATGATCCCGATTTGATCATCGCCTACGTTCAATGGGGCGAGCCCGGCCAGGCCCGATCGGGAACGGCGGCGCAGGCCGGAGTGTGGACCGCAGAATCGGTGGTCGACGCTGCCGGCGCGGCGATGATCATCGCTACTGAGGACGTCCCGACCAGCGCCGACGGATGGTCGGCCGGGTGACCGAGCGGCACGACATCCCGGAGCTCTCGGTGTCTCCGCTCGAGTTGTTCTTCGACCTGGTCTTCGTGTTTGCCGTCACTCAGACGGTGGCGCTCGTTGGTCACAACCCAACGCCGACCGGCGTCCTCGGCGGGGCGCTGGTCTTCTTTATGCTGTGGTGGGCATGGCAGCAGTACACCTGGGGGATCAACAGTGTGGGAAACGAGCGATTCTGGGTCCGGCTGGCGCTGATCCTCGCCATGGGGCTCAGCCTGCTGATGGGCCTGGTCGTCGTCGATGCCTTCGGTGATGAGGGGCATCTCTTTGGGATCGCGTACTCACTGGTGCTCTTTGTCGGGCTGGCCCTCTTCTACGCCGGGCTCGACTCGACCGAAGAGCGGCAGGTGCTGCTGCAGTACTTGCCGCTGGCACTCGCCGGCGGCGTGGTGGTGCTCGTAGGAAGCTTCTTGAGCCCCTCGTGGCGGGTTGCGGCGTGGGTCACCGGCATGGTGCTTGAGCTGCTGGCGACGAAGACGGCCGAGGGGTACGACTTCAAGCTCAAGCCGGCGCACTTTGCCGAGCGGCACTCGCTGTTCGTCATCCTCGCGCTCGGCGAATCGGTCGTTGCCATCGGCTTGGCTGCCGCCGAGCTCGACCGCTCTCTCGAGGTCACCATTGCTCTGGGCGCAGCGTTCCTCGGTTCGGTCACGATCTGGTGGCTCTACTTCGGTCGGTTCGCATCAGGGGCAGAGGCAGCACTGCAGCGCGCCGTTGGTGGTACTCGCACCCGGTTGGCCAGGGACCTCTACACGATGGGGCACTTCCCGTTGGTCTTCGGCATCGTGATGTTCGCGGTCGTAGCCGAGGAGATCGTGGCGCATCCATCCGATCCGCTCACCACGGCCGGGCGGTGGATCTTTGTCCTGGCAGTCGTGCTGATCACGTTTGGCTTGATCGGAGCCGTGACGCGGGCAGGCGGGCCGCTGCTCTGGGAGCGAGCCGTTGCCGGGGTCATCGTTGTTGCGGTCGGGCTCTTTATTCTCGCTGCGGGATGGGCCGTCGTGCTTGGGTTTGTGGCCGCGATGGCGATTGCGATGTTCGCCGAGGACCGCAGACTTGCCGGCGTCGCCGGGCCTGCCCTCACCGAATAGGATCGACGCCACGCGCCGCAGGAGGCCCCATGGCAGAGGACGTTGTCTACCGGTCCAAAGTGACCATCGAACGAGTGCGGGGCCCGATGCGAAACGCCTGGTTGCCCGCCAGAGACGAGCCGGTGACCTTCGGAGTCCACGACGAGGTCGCCGAGCACTACGGCACCGACTTGGGGGAGTACCCACCAGACGCAACCACGCTGGACTACGTCGTTGCCGCCGCCGCCGGCTGACTGACCGGCACCCTTGGAGGCGCGCTGGAGGCGCGCGGTATCGATGCAAGTCACGGAAACCTCACCGCGGAGGCGGTTGGGGAGATCGAGCTCGACGGCAAAATCCTGGTCATCAGGCGAATCCACGTCCACTACACGCTGCGCGGCGCAGGCGACGACGATCAGGAGAAGATCGATCGGGTGCTTGCCCGCCACGCCGAGTTCTGCCCGGTAGCGCGCAGCATCCGCGATTCGATCGACATCACCACGTCGTTAGAGCGGGTCTGAAGGCTTGGTCTCCCCCGCAAAGCGGGGGAGACGCGGAGTTGCGGCAGCGACTCCGCAGAGGGGGCAGCGACTCCGCAGACGGGGCATCGAGTCAGGAGCCCCCTCAGTTCGGCGACTTCGTCGCCTCGCGCCTCACCCGCTGCGCTGCCGCTTGCGGGAGAGGCGAAGTTCTACTTCGTCCAGGGGTCTCCCGCGTCGGGGTCGATGTCGTAGCGCTCCACGGCATCCTTGACCGTTCCCGGGTCGACCCGACCGTCGTGCGCCAACGCCGAAAGCGTCGCTACCACGACGTTGCCGGCGTCGGTCTCGAAGAAGCCGCGCAGCGCCTCCCTCGTATCACTGCGCCCGTAACCGTCGGTTCCAAGCGACGTGAAAGAGCGGGGTACCCAGCGAGCGATTTGATCGGGAACGAGCCGCATGTAGTCGGTGACCGCCACCACGACGCCTGGTGCGTCCGCCAGCAAGCCGGTCACCATCGGGATCCGCGGCGTCTCGGCAGGGTGAAAACGGTTCCAACGCTCCGCCGACATCGCCTCCTCGCGCAGCCGCTTGTAGGAGGTGGCGCTCCAGAGCTCGGCACCGACCGAGTACTGCTCCGCCAGCTCGCTCTGCGCCTCCCGGGCCGCAAGATGAGATGGCCCCGAGAACAGAATCGTGGCCCGCAGGTCCATTCCTCCCGGTGCATCCGCCCACCGATACAGGCCTCGCAGGATCCCCTCGTCGGACCCGGCCGGCTTCGGAGGCTGCGGATAGTTCTCGTTGTACAGGGTGAGGTAGTAGAAGATGTCTTCGTCGTTGACGTACATCCGGCGCAGCCCGTCCTCGATGATCGTCGCCATCTCGTAGGCAAACGCCGGGTCATAGGCCTGGCACACGGGCACGACCGAAGCCAGCACGTGGCTGTGCCCGTCTTGATGCTGCAGCCCTTCACCCTCCAGGGTCGTGCGCCCGGCGGTTGCCCCGAGGAGAAAGCCGCGAGCCCGCGAATCCGATGCCCCCCAGATCAAGTCGCCAACCCGCTGAAATCCGAACATGGAGTAGAAGGTGTAGAACGGCACCATCGGCACGCCGCGGGTCGCATAGGAGGTGGCAGCGGCGATCCAGCTTGCGGTCGATCCCGCCTCGGTGATCCCCTGCTCGAGAAGCTGGCCGTCCTTGGACTCCTTGTAGGAGAGAATCATGTCGTGGTCGACCGGCTCGTAGAGCTGACCCTCTGATGCGTAAATCCCCATCTCCTTGAACAGCGGATCCATACCGAAGGTGCGGCCCTCGTCCGGGATGATCGGTACCACCCGCTCCCCAAACCCGTCGTCCCGGCCGAGACCTCGCAGCAGCCGGGTGAAGGCACCGGTCGTCGATACGGCGTTGCTACCGGAGCCCTCATCGAATTCGATGAACACCTCATGGGCCGGCATCACGATCGGTTTCCGGATGTCGAGGGTCCTGCTCGGAAGCGGTCCGTTGAGCGCGGCGCGGCTTTCCTCGAGGTATGCGTGTTCCGCCGAGTCGACCGGAGGGCGGTAGTACGGCGGATCGTCCGCCTCCAGCGCCTCGTCTGGGATCTGTTCCTGGATGTCGAGGCGATCGCGGAGGCCGCGCAGCTGCTGGCTGGTCAGTTTCTTGATCTGGTGGGTGGCGTTCTTGCCGGCGACGTCGGGCCCAAGGCGCCAGCCTTTGATCGTCTTGGCAAGGATCACCGTGGGAGCACCGGTGAACCGCGTTGCGGCGTCGTATGCGGCGTACACCTTGGCGCTATCGAGGCCCCCGCGGCGCAGGTCCCAGACCTCGTCGTCGGTCATGTCATCGACGAGGGCCCGCAGCCGTGGGTCGGGCCCGAAGAAGTGCTCTCGGACGAAGGCGCCGGACTCGGCCTTGTAGCGCTGGTACTCGCCGTCGACGGTGGTATTCATCTTGTCAACCAGCACACCGTCGACGTCCTTGGCAAGCAGCCGGTCCCAGTTCGATCCCCAAATCACTTTGATGACGTTCCAGCCGGCCCCGCGGAATACCCCCTCGAGCTCCTGGATGATCTTGCCGTTGCCCCGCACCGGTCCATCGAGTCGCTGCAGGTTGCAGTTGATCACCCAGGTCAGGTTGTCGAGCTTCTCCCTGCCGGCCAGCGAGATCGATCCAAGCGTTTCCGGCTCGTCGGTCTCTCCGTCTCCGAGGAAGCACCAGACCCGCGACCCGGTCGTATCGTCCAGACCCCGGTTCGCCAGGTACTTGAGGAACTGGGCGTGGTAGATCGAGTTGATCGGTCCGAGGCCCATTGACACCGTTGGGTACTCCCAGAACTCGGGCATCAGCCTCGGGTGGGGATAGCTGGAAAGCCCGCCGCCGATCTCACGACGGAAGCCGTTGAGATCGGCTTCGTCGAGCCGGTGCTCGAGATAGGCCCTGGCGTAGATCCCCGGGGAGGCATGGCCCTGGATGTAGAGGTGGTCCCCGGGGGTCCCGTCGGCCTTGCCGCGGAAGAAGTGATTGAACCCGACCTCGTACAGGGTCGCCGAGGAGGCAAAGGTCGACAGGTGGCCGCCGATGCCCTCTGCGGCCTTGTTGGCCCTGATGACCATCACCGCGGCATTCCACCGAATGAGCCTCATGATGCTGCGCTCGAGATCCTCATCACCCGGAATCGCCGGCTCTGCTTCCGGCGGGATCGTGTTGAAGTACGGGGTCGACACGGCACCGGCCACCGAGACGTTGCGCTCGTTGGCGCGATCCATCAGCCGTGCCATCAAGTACTCGGCCCTGGTGCGGCCATCGACCCCGATGACCGAGTCGAGGGCTTCGAGCCATTCGTCGGTCTCGTCCGGGTCGGTGTCGCCTCGTGAGTCGGTTGGTGGTTCCACGCCCCCGAGGCTACCGAGTGCGGCGGCCCTGCGCGACACCGCACGACGCGACACCGCACGACGCGACACCGCACGACGCGACACCGCACGACGCGACACCGCACGACGCGACACCGCACGACGCGACACCGCACGACGCGACGCCGCACGACGCGACGCCGCACGATGCGACACCTCCTGCGCACTCGCACGCTGCAAGAATGGCGCCCGTGGAGAAGCTCAAGGCGTTGTTCAACCGCGAAACACTGAAGAGC
>CAXMOP010000056.1:0-14218 GCA_964195155.1 uncultured Kiloniellales bacterium | reverse complement strand
GCCGAGCGGGGCGAAGAGCCGCTCGGGCCGACCGAAGAGCTCATCCCCGCAGCAGCCATGTTCATCGACGTGGTCGGCTTCACCGCGATGACCGAGGCCGCCAGCAGCGACGAAAGTGCCGGAGCTGAGCAAGTCAGCTCCCGGCTGCGCGCCGCCTTCGACGAGCTGGATTTGCTCGTCCATACCAGCGGCGGTGCCATCGTCGATTTCGTCGGCGATGGCCTTCTGGCGATTTGGCAAGCCGGAGACCACGGCAGCCTTCGCGGCGCGGCTCGTGCGGCCATCGGCTGTGGTAACGCCATCCAGCAACGCGTCGCCGGCGACTCGGGTGCCGAGCGGTTGAAGTTCCGCATCGCCGTTGGTTCCGGTGACGCTTGGTTGGTGACGGCGGGCGGGCACAACGGCTCATGGATCCCGATCGCCGGTGGAGACGCCATCGAGCAGCTGATGCCGACCCTCCACGATGCCTGGCCCGGGGAGGTGACGCTGTCCGCAGAGACCGCATTGCTGCTCGACCTGGAGGAGCGCCTCGCGCCTCGCGGCATCGTTCTGCGAGAGCCGGCGTCGATGGGAGACGTCAGCGCAAAGGGCCGGGCGGTTGACCCGGCAACCGTCGCACCGTTCGTCCCCGACATCGTCCGCGCCCGCTTCGAGGCCGGCATGCTCGAGTCGTTCGCCGAATACCGAAGAGTCAATGCAGCATTCGTCCGCCTTCGGAGGGTCGACCCGGACGATCCCGGGCGCGTCGAGCGAATCCACGAGCTGACCGCTGGCTTCCAGCAGGCCGTGGACGACTTCGGCGGCTCCGTGGTCAACGTGCTGATCGACGATCGCGGAACCATCGGAATCGCCATGTGGGGCGCCGCTCTTCACGCCCACGACGACGATGCCCTCCGTGCGATCCAATCGGTGAAGGCGCTCCTTGATCGACTCGGAGAATCGACGCCGGCGGCAGTCGCCAGCGGTATCGCCTTCTTCGGCGACATCGGCAGCACCTGGCGGCGACAGCACGCAGTGGTCGGGACTGCGGTCAACCGGGCGGCGCGCCTGATGGAACTGTCCGACGGCACCATCCTTTGTGACGATGAGACCGTGCGGTTGGTCCGCCGGCGCATGGCATTCGAGGAACGGCCCGCTAGAGAACTCAAAGGGCTCCCGGGCAAGACCCGCGTGTTTACTCCGATTGCCGAGCTCGATCCGGATCTTCCTGGCCGCCAGCCGCTGATCGGTCGCACCAACGAGGTGGCCCAGCTCACCTTCGAGCTCGAGACCGTGATCGCTGCGGATGCCAAGGGGCGACTGCTCATCATCGAAGGTGAATCCGGCATCGGCAAGTCCCGTCTGATCAGCCACCTGCTCGGCGAGTCCCAGCGATTTGCGATCCGCGGCGTCGTGGTGCGGGGCAGCCAGCTTGCGTCGACGATTCCGTACCAGGCGTGGAAGCCGGCCCTGGTCGAGCTGCTCGGGGGCGAATCAGCCGTCCCGGCACGACTCGAAGAGCTGCTTCCCGGCGCGCCGCATCGGCGCCAGCTCGTCGAAAAGATCCTCGGCCTGTCCGCCGCCGTCGGCGAGCCGGCGATTCCCAACCCCGATGCGGCCAGAGAGGCACTCAACATCGTCTTTTCGGAGCTTCTGGAGCGAACCCCCACGCTGTTGGTCATCGAGGACGCCCACTGGCTCGACTTGCCCTCGTGGGAGCTCCTCGGCTCGCTGCTCAACATCCCGCGAACGTTGATCGCGGTGACCATGCGCCCGGACGCCGAAGCCCAGCTGGCCAACCAGACGTTCCTCGGGAAGGCGGCGCACATGTCGGTCATCCATCTTGGCCCGCTCACCGAGGCCGAGACCGCTGCTCTGGTGAGCCAGCGCCTCGACGTCAGCTCGCTCCCCGAGGACCTGGCCAAGGCCATCGTCGAACGCACCGAGGGCCACCCATTGTTTACCGAGGAGCTGACCCTTGCGGTGCGGGACGAGGGGATCATCCGGGTCGACGCCGAGGGCCACGTCACCGGAGATGTGGATGCACTGATCAACCTCACCTACCCCGCCACCGTGCACAGCACCGTTGCCAGCCGCATCGACCAGCTCCCCCTGCCCGAACAAATGTCGCTTCGGGTAGCAAGCGTTGTCGGGCGCGACTTCGACGTTGCCAGCGTGGCGGCGGTGCATTCGTCACCAACGACCGAAGACGAGGTGCGCAAGCAGTTGGCCAACATCGAACGGCATCAGCTCATCGAACGGTTGAGCGGCGACGATGACTATCGCTTCAAGCACGCCATCATCGCCGATGTCGCCTACGGCACCCTGCCGGAAACCGATCGGCGCCTCATCCAGGCGCGGGTGGCGGAATGGCTCGAAGACCGGGCCGGGGCGCAGCCATCGGCGGTGGATCCTGCCATCGCCCAGCACTGGCTGCGCGCCGGCAACTCAGGTCGCGCCGTGGATGCACTCGGCCGATCTGCCGAGTACGCGATGAGCATCGCCTCATATCAGGAGGCGATCGGCTTCCTCATCGAGGCCCAGGAGCTCGATGCGGCCACCGCCTCACCCCTGCAGCGCGCCCGCCGCTCAACATCGCTCGGGGCCGCCTACCGGGCGCTCGGTGATCTCCCCGCCAGCCACGAGGCTCTGCTCGATGCAGCAGCCACACTCGGGCACCCCATGCCGAGGACTCGACCCGGGCTCTGGTTCGGCCTCATCGCCCAGAGCCTTCGCCAGGTGGCGCACCGCCTGGCGCCACGGTTGTTCGCCAGCCGACGCATCGGGCAATACGAGCAGATCGAGCAGGTAGCGACGACCTATTTCGCAATGACGACCACGACCTTCTCCAGCCAGGACGCACCGGCCCTGTTCTACGTCGGGGTCAAAGCGACCAACGAGGCCGAACGGATACCGCCCAGCGGCGTCCTCGCCCGCGGCTACAGCTTCCTGGCCTATGGGACCGGCACCGCGGGGTTGCGCAGTGTCGCCGATCGGTATCACGAACGCGGACTCACCGCAGCCGAGGCCTCCGGCGACTCGCACGCCGCCGTCGACGTGCGGTTCAATCGCGGTGTGTTCCTCACCGCCGTAGGTGATTGGCCGCGTGCGGGGTCGGAGACGGACGGCGCCATCGACGACTTCGACTCCCTGAACCTTGCCTACGACTCGTTGAACGCGGCGGCGGTTCGGACCTATCAACTGCTCCAATCGGGGGAATGGGACCAGGCCGAGGCCCGCTACCAACTGCATCGCAAAGAGGCCGACGAGCTGGCCGAGGGCCTGCACATGGTGTGGAGCCAGGTCTGGGGCGACTCCATCGCCATGCGGCAACGGGACCTCAGCGCCGCGATCGTCGGGCTCGACGACGCCGCCGACCTCACCGACCAGGTGGGAGAGCTGGCGTCACAGATCGCCAGGCTCGGCTTCCTGTCTCTCGGATTGTGGTGGGCGGGGCGACCCGAAGAAGCGTTGGCGAACGCCAGCGAGTCTCTCGATCTTATGAAGCGCACCGAATGGTTGACCGCTCCGCATGCCTACGACGGCTTTGCCGCAACCACCAGGGTGTGGCTAGCCGGCTGGGAGCGGTCCCAGCGGGAGGATCCCGGAAACCGCCAGGAGATGCAACGCAGCGCAAAGCGGGCGTGTCAGTCGATGAGCCGGCTCGGCCGAAGCGTAGGAATGGCCAGGCCCGGCGTCGACCACGCCTGGGGGATGTACCAGGCACTCGCCGGCAACCGGCGCAAGGCGACACGCACCTGGCAGAGCGGCCTCGCCGAGGCTGAGCGCCTTGGCATGCCGTACGAGGAGGCGCTGCTGCTCTCCGCACTCGGCACCCGCGGCGACGTTTCGGAGCTCAATCGGCGCACCTACCGCGATCGGGCTCGAGAGCTCCTCGAGCGGCTCGGCGCCGGCCCGGACTTAGACGAGGTTGTTGGCGGCTGAAGCGACCGGGTCCCTTGGCTTGCGGTGATAGAAGATGCGGAACAGCTCGTAGAACGCGACATTGCTCCAGGCTGCCGCCACCCACAGGATCGCAGCCTCGATCGGCAGATTGCTCCACGGCCTGATGAAGATTCCGAGCATCGCCGACGCCTGGTAATTCCACCAACCGTAGGGAAGGGCAAGCGTCACCTCCCAGACCAATCCGATGATGATGATCGACATCACCGTCACCAGGAACGCCGGAAGATTGACGAAGCGGAATTCGAAGTTGAACAGCACCGCCGCGGGCAAGACAATGATCAGGATCAGGTAGATGAGGTACCAGGGAAACCCGCCCTGATCCGCGCCGAACAAGCCGGCCTTCTTGATCACGATCGCGATCGCAACCGCGACCACGCCGTAGGCGACGTACCAGGGGTTGACCAGTTTGCCGAGACGCCCAGGCCAGCGTCCAACGTATTCACTATCGGCTTGGTCCCGGTCGGGGAACCAGACCTCGCTCGCCCAGATATAGGCGAGCACCAGGTAGGCCGATCCGAGGATGTAGAAGAGCACCTCTTCGATCGGGACGTTCCACCCCCACCCGGTTGCCGGGTCCAGGCCGGGAATGGCGATCCCGGTGGCCGAATCTGGGTCGGGGAAGACAAAGAAGGTGTGGGCCAGCAGGATGTCGAGCCCG
Organism: uncultured Kiloniellales bacterium; assembly: GCA_964195155.1. GTDB lineage: Bacteria > Actinomycetota > Acidimicrobiia > Spongiisociales > UBA5794 > JACZST01. The sequence continues at coordinate 9,615 of CAXMOP010000056.1, read as the reverse complement.
GTCCACAAGACTGTGATGAAGCCGATCGTGTACCCGAAGGGCCGCCAGTGGCGGTTCTCGTGGTGGCCCGGCCAGAGAAACCAGGCAGCCATCGCCGCGATCGGCACAACAAAGAGGATCAGGCTCTTGGTATAGCCGAGCGATGCCGCGCCCTCCGGATACAGCGGCGGTGGGGCTTGCTGCACCGACGACATCGCGATCCACGCGGCCGCAGCGCCGATCAGCAGACCTCCTACCAGGTAGGCCGCCCGGATGACGCGAATGTTGCGAACCGGAGTGTCTTGGCTGTCAGCCATGTCGCACAGGCGCGGTATCGGCCGACGCCTCGTCCTCCTCTCGTCCCACCCTGAAGCTACACGCCGGGGGTGCCGCGTCGGTCCGAAGCGGCACCCCCGCCCCCACGCCATCGTATCCTCTCGCTCCAAATGAACACCGAGCCCCCAATCATCGTCGCAGAAGGACTGGTCAAGACTTACGGGACGATCGAGGCGCTTCGAGGCGTCGATCTCTCGGTGCCGCCCGGCACCGTGCAGGCGCTCCTGGGCCCGAATGGCGCCGGGAAGACCACGGTGGTCCGCATCCTCACCACCCTCCTCGAACAGACGGCGGGGACGGCCCAGGTCGCCGGATTCGACGTGATCGACCAGGCGGCTCAGCTTCGCGGGGTCATCGGCCTCGCCGGCCAATACGCCGCGGTCGACGAGATCCTTACCGGCATGGAGAACCTCGTCATGGTCGGCAGGCTCTACGGGCTCCGCACCAAGGAGGCCAGGCGCCGAGCCGACGAGATCCTCGAACTATTCGACCTGACCGACGCCGCGGACCGGCTGGTCAAGACGTACTCGGGCGGGATGCGTCGCCGGCTCGATCTCGGCGCAAGCCTGGTGGGCCGGCCACAGGTCTTATTCCTCGACGAGCCGACGACGGGCCTCGATCTTCGGGCGCGGATCAACCTGTGGGAATTCATCAACAAGCTCGTTGACGAAGGAACGACCCTGCTGCTGACCACCCAGTACCTCGAGGAGGCCGACTTCCTCGCCGACGCCATCAGCGTGATCGATCACGGGTTGATCATTGCCGCCGGCACTTCCCAGGAGTTGAAGCAGCTGGTCGGTGGAGACGTCCTCGACTTCCAGGTCGCGGTCAGGTCAGAGGTGGTTGCCGCCGCCGCTGCGGTGCGCAGCATCGGGACCGAAGCGCCGAGCATCGACGAGGAGAGCGGTCGGGTCCGCCTCCCCGTTGCCGAACCCGTCGGGGTCATCACCGAGGCGGTGCGCAGTCTCGACCGGGAGAACATCAAACTGAGAGACCTCGCCATCACCCGACCCACACTCGACGACGTGTTTCTCACCCTTACCGGCAAGGAGATCCCGGCCGAGCAGGAGGCCGTCGATGACGCTGCCCGCACCGCCAGGAGCCGGACATGACCGATACGACCCAAACACCGACCCAGACCACGCTGCGACAGGGGAGCATCGAGCGCTTCCTCTCCGATGCCGCGGTCCTCACCAAGCGCAACCTGCTCAAGTACCGCAGGGTGCCGACGTTGCTGGTGTTCTCGACCGTCCAGCCGGTGATGCTGGTGTTGATCTTCGTGCTGGTGTTCGGCGGTGCGATCAACCTGCCCGGGGGCGTGAGCTACACGAATTTCATCATGGCCGGCATCTTCGCCCAGGTGGCGATCTTCGGATCGACCCAGACCGGTGTTGGACTGGCCGATGACATGGGCAAGGGACTCATCGATCGGTTCCGCTCGCTGCCGATGAGTCGAAGCGCAGTGCTGATCGGCAGGACGGGGTCGGACGCAGTGCGCAATGTCCTCGTAATGATCCTGGTTACCGCGGTCGGTTTCCTGCTGGGGTTCCGTTTCGAAGGAGGCGTTGCTGCCGGCGTCCTGGCGGTGTTGCTCGGTGTGCTCTTCGGCTATGCGTTCTCCTGGATCTCCGCCTCGATCGGTCTCGCCGTCAAGGACGTGGAAACTGCTCAGGCGGCGACGTTCGTGTGGATCTTCCCGCTGGTCTTTGCCAGCTCCGCCTTCGCCCCCATTGCCACCTTCCCCGGCTGGCTCCAGGCCATCGCTCGCATCAATCCGGTGACCAGCGTCGTCAACGCCATGCGCGCCCTGATCCTTGGCACCCCGCTCCAGCCCTGGTTGTGGCGGTCCTTTGTGTGGATTGCGATCCTGCTGATCATCTTTATCCCGCTTGCGGTCCGCGAGTACCGAAGGGCCCTCGCCTAAGAGCCGTCGCTCGCTTGACCCAAATCCGCGTACCCAGGGTTCACAGCGTCATATAGCAGCTCCAGAACCCTGGGTACGCGTCCGGGTGACCTTGCTCAGCATCCTCCTATCGGGGATATCCGATCGTTGCCAGGGACGCCGCGATCTCGTCGAAGATGACCGGGTCATCGACCGTGGCCGGCATTTCCCACGGCTCGTCGTCGGCGATCTTGGCGATCGTGCCACGCAGGATCTTCCCCGACCTCGTCTTTGGCAGCCGGTCGACGACGACCCCTTGCTTGAACGACGCCACCGGGCCGATCTGCTCGCGCACCGCCGCTATCACATCCTCCACGACCCCGGCGTGGTCACGCTCCGCGCCCACCTTCAGTACCAGGAATCCAACGGGGACCTGGCCCTTCAGCTCGTCGGCAACCCCGACCACGGCACATTCGGCGACATCCCCATGGCCGGCGAGCACCTCCTCGACCGCCCCCGTGGAGAGGCGGTGCCCGGCAACATTGATGATGTCGTCGGTCCTGGACATGATGAACACGTTCCCGTCCTCATCGATGTAGCCCGCGTCGGCAGTCTGGTAGAAGCCGGGAAACTCGGTCAGGTAGGTGTTGACGAACCGATCGTCCGCCTCCCAGAGCGTTGGCAGCGACGACGGTGGCATCGGCAGCCGGACGCACAGAGCGCCGATTTCGCCGGCGGCAAGCTCCTTGGCGTCGGCGTCGAGTACCGCGATGTCCCATCCGGGCGCCGGGTGGCCCGATGAGCCGGGAACGATCGGCAACATCTCGATGCCAAGGCAGTTGGCCACGATCCCCCACCCGGTCTCGGTCTGCCACCAGTGGTCGATCACCGGCACGCCGAGCTGTTCGGTCGACCAGGCCAGGGTGTCTGGGTCACAGCGTTCACCAGCCAGGAACAGTGAACGGAACCGTGACAGGTCGTAATCGCCGATGTGTGCGCCGTCGGGATCCTGCTGGCGGATCGCCCGGATCGCTGTCGGTGCCGTGAACATCGAGACAACGCCGTGATCCGCGATCACCCGCCAGAAGGCGCCGGCGTCGGGGGTTCCCACCGGCTTGCCCTCGTACAGCACGGTGGTGCAGCCGTGGAGGAGCGGCCCGTAGACGATATATGAGTGACCGACAACCCAGCCCACGTCCGACGCCGCCCAGTACACCTCGCCCGGGCTCACGTCGTACATGTTCTGCATCGTCCACTTCAGGGCCACGGCGTGGCCGCCGTTGTCGCGGATAATTCCCTTTGGCTCGCCAGTCGTTCCCGACGTGTACAGGATGTAGAGCGGATCGGTCGCTGCCACCGGGACCCAGTCGTGCGGGACGGCGGTGGCCATCTCCTCGTCCCAGTCGAGGTCACGGCCCGGTTGCAGGTCGGCGGTGGCCATCTCCCGCTGATACATGACGACGTGCTCGGGTTGATGCGTGGCAATGTCGATGGCTCCCTCGAGCAGCGGCTGGTATTCGATGACGCGGTCGATCTCGATGCCGCAAGACGCAGTGACGATGAGCTTTGGCCGGCAGTCGTCGATGCGCACGGCGAGCTCCTTCGAGGCAAACCCGCCGAACACCACCGAGTGGACGGCACCCAGCCTGGCGCAGGCCAGCATGGCGATGACGGCCTGGGGGATCATCGGCATGTAGATGACGATCCGGTCGCCCCGTTCCACCCCGGCCCGGGCCAGCACACCGGCGAAAAGTGCCACCTGGTCGCGCAGCTCGGAGTAGGTGTAGGTGGTGCTCGACGCAGTCACTGCGCTGTCATAGATCAGAGCCGGTTGGTCACCTCGACCGCCGTCGGCGTGCCGGTCCAGGGCGTTGTAACAGGTGTTGAGCTCGCCGCCCACGAACCAGCGGGCCGCCGGGGAGGCGTCGGCGTCGAGCACGGTGTCCCACGGTTTCACCCACTCGATCGCGGCAGCCGCCTCCGCCCAGAACTCCTCGGGTGAATCGAGCGATCTGCGGTGGGTCGAGGCGATATCGGCTGCGGTCACGCGACCAACCTAACCGCTAACACGGATCCCGTTCATCAAAGCCCATCGGGATCGGCGCACCGTCGCCGACGTCCTCGGTGATCGGATCACCATTCTCCGGGAAGGTCTGGATGAAACCGAATATTCGGAGGTCGGTGGCTTCGCCGAAGGTCCCCTCGGGAACAAAGAAGGTCAACTCGTCCAGATTCGGCCCAACGACGACGGTGACCGGAATGGTGCCGTCGGCGCAGTTCGGTCGATCGTCGAGGCAGAACCCGCTGGCGAACGGCTCTTCGCCCTTTGGGATCGTCCATCCGAAGCCATACACGTCGCTCTCGACGCTTCGAATGTTCACCTGATAGGTCATGTGGAACTCGTTCGGATCGGGAATCGGCTCCTCGAGCGTCCACTTGATCCAATGCTCCCCCGCAAACCGCCCACTCTCGATCGGGAGCAGTGTCGCGATCTCGAGCACGCCGGCGCCCTCCTCGTCCTACGCTTCCTCGGTCGCCGGGGGAGGGGTGATCACGTTCTCGAGATCGGTGATGCGCTGCTGCTCGGCGATGAGGCGCTGTTCCTCATCGATGGCGCGCTGTTCCTCATCGTCGGGGCCACACGCAGCGATGATCAAAGCCAGCACAACCACTGGCCACAGGAGTCGCCTCGCGCCCGTCATTGACGCAACGCTACTCCGCTCAGCTACCCCGAGCCAGGCGCACGACGACCGAGCCCTGGTAGGTTCGCGGCGTGACGCTCAGCGACAAGGATCTGGCAACCCTCACCGCGATCGTCGACACGCTGCTGCCCGGCGTCGACGGCGACGGCCCGGCGTGGACCACACCCGGTCGGGCCCTCGGCCTGGCCGACCGGTTTTCCGACGTGTTCGCCCGCTTGCCAAACGACCAGCACCGCAAAGACCTCCGCCAGTTCCTGATGCTGCTCAACTCGAGCATCGGCGGCCTGCTGCTGTACGGCAAGCCCAAACGATTCAGCGCACTTGCCGCACCCGAACAGGCGAACGCCATTCGGTCCATGGAGAGCCACCGGCTCAGCCTGATTCGCGGCGGGATCAAGGCCTTGAAGACCCTGACTGCGCTGCTGTGGGTAACCACCGATGACCCCGACGTTCATCCGGTGGCGTGGAGTGCGATGGGCTACCCCGGTCCGAATGGACCCCCACCGCATATGGCCAAGACGGTGCCGATCACCGAGGTGAACGGCGACACGACGATGTCCTGTGACGTGGTCGTGGTCGGAAGCGGAGCGGGTGGCGGCACCGCGGCCGGTGTGCTCGCCGCCGCCGGCCTCGATGTCATCGTCCTCGAGGCGGGCGGCTACCACAACGAATCCGACTTCACCCACCTCGAGTCCGACGCCTACCGGGACCTGTATCTCGACGGGGCCCTCAACACGACCGCGGACGGCGGGATGGTCGTCCTCTCGGGGGCCACCCTCGGCGGCGGCACGGTCATCAACTACACGACGTCGTTCCCAACTCCGCCCGAGGTGCGGATCGAGTGGGACACCACCGCCGGGTTCAGCGAGGTGTTCACCGGTGAGCAATACGACCAGAGCACCGGGGCGGTGCAAACCCGGCTCCAAGTCAACCAGGACTACGGCTTCCCGTCACCGCGGGCACAGCTGCTGGAGAAGGGCCTCAGAGAGCTCGGCTGGCATGTCGACGAGATGCCGCGCAACGCCGTGGGGTGTACCGAGGATTCGTGCGGCTACTGCACGATGGGGTGTCGGATCGGTGCGAAGCAGTCGACGCTGCTGACCTATCTCGCCGACGCTGCGGCCAACGGAGCCCGGATCGTCACCGGGGCATCCGTGGACCTGGTCACGACCGACAACGCCACCGCCACCGGTGTCACTGCGACGGTCGGTGGCCGGGCGCTTACCGTGGAGGCTAAGGCGGTGGTGCTGGCGGCCGGATCGCTCAACACCCCGGCAATTCTGATGCGTAGCGGCCTCGGCGGGGCTGCGGCGGGTGACTATCTACGGCTGCACCCGGTCACCGCGGTATGGGCTCGTTTCGAAGAACGTGTCGACCCCTGGTCCGGGATCCTGCAGGCTCGCTACTCCGACGAGTTCGCCAACCTCGACGGGAAGGGCTACGGCTTCAAATTCGAGACCGCACCGGTCCATCCGCTCTTCCCTGCTGCTTTCCTCGGCTGGGAGGATGGTGCTTCGTTCAAGCGCGACGTGCTCGGGTTAGGCCATCTCGACGTCGGCGGGATCCTGCTGCGCGACCGCGACCACGGGAAGGTGAAGCTGCGCAAGGACGGCACCCCGGTGTGGAAATACGCCATCTCCAAATACGACCAGGGCCACATCAGGGAAGGGGTGCGGCGGGCCGCCCAGCTCTATGCCGCCGCCGGCGCCGAGGAGCTGTTCTCCTCGACGATCCGCCCGGTCAGGTGGAGGCCGGGCAGCGGCCGAACCCTCGAGGACTTCGCCGCCGATGTTGATGCGATCGGTTACGGCTCCAACCAGACCAACTACTTCACTTTTCACCAGATGGGGACTGCCCGCATGGGCAGCGATCCGGCCACGTCGGTGGTGGGGCCGGAGAACGAGGCCCATGATACGGTGTACCTCTTCGTCATGGATGGATCGTGTTTCCCAACCGCTTCGGGGATCAATCCAATGCTGTCCATCGCCGCAGTCGCCCATCGAGGGGCGAGCCAACTCGCGGAGCGAATGGCTTAGGAGGGTGCGAGCAATCCTCCAGCGGGTCGTCGCGGTCGGGAGAAACTGAGTTGCTGCTGGCCTCTCGAGCGAGGGGGCGGCGCCGAGCACTCGTCATGGTTCAGCACCCGCCTGGCGTTAGGCGCCGTTATCTCGAAGCTTGATGAAGCCGATGAAGCTCTCGACTTCGACGGCTTGTTCCTCGGTGAGCGGCTCGCCGTCGTACTCGAGGCGGTTCCTGGCGAGCAGCGCCTCCACCGCGGCTTCGTGTCCGTGGAGCATTGCCGAGAAGTCATCCTCAAACCCATCGGCGAGCTCGTCGTATCCCCACAGGCGCAGCAGCTTCTGCCCGTCGCGTGGTCCGAACAGGACGGCGAGTACCTTCGCCTTGTCCTCCCGGGGGACCGCGTCGCCGCGGACGTAGTAGCGGATGGCCGAGCCAGAGACCTCGCCGGTGAGGTCGGCGAGCCTCGGAGATGACATGCCGCGGCGCCGCATCAGCCAGCCGAGGTAGGCGGCTCCGCTCTCGTCATGGTTCGTGGTCATGAACCGCAAAGGGTAGTGCCGCTGGTCCCCTGTCGCTGTCTGGCGAACCTCCGAGAAACGGGTCAAGAACCGACACCCGTGATTCCGAATCGTTGTTCGGTCGGCGCCGTTGAACGGCCGCCTCGATCGGACGGCGCGCCTAACGACCCCACTCGGTGAGACGGCGCCCGATGAACACTTCGAGCGCCTGGATGTCCTTCTCCAGGTCTTGGCGTAACTCGGCGTCCGTCTCCTTGGTGAGACGCGTCGATGCCATGCTTCCCCGCCTGGTGAAAGCCCGTTCGTGGAGCGAGCGGAGTTGCCATGACCGGTTGAGCGCCCGCCAATAGGAGGGGTTGGCTTTGAGGCGGCGAGAGACCGTCGATTCGAGTCGCTGATCCGCCGTAACGTCGCGTCGCCCCTTGTCCGTCGACAACTCGGTCGGGACGACTCCGATGTGGGCGTGCACGGCACCGATGGTGCCTTGGGGGTCGGCAGCCAGTTGCTCGGAGGTGATCACGAGCATTTGCTTCTTGTTGAAATGCTTGAGGAAGGCGCCGACGTGGCTGATGTACCGGCTGGTTTCTCGATAGTTCGGGTCATCGGCCACGGCCGCGGCGAAGGCCCGGGTCTCGCTGCCTGCGCTAACCCGGTGCCGGAACATCGAACGCATCCGCTCCATGGGCTCGCGGACCAGGTAGATCAGCCTGGCGTCTGGGATCACCGAGTGCATTCGCTTTGGCACGCCTGGGTCGAGGTGGGTGTCGGCGTATGCAGGGGAGCTTTCACCGCGAGTCTGGTCCCAGGCGCAGGTGCCGAAGCGCAACGCGTACCAGCCGACCCCCTTGTCCCAGGATCCGTTCTCGAGAAAGAAGTCGAGGCCCTCGCGAGGGCTCATGCACACGTCCCGGTGGTCGTTGAGCCATGCGTTGAGGGTCTCGGTTCCGGCCCTTGCGGCACCGATCACCACGAAGGAGGGCAGCGATGACTGATTGTCGCCTTCGGGCATTGGGGACTCCGTTGGAGAATTGTGTTCGACGGGGCCGAGAACGGATTTCGAGGCCTGCTGGGTGCATCGGCACGCCGAAGGGGGCCTTGAGCGGGTGGCCAGCTCGATCGAGGCCTGCAGTACCCCCGCCGATGCTTGCAGGGCCCCTACCTCCCTGGCGCCAGCTGACACCCCGGCAACCGTTGACGATGCGGCTGCCGTGTCTGCGGATCACCGGAAGCTGGACCCTGACTCCTGTTCGGAAACCGCATATACCGCCTACCGAAAAAGCGGGCTTCGAGTTCTCTGCCTATGGAACGAGAGCGTGACCGGCGCACGATGCCTGAATCAGACCTCCGACTTTGCGGCGGACACGCGGTCGATTTCCATTGGAAGGAGAAGGCATGGCTAGAAGAGTCGGGCGATGTTGTTGGTTTCGTTGACCTCTTCGATGTCCGACTTGGGGTCGACCGTCACATCGAAAAATTCGTAGCACTCGTCATTGTTCAGCACCTTCCTACCCGTCGGCGTCCGTGGTCGCGCTGGCGAACAACACGTGGAACGGCTGGCAGTAGATGACGATGCTGAACGGCGTGTCCGGCAGCTCGTAGTCGGCGGGGATGTCGTAGTTCTGCGCACCGCGGTTGCCCTTGAGGGAACCGAGGTCGATGTAGCCGCCGGCGGTGACATCGTCGCGTGACTCGGGATTCGGCACCGGACTGATGAGCGCATGAAGATCGGGCCCGTTAGTGACGTCGAAGTCTTCGAGCCGCAGCACACGTGATCCGTCGGCGAGCTCGTAGAGGCGTCGAGGTGATCGGCGCCGCTGGCGTCCCATGGTGCAAGGCCGAATGCGGCCACCATGGCAAACAGCACCAGGATGGCGGCAAAGGGCACCGCCCTTCGTACATCAGTCATCGTCCCTCCCTTCCTTGTAGTCGCGATGACGGGATGGGTTCGGAGCACCGGCCGGGACGGTTCATTCGATACGCTGGCCCCCAGCGTGTCGGGAAAGGGAGTCGGTTACCGTTGCCGGTCTGCTGTTGGTTGTTTCGATTCGGACATAGCCTGGACTCATGCGGGTGCTGATCGTCGAAGATGAAGCCGATCTTGCCGACGCCCTCACCGTCGGTCTGCGCCGGGAGGGGTACGCGGTCGACGCGGCCCCGGACGGAGCCACCGCCTTGG